>NZ_JAAVVZ010000060.1 GCF_023910635.1 Sphingorhabdus sp. | reverse complement strand
GTGGCCGTTCGGTCCCGCCTTGCTCCCATTCGGCTTGCGTAAAGCAGTCGAATAGGTGCAGCGTTCCAGCCTCTCCCCCGCCCTTCCAATCGCGTTCACACCATGCCTTTGTGCTGGCCAGCGTTCCCCCGACTACAAACTCACCGTCAAAGAATAGGCTCTCCCCCGCAATCTGCTCCATAAGTTGCAGCTTGTGGATGATGTGGCCGCCGCCTTGGATCGGGATGCCGTTGCGCGTCCACAGTCCTTTGCGGCCATCCTTGCCGGCAAAGTATAGGCATCGCCAACCGTCGATCTTCTCCATAGCGAACCAGTCACCATCGGGAAGCGAACCACCATAGTTGCCGACAAGCTGGCAGAGTTCTGGAGCCGTTCGGATCAGCGCGGGGTGGAAGTGGGTGTTCATATAGCACCTACCCATTTTTTCGATGCAATTTCTCAAAGGCCGCATTTTTGATAAGACAAAGGTTGCACCCTGGCGAAGCGTTCCATTCAATGCGTTTAGGCATTTCCCGCTTTGCTGCGCGAAAAACTTGACGGTAGATAGCCTGTGTTCGTGACACAGCCAAAAAGTTGTCATTGTGCGGCGGCATCTTTGCAACCAGACGCCTTGCTCTATGAAACTGCCGCCAAGCATGTCTGCAAGTCCATTTTTTATCTGCATAAGGGATCATCACAAATTCCTATGATAGAGGGGCCGCTCTGACCGGCCCGATATATCCATGAAAGGGGTTACGCCGCGATACGGGTAAGTTCCAGCGGACCAGTGCGCAACATCGCCTCTGCCCGTGCCAGCCTTACCGCCAAGTTTTCGATCTGGCCGCCGTAATGGACCACCTGTTGCTTTAGGCGTTCACCCTCTGCAATCGCCGCCTCTGCTTTGCCCTGCCATTTTTCGGCGTTATCCCGCAGCATAAGCAAGTCGCTTTCCCGCGCTGGATTGGTAGGGTCGGCAAGCTTTTGCTTTAGGCTGGCCAATTCTCTTTCGGCGGCATTGGCGCGTAGACTTGCCTTTTGTCGATCATCGTTTGCACGATCCACAACTTTATACTCTGCATGGAGCCGCTTTTGCATATCACGCGCTTTCAAGACGGCGCGGCGGCGCTTTGCGTCGGTGCGAGCGGTATAACCCCATTCGCTTGCGATGGATTCCCATAGCGTTTGTTGGGCCGCATGGCTGGCAATTCGCTCGCCTTGATGCTTGAGACGGTCCTGATACGTTTCTTTTTTCCGGCGCTGATATTCCGCTTCTTCTGTCATGCTGGCAAGTTTTCGCTCTAAGTCATCAATGTGAGTGGACCAAATATGTCGCTGACTTAACCCTAACTTTCGCGCACTCCTTAGTTGCAGATAAGCCATGATCGCCCGAAGGTGAGCCGGTGTCCGTTTTGGTTTCGATTGCACCGAAAGGGCGATTTCTTGCCTTGCCTTGACCACAGCCAGCGCGCGCGGGTCAATCGGGAGCGGAACGACGTTTGTGATTTCCACGGAAGGGTGGTCGACTTGACCAACTTCGGGCCTTACTTGATCAAGTATAATGGCTTCAAGCGCATCCATTCGGGCAATCAATGCCGCAACGGGGTCCGGTTGCGCTTCAATTTCATCAGCAGGGCCGTTTTTTTCGTCCTGTGGCGCGATTTTAGGTTCATCCGCCACTTGGGTAGCGGTTTCGTCCTGCGGCGTCTCTGTGGCTTGATTTTCGCCAAATGAGGCATCCCGCCATCCTTTAATCCAGTCGCTTGCCCCCGTGCTGTCGGGATCAACAATGCTTTGCGGCAATTCACATGGCAAGCCATTCGACTTTGCCGTCCGCCCAGCCTCATAATCCGCCAATTCATCCGATAGGGCAGCAACCGTTTCCGGTTCAGCGATAGGGGTGTCCACATCGGCGTCGACAGGGGTGGGAGCATTGATCGCAGCGTCATAGGCCGCAATCGCGTCCACAACTTGCTTGCGTTCGGTCGCGTTAATCCCAGGCAGGACAATCACCGTATCAATGGACGCCTTATGTTTCGTCACCGCGCCCGTTTTGCGACAAATCGGGATAGTGATATGATCGGGGTCGCGCAGTGCGTTGACATGGGCAAAGCCTTTTTGTGCCACGCCGCCGCTGGTCCATTCAATTTGAACGATTGTGCGCGGGTCGCCGGGGTGAAGCACACCGGACGCTAACCAATCGGCCTTTGCCCGTCTATTGGCTTCATCGCGCAAAATAGCATCGCGCTGCCATTCAAGTTGTTGGATGCCCCGCTGAAAGCATGGGCGGTTGTATTGGTTGTAGTTCATCCGAAAACGCGCATCCTTAACCTTTTCGCCAAGGCCGCGAACATCTGCGCAGATTTTGCGGATTTTATGCTGAGTTTCCGCCGCAACATCATCCGCCGATAGGTGGCGAGCTGCTGCATTTATGCTGAAGGCCCGAAATGCCCTGATGGCCTCAGACATTGCAGCGGCATCGCGCGCGGCCCAAGCCGCCGCATAATCACGCTTAAAAATGTCGGCTGGAACCAAGCGAATTTCGGGGTCAGGTGCAACAATCTGGCTTTCGGCAAGCAATGCCGCGCGTTGATCCGCCGATAAGCAAGCGTCGACTTGATCCCGCGTCATGGGGTGACGTAGCCAAGCGGTTTTCTCGCCATAAACCTTGCCATCGGCGGGGACAGTGCGAAACTTAGTTGCGCCCGCTTGATAAAGCCATTTTGTGACATAAGCGCGCCGGTCGCTTTGATACGGCACAACGTCAGCGGGAAGAGTAACGGGAATGACGGCAAAAAGATCATCGCCGCAC
>NZ_JAAVVZ010000059.1 GCF_023910635.1 Sphingorhabdus sp. | reverse complement strand
CATAAGCTAATTTCAGCACTTGCAGTGACGGTTTCGACCACTGCTCTATTTGTAGCTGCGGCAAATCCAGCCTTTGCCCAAGACAGCGCGCCGCAAGATTCGGTCGTTGAAGAAGAAACTGACCAAGACGCCATTATCGTCACCGGCACGCGCCGTTCCGACCGTACGGTGGCGGATAGTACAGTGCCTGTGGACGTGATCTCAGGTGATGCGCTCGCCAGCACCGGACTGACAGAAACAAACAAAATCCTCAACCAGCTCGTGCCGTCATTCAACTTTCCCCAGCCATCAATTACCGATGGCACAGATGTTATTCGCCCCGCTTCCCTTCGCGGGCTCGCACCAGATCAAACTTTGGTACTTGTGAATGGAAAGCGTCGCCATGTCACCGCATTGCTGAACGTAAACGGCTCGGTAGGGCGGGGCAGCGCAGCCGTCGACCTCAACCTCATTCCCGCGCTTGCAATTGAGCGCGTCGAAGTACTGCGCGATGGCGCTTCATCGCAATATGGCTCAGATGCTATTGCGGGCGTAATCAACATACGGACCAAAACTGCCGATAATGGCGGCAGAGCAAGCGTCAGTTGGGGCAAATATTACAGCGACATGGCTGGTGTACCACGCGTGACCGGCTTGCAAACGGTCGGCAACCAGCCCGTGCTTAATCCTGCGGATAACCGATTTTTCCTTGCAAACACCGATGGCGAGCAAAAGGCGCGCGACGGCGAGTATAAAACCGCAGCCGTCAACATCGGCATACCGATCGGCGAAGGTTATATAAATCTGACCGGTGAATATCGTGATCGCGACGCAACCAATCGTTCAGGCTACGATCTGCGGCCGAACTACAACCGCCCAACAGCGGCTTTTGATGCAAAAGAACTCACTTTCAACCGCCGCAATTTTATTTTTGGCGACGCAAAGACCGAAGATTATAACTTTTTCGGTAGCGCCGGCATGCCCTTTGGTGAATCCCTAGAAATCTATGCCTTTGGCTCCTTTGGACACCGCGATGGCCTCAGCGCCGCTAACTATCGGCAATCGTCATCGGCAAACAACCGCGACTGGTCGGTGTTGGCACCCAACACAGCGGCTTCCGCAGCAAATTTCGTGCCGCTACGCGCTGACGGTTTCCTTCCATTTATCGATTCCGAACTTCAAGATTATGCTGGCTTCATTGGCATCAAGGGACAAGTTGGTGGCTGGAACACTGATCTGTCCATCGGATATGGAAATAACAGATTTGATTACATGGTTCGCAACAGTGTTAATACGAGCTTTGGCCCTGCCAGCCAAACTGATTTCGACGCGGGTGGGCTTGAATTTGGCCAATTGACCGCAAATCTGGATGTTTCGCGTGAATTTGATCTCGGTCTTGCCTCCCCAATTTCTTTCGCTGTTGGTTTTGAATATCGGGACGAGAATTTCAAAATCCGTTCGGGCGATACGCAATCATTCGCCATTGGGCCCTTTTTTCGTGCATCCCTCGTAACAACGGCTGCCAATTGCACGTCTCAAACCGGAGTGTTTAACGCGGCAACCAATGTGTGCAGCTTCCCCGGACGGGGAGCTTTAGTTGGCGCACAAGGTTTCCCGGGCTTCCCCACGTCGGCGGCCACCGACGCGAGCCGGAACAGCAAGGCAGCCTATGTCGAACTTGATGGCGACCTGTTCGACGGCCTAACCGTCACGATTGCCGGACGTTATGAGGATTTTTCGGACTTTGGCAGTGCGTATAACGGCAAATTAGCGATGCGTTATGAACCAGTAGAGGGCCTTGCGTTTCGTGGTTCTTACTCGAACGGCTTCCGCGCACCCTCTCTTCACCAACAGTTTTTTACGACAACATCGACTAATTTCATCTCTGGTCTTCCAGTCGAAATCAGCACGGTTGCGGTTAGCAGCCCCGTCGCAAGGGCATTGGGCGCACAGGCGTTGAAAGCTGAAAAATCCAAAAATCTCAGCCTCGGCATTACCATGCAGCCAACGTCACAGCT
Organism: Sphingorhabdus sp.; assembly: GCF_023910635.1. GTDB lineage: Bacteria > Pseudomonadota > Alphaproteobacteria > Sphingomonadales > Sphingomonadaceae > Sphingorhabdus_B. The sequence continues at coordinate 854 of NZ_JAAVVZ010000059.1, read as the reverse complement.
CAGTTTGTCGTTGGACTATTACAACATCAAAATTGACGACCGCATTGTTTTGACAGAAAATTTAGGCGCAGCTGGCACAGGTAGTGCAGCAATCCAGACCGCCGTGAAGGCTATTCTTGACGCGAATGGCTTCCAGAGCGTCGGTGCGGCCCGCTTCTTCATCAACGGGCTGGATACGACGACGCAAGGTATCGACGCAGTAGCGAGTTGGCGGGCGGATGCGGGAGATTTCGGCAATTGGACGCTGACCGCCGCATACAATCTAAATGAAACCAAAATCGATCAGCGCATCAACGCACTGGGTCCGCTTTCGGCGATTCCCGGTTTGGTTCTGTTCGGTCGAGTAGAGGGCATACGCTTCACCAATGGACAGCCAAGCGACAAGATCGTTTTAAGTGCCGATGGTAAGATCGGAGACTTCGGAATCACCGCACGCTCAACACGCTACGGTGAAGTTACATCACCCGATGCAGCGGCGCCCATCGGAAATGCTGCTAGCCTTGTTGCGCTGGGTCCTGACGACTTGGTGCTGCGTCCAAAATGGATCACCGACTTGGAGTTGCGCTACACATTTGCGGAACGGATTGAATTAGCAGTCGGTGCGAATAACTTGTTCGACGTTTATCCGGATGCGCGACCACAGGGTGCACGGGCAACCGGCGGAAGTTTCCCAGCGAATGCTGGATTTTTTCCCTATTCGGGCTTCTCTCCATTTGGGTTTAACGGCCGCTTCCTTTACGGACGGCTCTCCGTCAATTTCTAATCCCTCAAGAATTTCAACAAGAAGGGCGCGGCGTAAAACCCGCGCCCTTCTTTTTTGCCACGCGTTTTGACGCCCAACCTTACGCCTGCTA
>NZ_JAAVVZ010000058.1 GCF_023910635.1 Sphingorhabdus sp. | reverse complement strand
TGCCTCTATCGGCAAGATAATGTCTTCTTGGGTGGCCCCTTGGCCGAATGCATTCAGTTTGTCCAGCGAAATCGCGCCATTCAGGGCAAAAGGACCTGCCCGCGTGCGGCGCAGCATAGAGACATGGCCCACAGTACCCAAAGCATATGCGACATCTCGCGCTAAGCTTCGGATGTACGTGCCTTTGGAAACGTCGGCAGTCAGTGTAATTGACGTCAATGGGGCGTCACCGGGAGAAGGAGGTTCCGCCTGCCGGACCGAAAGCCCGTATACCGTCACCACCCGCGACTTCATCTCGACCGTCTCCCCTGCCCGCGCCAAATCATAAGCGCGCTTGCCATCGATTTTAATCGCCGAATAGGCAGGAGGTATCTGTTCAATTGGACCGGTAAACTGCGCCAGCATCTGCTGCACCTGTTCGAGCGTTGGCCGAACCTCTGAAGTTGCAACAACATCGCCTTCAGCATCGAGGCCGCTGGTCTCAATCCCAAAGCTGATTGTGAAATCATATGTCTTTGACGCGTCCAGCATCCGACCACATAATTTGGTGGCCTCACCCAAAGCGATTGGCAGAACGCCCGTTGCAAGCGGGTCAAGCGTGCCGCCATGACCGACCTTGACCTTGCCGAAACCGGCAGAACGCAAGTTGCGCTTTACGGCTGCAACGGCCTGTGTTGAACCCAACCCAAGCGGTTTATCGAGGATGATCCAGCCATGCATGCCCGCTCTTTAGGGCGCCGCGTGGCATCAAGTCAATTTGAAGGCGCAGCAACGTCCTTGCCTGCAGCCAGTGCCTGCTTGCGAAGCTTCTGCCGCTCTTTGCGTGGCAAAGGTTTGCTCGCCGTTACCAGGCTGGCAACCTGGCATTTGTCGCCAGCAACGATGATCGTGCTGAACTTATCAAAGGTTGCCGAACCGCGCGTATCAAACCCAATGGCTTGCGCGAAGTTGAGTTCCTGACATCCGCCGAGCAATTCCGCATAATACCAGCGCCGTTGCCTGTCCTCCAGCCAGATGCCTTCACTGCCATCAGCTTCAAAATTGCGGATTGCGCCTTGGTTCGGAAAATTAATCTTCGTTTCCACGCCGACCTCGGGCCACACATGCGGCTCAGGCTTTTTGGAATAAGCGGGGGCCGCGATGGCGGCTGCGACCAACAATGAGAGCATGGCATTTTTCATCATAGGCCAGATGATATGCCTTTCTTGATGAACGGCAAATGAAAAGTCAGCCTAACCCGCGCGCCTCGTTAAAATGCTTTCGGCACATTGCGATATAGCGATCATCGCCGCCGATCTCGGTTTGGGCGCCGTCAACCACGGCTTTACCGGTCTCATCAACCCTTAAATTCATTGTCGCCTTGCGGCCGCAGTCACAGACACCTTTTAACTCAACAAGGCTGTCCGCAATGCCCAGCAACGCAGCAGAGCCGGGGAAAAGTTCGCCCTGAAAGTCGGTGCGCAAGCCATAGCAGACGACCGGAATGCCGGCCTTATCGGCCAAGCTGGCGGCCTGCCATACCTGTTCCTTGGTCAAAAACTGCGCTTCGTCGATAAGTACGCACGCCAAAGGCGTTTCTGCGTGCTGGGCCAGGACAGCACCCTCTATGTCGGTGGTGCTTTCAAACCGGCTTGCATCGCCGGCAAGTCCAATGCGCGAGCTGATGGCGCCGAAACCGGGGCGATCATCAATCGCAGCGGTCCAAAGCATGACCTTCATGCCGCGCTCGCCATAATTGAACGCGGCTTGCAACAATGTGGACGATTTGCCGGCGTTCATTGATGCGTAGTAGAAATACAGCTTGGCCATAGATGACTATTTCAATCCGTTAAGCCAGCGCACAAAATGTCGGGCAAGTTGTATCCGGTGATCTGAAAACGAATGATCGGTCTTTAGCATCGTTGCTGTTGCCGAGCCTTGGCTAGCAGCCGCGAGCATAGCCGCATAATCCCGGCCAAGGCCACGCTCCGCATATACCAAGGCCAACGGTCGGTCGGAAATCGTCGTCACTGTTTTTCGCAGATCCAACAACGCGGGATTGGCGCGCATTTCTAGAAGAAGCGCGTCAGCGTTCGTACCATCTAACGGCTTTAAGTCGTCGGCCAAACCAAGTTTGAACGCCATCTCAGCGTTGCGTTCGGTCAGGCCGCGCTCCTCTGCGGAAATATCCCAAGGGTCTATCAAATACGCACCCGCCAAACCAGATACGTCCGCCATGGTCCGGGCCGCCATCATTCCGCCCATGCTATGCCCGGCCACAGCAATCCGACTTGGCGCATGTCCGGTCTGTTTGATAAAGGATTCCGATTGCAGCCATCGTGCCGCATTTCGGGCGTCCTCGATGCAATTCACAAAACTAAAAGTTCCGTCGCTTCCCCAACTTCCCCTGTAATGCAATGTCAGAACATCCCAACCCGCGCGACGGGCAGCCTGCGCAAGATCCAGATTTTGTTCGTTGCCGGGAAAACCATGCAGCAGCAAAAGCGCGGGCTTAGGACCGTCACCAGCGGCGAGATAAAGCAGGGCGTTGATTTTTTCCGTACCGGTCGGCAACTGAAACGCGACCATCCCTGCCGGGTTTGCCGCATCAGGCATCGGGTCTGAAATCGCCGCGTCTGGTAACGGGTTAAGCTCCGCAAATGCCGGGGTAGCGCAGACTAGTGCCGCCGCTGTGATCAAGCGCCGAACGATCATTCGGCCTCATCGTCTGTGAGATCTTGCTGAACCTTGGGCTGCGCCAACAAGCCTTCGATATGCGTAGCCTGGTCAAAGCTGTCATCTGCGAGGAACTTCAGCTTCGCCGCATATTTCATGCTGACCCGCGACGCGACTTCCTTTTGGAAAAACGCGGTGTTGGT
>NZ_JAAVVZ010000057.1 GCF_023910635.1 Sphingorhabdus sp. | reverse complement strand
GAGCGGGCGTAGCTCAGGGGTAGAGCACAACCTTGCCAAGGTTGGGGTCGAGGGTTCGAATCCCTTCGCCCGCTCCAACGTTAACACACTTCATGAGATGTTTAGGGCTTTTAGTTAAGCGGCCGAGGGCTTTTAATTCGGAGAACGTAAATGGCCCAGATCGGCGGCTATCTTCAACCCGATGAGCACGCCAGATTTAAGGCCTATGCAAACGGACTTGGCCTTAGTGAGAGCGCACTCGCGAACCTGCTTATTGTCCGGGAAATACGACGTAAGCGCTTAGGCGTTCTCAAGGTTAAGTATTTGGCTGGCAAGCCTTCAGAAAGCCGCCAAAGGGTGACAGCCCACCGGTCAGATGCAGTTATGAAGGCAGCGTTTTTGTCCCGGTCTAGCGAAGAAGGATTGAAACCCGACCAGGCTGCTTCGATTATTTACAGGGCGGAGATTAACGAGCGTTGGCTTGAACAAGCCATTGCGGCGTAGATTTGGAATCATCTTGATTCCAAGACGTTTGTTGTATAATTTAATTTAAGAGAGCAGGTTCCTAATGAGGGGTTTGGTGGCGGTCGAGTCGGAGATCGTTGGGGGCTTTGGAGTGAAATCCTATGGTTTTGAAGGCAGTAATCACGGACAGTTCCGAGGCAGCTAGTCTTGACACTGCTGTTCTTGATCAGCTGCAGTGGGAGCAGTTTGAGCATGATGAAAAATATCATCGGGAAATCGCTCGGTTAACGGTTCAAGACCGTTTGAAGCACATGGCGCTGCATTTCGCGAAATATGCAGGAGAGATTTTTGCTGGACCGTCTGACGACAAGTTTCGTCGGCTTGTGACGGATGCTTTGATCATCGGAATTTCCGCTGCGAACACTCTAAACATTAGACTTGCAGATACCGTCGGCCAAACAGATACGGGGAATCCATCCGATTTCGACCGTCAGCTCGTTATTGCGGCTGGACGTATGGCTACGGCTTGTGAAAAATTAGACCATTTGGAAGATTTTCCTTTTCGCCCCCACATCGCTGGTGAAGTGCTGAAAATCATTGATTGTGCGCTTGCTGTATTCGTGGATAGAAAGTGGGATTTAGTCATGTCGATCAAGGACCGGCTAGCACCGGTAAAAGCAAAGTCGATCTTCTATGGGAAGCTCTGAATTGAGAGGGCTCTAAATGGCTTTCTGGAGCGGTGACAAACTCACCAGAGCTATACCAGCCAAAAAAATTGTTGAGCCATTCTACCCTAAGCAAGTGGATTGCTCAGCATACACTCTAACGTTGGGCGAGGAATACTTCATCACGCCTGATTACACAGTGTCCGTTTGGGAGAACACGACCAAAACTCTCGCCGAGTCAAAGCGTTGGGATCAGACAATTCCTGAGATCAGACGGGTAATGGGCGGACCGCTTAACATACCCGCCGGCCAATTCGCTTTTCTTATGACCGAAGAGGCACTCAATATCCCGCAAAATGTGATGGGATTTATCTCACTAAAGTCCAGCGCAAAGTGGCGAGGCTTAATCAATGTGTCGGGATTTCACGTCGATCCAGGCTTCAAGGGAAAGCTGATTTACTCAGTCTATAATGCCGGCCCGTCTCCGATCCAATTAAAGCGGGGCCAAGACCTCTTTCTTCTTTGGCTCGCGGACTTAGACCGGAGTGCATCGGGGGAGTTCGCCAAACCTTGGAATTCTGAGCCTCTTGTTGAAATTCCCTCGGCAATGATATCTGAAGTGAATCGCCAGATTCATTCATTGCAAGCTCTCTCAGAACGGATTGAGGCAGTAGCGAGTCGGGTAACAATCATCAGTTCGGTGGCAGCGATTCTTGCCGTAGTAGCCGGACTCGTGTTTGCTCTAATTCAGGTACTTCCCGCTAAAGCATCGTCTTCGGCAGCAGCATCAACGACTTCAGCACCGCAGCCAGCGGCTCCAGAGTCAGCCGCACCAAAAGCGGCAGAAAACACCACAAAGTCTGCAGATGCTCAAACACCGCTGCCGAATTAGTTAATGTGAGTGGCGTTGATATGTTTCCAGACTTACATGGGGCCGTGTTGTCCGAGTGTGGATGCTATCGCTACACCCTTACCCGCAAATGGAACGAAAGTCTTGCAGCGCTCACGTTCATTATGCTGAACCCATCGACTGCAGATGCCACCTTAGATGACCCCACTATTCGGCGCTGCATTGGTTTCGCGCGTGAGCGGGGATTCGGCGGACTTCTGGTACTCAATCTATTCGCGTTTCGGGCCACTAAACCTACGGACATGAAGGCGGCACGCGACCCGGTTGGGCCAGATAATGACGGGCATATAATAGCGGCGCTCACAGCGGCCGGAGCAGCGAGTTCTCCCGTAATCGCAGCGTGGGGTGTCCACGGGGCCTACAATGGTCGAGATGACGAGGTGCGCAAGCTATCGCTGGAATGTGGCGTCAACCTAATGTGCCTCGGTTCGACCAAAGGTAACCACCCGCGACACCCTCTATACGTCGCAGCCGTGCAAGAGTTCGTCCCCTTGCTCAAAAATTTTGAAGAAGCAGATGATCAGCGAAAATAGCGTGAAAGTACCTTAAACAGCTGCGGTCAGGCAGTGATCCTAACACTCGAATCCCCTCGCCCGCTCCAGTTTTTATCCTACATAAGATGATAGCCATCGCGGCCCTTTCGGGTCTGCGATGAACCTTGCGGTTTACGCGCCCCGCACAAACGTGCTGCGCGTGAGTCGCGTCACCAATCCCGTCAAACCATCATAATTTGCGCGGTGATAGGCGGAGTCGGGGGCCAATTGTGCCGTCAGGCGGCGGTGGGCTTCGCCCAAGGCATGATAGGGCACGCTGGGGAGTAAATGGTGCAGCGCGTGGTAGCGAAGCCCTACGGGCGCCCAGATCGATGCCAGCACGCCGGGTGGCGGCACGTTGACGCTGTCGAGGAACTGCGCAGTGACGCTTAACGGCTCCCCGTCATTTTCCCATAAATG
>NZ_JAAVVZ010000056.1 GCF_023910635.1 Sphingorhabdus sp. | reverse complement strand
CAGGAGTTTAGCTCAGTTGGTAGAGCATCGGTCTCCAAAACCGAGGGTCGTGGGTTCGAGTCCCCCAACTCCTGCCATTTTCTTACATATTTAGAAATGGTCGCTGCGCCCTCCGCCGCAGCCAAATTTATCACACAAAGCCGCAAAGTCGCAAAGAAGAAGAGAAGGAAATTGTCTTTTTCCCTTCCTTCGCGCCTTTGCGCCTTCGCGGCTTTGCGTGAACCACACCGTCACCTCCCCCGAAGCCGTCACCCCCAACGTCACCCTGAACTTGGTTCAGGGTCCATCTATCAGCCAAAAACTTCGGTCTGCGTGGCCCGATGGATGCTGGAGCCGCAGGCGTGCAGAGCACAAACAAGTTGTGCTCTGCACGCCTGCGGCTCCAGCATGACGTTGTGGGGAATGCACCTTTGCCACCTTCCTCCGCGCCTTTGCGTCTTTGCGTGATAAAAACATGAGCGCAGCCCATCGTCGCGCGTCATGGCAACGCACCTTCGTTGCCGTCACGTAAGTCATCGGGGATAGGCAATGTCTGAAACACGCTCACATTGGAGCGGCCGGTGTTGCCTAACGGAATTCGTCCCGTAAGCGTCCCAATTGGCGCAAGCGCAAGCCGAAGGATCTGCCCCCGCACTTCACGCCAGTCCCTCTGCGCCACTGCAAAGCCCAGCATCGTGCGATGGTTGGCGATATGTAGCCCCAAAAAAAGCTGCGAAACAATATGTGCGCGTTCGAGGGCGTGCCAAGCAGAGGCGATGTCACCGGCTGTTCGACTCTTTTTGAAAGCGGCCATTTCTTGGGCGATGAGCCGACGGGCATGAAGTGTTCGCGCAAGCCCGCGCCAGCGCCGCTGTCGATGTCGGTAGAAAAGTTGCGCGAAGGTCCAGATAAAAGGGGTCAGCACACCTGCCGAAATCTCAACCTCATCTCTGTAATCGGTGCCACCGTCGGGATTTGGCGCGATCGTAATCCAGTGATCCCATTTCCGGATCATCGCGCTGTGGCCGTCGTCGCGAAGGCGCTTGGGCCATTTGCCGTTTTCAGGTTCGTGCAAAGAGGTGACGATCCATTGCGTTCCAAATGGCAACACACCGAACAGGCGCAGTTTCACCGGATAGCGGCCACCCGCTTTGAACGCGTCGAGCGGTTCTTTGCCCACTGGCACAAACCGCATTAGCGGCCACGCAATGTGCATCAGTAAGGCCGCGGTCTGCACTTCTGCCCAAACAGTTTCGGCGGGAAGGTCTATCCTGGTTGAAATATCGACTTTCACTGCGCCTCTCCGGTCATCTTGCGCTTGATAAACATTGTTTTTCCTTCTCGACAAATTTCGATTCGGACGCCTATCTACACCCTGTAGTAACTATAGGGTCAAGCGATGAAGATTGGTGATTTGGCAAAGGCAACTGCGACTAAGGTCGAAACGGTGCGCTATTATGAAAGAATTGCGCTGCTATCCCCGCCTGCGCGGACATCGGCCAACTACCGCGCTTATGGCAGCGAGCATCTTGCCCGTCTTTCGTTCATTCGCCGCGCCCGTGACCTTGGATTTACAATCGAAGCTGTGCGCGAACTTCTGACATTGTCCGATGACAGGTCGCAGTCATGCCAAGCGGTGGATAACATCGCGCGTGCTCATCTGACCGAGGTCGAGCGCAAAATCGGTGATCTAACAGCTCTGCGCAGCGAACTCGACCGGGTTGTCGGCGCCTGCCGTCACGGCACGGTTGCGGAATGCAAAATAATCGAAACCTTGGCTCCGCGTTGAAAAAGCAGCGCGTATCCGTCGGGCGCATTTTTATCACGCAAATTTATCACACAAAGCCGCAAAGCCGCAAAGAAGAAGAGAAGGAAATTGTCTTTTTCCCTTCCTTCGGGCCTCCGCGCCTCTGCGTGAACCCTTTTTTCGTCGCTCCAGCGCAGGCTGGGGCCTATCCCGCCTATCGTCCCAGCGCGGCGCTATCCGGCGAGACGCGATAGGCTCCAGCCTGCGCTGGAGCGACGGTGTTTTTGGGGGGATCTGGTTTTGCCTCTGCACCCTTCGGTCTGATTGGCACGATGGATGCTGGAGCCGAAGGCGTGCAGAGCACAAACAAGTTCAGCATGACGCTTGGGGGGAATGCGCCTTCGCGCCTTCGCGTCTTTGCGTGATACAATAACTAGCGCAACGCAGCCCCCCACGCACACCACATTCTGGCTACACCCTCAACCCGCCTTGCGCTTGGCAACCTGATGGTAGACCACCACAATCACCGCGCCGATGGCAAGACCGACGACGCCGCTCATCGCCGCATCGGCGACCCAGGCCAGCGCCCCTTCATATAGGCCCAAAAACTCGGCGGGATGGATGCCAAAGCCGTGGACGATAATCTGCCCACCCACCCACAGCATTGCCGCGGTGCCGATGGTCGACAAAGCGGCGAGCAATTTGGGCATGCCTTTTACAAGCGCGCGGCCAATGGCTTGCGAACCGGCGTTTTCGCGCGCCGCCAACTTCAATCCGATATCGTCCATTTTCACGATCAGGCCAACGACGCCATAAACCGCGATGGTGATGACGATGGCGACAAAGGCCAATGTCCCTGCCTCCAGCCAGATCGATGTTTCGGCAAGGCCTTTCACTTCATTAAGGGCAATCGCCATGATTTCGGCGGACAGGATGAAATCGGTGCGCACCGCGCCCTTGACCATCGCGGCCTCATGTTCGGTGCTGGTCAGCTCCGCAAGCTCCTCGATTAGGCTCACCTCTTCATGTGGGGAGATTTTTTCCCACACTTTCTCTGCGCCTTCGAAACATAAATAGGCCCCGCCCAGCATCAATATCGGCGTTATCGCCGATGGCAGAAACAGGCTCAACAACAAAGCCACCGGCAAGATGATGACCAGCTTGTTGAAAAACGACCCCTTGGCAATACGCCAGATGATCGGCAATTCGCGGTCAGGGGTAAAGCCGGTGACATATTGCGGCGTCACTGCGGTATCGTCGATAACAACCCCCGCCGCCTTGCTGCCTGCCTTACCCGCTGCGGCCGCAACATCATCAACGGACGCCGCCGCCACTTTTGTAATTGTGGCGATATCGTCGAGTAAAGCAGCAAGACCGGATGGCATGTGAGGTGGTTCCT
>NZ_JAAVVZ010000055.1 GCF_023910635.1 Sphingorhabdus sp. | reverse complement strand
TATGCCCATGCCGCCAATGTGCGTTACGGCAAAGGCAGCGGTCATCGGGCGCAGCTCAATTTTGGCGATCTCTTCGCCTATGCGCTGGCCAAATCACGCGACATTCCGTTGCTGTTCAAAGGGCATGATTTTGCCCATACCGATATCATGTCGGCGGTGTGACATGACAAAAACGCTATCGCCTGCGCAAATCAGCGAGATCGTCGAAATGGCGCTGTCCGACCATATCAGCTTCGCCCAGATTTCGGCGCAGCATGGGGTCACGCCCGACGAGATCAAAGTCCTCATGCGCACCCAATTAAAGCCCGGAAGCTATCGCGCGTGGCGCAAACGTGTCCGCGATTTCGGGGACCGGCGGGCGCATTATAAATGACGGTTAGGGTGACATAAACTTGGCTGGTTCAATATTGCGAACGGAACAGGGAATGGTTGTTATTGGGTGGAGGGTGGGCGTCCGGTTTTGGGCAAGATCGCCCGAAAGCTGCCCTTGCGCCGGTGTCACAACCGTTCGGTTTTGATGCACGTGGGAATGCCGCAAATTCATAATTGGCTTGGGCGGCCAAACTATTAGAGCAAATCGGCAGCAACATTCCCTTGAAACTCAAGAATATCCCCCGGCTGACAATCGAGCGCGGAACAGATCGCTGCTAGGGTCTTGAAACGCATGCCCTGGACCTTACCCGATTTGAGCAGGGACAGGTTTTGCTCTGAGATGCCGATCAGCGCCGCCAACTCCTTGGAACGCATCTTGCGGCGCGCCAGCATCACATCCAGCCGAACGATGATTTCCTGTTCAGACAAAAGACTTATTCTCGGTATCGACCCGACGCAGCTCGCGCACGATCAGTACGAAGAGACACAGGAATATTGTTCCAACCACTTTATACAAAACGTCCTGCGAAAGATCGATCCCCCAACGGTACGGGGGCGCGACATCGGTCAGGAAAGCAGCAAAGACATACAGGGCGCGGGCAACGATCGAGAGCAAGGTGCCAAGGAACGCTGCGAGGCATAGCCTGAGCAACCGGCGCTCGAACCCGGCGCTCGTCATTTCGCCGCGCCCGAGTGCACCGAATAGGCCGAACATCGTCAGAAAAACCCAGATCGACATGGACAGGTCCATTGCCAAGACCACGCCGAAGGCAGCCCAGGTCTCATTACTGATCGACGCTGGCAAGCTAGGCACCAGGCCGCGAATATAATGTCCCATCATTATGCGGTCGGACCCTATCGAAATCACGAACATCAGCCGGGATGCTACGCCAGCAAGGCAGATGAACTGAGCGATACGCGCGAGCCGCACTGCGCGTTGGCTGGTCCGGGACGGTCCGTGCATCATCAAAATGGCCCTTGCAGGTTATATAATTAATGTAATACATGAATAATTGGATGTTCAAGAACGATTCGCTATCAGAAAAGATAGCATAAGTAAAATCTTTGAAACGAGGGAGGTTTGAATGACTAGATTTGCTATTGCGCTTGCTTTGGTAGCGGCGACGCACACCCCGGCTTATGCCAGTGGCGAAGGCAGGGCCGAAGCTCGTGCCGGCATTGCATCGGCAGGCGGTACCTCTGAAACGTTTGCGGGCATCGGTGGCGGGTATGATTTCGACTTGGGCGACAGGGTATTTGTCGGCGTCGACCTTGGCGCCGACAAGGTTCTTGCGCGTGATACCGACGTGTTTGTTAGCGTTGGTGGCCGCGTTGGGGCAAAAGTCGGTGACAAAGGACGTATCTATGCCAGTGGCGGCATGGGGTTCTGCTGCGGTGGCAGCGATCCTTACATCGGCGCTGGATATCAGCATCGACTTAATCCCAAGGTCTATGGCAAGATCGAGTATCGAAAAGCCTTGTCCGGCTTCGGGCCAAACGTCGACTTTGTTGGGATTGGCTTGGGTGTAACATTTTAACGATTGGTGCGCTTTGCGTGCTCTAACCAGAGGCTGGTTGCCGTGCGAAATACTCTCATCCTACTCAGCGCGGCCTTGGCCTTTACAAGCGCCCCGGTGCGAGCGTCAGACGACGAATTCGTCGTCGAACCCAATGCTGTTGTAACCGCCAGTATAAACGGCCGCCCCGCCCGAATGCTGTTTCGCGGGGTGGGCAGCAGCGTTCCCATTCTGAACCCACAGAGTGCCAACACCTTCGATATCAAACCGGCTTTCATCCGCTCGGGCATCAGCTTCCAGATAGGGCCGGTTCGGGTGAATGGCAGGAATGGCGTGGCCAGGTACGACATCGGTGGGCGCAAGCAGAAGCGTCGGGTCGGTTGGTTCGAACGCGAGATCGCTCCGGGATATGACGGACTGTTGGGGCCCATGGCGATCGCCCATCCCGTCGTGACCATGCGCCTGCGTGCTCAGCGGCCGGGGGAGCAGGTGGTGACACTCGGGCTTTCAACGTTCGGCTATCTAGGAGGCGGCGTCGTTTTGCGATCAAGCCCACTTACTATTCTGCAATTCGACCCGATCAGCCCGACGACCATCGCCAATGCGCCTTTTGCGAACGAGTTAGCCGGACCGCTGCGCGCCTTTTTTGTCGGCGAAGTGCGTCCGAGGCTGATCGCGCTCGGTGTCTCGCGTCCGGTCCGCACGCTTCAATTTGGAACGCCGCTTTCATTTGGCGCATTCAAGATAGCCCAAACGGATGTGAGGATGCAGGACTGGGGACGTACCGACACTATTCCAGACGTGGCCCCTGATCCGGACGAGATCATCGTCTCTGCCCTCGACAAGAATGACAAAAGACTGCGATTCATAATCGCAGGCGCTGACGCCCTAAGCAATTGTTCGAGCATCACGTACGATAAGCCCAAGCGACAGATTAGGCTGAGCTGTTTGCCCAGCTAGAGGTTATGCAAACAATTTTTAACGAGCCTTTCATTACCGCAAGTTTAAAAACCAGTCGGTTTTGCCACCGCCGACCGGTCGACGCTTTTCTGCGCGGTTGCGCGTGTCAGAAGCGGGCGTCGCAATGTCCGCTTTAGAGAAAAGTTCATTACAAGCCAAACGGCAGAAAGCTTGTCGTCTCCGGAACGTCAGCTTTTTTGACGACCGCGTAAAAAGCTGTCATCTGAAAAGTCTTCGGAATACACAATGACTTTTCATCACCCCATCAGGACACAAGGAAATCAATGGCAAACCTCACCCTCTACGGCATCCCAAATTGCGACACTGTCAAAAAGGCACGCGCGTATCTTGAGGCGCGCGGGCTTGGCTATCAGTTCCATGACTATAAAAAAGCGGGCGTTACGGCAGCCGACTTGGAACGGTGGAGCGAGGTTGTTGGTTGGGAAAGGCTGCTCAACAAGGCGGGCACTACGTTTAAGAAGCTGCCCGATGCCGA
>NZ_JAAVVZ010000054.1 GCF_023910635.1 Sphingorhabdus sp. | reverse complement strand
GCGCCAGACATGCGGTAAAATGTTACGCTTTGTCAACAAATGCTTTTCTTTGAGGGACATGGGCGGTGGGGGGGGGGCTTAAGAGTTGGTTTGCCGCCAGGCTTTCCAATCGACAGGCTGGCGCGAAACAGTCCGAACGTCTTCGAGATTGATAGCGTCAAGGAATAGGACAATGTTTTGACATTCCCATCGTGCGGAAGGTGCAATGAGACCGTCAAAGCCAAGGAACATAGCTGCGGCGGCGATTTCTTGTGTTCGGCTGTATAGTAACTCGCGATAGCGGCTGCTTTCGACGCCCAACCGCTCAAGCTGATCCATATCTGTTAAGACCATTGTCTGCTGCGCGCGTACATTTAACCCAAACAAATCGTGGCGCATCCGTGAAGGGAAGACAGATTGTCCTTGGTTCAGGTGAAAATGAATTTCGGAAATCGCCCCGTCCGGAATGGCCGCCCCATAAAGCACCGACATTTCCGACGTGTTCCACCGCCCCGAACCGCGCGAGCCATCAAGCACATCGCGGCCCTGCCGTACGACCCGCCACATATTGCCGTCATACGGCACCCCGTCGATCCCGCCGACAAGATCGAGCAGTCGGTCATCAAGCGCGCGGCGACGATCCAATTAAAGATAGACCCCGCTGTCGAGCCTTTCGATGATTTCAAGAACCTCGGCTGTCCGATTTTCGACGATCAAATCATACGGGCGCTGTCCGGAAAGCTGCGGATGCGGCGATTGCAACCAAAGCCGCACTTCGTCCGGTTCATAGAACTCGGCCAGCCGCGCCGCGACCCAGCGAAGCTGGGCCATCGCGGTCTGCTTTTCGATCGTCGGGTCTGCCTCACCCTTGCTCCATCGCGTCACGGTCGGTGGAGAAACACCAAGGATGTTCGCCAGATCCCGCCCCTTCAATCCTGCAATGGCCTTAAGTTCGCCGACCAGTCGAGAGACAGCAGTTTCGCGGTGAAGGGCGGTAATATTCATGATGATCTCTCTTGGCAGGTTCCAATGTTGCGCATGATATTACGAAATAATTTCGCGATTTGCAATCGTGAAATATAAACGCAATTCTACAGTACAAGCGCGGGATGGTGCGAGGGGTAGAGCGGCAAGGGCAGGCTGCGCCATTAAGCTCGCATGCACCCAAAGCCGGGGTTCATTCGCGGCGCGGGCATGTGCCTCTACGCTATTGAAAAGCGCGCGGAACAGGGCAGAGATTTATAAAAGTTTTTCGGTAAGCTGAGCGGCGGCTAATCGACAGTTTTCAGCCAAAGCTGCCTTTCAGGACACGACAACGGAGCGGACATTAACGCCTAGGACTGAACAACTTCCGCCAGCGGTTTGCGTCGCACTGCTATGAAAAAGAATCCGGTCCCGACAACCATGATAAAGCCAAGCATCTGAAATGCCTCTGCGCTGGCCTGACTAGCAACCCATAAGGATGATATGACAGCTAACACTGATACGGGCAGGTGCCACCATGGTGCCCGTTTGGCCTCTCGATGCCCTAGCACTGGTAAAGCTAATGCACAGAGCAGATACATCACAAGCCGCGACAGTGTACTGGCGACTGCCAGCGTGGCAAAGCCCGCCCACAGGCTGAACAGGATTGCCATTCCACCTAAAAAAAGAATCGAAACGTGGGGCGTTTGGAACCGGTTTGAAACTTGGGCGAAAATCTGGGGAAGTGTACCTTGTTCTGCCATGCCGAACGTCATTCGGGGCAATACGATGCCGCCAACAAGTGAATTTGCCCCAATGGAAAAAGCGGCCGCTAGCGAAATCACAATCACGCCGACCTGACCTACCAACTGGCTAGCCGCAGCCGCCAAGGCGTTTTCGTTACCGTCTGCTTGTGGTGCGATAGCTGCGTAAGTCCAGATCACCAGCATGTAGAAAAGGGTGACACACGCAAGCGTAGTCATCATTGCTAACGGAATTGTTCGCTTTGGATTCCGCACCTCTCCGGCGGCCATGGTGCAATTCTCGAAGGCCATGAAAGCGTAAAATGTCAGTAAGACCACGCTTTCAAATTCACTGAATTGGGGCAGCCGCAAACCTATTGCCGGATCTTTCATAGCAAGGCCAACGACAATGAGAACAAGAAGCGGAACGATTTTGACCACAGTCATGACGCCCAAAGTGCGCACCGACGTTTGCATGCCAACAAGGTTCACTGAGACCATAAAGATGATAAAGCTGATCACCGCGACAGACTTCAGCGCAGGATCGTTTAATATCGGGAAGAGCACAGCCAAAAACGCGACTGCCACATGGGTGTTCGCCGCAATGGCCACAACGCCCGAGGCAAATCGTGTCCAGCCTGATTGAAATCCGAGGAATGGGCCGAAAGCGGCGTGGACGTAGATCGGCGGACCACCGTTCACTTCAAAGCGGGTCGAGAGTGCGGCAAATACCAACACCAGTGGCAAGATCAGCAGCGCACCGAGCAGCATCATCCAGGGCGCGAAATTTCCGACCGCCGCGAACATGATAGCGGGTAAGGCGAAAATGCCTGACCCGATCATGCCGTTTACCGGCAACAAGGCAGTGCCCCAAAACCCCACAGTACGCGGTAATGTTTTAGTTTCAGTCATATCGCTCAATGCCAGGTTCCCTTCTGCACGGCGATTGGGCTGTGCCAAGCCATGTATCGCTCCCCAATATATTCTAAACTGGCTTTGGCTTTTATTAAAAAGCTTTGTAAAATCAACACCAAATCAGCGCATAACAAATTGCATAGATACATTTGCAGGCGCACACAGAGGAAGCTCGGACGAAGCGGGCTGCTTTTGAAGTTACGGAATTAGCAGTTGTGCGCGTCGCCCATGGTCTCCGCAATGGCGTTGCCATTGCTCCGGCTGAACGAGGTGCTAATCCAGCCCTCACCAAAACCAACAAAAAAGGCCCCACTAGGGGGCCTGAACTATAGATTTGCGTTTGGGTTGCATGGGCCCCGGATCGGGTCCGGGGCAACGCAACGCTAAGCGGCTTTGCCGCTAAGCTATTGCGTTGGTTGCGGGAGTAGGATTTATGCGTTTTGCGCATGGTCTCCGCCGCTTCGCGGCTACCCAAGTGCAGCCTCCACCTTTCATTACCGGTCCAAGCGGTGCGCGTGAATTCTGGGTCAGGCGCGACGAGGGTACCGACGCTCAAGTTCCTACAGGATGTCGATATGGAGCATAGCTTGCAACGGCGATCCGAGAAGTAATCAGATGCTGCGTCGTGCGCTGCGGCACCTGATTATCGTTTATAGACCTCGCGGCGATGCCCTATATCGACAACCAGCACACGCACGGCATTTTCGTGTATCTCGCAAATTATGCGATAATCACCGACACGGTAGCGCCAATAGTCCCCTAGCTGTTTAGTCCCGGCATTTGATGGGTTGGGTTTAGGCTAAATCTTTCTGGTTCGCTTGTCCATATTTTGCAGA
>NZ_JAAVVZ010000053.1 GCF_023910635.1 Sphingorhabdus sp. | reverse complement strand
CGGTTGACGTCGGGCATGTCGGACGGGTTGTGCAGTTCCATCTCACACGCGTCTTCGGTTTTGCTGCGGCTGAGTTGTAACTTATACACAACGCTGGGCGCGGTGGTGATGAGGTCGAGGTCAAATTCGCGGGTGCGACGGTAAAGGCCATACCGGGGGCATGGTCTAGGCGCCGTTCCTGAATGATCTCCAAATGGAGCAACCCAAGGAATCCGCAGCGAAAGCCAAAGGCGCGATATACCAACGCCTCGTATACCATTCAATTTACTAGCGAACGCCAAGTTTGTCAGCTAATTCAGAAGTAACTGATTTACCCAGAGAATTCAAACTTGATTCAACTATTTCGCAAAGAGGTAATGGAATATCGCGCCGACCGGCTGCATGGTGAGGTCAACCTTGCCATCCCTGTGCGGTGGCAGGCGATTGGCTATGTGTTGTTGGCAGCACTGATTGTTGCGCTGATTTTCATGTTTTCATCGAGCTATTCGCGGGTGGAGACAGTATCGGGTCTTATTGTGCCTGATAAGGGGATTGCGGTCGCCGTGCCAACACGCCCCGGCATAGTGTCGCAACTGCTGGTCAAGGAGGGGCAGGTCGTCGAGCAAGGCGCTTCCCTTGCGCACATCACTACCGGCGAAACCACTGCGGCTGGTCAGACAGCGCCAGCGCAAGTTGCGGCGTCACTCCAAATTCAGGATGCGCGATTGTTTGACCAATCCAGCGCACTGGCAACAGCTTCCCTTGCAGAACAGTCGAGACTTTCCGTGCAAATGACCGGGCTCGAACAGGAACTACGCAACGTTGCAGAGCAAATTGTCGTGCAGCAATCTTTGCTAGCTTCTGCACAGAAAGAGCTAGATTCCGCACAGGTGGTTGCGACGCGTGGTTTCATTAGCCGCCGCGACATGTTAATCCGCGAGGAGCAGTTAGCGAACCGCAAACAGCAGCTATCACAGTTAGAGCAGACCCGCGCCAGCAAGACCGCGCAACTGGAGGATGCTCGACGTGCCATTGGACAGACAGCGGCGCAAGCGCAGGCGCAATCGGCCAACTTCAAAGCAACCCGGGCGGAGCTCGCACGCCAGCAGGTCGATGTTTCGGTGGCTAGCGGCTATGTGCTGACGGCACCTGCCAGCGGCATGGCCACCGCAATCACGGTCAAGGCCGGGCAGTCGGTTGGAGCGTCAACGCCATTGCTTTCGATCATTCCAAAAGGGTCAAAGCTAAGAGCGGAACTTCCGATTCCGGCGACGATGATCGGCTTCGTGCGTATGGGCCAAGAGGTGAAGCTCTCCATCGACGCTTTCCCCTATCAGCAATTCGGCACAATCAAGGCGCGGATATCATCCATCCCCGGCGCGCCCATTTCCACCGCAGATGCAAAAGGCAACCCGGTCCCCGTGTACATCACCATCGCAGAAATCGAAGCGCCCTACATAATGGCGTTCGGCAAGAAACAGCCTTTGCTATCCGGAATGACACTCAGCGCCCGTATCACCACGCGCAAACAATCCTTGTTCGAATGGTTGTTCGAACCTCTTTATGCGGTAGGCCGCCGATGAACGCGCTTAATCTTGGATTTTTCAGCCGTTCCAAAGTCCGCCTCGTCCGGCAGACGGAGGTTGCCGAATGTGGGCTAGCCTGCTTGGCAATGATTGCAGGCTATCACGGACTTGATGTAGACCTTGGCACACTTCGCCGGCGGTTTGTGATGTCGATGCGTGGCGCGCCGCTGAAATCGGTGATGGGTATAGCTGACAGCATGGGCTTGACGCCGCGTCCGGTTAAACTGCCTATCGAGAATCTCGCAGGGCTTAACCTGCCTGCCATCCTGCATTGGGACATGAGTCATTATGTCGTTGTTGAGAAGATCAAAAACGGCAAGGCGCTCATCCACGATCCAGCGGGCAACAGCAAATGGCTTGAGCAGTCGGAACTATCGAAACACTTTACCGGTGTCGCACTTGAGCTGCGCCCTTCCGATAATTTCGAAACCGGCGAACAGCGCGAAACATTGAAGCTGCGTCAGCTATGGCGACGGATGACCGGGCTAAAGCGCGCAATGGTGCAGACTTTGGTATTGAGCCTTGTGCTGCAAGCCTTCGTTCTTGCCTCGCCATATTATATGCAGATTGCGGTAGATACCGTGGTTCCAACGCAGGATAAGGATTTGCTGACCGTCCTCTCGGTCGGGTTCGCTTTGTTCACCTTCATCAATTTATCGGCATCAGTACTGCGCTCTTTCGTCTTGCTGAATGCTGGCACGATGATGGGCTTCGGCATATCGTCGAACATCGTCCGTCGTCTTTTCCGCTTGCCCATCGACTGGTTCGAAAAGCGGCATACGGGCGACATATTATCACGCTTCCAATCAGTCGGTCCGATCCAGTCGATGCTGACCACGGGAGCCGTTGCCGCATTGCTCGATGGCGCGATGGCGATTTTTACATTGGCGCTGATGTTCTTCTACAGCCCGACGTTGAGCTTCATCGCACTTATTGCCTTTGCGCTCTACATCGTCGTGCGCGTGGTCACTTTCCCAATCGAGCGCGAGGCGCAAGAAGCGAGCATCGTCACTGGTGCCAAGGTACAGTCGATGATGATCGAGACCTTGCGCGGTATGACCACGCTTCGCCTGTTCGGCAAAGAGACCGAACGACATGCCCTGTGGCAGACCAAATCGGTCGATGCGATCAACACCAGCATCGGCCTGTCGCGTATTGGTATCTGGCAAGGTTCGGCCAATACAATAATATTCGGGTTAGAGGGCATTATCACCGTCTGGCTCGCCATTGGCTTTGTTATCGACGGTGGCTTCAGCATTGGCATGGTTTATGCCTATCTGGCGTACAAAGGGCAGTTTCTGGGCAAAGCCGCCTCACTCATTGATCAAGCCATCGATTTCCGCATGCTCAACCTGCATCTGGAGCGTTTGTCCGACATTGCGCTCACCAAAGAGGACACGGGATTTCAGCAGAACACATCGAACGACGCCGAGTTGAGGGGCAGAATCGAACTGCGCGATATCCGCTATCGTTACAGCCCGTCCGACCCGCTGGTACTCGATGGCATAAATCTTGTCGTCGAACCCGGCGACCATATCGCGATCACTGGCCCATCGGGTGGCGGCAAATCAACGCTTATGAAGATCATCTTGGGCTTGGTGGAACCTGAAAGCGGGGACATTTTGATTGATGGTCAGCCACTCGCGCGCTTCGGCAATCAAAATTACCGGCGGCAAATTGGTGCGGTGGCGCAGGATGATAATTTGTTCGCCGGAACTTTAGCCGACAACATTGCCTTGTTTGACGAGGTGCCTGACATGGCGCGGATTGTCGCATCGGCAACAGCAGCCGCAATTCATGACGATATCACCAAGATGCCGATGCAATATGAAACATTGGTTGGCGATATGGGGTCCACATTATCAGGCGGCCAAAAACAACGCGTGTTGATGGCACGTGCTTTGTATCGGCAACCCAGACTGTTGGTCATCGATGAAGGCACATCCCATTTGGATGCCAAGCATGAGGCGGCGGTGAATGCGGCTATTTCCGAAATGGGCATAACGCGGATTATCGTCGCGCACCGACAAGAGACGATATCATCGGCAAAACGCGTCTTTG
>NZ_JAAVVZ010000052.1 GCF_023910635.1 Sphingorhabdus sp. | reverse complement strand
GGGCCGAGTTCACTCGCAAGTTAGAGCACGCCGCCTTGAAGCCGTGACGGCAAATTAAGAAGGGCACTGACACTGTCGCTGCCTTCTTCCGAATGCAGCAAATTCGGATCATGGTCTGTTGGCTGGCGCGCCACTCAACGGCTGCGTTTTGACGGTGCGTTCGGCGCTCAAGGCCTATCGCGATCTCAAAACCATCGATCTGAACCGGATCGGCCTGTCACGCGTGCTCAATGCCGCGCCTGATCTTTACCGGATTTCCAATGCCTCGCTCAATGGTTTCTTTGAAGGCGTGCTGACGCAGATAGTCGGCCTCTGCAATCTCAACGACATGAGCTTCATTTCGACGATTGACGGCTTGATCGCCACGATAGACGGGCAAAACGTCAACGTAATGGCGACCACCGGGCCAATGACCGATCCGACGCGCTTCGACGAAATTCGCAAACAATGTGCCGTTGCTGTGACCAGCGGCAATTTGCCGGAACGAATTCGTCAGGATGGCGTTGTAATTCCGCTCAACATTGGGCCCAACCCGGTCGGTTTTGTCTATGTCGAGCCGACCCGTGATCTTTCTTCCGCCGACCTTGATTTGCTCAAGGTGATGGCGCAGCAGTGTTCTAGCGCGCTGGAAAATCTGCGCCTGCATATTGATCTGCAAGGTGCTTACGACAACGCTATCGACATGCTGGCAGAAATTGCCGAATTCAAGGATAAAACGACAGGCCAGCATATTCACCGGATCGACAATTACACGCGTCTGGTTGCGTTGGAGCTTGGCGTGTCCGAGACAGAGGCGGCGTTGTTTGGCAAAGCCAGTCGCTTGCACGATGTCGGCAAGATCGGCATACCTGATGAAATTCTGCGCAAGCGCGGCAAGCTGACGCCCGAAGAATTTACGGTCATGAAAACGCACGTCAACATTGGCGCCAGCATCCTTTCGCACGATCCGTCGCTGGCCATTGCCCGCGAAGTGGCGCTGTCGCACCATGAGCGCTGGGATGGCGGCGGCTATCCAACCGGGCAACCTTCAATTAACACGCCCTTGCTGACCCGCATTGTTTCGGTGGTCGATGTCTTTGATGCTCTGGTCAGCCGTCGCCCCTACAAGGACGCATGGAGCGTTGCTGACGCGGCTGCCAATATTGAAGCCGCAGCGGGCGGCCAGTTTGATCCGACGGTTGTTACTGCCTTCCTCAAGCTGCTGCGCCAGGATGCTTTCGCCGATTTGCTGGCGATGGTGCACGCCGACAATCAAACCCCGGTAGGTCACTAAACGCTGTTTACCTTCAGGAAACCTTCCTGAAGGGCGCAGTCGACTGAAAAAAATCAGGCTATTTTTGGCGTCGACCGTAACAATGTTAATTTTTCCGTGATTATTACTTTTGGCAGATCTACAATAGTCTAAAAGGGCTACCGCAAGTTTTGCGGATCAAGGGATGGTCATGCAATTTGTCGCTAACGAAAAGTCAGTGCCAAGGATCCATTTAATTGGCACCGTCGTCATGGCTTTGTTATTGACGCTGGCCCTGGCTGCGTTCTTCTCCTGGCAGAACATTGTCGAGCGTCGGGAGTCCTTTGCCCGCATCGAGCAGGGCGTGACCGAACAAGTTAAAGCGCGCGTCACTGCGGAATTGGACCGGTCGCTTCAGTACATTGAGTTCACGCGATCGCGCGGCGAAATGGTCTTGCGCCAGAGTCTTGTGTTGCAAGTCGACACTGCTTTTCAGATTGCGCAGGCGATCTACGATAAAGAATCCCCCAAGCGGCCGGTGGCCGAAGTCAAACAGCTCATAGTCGAAGCCTTGCGCCCGGTTCGCTTTTACGAGGGGCGTGGTTACTACTTTATCGACGACATGGCCGGCCAGTTCATTCTGCTGCCAACGGCGCCGCAGCTAGAAGGCAAAACCATTCTCGACAACAAGGATGACACCGGGCATTTCATCATGCGCGGTTTGATCGAGGCAGCGGGCAAGCCGGATGGCGAGGGTTTCTCGCGTTATCGCTGGTACATGCCGGATGATCCGAAAAAAATGTCGGACAAACTCGCCTACGTCCGCCGTTTTGCCCCCTACGACTGGCTGATCGGCACCGGCGACTACACCTACAAATGGGATCAGTTGCAGCAACAGGAGGCGATTGCCCGATTGCGTTCCGTCCGCTTTGGGGAGACGGGCTATATCGCCCTGGTCAGCCGGGATGGGGTTTCGCTGATTTCTCCTACTGACAAATCGCTGGAGGGCCTTGCTGCCAAAGATATGCCAGCCGTTCAGCAGGCTGCATTGAACATACTGGTCGACAAAGCCAAAGCTGGTGGCGGGTTTGTTAGCTACGAATGGCCGCACCCGGAAACCGGCAAGCTGGCAACCAAAACTGCGCTGGTTCGTACGGTGGAGCCTTGGGGCTGGATCGTCGTGGCAACCATGTTTAATTCCGAGCAGCAGACGGCGCTTGATGCTGAGATAGAAAATTACGGAAAAGACTCCACTCAGCGTTCGGTCAATCTGTTGTTGGCCATTTTGGGGGCGCTTGGTATTGCCCTGGCCGGATCGCTGCTCTTTTCAGGCTGGTCCAAGCGTTTGTTTGCAACTTACCACCAGCAAAACCTCGAACAGCAGGCTGCCCTGCAGGCCAGTGAACAAAAACTGGCGATTATTCTTGATAGTGTTGCGGCCTTTATCTACATCAAGGGCCCCGACTACCGATACCTTTACGCCAATCGGCAGGTGCAGGCTTTGTTTGGCAAGTCGATGGAAGAAATTGTTGGCTTTGGCGACGAGGTGTTTTTCAATCAGGAAACGGCGAACAATATTCGCAGCAATGATAGGCGCGTGTTTGAGCAGGGCGAGCGGGTCGCTGAAGAAGAGATCAATACCAGCATCGACGGCAAAGTAACCAGCGCCTATGTTTCGGTCAAGTTGCCACTACGCGATAGCGAGGGAACTGTTTACGCGCTGTGCGGCATTTCGACCGATATCACTTCGCGCAAGCAGGCGGAAGCGGAGTTGGAGCAGCACCGCCACCATCTTGAAGCGCTGGTCAGTTCGCGCACGGCAGAGTTGGCCGAGGCCAAGGAGGCTGCCGAGGCGGCGAGTCGCGCCAAGAGTACTTTCCTGGCCAATATGAGCCACGAAATCCGGACGCCGATGAATGCCATCTTAGGCCTTGCGCATTTGTTGCTGAAGGATGCTCAGGAACCGAAAGCACGCGACCAGTTGGGTAAGTTGTCGGATTCAGGCAAGCATTTGCTCGGTGTCATCAACAATATTCTCGATTTCTCTAAGATCGAGGCGGGCAAACTGGTGCTGGAAACTATCTGATTGCACATTCCCGCATCAAGTAGTACGTCTGCTTGTACTTGAACAGATCTATCGAAGTTTTAAGATACTCGCCGGTCAAACCTATCATAAATGACAGCCAAATGGCTGTTTTTTTACACTTATTGTGGCGTATAATAATACTATAGGGGTGAAAATATGGACATTGCAATACATAAGTTGGATGTGGATCGGATCGATGATTATCTGAAGTTTTTCGAAGAACGAGCGTTTTCGGATAATCCGGATTGGGCAGGTTGTTACTGTGTGTACAGTCACTGTGAACGAGAAACTTGGTCGAAGCGCTCTGTTACGCAAAACCGCACCGATAGCATCGAATGGATTAAAAAAGGGATTCTGAACGGATATCTGGCTTACGGAAATAACAGTGTTGTCGGTTGGATG
>NZ_JAAVVZ010000051.1 GCF_023910635.1 Sphingorhabdus sp. | reverse complement strand
GACCGGATCAACGCCATCAACCTGCATTTCATCACTGCGTTTCTGGCCGTGCATCTGCGAAATGACGACAGCAAGGCCGCCTATCTGAATGTGGCCGTTGAAGATTCGGACGACGGGCAATGGAATGCGCCGACCGGAACAACATGGGGCGCATATAGCCCGGGCGGCGAAGGCGTGACATTATGGAAGGGCTTCCAACGCCGCCATGCACGAGGGATGATGTTGCAGCATCAGGCAGCGGCGAAGTAACGAGCGTCGCTCCGTCGGGCGTCAAAGGGCCAGACTTTTTAACGGCGCGCCAGCTGTGTGGAAAGCACCGCCGCTTCATAGGAAGCCCCCAAAAGCCGCAGAATTGCGTCAAAGGTCACACTAAGGTCTCACCTAAACGCATTCCGCACTCTTGCGCGCGCAATAAAATTTCCTACAGGATCGCGGCGGGAGAGACGCGCGTAGGAGGGGCGTTATGGGATGCCGCATTTGGCTGTCAAGGAACGATGGAACATTATAGGAACAGGGGGTGATTGTCAAGTTGGGTGGTGGTTGATCGGACGGTGACGCGACGCCGGGGCGGTGCAGTGGACGGGCCACCGGAAAGGGCAATCACCAGAAGTAGACGTTGAGGACACGACAAGATTGCGGACATTGGCGTCGCTTTCGCTGGCACCTGAAAGCAGCCATTCGTTTAACTTCGGATTGATATACCGAATTAAAATTGAATATTCGGTGGACCTTGCTATCTAGGTCGTATGGGTACGATAGCATACAAATTCGAGAAAACTGGCCTATGGCAACGCGCATTAGAGAAAACAGATAATGACGCCGATGAGGTTGCCAAAGAGAAATTAAGAGTAACATATCGGCAATTTTGGTCAAACGCAGTGCATCTGGCAGCGCAGATACAAAAAGATGTACCCGGTTTGACACTCCATGATGAAAAACACTTTGAGGCGCTTTGGGCAAGAGCGGATCAGATTGCGGGATCAGATTTAGACTTAACACCACTTGAGGTGTTTGTATTTGGCGGCGCGATCCTCATCCATGATGCTGCGAATACAGTTGCGGCATTTCCAGGCGGCATTGACCAAATCAGAGAGTCCGATGCTTGGAAAGATGCGGAAGCTGAGCTTCTAGAACGAAACTATGCCGATGACCCACTAGCCACGCTTACCGAAGCTGAGGAAAAAGTCGTACTTTTCGATGCATTGCGAAACGTCCATGCTCAACGTGCAGAAACATTGTGTGATTTGTCGGTCTCGACCAATGGCAATACGTTTTTTCTTTTGTCGGACGATGGCTTGCGCGCCCATCTTGGGCGCATAATTGGTCTGATCGGGGCAAGCCACCACTGGGATGTCAGTAAGCTCACAGCTCGCTTGCAAAATGTAATCGGTGCCCCCAGCGGGTTTCCTGAAACTTGGTCAATTCGTCCAGTTCTGCTGGCTTGTCTGTTGCGTTGTGCTGATGCTGCCCAGGTAGAACAGGCACGAACGCCTGACTTTCTTTATGGCCTGCTAAAATTGCAGGGGGTTTCCGAACTTCATTGGCGGGCACAGAATAGGATCGCCGCTCCAGTAATTGACGGCTCCGATCCCAGAGCGCTCGTATATTCATCCACAATTCCCTTCGTCATTCAAGATGCTGACGCTTGGTGGATTGCGTTTGATGCGCTCCAAGTCGCAAACCGAGAGCTTCAGACTGTAGATGCCTTGTTGCGCGACTTGCGGTTGCCTGCGTTTAGGATCAACCGGATCGCAAACGCGGAAGCGCCTGATCGCTTGGCGACAAACTTGGTTGCAGAGGGCTGGCATCCGGTCTCGGCAGAAGTCCGCATTACCAAGGTCGATAATGTTGTGGACATGTTCGGTGGAGAGCAACTTTACGGTAAAGATTTGCATGTCCCGCTCCGGGAATTGATCCAGAATGCCGCAGACGCAGTCCTTCAGCGCAAAGCTCTTGAACCGTTAACTTCTACCTACGTCGGCAACATTATTGTTCGCAGTGAAGCTGGGCGTTGCGATGAGATAGAGGGTCATTGGCTCCATGTAGAAGATGACGGCCTTGGAATGTCGGAAGCCGTCTTAACTGGACCGCTCATCGATTTTGGTAACAGCTACATGTCGTCTGGGATTGTAAAATCGGAACGACCAGGACTTGTTGCGAAACGACAACGTCGTATAGGGCAATTTGGCATCGGGTTTTTCTCGGTGTTCATGCTTGCAGACAATGTGAATGTCATATCGAGGCCGTTTGACAAAGCGGTTGACGACACCCGATCTCTGCAATTTCGACGAGGTGTTGGGACGCGTCCGCTGCTGTTGGCGGCTCGACCAGATGACTTCGGCGCATCGCTGTCTACAAGGGTTTCAGTTTTTATTACTGGCGAGAAATGGAACGATTTTCTACAACTCAAGTCCCACTCGCTATCCAAAAACGACCAGCCTGTGAGCCTGGCCGAGTTGGTCAGTTCGATCTGCCCAATGCTAAATGCTGATGTTTCTGTCGATGCAGATGGTCAGCGTCACAAAGTGCATTCGCGTGATTGGCACACTCAGGACAGGAAATCTTGGCTAGAAGACATCTTGTTGCCGGATCGGCGCGGTAGCACGCAGGTATCAGATGCGATCTCCATGCTTCATCCAATAATGACGTTCGTAAATCCCGAATTCCCCGATCAAGGTCTGGCTGCAATCTCGGTGTTTGGAGGGTGTGGGGTCAGAACCGTTGGCACATTAGCGACACGGGGCGCGTTCAATGCCTACAGCGATGATTTCATTGGTGCCATTGACTATGAACCGGATGGACCGCGCCGTGCATTTAGCAGGGCTACATCAGCCGATCATTTAGCAATGTGGGCAACTGGGCAGGCAAGCAAACTAGCTTCGCTTGAATTAACCCCCGGACAAAAATACTCTGCCTCATGTCGTGTTGCTCGATTTGGCGGCAATGCCTCATCGCTGATATGCATGAACGTCAAGCGTGAGCCGAAGAGCCTCGCTGAGATTTTTGAGTTGCTACTTTCTGGCGAAGAGCTTTTTGCGACGTTAAAGCGCTCGGGCCTCCGGAAAGGAGGCTTTGAGCTCGGATTTGTGAGAGAGCATCATTCTGGTTTTG
Source organism: Sphingorhabdus sp. (assembly GCF_023910635.1). Classification (GTDB taxonomy): domain Bacteria; phylum Pseudomonadota; class Alphaproteobacteria; order Sphingomonadales; family Sphingomonadaceae; genus Sphingorhabdus_B. Next base: position 1,015 of record NZ_JAAVVZ010000051.1, on the reverse strand, counting down.
TGGACAATTACCGGAAGGATGAACTTGAGTTTTTGGTGAACGCGCTGGAACCCCTTGGAGGTAACAGTGATGATGAAATCGTTGCGGTCCCCGTTGATAGTGATCCGGCACCCTTTGGTTTTTGCGCTATGCTCAATAATTATGCCGCTGACCATGGGTATAAAATTAATGGCCAGATTCTAGATGGCTTGGAGTTTGCGCGCTACATTGGCAAGCCGTCAGAACGAGACGGTTTGGTGACTGGCAAGATTATAACCTCCACAGGCTTAAAACTACGCCTGTTGAATCGTTAAGTCGTTCCTAAGTCTGTCTGTTTACTGCCGCTCTCATTCAAAACCAGCCAGTCCCCTTGCCAACCACATTCCGGCGATACAGACAACAATGTTCCGAAGTCGGTAATTGTCGTTCGCTTATCTACTAAACGAAGGGCCACCTCCCCACAACCTTCAACCCAAACCTACCCCGCCAAACTCCCCGCGGCTTGCTCCCAAAAGTGCAGCAGGCCCTTACTGAAACTCAACGGCACATAGGCGTCGCAGGCATCGTCACTAACGACGTGCAGGCGGACGTTGACATGGTCGATGATTGTCGCTGCGCTGCATCCGGCGGTGAAAGTTGGGCTTTCGGCGTCGAATACGCCGCCTTCCATTAGGAGCGTGCGCCAGCCTTTGCCCGACAGGCGGATGCGGACGATGCCGCCGCCTATGGCTGTTACCGCGCCGTCATCGGATAATATGGCGGACAGCGGCGAAGCATCGCCCTCGACCAGCCAGACCGTGGGTTCAAAACGGATCAGGCGGAGCGCATCGCTGCCGCCCGAACGGCCCATATGGGGCAAGGCAAAGCCGCATGTTGCCTTGAATCGCTTGGCGACAGAAGCTGCGTTGCTCCAGATTTCAAACACATGCAGCGGGGCGGCGGGCAGGGTGGAGATTGTTAGTTCAGTCACGGTAACGCTCCCCTGCGGCATCATAGAAATGCGGGGCCACAACGCGCACCCGCGCCTGTTGCCCGC
>NZ_JAAVVZ010000006.1 GCF_023910635.1 Sphingorhabdus sp. | reverse complement strand
GCCGCGCAATTATGGCGGATGGGTGGACCGGCTTGGGCTGGGCAAGGCGGCGCTTGCCTTTACACTGACCAGCGCGGTGGCGATTGCGGTTGCGTTGTTAAGCCCGCAGTGGCTGGCACCATTGATCCCCGATAGTGTCGACGACAGGCTGGGTGATGCATTGGTGGGGGATTTTGGCGGGCGCTTTTGCCATACGCCAGCGGGTGATGCGGCGTTGAATAAGCTGGTGGCGTCGCTTGATGATGCGCCGCAAGATTTGCGGGTGGAGGTGGCCAATATCGACATGCTGAACGCGGTGGCCCTGCCCGGCGGGAATGTCATATTGTTCGATGGCCTCCTGAAACAGGCGCGCTCGCCCGATGAGGTTGCGGGCGTCTTGGCGCATGAAATCGGCCATGTCCGCGAAAAACATGTGATGCAGGCGCTGCTGCGGCAAATGGGCCTTGCGGTGGTGCTGGGCGGCGTGGATGGCAATAGCGGCGCTGTGGTCAACAATATGCTGGCGATGAGCTATAGCCGGAATTCCGAAGCAGAGGCCGATGCCCATTCGATGAAGGTGTTGGGCAACGCCAATATCTCGCCCATCGGCACCGCGTCCTTCTTCGACCGGCTGTCCGCGCTGGACGGCAGCGCTGGCGTGGCTAAGGACAATATAGGCATCACCGGCTATCTATCCAGCCACCCGCTTTCCGCTTCGCGCAAAGACGCGTTTGAAAAGAGCATCGTCAAAGGCAAAAACTACACGCCGGCGCTGACACCATCGGAATGGACCGAGCTGAAAACCATGTGTGCGCAGGATAGAAAGGCGAAATCGGGCTTGGGCTTTGATTTTAATTAGCGACCGCGTTACACTAGGTCCTGACCCTAAGGCCAATCGCCTACCGCATCATTCAATAAGGAAATCTTCCATGTTCAAACGCCTGTTTGTCGACCACCCCAAAAGCGTCGATGAAAATTACGGTGAACATTTCGGCGTCGCCAGCCGCTTTGGCTTTACGATGATTTGGGGCGGGATGCAGGCGCTTGTCCACGCGGTCATCCCCGGCCTGTGCATCACCTCGGGCAGCGATACGGTAAAAAGGTTGAACCATATCATGGTCGAACAACGCCGCGCAAAGGGGCAGGATGTGACCCAAATGCTGACCGTTGATTGGGTGATTTGACACGGGTGGAACATCCCCCGGAATTTGTTACACGCGCTGACGGCGTTCGGCTGGCGTATCGGTATTTGCGCGGCGAAGGCCCCACCATCATTTTCTTGCCTGGGTACATGTCCGACATGCAGGGCGGCAAGGCGCAGGCTTTGGCGGAGTGGGCAAATGCCCAAGGCCACGCCATGCTCCGTTTGGACTATTCCGGTTGCGGCGAAAGCGAAGGCGCTTTCGAAAACGGCACGCTCGACATTTGGCGCGACGATGTTCTGGCGGTGATTGCGCAGGCCACGGTCGGGCCGATCATCTTGATTGGTTCGTCCTTTGGCGGATGGCTCATGCTGCTGCTGGCCGAAGCACTTGGCGACCAAGTCACCGGGCTGGTTGGCATTGCGGCGGCACCCGATTTCACCGATTGGGATTTCGATGACGCCGACCGCGCGACCATCGCCGCCACTGGCCGCATCGAACGCCCAAGCGATTATGGTTATGATCCGATGGTCATCACGCAAGGTTTTTGGCAATCGGGGCAAAGCAACCTGCGGCTGACTGGCACGGTCGGCATTGATTGCCCCGTGCGGTTGATCCACGGGCAATGCGACCCGGATGTGCCGTGGGAGACGTCATTAAAGCTCGCTGCTGCGCTTCGTTCATCTGATGTGCAGACGATATTGGTCAAGGATGGCGACCACCGGCTTTCGCGGGATCAGGATATTGCGTTGCTGATCGATGTTGTTGCAAAGCTGGCCTGCTGAACTTTACCGGAGCGACCATGCTGCATTTTCTACCCATCCTGCTGCAACTGGCGGCCCCTGCCGCTGCGCAACCGCTCCCGACTTTGGACGAAGTCCAGTTTACCGAATGCCTCGACCTTGCGCGCAAAGACCCCGCTTCGGCGATATCCAGCGCTAGCTTATGGGCGCAGCAAAATGGCGGCTATCTTGCGCGCGCCTGCCATGGCTTTGCGTTGGCGACCGATTTTAAATTTGACCTTGCGGTGCCAATCCTGACCGAGGCAGCGACGTTGGCGGAGACACAAGGCGACCCCCGCGCCGCGCGGTTCTGGGCCCAAGCGGGCAATGCGGCCATTGCGGCGGGGCAGCCAGATGTCGCCGTGGACGCGCTCGGCAAGGCGCTGGCGTCTAAAGCCCTCGATACCAATGAACGCGCCGATAGCGAAGTCGACCGCGCGCGTGCATTCGTGGCCTTGGGCAAAAATGCCGATGGTGAGGCCGCCTTGGCAACGGCGCGGCAGTTGGCACCCGAAAATGGCGCGGCATGGTTGCTGTCGGCAACCTTGGCCCGGCGATTGAACAAATTGCCCGATGCGCTGGCTTTTATTCAAACCGCGGCGGCGGTGCTGCCCAGCGATCCGGCAGTGGCGTTGGAGGCGGGCAATATCGCGATTGCCGCCGGTGATGATGACACCGCGCGCAAGCAATGGGAACAGGTCATCAAGATCGGGCCAAATAGTCGGCAAGCCGCGACCGCAACGGCACAGCTTGCGGCTTTAGCGGCGGCGACGCCTGCACCGACCAGCGAGCCTCAATCCAGATAAGTGCGCGCGCCCCTTGCTTGCGTGGACAGCGGCCAAGGTTCATGGCAATGTCGCAAACAACGCGCTTTTGTGAATGGAATGAAAATGCCGACAACCTATCTGCACAGCATGATCCGTGTCACCGACCCTGATGCAACGGTCGCTTTTTTCAAGCTGATCGGGCTGGAGGAAGTGCGCCGCTTTGACAGTGACGCGGGGCGCTTCACGCTGATCTTTTTGGCGGCACCCGGGCAGGCCGGCCTTGCCGAGGTGGAGTTGACGCATAACTGGCCGCCGGCAGATGGCAGCGCGCCGGAGGCGTATGATGGCGGACGCAATTTTGGCCATTTGGCCTATCGCGTCGACGACATTTACGCGACCTGTCAGCGGCTGATGGATGCAGGGGTCACGATCAACCGCCCGCCGCGCGACGGGCATATGGCGTTTGTGCGGACCCCCGACGGTATTTCGATTGAGTTGCTGCAAGAGGGGCATCTTGCGCCTGCGGAACCATGGGCGAGCATGCCCAATGTCGGGGCGTGGTGAGTATGCTGGAGATCGTGCGCGTGCCTGTGCTGTCGGACAATTATGTCTGGTTGGTGCATGAAGCGCAGAGTAAGGAGACTCTGGTAGTCGATCCGGCTGTTGCGGCGCCTGTCTTGGCTGCTGCTGCGGCGCGTGGGTGGACGATTACGCAGATTTGGAACACGCATTGGCATCCCGACCATGTCGGCGGCAATGCGGAGATTAGGGCCGCGACGGGGTGCGTTATCACGGGGCCTGCGGACGAAGCCGAACGGATTCCGACGCTCGATGTGCATGTGCGCGGCGGGGATGTTGTCCAGTTGGGCGCATTGCGCGCAACGGTGATCGACGTGCCCGCGCATACCGCAGGACATATCGCTTTTCATTTCGCGACCGAGCATGCCGCCTTTGTCGGCGATACCTTATTCGCAATGGGATGTGGCCGCTTGTTCGAAGGCACCGCGGCGCAAATGTATGACAATATGCGCAAGCTCGAGGCTTTGGGCGACGATACCGCGATTTATTGCGCGCATGAATATACGCTCAGCAACGCCCGCTTTGCGGTGACGGTCGAGCCGGATAATGCCGACCTTGCCGCGCGTCTGGCCGATGTCATTGCCCATCGCGAACGGGGCGAGGCGACAGTGCCGACGACGATTGCGCTAGAACGCGCAACCAACCCGTTCATGCGGGCCGCGTCGGTGGAGGAACTCGCCGCACGCCGCGCCGCCAAGGACGCGGCCTAAGGCCTAATGAAAATCGCGTGACTTGGGCAAAAGGCGGACATCGCGCGGATGGCCGTGGCGCGGATAGACAGGCTGAGCAAATTCGTCCGACCGGCTGAGCGGCACATTGGCATCATGGTCATGTGACAGGCGTTCAAGCTCGTGTGATCGGTCGATGATGGTCGTCGCCATAAGATGCACTACGCCTTCCTTGCTGCGCTGCACCTCACCTTCAATCACCATCAACCGTGACGCCATGACGGCGCGGCGTTGCCGTTCGAACAGGCGCGACCACAGTAACGCATTGGTGACGCCGGTTTCATCCTCAATCGTGATGAAAATGGCGTTGCCCTTCCCCGGCCTTTGCCGCGTTAGGACAACACCGGCGGTTTTAACGCGCGTGCCATGCTTCGCCGCATCGGTCTGCGCGCAGGTCAATATGCCCTCGGCAGCAAACAGGTCGCGCAGAAACTCCATCGGGTGCCCCTTCAGCGACAATCGCGTCATGTGATAATCGGCGGCGACATGTTCGCTGACGGGCATGATAGGCAAGGCGATTTCCGCCTCCTGCGCCAGTTCCCGCGCATCTGCCGCTGCAAATAAGGGCAGCTCATCCGATGGCGTCCGCCGCGCCTCCCACCCAGCCTCACGCCGGTCAAGGCCAAGCGAGCGCAAGGCATCGGCATCCGCCAGCAAGTGCAAGGCACGCGGTGGTAACTTCGCCTTGCGTGCCAGCTCCTCCAACGAAGCAAAGGGCCGCACGGCCTCAATCGCCAAAGCCCAATCTTGCTGAAACCCACCAATCTGCCGAAAGCCAAGCCGCAAGGCGCCCGCCTCAATAGCATTATCCCAATTGCTGAAATTCACATCAATGGTGCGGACATCGACCTTGTGCTGCCGCGCATCCTGCACAAGCTGTGCTGGCGCGTAAAAACCCATGGGCTGCGAATTGAGCAAGGCGGCGGTAAAAATCGCCGGATGATGGCATTTCAGCCATGATGAAATATAAACCAAATGGGCAAAGGCCTGTGCATGGCTTTCGGGAAAACCATAGCTGCCAAAGCCCTCAATCTGTTTGTAACAGCGTTCGGCAAAATCCTGCTGATACCCGCGCTGCACCATGCCGTTGATCATCTTGTCCTTATATTGCGGCATGGTGCCCGAATTGCGGAAGGTCGCCATTGCGCGGCGCAGGCCATTGGCTTCATCCGGCGTAAACGCGGCGGCGACCATCGCCAGTTTCATCGCCTGTTCCTGAAACAACGGGACGCCAAACGTGCGGTATAAAATATCGTGCAGCTCATTGGGGTCATGCGGCGGCGCGGGGGAGGGATATTCGACCTTCTCCTCCCCGTTGCGCCGCCGCAAATACGGGTGGACCATGTCGCCCTCAATCGGGCCGGGGCGAACAATCGCGATCTGGATGACGAGGTCGTAAAACTTTTTGGGCTTCAAGCGGGGCAGCATGTTGATTTGCGCACGGCTTTCGACCTGGAATGTGCCGATGCTGTCGCCCTTTTGCAGCATGGCATAGACCGCTGGGTCCTCGGCTGGGACGCTGTCCAAGCTATAATCCCCGCCGCCTGTCTGCCGCAACATTTCGAAACTTTTGCGGATGCAGGTCAGCATACCCAATGCCAAGATATCAACCTTCAACAGGTTCAGCGCGTCGATATCGTCCTTGTCCCATTCAATGAAGGTCCGGTCCGCCATCGCGCCATTGTGGATCGGCACGGTTTCATCCAGCCGGTTTTCGGTCAGGACATAGCCGCCGACATGCTGCGACAAATGGCGCGGGAAATCGAGCAATTGGCCGACAAAGGCATGTAGTCGGGCGATCTGCGGGTTGTCGGGGTCAAACCCGGCCTCAATCAAGCGCGCCTCGGGCAAGTCCCGGCCAAAGCTGCCCCAGACGGTGCCCGCCAACCGCGCAGTGACGTCTTCGGTCAGGCCAATGGCCTTTCCCACCTCACGCACGGTGCTGCGCGGGCGATAATGGATGACCGTGGCGGCAATGCCCGCGCGGTGCCGCTTAAACCGACGATAGACATATTGCATCACCTCCTCGCGCCGTTCATGTTCGAAATCGACGTCGATATCGGGTGGTTCGTCACGTTCTTCGGACAGAAAGCGCGAGAACAAAAGATTGTTGGCCACAGGGTCAACCGACGTAATGCCCAATAAGTAGCAAATCACTGAGTTTGCAGCAGAGCCCCGGCCTTGGCATAAGATCGGCGGGTCTTGCGACCGGGCAAACTGGACAATGTCATGGACCGTCAGGAAATAGCAGGCGTAATTTTTCTGGCGCACCAAATGGAATTCTTCATCCAGCGCGCGGACCCATTTGGGGGGCAGGCCATCGGGGTGCCGCCGTTCGGCTTCGCTGCGGACCAGATGTTCCAGCCAGTCCTGCGGTTCCCACCCGTCCGGCACCGGTTCATTGGGATATTCATATTTCAACTGGCTTAGGTCAAATGTGATCTGGTCGAGCAGCTTTTGGCTCTCCGCAATCGCTTCGGGGGCTTGGGCGAACAGCCGCGTCATGTCAGCAGGCGATTTCAAATAGCGTTCGGCATTAACCTCCAGCCGCGTTCCAGCCTGATCCACCGACACGCCCAAGCGGATCGCGGTCAGCACATCATGCAGCGGCCGTGCGGCGGCATCGGCATAGAGCGCGTCGTTGACTGCTAGGATCGGTACCCCGCATTGCTTGGCCAAGGCGCGCTGTTCCTCAAGCCTGCGTTGGTCCTTGCCCCGCCCATGCATCATTATGCCAAGCCAGACCCTGTCCGGCGCAAGCTTTTGCAGTCGGCGCATTACCGCGTCCAAATCGGCGGGTGTGGTTTCCACCAGACGCAATTTCTCGTCGCCATCGGCGTGGCTATATGCGACGGGTTTTTTGTGCGGGTTGGTTTCTTCAGCGGTCGACTGCGGCAATATGATGAGCAGCAAATCCTCCAAATATCCCGCCAGATCATCGAAGTGTAATATGCACCCGCCCTTGTTGGCACGCATATTGCCGACCGTCAGCAATCGGGTCAGCCGCCCCCATCCTGTGCGGTTTTTGGGATAGACAACAATATCGGGCGTGCCATCGGCAAAGACCAAGCGGCTGCCCGTGACCAACCGGAAGCCCTCCGGAAGCACATTTTTGGCCTTCGCCTTTTTGACCGCGACCCATGCGCGCACGACGCCAGCCACGCTGTTCCGGTCGGCTATGCCAATGGCGTTCAAGCCAAGCGCGGCGGCCTGCAACACCATATCGGCGGGATGTGATGCACCGCGCAAGAAAGAGTAATTGGTCGCCGCGACCAGCTCTGCATAGACAAAGCACGGCGTCATGCGAACAGCCCGTGCAGATACCAGATCGGCGCATCGGTTTCGGAATACAGGCCATGGCGGAACAGCCAGAAACGCCGCCCCTCGCTGTCCTCCACACGGTAATAATCGCGCGTTGGGCCGCCCTTGCCCTGTTCATGCCCCGCCTTGCGCCGCCACCATTCGGCGGCAATGCGTTCGGGGCCTTCATAGGCGACGATATGATGCAGGTTTTTGCGCCAACGAAACTGGCGCGGCGGGCCATCGGGGATGGAGGCCAGCGACTCCACCCGTTGCGGTGTTTCGAACAAGCGAAAGGGGCGCATGGGCGGTTCGGCCTCAGTTGCTTGCGGCCAATCCTTTTGCGGCTGGCCCGATTGCGCGGCGCATTCGACGACGGCGCGTTCGGGGATATGGCTGTTGCGTTCTGCAAAATAGCGCACGCGGTCGCTGCCCAGCCGAACGCTTAGCCGGTCAATCAATGCTGCGGTTTGCGCCGACCGGTCGACCCTCGTTTCCAACCCGGCCTGCGATGGCAACAAAATATCCGCCGTCGGCACGCTGATTTGGATGAGGTCATAACCAAAACCGGGGTCAAGCGGGTCGGACAGCGTGTCAATGCGTTCGCGGATCAACCGCATTAACAAGGCGGAATCCCGTGTCGGCGCGCCAGTATCAACCGCCAGCCGCGCGACATGGCCATCGCTTCGAAACAGGCTGACCTCAAACCGGCGGCCACCTTGGCTGCGGTCATTCAACTGCGCAGCGGCTTTGCCCGTCAGCGTTGCGATGGTGTCGAGGACATCATTGGTGCGCGAAACAGGCTCGGCAAAATTCTGCGTGATGGTGATAATGGGCACATGGCGGCGCGGGGTGATGCGCGCATCCTCTTCCTCCAGCAGGCGCGCCAGTTTGACGACGGTCGCCTTGCCAAAGCGGGCGGCAAAAGGCTTGCGCGGGCGGCAGGCCAAGTCCTTCAATGTCTTCAGGCCAGCACGGCGCAGTGCCTGATGCACCTTGTCTCCTGCGTCCAATGCCTCAACGGGCAAAGCGTGAATCGCCGATTTGGCATAAAGTGCCTTGGCCCGCGCGCTGTCGGGAGTTGCGCCCAAGGCAATCCGGCCCGTAAGACCATGGCGGCGCAAGCGTTGCTTCAGGTCCTTGGCCAAGCGCGCCTCATCATCGCCAAAGAGATAGGTGCAGCCCGTGATGTCGATCAACAGCCCTTGCGGTGGGTCAAGCATGCAGGCCGGGCTATACCGTTCGCACCCGTCCGCCAGCCAGCCAAGCAATGCGATGTCCGCCGCCGGGTCATGGTCAAATACCGCAAGTTCAGGCACGCGCGCACGCGCATCGGCCAGTGCCATGCCCGCGCTTAAGCCAAGCGCAAGCGCCGCTGTATCGCAGGCCGCCAACCGCATCGCCCCGCGCTGCTTTTCGACCATCGCAAAGGGCGTATCAGGCGCGGAACCTTTGCTGCGGATCAGCCTCTGCGTCGGTAACAGCGGCAGAAAGACCGCCAGATAGCGGCGTGTCAAAAAAGCTTCGTGTTGCATGGTCCCAGGTTACTCTTGCCGCAAAGGGCGCTGTGCCACCGCGATGGCGCAGAAGGCGGAGGTCAAAGGTTGGAAGGCCGGGCGCATTGCCCGGATATGGCACCGATGGCGCAGAACATATCTGCCAGCGTGTGCTGGCCGCGCTGGGCATCGGCACAGCATCGCCGCGCACCAGCAATGCCAATACGCCACTTTCCGCCGCAGCGAGCGCCAAGCGCCGCGTCGATGTCAGGTCCACCAAACGCGCATTGCCATGCGTTTCCAATATGACCGCGCGCGCCGCCTTTGACCGGATAGTGTCGGCTGCTGCCCGAAGGGCGTCACGCAAATCTGCGGTTTGGACCAGCAATATCCGCGATGGATTGCCGCCCATGGCCGATAGCCCAAGCGGGTATAGCCGGCCCGACGTCTGACGTTCCTTGTCGCCTGTTATCCAGAAGATCCCTGCGTCATTCTCCGGCAAGCGCCATGCCAGCAACAGCGCAAATGCGGCGGCGGCATAAGAGTCGGCCTTTGCCCCGCCAAAAAATTCATGCAGCCCGGCTTGGACTATGCCGCCGCGCAAGCGTTCGTCGACTTGGGGCGCGCCGATGGGCAATAAGGGGGGCGATGCATTCGGCTGATATTGCTTCCATGCAGTATGCACAGAAGGAAAAGCCGCTTTTGGTAGAATCGCCTTTATGTTCATGTTTTGTTCTATACTGCATTTTGCAGCAATGTGGAGTCTGCTTTTTTCTCCTGAAATGATTTGGCATATCGTCACATAGCGACCCGCCTGCGCGTCGGACGAATCTTATTCCCAAGAAAAGGACATGTGCTTGATTGCAGACGTTTCATACGATAACGGATTTATAGCGCTTCCTAGACCTAAAGGATTGTTATTATGCGATCAAACCGCAAGTTCGCGATTCTCGTAATTGCCGCTTCTTTTATTTTCTCAAATTCGATCTCGGTTGACGGTGCCTATGCACAGCAGTCGGGTTCTGAAGATATCCAAGATGAAATCGTGGTAATCGGTAAGAAATTGTCCGCAGTTAAATTTGATTTCAAAGTTACGAAAAAAGGTGAAGTCAAGAAATGTGAAATCACTAAACCAAGCGGTGACCCAGATATCGATGCATTACCCTGCAAAGTGGTTGCGACATGTTCTATCGGTGGATTCAAGAAGCGTAAACAGTTGCTCGATTGCATGTCTTCTGAATGGAAGGCAAGTGTCCGTTCCTTGGCGGAACGACGGCTCAACCCCGCTAGCTAGATAAGGTGGGCATCAGCACTTCTGTGTCATTCGAGAAGTGCGAAAGTGCCCGGGGCTGAAAAGGCTTTGGCCGAAAATGCGGCGCTTGACCCAGCCACTTCCGACCCGATGTCCGCACCATTTTCCAGCCCGGGATATGCACCCGGGCCAGAAAACCATGCGCGTCGGGCGAAGCTCATTCCCAATAATAAGGCATGCGCTTGCGCGTTCCGGTGACTTCTTCATTCAACGTGGCTGCGTCATATAGACGGCCACCGATCATGACCTTTGCGACCTTATCCGAATTGCGGATGTCAACGCTTGGGTCGGCATCAAGGATGACGAGGTCGGCAAGCTTGCCTGCCGTGATGGAGCCCACATCCTTGTCATAGCCCAGCGAACGTGCGGACTCGATCGTGCCAGCGGCGAGCGCCTCAATAGGTGACATGCCGCCACGGACGAAGGACCAAAGCTCCCAATGCGCGGCGATGCCGGCTTCTTGGCCATGCGCGCCGATGGAAACAGGGACGCCCAGCTTGGCAAGCTTATGTGCCTCACGCGCGCTGTTGTCGTCGACATAATCCTCTTCCGGCGCAATTTCGCGGCGGGCATTATTGGCCGCAAGCTCGGTCGGCGGATAATGCTTCGCCATTAACGGATGCCGGAACACATCGGTGTGCGACCGCCAATAAGGGTCGCCCGCTGGCCCGCCATAGGTCACCACAAGCGTGGGCGTATAACCCACCTTCGACTTGGAGTAGAATTGCAGCACATCATCGTAGAAGATGTCGAGCGGGATATTATGCTCAAGCGTGGTGTTGCCATCGGCGATCAGGTTCATGTCCATACCGAACAGCGAACCCCCTTCGGCGACCGAGCGCATATTCTCCTGAAGCGCGGCGGCCACCACTTGCTGGCGCTGTTCACGGCGCGGCTGGTTGTAGTTTTTGACGCTATGCGCGCCTTGCGCTTTCAACCGGCGAACATGCGCCAGCGCATCATCTAGGCCGTTGATTTCGGCGTAGACGTCCGCGGCCTTGGCCCCATAAACGATCTCGCCTGTCGAGAAGGAGCGTGGCCCAAGCAACAGGCCAGCCCGCTGCATCTCCAACGCCGGGAACACGGTGGCTGCGCTGCTTGACGGGTCATGGCGCGTGGTAACACCCATTGCGAGGTTGAGCATATTCACCCAATTTTGCTGCGGGGTCATTTCGTCCACGCCATAAGGGCCATGGGCATGCGCATCGACAAGGCCAGGAATGATCGTCTTACCAGCAACGTCAACGGTCTTTGCGCCAGCAGGAATGGCAAAGTCGCCCATTTTGCCAACGGCCTTAATCCGGTCATTCTCGACCAGGATCACGGCATTGTCGATAATCCCGCCGCTCTTGTCCGCCATGGTGACAACGCGTGCGCCCGTGAAGGCGACAACGCCGCTTGGGCGGTCCGAGTTGACCGTCATGGACAGCGATACGCCTTGCTTCGGCGGGGCAAATTTAACGGGCTTAGCATCCTTGGCCAGCGGCCCATTGGGATAGAAAGCATTGGTCTGCGCCGCGTAAAGCATCGGCCCAATTGCCCAATGCAAGGCGTCGCCATTGCGGCTCCAATGCATATAATCCGCGCCGCCGTTGCTGACCTTTATGACGGGAAGCGCACTGCCCGATGACGACGCGGTCACGTCCTGCGTGCCCGGCATCAACGGCATGACAAAGGCTTCGTAATTTTGGCGGAAGGCAAAGTTATTGCCATCGGGCGACACTTCGTAAATCGTCGTTAGTTCACCACTGGCATGGGTGCGCTTGGCTTCGCCGTTCATATCCACGCTGACGAGCATGCGCTTGTTCGCGCCAGACTCTGTGTAAAACATCCGGTCGTTGGAGGTGCCGAAATGTGGCGTGGTTCCTGCCGAGGTGACGCGTGTTGCCGGTCCGCCCATCGCGGGCATCCGGTAAATGCCGGACTGGTCCGATCGCAAGGGCGAGGTCAGTCCGCCGCCTTCCTGCTTTTCAAAGACGATCGTCTTGCCATCGGGCGAGAAACGCGGGCGGGCATAATGGCCGGGCTGCGCCGTTGCCTTTTTGGGCGTACCGCCGCTTGCGCTTATGGTGTGGATGTTACCAAGGCCTTTATCGGTCCAATGGACATAAGCGATGGTTTTACCGTCGCGCGACCAAGTGGGATAGGCCTCCATACCGGTATCCGAGGAGGTCAGGCGTCGTGCAGTGCCCCCTGCTGCGGGCTTTAGCCATAATTTGCCCATGGTTTCAAACAGCACGGTCCGGCCATCTGGCGCGGTTACAGGGCTGCGCGGCATTTTGGTTTCAAAGCTGGTCGGCGCTACTTCAATTTGAGGCAGCGGCGGGTCAATCATATCGCGCGTGTCCGAAATGCGGAACGGGATGACGCTAGACGCGCCGCTTGGCCAATCAACCTTGCGGATCTTGCCGCCTGCCCAGAAATAGACGGTCTTGCTGTCGGGGGACCAATCCATATTGGGATAGACGCCCGTAACGGCCCAGGTTTCCTGCACATCTTGATCCAGCGCATCGTAAATCTTGCGCTCTTCGCCCGTGCTGAGATCCTTCACATATAGTTTGGACTGAGTCCGCTCGCGGCGGACAAAGGCGATTTTTTGGCCGTCGGGCGAAGGGGTTGGGCGGACAGATCCGCCGACACCAGCTACCGCAGTTTCGGTCTTGCCGGTTTCGATGTCATAGCTTTCAATATCGAAAACCTGGCCGTTGGAATCCTGCGCATATTGGAAAATGGGGCCGGGGGTGATGTTGCGCGTGTAATAGATATGCTGGCCATCGGGCGCAAAGATAGGTTCGCCCAATTCCTTCTGGTGCTGCTCATTAGGCCGTTTGACCAACAAGACGCCTGCACCGCCGGACACATGGTAGAGCCAGACTTCGCCTGTTCCTAGCGAGCGGCCAGTGGTGAAATGCTTCTTGGCGGCGATGAAGCGGCCATCGGGGCTCCAGCTTGGTTGATTGAGCAAGCGAAAATCCTCTTTGCTCAACTGCCTCTTGTCCGAACCGTCGCGGTTCATGATCCAGATATTGTCGCCACCACCCCGGTCAGAGGTAAAGGCAATGCGCGCGCCATCGGGCGAAAAGCGCGGCTGTGTTTCAAACGGCAGGCCTTCGGCTATGCGGGTTGGCGTGCCGCCGGTTACGGGAATGATATAGATATCGCCAAGCAGATCGAACGCAATCGTGCGGCCATCGGGGCTGACGTCAAGGTTCATCCATGAACCTTCGTCAGTGTCGATGCTGATCTGACGCACGGTCAGGCCTGGAGGCGCGGCGACATCCCATTTGGGGGCCTTGTCATCGGCGGCGGCTGGCGCTTGGGCAAATGCGCTCGTCGGCAGAATCGCCGCGCTCAGCAACAAGACGGATTTGATGTAATTTTTCATATATAGGCTCCCCTTATATTTTTCTTATAGTGTTTAGGTTGTCATGCCTAGCGCGTGTCCGCAAGCCCGCATCGCGCGTTTGATAACCCGAACCCAGCGTTGCGCGAACGACTTTTGCCAAATGACTTGGGTTTCGAAAAACCACGCAAATGTGGGGCTTATCGCTGGAAAGTCACACTAGGCCACAGACTCATTATGTCTCAACCAGATCCGGATTGATGCGAGTTGGACAGAGGCGAGATAATTATCGTCTCTTTGATCGTATCGCGTGGCAACTGCTCTGAAATGCTTGAGTTTATTAAAGAAGCGCTCGACGAGGTTGCGTTGCTTATAGAGGAAGTGACTAAATGCCGGTTTGATCACGCGTTGCGGCATGGCGCGGATATTGGCCCTGGCACCGCGCGCCTCCATTTCGGCGCGCAACGCATCGGAGTCATAAGCCCGGTCGGCGAGCAGGATATCCCCTTTGCCGACGGTATCGAACATGTCTGCTGCACTGCGACCATCGGCGGCTTGCCCTTCGGTCAGCTTGAGCATGATCGGCATGCCCATCGCATCGACCAGTGCATGTATCTTGGTGGTCAGGCCGCCACGCGAGTGACCCATGCAACGGGATCGCTGGTCTTTTTTTTACCATTGGCTCCATGTTGATGAACCCGGATCGAAGACGAGTCGATCATCTGGATATTGCCTTCGTAAGCCACGGAAACTGCATCCAATATATGCTTCCACACACCGGCTCTGCGCCAGCGGTTGAACCGGTTCACACAGGTCGTATACGGACCGTATCGCGCCGGAATATCCGCCCAAGGCGCGCCAGTGCGTAACCGCCAGAATATCCCGTTCAAAACCCGCCGATCATCAACCCGCTTCACGCCACGCACCTTGGTCGGCAACAAAGGCTGGATCACCAACCACTCGAAATCTGTCAAATCAAACCGTGCCATCAGCTTCTCCCTTCCAGAAAAAGCATTGAATCAGATATCAATCACTTTGGGAATCCAATTTATGAGTATGTGACCTAAGGTCTCACCTAAACGGCTGTGCCGACAAGCTATAACCGGACTAAAGATAAGAAAGAGCGCCTGACAACCAAACAGGCCGCCACTGGCACTCTTTCAAAACAAATCCTACATTTCAAGCCCGCATTTTTCTGCTCTTCGTCGGACCGAAACTGCGGGCCTGGCCTCGCTTTATCGAATGGTTACAGTAACCGCGCGGCGGTTTTGCGCCCAAGCTTGCTCGTCCGATCCCAAGGCCGATGGCCGTTCTTTGCCATAGCTGACGGTCTGGATACGGCTGGCATCGACACCGATGGAAACGAGGAAGTTTTTGGCGGAGTTCGCGCGGCGTTCACCCAAGGCAAGGTTGTAATCGCGGGTTCCGCGTTCATCGGCATGGCCTTCGACGGTGATACGCGTGTTTGGATATTGCGCCAACCACTGCGCCTGACGCTGGAGTGTCGCCTGATCTTCGGCATCAACGTTGAAGCGGTCGGTTTCAAACAAGATGCGGTCGCCAAACTGGCCAACTTGTTGCAGGAAATCCTCCTGACTGCCGGGGATGATCTGGCCAGCGGCATTAGCGTTCGGGTCAGTTGGCGTCTGGCCATAATCGGTGCCTTCGGCCGCAGGTGGCAAGGTATCGACCTTTTTCTTGCCGCAGCCGGCAATAAGCGCGGTCGATGCCAGCAAAAGGGCTGCCATTTTGATCGTATTTTTCGTCATGGTCTTCTCCTTGGGCTTTGCCCGACATTCGGTCGGGATAGGTATGAGGGTAAATGTTGTTACGGCAATACTGGTCCCCATGCCGGGTCTGAACCATCGACAGGCGTGGGCAATTGGCGTTCGTTGGAACCGGTAAGGTCAACTTGCCAGATACTTGTTTTACCACTTCCTTTGGCCGTGCGGAAGAATTGGATAACACGGCCATTGGGCGCCCAAGTCGGCGCCTCGTCTTGCCAGCTATTGGTCAGCAGTCGTTCGCCCGAACCGTCAGGCCGCATCGTGCCAACGCGGAAGTCGCCAGCGATGCGCGTAAAGGCAATCAAGTCAGCGCGCGGGCTCCATTCGGGCGTGGCGTAACGGCCCGCGCCAAAGCTGATGCGGCGCTGGTTGCTGCCGTCGGCGTTCATGACGTAGATTTGCTGGCTGCCCGAACGGTCGCTTTCAAAGACAATCTGACGGCCATCGGGGGAGAAACTACCGCCGACATCAATGCCGGGTGAGCTGGTTAGCTTTACCGGCGTGCCGTTGCCGCTCGCCGAAATCTTGTAGACGTCGGTATTGCCCGAAACCGCCATTGAATATAGTATCGTTTGGCCATCGGGCGACCAGCGCGGCGCGAATGTCGGGCTGTTGGATTGGGTAATCAGGCGCTGACGCCCGGCATCAATGTCATAGACGTAAATACGCGGGTTGCCGTCGACATAGGATAAATACAGAATCGATTTATAACTGGGCGAGAATCGCGGCGTCAGTGCGGTCGATTGGCCATTGGTAATGAAGCGATGGTTTGCGCCATCGGAATCCATGATCGCCAGCCGCTTGATCCGTTTATTCTTCGGCCCGCTTTCGGCGATATAGGCAATGCGGCTATCGAAAAAGGGCAGTTCGCCCGTCAGCCGTGAATAGATTGCATCAGCGCATTTATGCGCGGCCCTGCGCCATTCGCGCGGGGGCACATTAAAGCCAAGCCGCGTGGTTTCATTGCCGAAACCAACGTCGTAGAGATAACAGCCAACAGTCAAATTGCCATCGCCGCCAACGCGGACAAAGCCCTGCACCAGTTGTTCGACCGGACGCGCTTTCCAATAGCCAAATTGCGGCGCGGTCACTTCGGCTAAGCCAATCATGCGCAGGCCATTTGGCCCTTGGGTTTCAAACACCCCCGATGCCCGCAGGTTGGAGGAGATAACCTCTGCAATTTGGCGGCCCAGCGCAGCGCTATTGCCGGCTGGCGTGTCCGCTGGCGACGGCGCGACCAAAGCGGGGACCGCGATGGAGCGGGTTTTGGAGGTGTCAAATTCGACCAATTCCGGCTCATCTGTTGCAGGCGCCGGAGGGGGAGGTGTTTGCGCAATCGCGGCTTGCGTGCCCAAGATTAAAAGCAGGAAAGACGCCAGTTTCCGGTTCAGTGCGAAGAGTGACATGGATCTCATTCCTTTATCCCGTGGCGCGCAAACGAAGCGCGTGGGTTTTCCAAACGTCATGATATTCAGGATCAAGCCCGACATAAGGTGATGCTGCGCGCACCGCTTGCAAGATGCAATCTTTCAACGGCCCTGCCTGTGTTTGGTTGGTGTCGTTGAGGCCAATTTGCTTGTCAAAACGCACGGAGGCCAACCTGCCCGATGGTTCAAGGCTTAACGTCACGAACGTCTCTATCTTGTTGATGTCGACGCCCGTTGGCGCACAGGCGCGCACGCGACTGCGGATTTGGCCAGCGATGCTGACGCCAACCGAGCGACGCACTTCGGTGGCGGTTTTGGCGGCTGGCGTGCCCACGGCCTTGCCCGCACCGGGGGCCTTGCCGATATTGTTAATACTGTCTTCAAAGCTGCGGCTGAGGCCGCCGGGCTTGGCTGGCGTTGCGCCCTTGCCGCTGACTGTCGCGGCCTTGGTGGTTTTGGGCGGAGCGGCGGCGGCGGTTTTTACCGGCTTGGCCGCGGCCTTTGCAACAGATGGGGCCGTTTCTGCTTTGGCGGGTTTGGGCACAGGCTTTGTCTGCGGCTTTTCGATTTGCATGACGGGCGTCGGGGCAGGTGGCGGTTCGGCAGGCGCGTTCTCGCCTGCGGCTGGCGGCGCGGATTCCTCTTGGATCGCATCTGGCGCGCTCGAGACATCGGCGATTTCGCCAACAAGCGAAACGGAGATCGACTCTGGCTTGGGCGCAGTTTTTGCAGATGCCATCAGCCCAAGCGCGAACACGCCCAGCAACAGGCCGTGGACGCCAAGTGCAGCGCCAAATCCGAATATCTCCGCCCGATCCATTGCCATCTGGTTAGTTTTCGTTTGATGAACCGGTGGTGACTAAGCTTACGCTGTTCAACCCCGCACGGTTTAATTCGCCCATGACGCGCATCATTTGGCCATAGCTGATCGCGGTATCCCCGCGCAGCATGATCTGACGCGGTTTGTCCTGGGTTTGCGCGGCGGCGATTTCGCCAAGCCTAACGGCAAGGTCAGCGGGCGCAACCTGGGTGCCATCGATGAACGTCACGCCGTCGCGGTCAATGGCGATTTCTATGGGTTCATCCTTTTGATCCAGCGCATTTGCGCGGCTTTCCGGCAGCTCGACGGGGACGCCAGTTACCAACAAGGGCGCGGTGACCATGAAGATGATGAGCAGAACGAGCATGACGTCCACGAACGGTGTAACGTTGATGTCCGCCATCGGCGCGCGTCGGCCTCCCCGCCGTCGCCCACGTCCGCCGCCGCTGCGGCCAGATGAAGTGTTCATGGCCATGCTTAAATCACAAGCTCCAATTCCCGGCTCAACGTCCCATGAAAGCCATCGGCAAAGCGCCCCATGCGCGCTTCATATTGGTTCAGACGGTGGGAGAATCGGTTATAGGCGATGACCGCTGGAATGGCGGCAAACAGGCCAATGGCGGTGGCAAATAACGCCTCCGCAATCCCCGGCGCGACAACGGCAAGGCTGGAATTTTGCTCTGCCGCAATCGCGGCAAAGCTGCGCATGATGCCCCATACGGTACCGAACAGGCCAATGAACGGGGCAACGGAGCCGGTGGTGGCCAGAAAGTTCAGGCGGTTGGCGAGGCGGTCGGTTTCCGCGGCGATTGTGGCATCCATCGCCGTGGCAAGGCGCTCACGCGTTCCGGCGCGGTCAATGTTTTTGCCTTTGGTTGACAGCCGCCATTCGGCCATCCCAGCGGCAAAGACCTTCGCCACCGGCAGTTCATTTTGGGCATGTGCCTTGGAGAAAGCCGAAATATCCGAGCTGCCCCAAAATTCACGCTCAAACGCTTCGCTTTTCCGGTTGATACCTGACATCTTCACCATGAAGCTGATGATGATTGTCCACACCCAGATGCTGGACAGCGCCAAGCCGACAATGACAGATTTGACCACCAAGTCGGCGTCCATAAACAAATTGAAGGGTGAAAAGCCCATATTTTGGGTGGCGATAAGCAGGCTCATGGATATCCTATTCTGCGGGTCGATGAAGAATCGGCTGGAACGCGGCAACCCAATGCGCAGGTTGTCGGCGGGCCTTGCCGTCGGGTGAAACAAAGGCGGCGGTCACCCGCGCTTCGGTGAGTATCTCGTCGCCGCGCATGACGGTTTGATGAATGTCGCAACTGGCCGCGCGGACGGCCTCAACGGTGCTGACGACCACCAACGCATCGTCAAAATGCGCGGCACGGCGATATTTGATGTGCATTTCGGTCACGGCATACGCGCCTTGCCCCTCGGCATGAACGGTCCGCTGATCAATGCCGACGCAGGCGAGCATGTCCGAACGCGCCCGTTCCATGAAATGCAGATAGCGCGCATGATAGACCACCCCGGAAAAATCGGTGTCTTCAAAATAGACGCGCACGGCAAAATAGTGCCGCGTGCCGTCAAAATGGCCTTGATAGGGTTGAGGCATGGACATTACACGCGTTGCTTAACCTTTGTGGAGTCCGGCGGGAAGGGGTTTTAGTAAAAGCGTCCGCAATTGGTCGCCTGAGACACTCGGAATGTCTTTATGTATCAAATAACCCATCTTGTGACCCGGCGGGCGGGTTGAGGCCAAGATGTTTCCAGCCCGGCGCATTGAGGCAGCGGCCACGCGCCGTTCGCGCGATCAGGCCCAGTTGCAGCAGATAAGGTTCGACCACATCCTCAATGGTGTCACGCGGCTCGGAAAGGCCGGCGGCCAACGCCTCCACACCCACTGGCCCGCCACGGTAAATGTCGGCGATCATATACAGATAACGCCGGTCCATCGCATCAAGGCCAAGCGCATCGACCTCCAACCGGTTGAGCGCGCTATCGGCGATTTTGGCGGTGACAACGGGCTCGCCAGCCACATTGGCAAAATCGCGCACGCGGCGCAGCAGCCGTCCGGCAATACGCGGCGTTCCGCGCGCCCGCTTGGCAATCTCGTTCGCGCCGTCGGGGGCAATGCCCAGGTCCAGCAAGCGCGCGGCGCGGGTGACGACCAACTCAAGCTCGGCATGCGTGTAGAAATTCAACCGCACCGGAATGCCAAAGCGGTCACGCAACGGCGTGGTCAGCAAACCCTGCCGCGTGGTCGCGCCGACAAGCGTAAACGCAGGCAAGTCAATCCGCACCGACCGCGCCGAAGGCCCTTCGCCGATCATGATATCGAGCGCGCGGTCCTCCATCGCAGGATACAGGATTTCCTCAACCACGGGGCTTAGGCGGTGAATTTCGTCAATGAACAAGACGTCGCCATCTTCCAAATTGGTCAACAACGCGGCCAAGTCACCGGATTTGGCGATGACAGGGCCGGAGGTGGCGCGAAAACCGACGCCCATTTCCTTTGCCACAATCTGCGCCAGCGTGGTCTTGCCAAGACCCGGTGGGCCAAAGAACAGCACATGGTCCAACGGCTGCCCCCGCCCCTTCGCCGCCTCAATAAACACCCGCAAATTATCGCGCGCGGCGGCCTGCCCGATAAACTCGGCGAGCGTTTTTGGACGAAGCGCAGCGTCGATGTCTTCGGGCCGCTTGTCCGGCGTGGTGAGGCGGTCTTCGTCAGTCATGCGCATTTCTCACCGTTAGCTTTGACATTGCCCGATGGACCATGAAACAAGTTCAGGGTGACGGCGTGGAGGTTTGAATTCATGCGGAACAATTTACCAGAATTTACGTCACCCTGAACTTGTTTCAGGGTCCATTTTGCGGCACTATCCAGCGTGTGAGAGACGAAAAAACTCCATGCGTATATATACTTGCAAGCAAGCATTATGGTTCGCTTTATATCGGTGTCACGTCTGACCTGCTCAAGCGGCTTTCGCAACATCGGGGCGGTGTGACACCCGGACATGCTTCCAAATATGCGATTTACCGGCTGGTGCATTTTGAGGTTTTTGGCACGATGGAGGCCGCGATTGCGCGCGAGAAGCAGTTGAAAAATTGGCATCGGGCGTGGAAAATCAATCTGATTAACGACGCGAATCCGCACTGGATGGATTTGGCTGTCGGGCTGGGTTTGCCTCCGGTGGGGAAGGGTTAACCTCCCGATGGACCCTGAAACAAGTTCAGGGTGACGAATGTTGCGATGGCAGGTGATTTTGTGATGACAGGTGATATTGCGATGGCATGTGACAGTCATTCTCCCTCCACCGTCACCCTGAACTTGTTTCAGGGTCCATTTAGAGGCGCCAGACTTACAGGGGCGCGTAGCTGGAGCAGAGAGTAAACTCACCGCGCATCCCCCTTCAACGCCTGCTTTGCGTCTACTGCATGGTGCAAAATGCGCACAATCAGGACCATCTCATCACATTCGTCAATGGCACACAAGTCAGCAACGGCAGCATTCGAAAATGAAACTTTAGCCACGCCTTGCACGCCGTCTGGCGATAATGTTTTCGATAATCTTTTCCGGCTCTTCGTCTGAAGTTCCGGAAGCCATGCCTTCCGCAAGCATGGCTTTAACCCATTCGATATCATCGGGCTCAGATTCCTGATCGCGACGAACGAGATCACGCATATAGTCGCTCGCGCTTGAATATCGACCTTCCGTAACGCGGTGATCAATCCAGCTTTTAAGCGCAGGTGGAATAGATATGTTTAATTGGGCCATAGCATCCTTATACATTTCTGTAGGAATTTGTCTATTACTCACCGCGAAGCCCGTTTCAACGCCAGCCGGACCAATGCATCCAAGGTCGCATCGGGGCCAAGTTCCTCGACGGCTTGCGCCACGGCGCTTCCTGCCTCGCCGGGCTTGAAGCCCAGATTGCCGAGTGCGGACATCGCGTCTTGCGCGTGGTTCCCAGCCGCTGCGCCGGTGGACATCAGCTTCGCGCCGCCACCGAGACCGGCCAAAGCGCCGACCTTGTCCTTCAATTCATTGACGATGCGGCTGGCAAGCTTTGGCCCGACGCCATTGGCGCGCGCGACCATCGCGGCGTCGCCGCTGCCGATGGCGAGGGCCAAGTCCTGCGGTTCAATTGCGGACAATATGGCGAGGCCAACCTTGCCGCCGACGCCCTGCACGCCCGTCAACAGGCGGAACCAGTCGCGTTCTTCGCGGGTGGCAAAGCCGATGAGGCGCATGTCGTTTTCCGACACTTGCATTTCGGTGAAGACGGTCGCGAAATCGTCGGTCTTGCCCAAGGCCGATAGCGTCCGCGCACTGGCCTGCACCAGATAGCCGACGCCGTTGACGTCAATCACCAGATGGTCAACGCCGGTTTCATCAATGCGGCCATACAGCTTTGCAATCATATTCGCGGGTTAGCCGTTCGATTTCAAATCGGCAAGCAAAAGAGAACATCGCGGGAACAGGGCAGGATTTTTTCACGCAGAGGCGCGAAGGTGGATTTAATAGGTCCTGACCCTAAAATAGGTAACTTGGTGAGCCAGATACTCTGTGCCCTTTGCGCCTCTGCGTGCACCCATCAACCGCGCATATGGTGCGCATGGGTGATCGCCACCGCCAACGCATCGGCCGCGTCTGGTCCGGCGAGCTTCAACCCCGGCAATAGGATGCGCAGCATGGCCTGAACCTGCTCCTTTTCCGCTTTGCCAGTGCCGACGACGGATTTCTTTACGAGCCGCGTGGCATATTCGGTCACGGGTGTGTTGTTGCGCGCCGCCCCCAAAAGCACCACGCCGCGCGCTTGCCCAAGCTTTAGCGTCGATTGCGGGTTTTTGTTGACAAACACCTCTTCGACCGCGGCATAATCCGGGCGAAATTGGTCAAGCACTGCGCTCAATTTTTCATCCAAAAGCACAAGGCGGTTGGCCAATGGCAATTTGGCGTCGGTTACAATCTCGCCATTGTTGATATGGGAAAGGCGATTGCCTTCCTTGCGGATAACGCCCCAGCCTGTTGTCCCAAGGCCGGGGTCTAATCCCAATATAATCACAGCTTGTTCCCCTCCCGCAGGCGGGAGGGGTTAGGGGAGGGGCGAGCCGAAGGCGAGCTTGTAACTTTGCGGTCACAGGCCCACCCCCTCCACGCGCCTGCGGGAAGGAAGAAATACCTCATCCCAATTTCGCCATGACCTCGTCGGACACATCGTAATTGCCCCATACGGTCTGAACGTCGTCATCGTCTTCCAAAGCATCGATCATCTTAAGCAAGGTTGCGGCATTGGCTTCGTCAACTTCGACCAAAAGCTGGGGTTTCCACGCGAGTTTTGCGCTTTCTGCCGCGCCAAGCATGGTTTCAAGTGCTTTGGCCACTTCGTGCAGCGCGTCCATGCTGGTCCAGATGCTGTGTTCGTCTTCGTTCGACTCCACATCTTCGGCGCCGGCTTCCAATGCGGCCTCAAAAACGCTGTCGGCATCACCCGCGCTGGCGGGATAGGTGATCAGGCCCATACGGTCGAACCCATGGCTCACCGCGCCCGACGCGCCGAGATTGCCGCCATTTTTGCTGAAGGCGGTGCGCACATTGGTCGCGGTGCGGTTGCGATTGTCGGTCAGTGCCTCAACGATGATGGACACACCACCGGGGCCATAGCCTTCATACCGCATTTCATCATAGCTTTCGGCGTCCCCGCCGATTGCCTTGTCGATGGCGCGCTGGATGTTATCCTTGGGCACCGACTGCGCCTTGGCGGCATTGACCGCAAGGCGCAGGCGCGGGTTCATGTCCGGATCGGGCATCCCCATCTTCGCCGCCACGGTAATTTCGCGCGAAAGTTTGGAAAATTGCGCCGAACGCTTCTTGTCCTGCGCGCCCTTACGATGTTGTATGTTCTTGAATTTGCTATGGCCTGCCATGGCTCTGCTCTTCTCTGGCTAAAGGATAGGATGCCGCGCCCTTACATCAGGCACGCGCCATTGGGCAAGTCATGTAGACCAACATCGTTCAACAGGTTTATCCCGCCGTCGTCGCAGCTAGGGTCAGGACCTATTAAATCCACCTTCGCGGTTTGAGGCCATTTTGTTCAGTGCAAGGCGGCAAGCGCAGGGCTTAGTGGTTCTAAGTCCAAGCTTGCCAACGCGGCAATGGACAGTATGGGTCAAATCCGAAGGACGCCAAAATGGCTTCGATCTCAAAGCAAAATGCCCTTGCAGGCAGAATGACTGCCTGCGGCGGACATTTTACTTCGATATCTTTGCCATTTTGACGCCGCGATGGTGGATTTAAGTGGTCCTGACCCTAGATCGCGTTCAGGAATACCAAGGAGATTTAAATCGCCTCATGTTGCTGTTGCGAAACTTTAGACCAAGCAACTGTCGTGAGCGCCGTCAAAAGGATAAAGGCAATAAAATGGAGTAATGCAGACCCAATTGTGAGCAGGATTGATTGCGCGTTGATGATACCGGGTTCAACAAAGGACACAAGAACGTCCGCTGCTCCCCACAGCCCCGCCAAAACCAAGGCATATGGCAATACGAGTTGAAGGTAAAATGGGCGACAGCCGTCAAGAGTTTTTCCAAATGAAATTCCGTTTGCACCTATTACTTGGCCGGTAGTGTGTACCAACATAGGCGAAACCAGCGAGGCCATTATCGCAAATGTAATCAACAGCAGTGGGGTGGCAGATAGCTGGTCCAGGGCATCAACACCCCAAATCCCAACCACGATGGCGATCGGAATTCCGAAATAAATCAGACAGCTCAAGATTGACCAGCTTATCCAGCCGCCTAAGCTACCGCGTTGTGAGTCAGGGGCGCCACTCATTGATCGGGTCACCCTCCATTGCGCGATCATAATAGCAACGAACAGCGCAAGCGATAAAATCAACAATGCTAATCGTGACCCATCTTCGGTCTCACTGAACAGCAAAGCGATGTCTGATGCTATATAAGCGGCAAGCGCTGCAAGCCAAAGCTTGGGCGCAACGCGCGCTGAAAGCAAACGATCAACAGCTTCAGAATACAAGGTCATACGTCCTCCAATTCCATCCGGACGAGGTGTTGTGGCAGAATTGGGGCGTCGTGTTAAGTCTCTATGAGTAAATGTAAAAAAATTTACAAACTGCAGCTATGCTGATTCAATTTCACCGCAGTCCCCAAAGCGGTGATCATAAGCACCGAGCCTTCTCTGCCCAGCACTTTATAATCAAGGTGAATGCCCGTGACGGCGTCTGCGCCCCTGTTGCGGGCG
This sequence comes from Sphingorhabdus sp., assembly GCF_023910635.1. Lineage (GTDB taxonomy): Bacteria > Pseudomonadota > Alphaproteobacteria > Sphingomonadales > Sphingomonadaceae > Sphingorhabdus_B. Next base: position 165,872 of record NZ_JAAVVZ010000006.1, on the reverse strand, counting down.
TCGGCGGCAAGTTCAGGATGACGGGTCTTTTTTAACCTTCACGCGCGGCCAAAAATCCTTTTTGTCATTACGCCAGACCAAGCGCCGATTTATAGGTATCGAGGATCGCTTCCATTTCCTGACGGTCGTCTTGGCTCATTTTGCGCAAGCGGACGATCTGGCGCATGATTTTTGCGTCATAGCCTTGGCTCTTGGCTTCCGAATATACGTCACGAATGTCGTCAGCGATGCCTTTTTTCTCTTCTTCCAAACGCTCAATACGCTCAATGAACAGACGCAGTTGATCGGCGGCGATATTGCCCTCGGCCATGATATTTCCCCTATGTGTCGAATGGGGCATCACGCCCCGAATCAGAATGGCACCCGCTTAGAACATGAACCCCGCGGCGTCACCCTGAACTCGTTTGCGGCTTTTGCTTTTCGGTTCGCTATTCATGCCCCGCATTCTTCTTTACGCTTTCTTTCATGCGCTCTAACTGTTCGGGGGTTGCCTCGCTTTGATATTTTTCCTTCCACGCTGCGGCGGGCATGCCGTGGATCAACTCGCGGGCTTGATCCTTCGTCAACTGCCCGTCTGCCTCCATCACCCAATCGGCTAGGCAATTACGGCAAAAGCCCGCAAGGCCCATGAGGTCGATATTCTGCGCATCATGTCGGTGCTGCAAATGCGCGATGAGGCGGCGAAATGCGGCGGCAGCGGCGGAGTCTGAAATGTGCGTTTCCTGTTGCATAAATATGCGCCCTTTTCGTTACTGACTTGCCTCGTTATGGGGAGGGCGACATTCAAAATCCATATCGCGGAGCCATTTTCATGCAATATCATAAACCACGCATGCGCAAGGTCCGCATATTGGCAACCTTGGGCCCCGCGAGCGATACGCCCGAGATGATCGAAAAACTGTTCCGCGCTGGCGCCGATGCTTTCCGCATCAACATGAGCCATGGCGATCAGGCCGACAAGGCGCAGTTGATTGCCAATATCCGCGCGCTTGAAAAAGCATATAACCGGCCAACGACGATATTGGTTGACCTGCAAGGTCCCAAATTACGGGTCGGAACCTTTGCCGATGATAAGGTCGAATTGCACACGGGCCACAATTTCCGGCTCGACACCGACAAGACACCGGGCGACGCCCATCGCGTCTATTTGCCGCATCCGGAAATTTTTGCCGCACTTGACGTCGGCGCACGGCTGTTGCTCGACGACGGCAAGCTTGTCTTGCGCGTGACCGAGATTGGCCCTGAACATATCAACACCAAAATTGAGGTTGGCGGGACGCTATCGAACCGCAAGGGGTTGAATGTCCCTGACGTTGTGGTGCCAATCGCTGCGTTAACCGAGAAGGATCGTTCGGACCTTGCCTTTGCGTTGGAGCAAGGCGTTGACTGGATCGCGATGTCGTTCGTGCAGCGGCCTGAGGATGTGGCCGAAGGTAAGAAACTGATCGGGAACAAGGCGGCTTTGCTTGCCAAAATCGAAAAGCCTGCGGCGATTCGACGGTTGGAAGAAATCCTTGAGCTGGCCGACGGTGTTATGGTTGCACGCGGCGACCTGGGCGTGGAATTGCCGCCGGAACAAGTGCCGCCGCTGCAAAAGAAGATTGTGTCCACCGCACGGCGCATGGGCAAGCCCGTCGTGGTGGCAACGCAAATGTTGGAATCGATGATCGTTTCACCGTCACCAACGCGGGCGGAGGTGTCAGACGTGGCCACCGCGATTTACGATGGCGCGGACGCCGTGATGCTGTCTGCCGAAACCGCAGCGGGGGCGTGGCCGATTGAGGCGGTGTCGATCATGGACCGCATCGCGCAACAGGTCGAGGGCGACCCGGATTTTTTCAAACGCATCCATTTCACCGAAACCCCCGCAGACGGCACGACCGCCGACGCCCTGGCCGAGGCCAGCGGGCGTATTGTTGACACCGTCGAAACAAGCGCCATCGTGTGCTTCACATCATCAGGGTCAACCGCACGCCGCATTTCACGCGAGCGCCCTGCTGTGCCGTTGTTGGTCCTAACCGCAAGCCAGACGACCGCGCGTCGCTTAGGGCTATTATGGGGCGCTTTTGCCGTGCGCACGCGGGACATTGGCTCGTTCGAAGAAATGGTTGCCAAGGGCAAGCGTATGGCATTGCGGTACCATTTGGGCGTTGCAGGCGGCCGGATCATCATCATGGCGGGTGTGCCGTTTGGGACGCCGGGGTCAACCAATGTGCTGCATATCGTCCGCCTGACGGGTGACGAATTGAAGGGGCATTAGGGGCAGGGCAGGAGCAAGCTGCTGTCGCCATAGCTGTAGAAACGATATTCATTGGCGATGGCATGCGCATAAGCCGCCTGCATGGTCTCGCGCCCCATTAATGCGCTGACGAGCATGAACAAAGTCGATTTGGGCAGATGGAAATTGGTCATCAGGCCGCCAATCGCCTTGAAACGATAACCGGGCGTGATGAAAATATCGGTGTCGCCTTCAAACGGGTGCACGATGCCAACTTCGTCCGCCGCGCTTTCAACAAGGCGTAGTGACGTTGTGCCAACCGCAATCAACCGCCCGCCATTTGCGCGGATGCTATTGAGCCGATGCGCTGTGTCTGCGTTGATGCTGCCCCATTCGCTGTGCATGCGATGTTCGGTGGTGTCATCGGCCTTCACCGGCAGGAATGTGCCCGCACCGACATGCAACGTCAGTGTTGCCGTTTCGATGCCTGCCGCGTGCACCGCGGCCATCAATTCGGGCGTGAAGTGCAGGGAGGCTGTTGGCGCCGCCACCGCGCCATCCTTTTGCGCGAACATCGTTTGATAATCTTGCGCATCACGCGCGTCGGTTGCCCGCTTACCCGCGATATAGGGCGGTAGAGGCATGGTCCCGGCGCGTTGCAGCAGGATTTCGACCGGCTCATCGCCTTCGAAAAACAAAGTGAAGCTGCCGTCGTCATGGCGTTCTTCGGATATGGCCATAACGCCTTCGCTAAAATCGATGCTATCGCCGGGATGCAGGCGTTTGGCGTTGCGGATAAACGCCTGCCAACGGCGCAGGTCGATCCGTTTGTGCAAGGTCGCGCCGATGGAGGCATTGCCGCGCTTGCCCTGAAGCTGCGCCGGAATGACTCGTGTATCGTTGAAGATCAGGCAATCACCCTTGCGCAACATCGCCGGCAGGTCGCGCACCGAGCGGTCCGCCAGTGCAGCATCGCCGCCCACGCACAACATACGCGCAGAATCGCGCGGCGAGACGGGACGCAGCGCAATCCGCTCGGGCGGAAGCTCGAAATCAAATAGATCGACGCGCATGGCGGAGTGTTTCGCGCTTATTCAGCGTTTAACTGGTCAACAGTGATGGGGGCTTGCGCTGGCGGCGGCGTAAACGCAGGCGGCGGAACATTGTCGGCCGCGATAGAGGCCTGAAGCACCTTGCTCGGGTTCAAAGGCGGCTCGCCACGTTCAATGGCGTCGACAAATTGCATGCCCGATGTCACGCGGCCAAAGACAGTATATTTGTTATCCAGGCTAAAGCGCGGTTGAAAGCAGATGAAGAATTGGCTGTTCGCCGTGTCAGGCTCGTTCGTCCGCGCCATCGACACCGTCCCGCGCAAATGCGGAATTCTGTTAAATTCGGCCTTCAGGTCGGGAAGTTCCGACCCGCCTTGGCCCGTGCCCTTTGGATCCCCCGTCTGCGCCATGAATCCATCGATCACGCGGTGAAAGATCACGCCGTTATAAAAGCCCTGCCGCGTTAGCGTCTTGATACGCTCAACATGGGCAGGGGCGTCGGTTGGGAACATTTGAATCGTAACCCGCCCACCGGTGGAAAGATCCAAGACCAGCATGTTTTCAAGGTCCGGCGCGGCGGGCGCAGGTGCAGGCGTCTGCGCAAAGGCGGGCGACAAGGCAAAGGCAAAAATGCCGACCAAGAGCAAACTGAGCTTCGAAAAGAAAGAGCGTACGGACATTAATGATGTGCCTCTGAAAACCGGATGAGGCCTCTTTAACGAAGCGCGCTGTCGCTGTCATGAACGATTTTTCTAACTGCGACGCAGCCCCGGCCAATGCAAATGACTGCGCGCCAAGGCACTGTTGCGCAAATGTTACATATGTAAACTAATAGTTACATCTTGATACAATTTGTTGCGCAGACTTGGCATCTCCGCCAAAGTGAAGCCAATCGGCAGCACTTTTTTCGGTTTATTTTCTCCGGCGAGTGCAGCGATGTTTGAAAAGTCAGGGATTTTAACAGCCTTTGAATGGTGGAAGTCCACCGGACTTCGGCTTCATTAAAGAGGGTGTATCGTGAAAAACACACGTATCAGCAATTTGAAATATGCCGCTGCATTGCAGGCGCTATCAATCATGGGTGCAGGCGTCGCCGTAACGGCGATCGTCGCAACACCAGCAATGGCTCAGGATTATACCAACGTTAGTGCATCGGGACGTGTTGTAAGCACCGACGGACAGGCGATCTCAGGGGCGACTGTTGCCATTAAATCGAATGATCAAGGGTTCGAGCGGTCGGTGACAACCGATTCAAATGGTAGCTATCGAATTCCCCAGTTGCCGACCGGTAGCTACACCTTCACGATTAGCGCTGACGGTTATGATACTTTCAGCGATGACTCTGTGAACCTTGGATCAGACAGCTCAGCGAACCAATTTTCGCTCGTTGCACAGGGCGGTAGCGGTGATATTGTTGTTAGCGGAGGTCGGTCGGTTATTGTAGATTTCACACGGAACACAACTGGCTCTGTTATCGAAATCGGAGAGCTGGCCACACGCGTGCCTGTCGCGCGCGACATTACGTCCGTGGTATTGCTAGCTCCTGGCACGACACAGGGTGATTCGGCTTTCGGCAACTTGCCGAATATTGCTGGCGCGTCGGTGGCTGAAAATGCTTATTACGTGAACGGTCTGAACATTACGGAATTCCGTGAGGGATTGGGCGCAGTTGCCATACCATTTGAATTTTATGAGACGGTTGAAGTCAAGAATGGCGGTTATAGCGCAGAATTCGGTCGCGCTACCGGTGGTATTATAAACGCGGTCACCAAGTCCGGATCAAATGATTTTCATGCTGGCGTGTTGGTAAATTATGAACCAAACTGGTTGCGTTCAAACGCAACGGACACAGTGTTCAGCGAAAATAGTCGTGAGTCCGCCCACCGCATAAACTCAACATTCTATGCTTCGGGTCCGATCATTAAGGACAGGCTTTTCGTTTACGGCCTATATGAAACGCGCAATGTGACATCAACTGACACCGTTACCAGTCTCTCGCGGGTCGGAACCACCGATGTGCTGAATCAGGTTGGTTCACGTTTTGACAGAAATAGGTCAAGCAGTCCTTTTTACGCGGTCAAGGTCGATGCCATTCCGCTGGATGGGCATCGTTTCGAGGCTACTTACTTCAATACGACAGGCAGGACGGTTTCGGACAGCTATGGCTATGTAGCCTTCAATGACGTAGTGACAACTCTGACGCGCGGTCAAGGTGCCGGCACTGGCCAAACGGTATTCGGTTTTGGCGGAGAAAACTATGTTGGCCGTTACACGGGTCAATTCACCGATTGGCTGACAATTTCTGCCGCTTACGGAAAAAATAAAAACCGGGACACGACTGGTTCGTCAGACGATACCTATCCAAATGTGTTTGACTCACGTACTGGGCAATCTCTTGCAAACTCGGTTGCAGGCATATCGTTGAGCAATGACACTCGGGAATTTTATCGAGCCGATGCGGGGTTGAGCTTTGATCTTCTCGGTTCGCATAGCATTAAGTTCGGTTATGACCGTGAAAAGTTGACGACAAATACCGTTAACACGCGCACGGGCGGTGCCAACTTCACTATTTTCAATTCAGGTCTTTCGGGCGACTCTGACGTTACTGCGCCTAATGTGAACTATGTGACGGCCCGAACATTTGTAAACGGCGGTTCGTTTGATTCGCAAAATGAAGCCTTCTACATTCAGGATAGCTGGAGTCTCTTCTCCGACCGGTTGGTGTTGAACCTTGGTTTGCGGAATGACCGTTTCCAGAACAGTAATGTTGTCGGTGACGTTTATTACAAGTCAGGCGATAACTGGGCCCCGCGTACGGGTTTCTCATTTGACGTTTTCAATGACTCAACGACGAAACTGTACGGATCTTTTGGTCGTTATTATCTTCCAGTTGCAGCAAACACAAACATACGTCTTGCGGGCGCTGAGCTTGATTTTACCCGTTTCAACGTTTTGAATGGTATTAATGCAGACGGAACGCCGATTATCGGAGCAGCCATCAATACTGTACCTGGCGCCACAGCTTGTCCAAGTGGCGGCGGCACCAATTGCACTATACTTTCTGATGGTATCGCAACACCGACGGAATCGACTGTTTCAAAGTCACTGCAGTCACAATCGGTTGATGAATATATCATTGGTGCTGAGCGTAAATTCGGCGGTGGCTGGAGTGCCGGACTTTACTATACGCGCTCTCGTTTGAACGCGGCCTTGGAAGACGCTGCAATCGATGCTGCAATCAATAATTATTGCGCCGCCGAAGGTATTTCAGGATGTAGCAGTATTTGGTCAGGATTTCACCAATATGTGTTGTTAAATCCGGGTCAGGGCGCAACGGTAACCTTGTCCGATCCCATCAATGGTGAGACAGGCCTGCGCACAGTTGACTTTACCGCAGAAGAGTTGGGCCTGCCTTCCGCCAAGCGTAATTATGATGCGGTTACCTTGAAAGTAGACCGTGCATTCGACGGCTTGTGGAGCCTATCCGGTTCGTACACTTGGTCGAAGCTATTTGGAAACTACGAAGGATCAGTGAAGTCTGACAATGGCCAGACTGATGCTGGTTTGACGACTGACTTTGATCAGCCAGGTCTGACGAATGGTACATTGGGACTTTCACCGAACCATCGTCGCCATAACTTGAAACTATACGGCAGCTACAAACTCACCGACTGGCTAACAGTGGGTGCAAATTTCAGTGCTACGTCACCGCGTAAATTCGGTTGTATCGGAAGAATTCCGGCATCAATTGACCCCTTTGGTCAATTTTATGGGGCGGCGGGTTACTATTGTAATGTGGATGCAAGCGGCAGTGTCATAACCGACGAGCGTGTCCCGGTGAATGTGAATAGTCCGGTAGCTGCGCTTACACCGCGTGGCAGTGTTTTTGAGAGCGATTGGCAAACGCAAACCAATCTGAGCTTTGTGTTCAGATTGCCAACTGATAGCTTTCAAGGTGATTTCCGGCTCGACGTGTTTAACGTCTTCAACGAAAATGCCGCGCTTGATTTTGAAGAGCGGGGCACGCTCAACAACGGACGTCCACGCAATACATTCGGGGAAGCAACCCGATATCAGGGGCCACGTTCAATCCGTCTGCAATTCGGATTGCGCTTTTAACTGCTGACATGACCGATAAAAGAGGGGAAAAGGGGCTGGAGACAGCCCCTTTTCTCTTTTTCGAGGGCAAGGAACTACGGTGGTGTATGATACCGAAGTATTGATACACAAGCTTGGCGATGCACTGCGTCGGAATAGCCGCGCAGAATCGGCCCAGCTGGTAAAAGATATCATCAGGGCAAAGCCGCCTCTTGCCGGAAGGTGGCGGTCAATGGCCGCTATTGCAAAAAAAAATGGTGAAGTTGAGGATGCCCTGGCCGCAATGGACTATTATTGCGCCTCTGCTGGAGACACTCCACCGGTTCAGTTTGAAAGGGCTGCGTTGCTGGCTCAGCTCGGCCAACTTGAAGAAGCGGACCGCATTCTTGCAAAGCTTCCTCCCGGAACGCCGACGATGGCGGAATATTATTATAGCTCAGGCACTCTTTCGCTCAACCTTGGCAGAGTTAGTGAGGCGCGTGAGAAGCTGCAGCGTGCTTGTAAGGCAGCGCCGTATTCGGGCCAAAGCTGGCTTGCACTCTCGATCGCCGGACCGATGCAAGCAGCTGATATAGACGCTTTAATGGCAGTAGATCCGGGATTATTCCAATCCAATATGACTGAATTAAGCGCCTATCATTACGCGCTCGGAAACATGTTCCACGAAGCGGGTGATTATCGAAAGGCTTTTGCAAGCTTTTCCGTTGGTGCCCAAAAGAAGCAGGGCGTCACGCCATATAAATTTTCGGCAGACAAAGCTGATGCGGTTAGGGTAGCTTCGGGTTGGCAAATGGACAAGGCGTCGCGTCCGGATGATATTCGGACACCAACTAAAGCATTGCATCCAATATTTGTGTCTGGATTACCCCGCTCAGGTACGACGTTGGTTGAGCAGATTCTAAATAGCCATAGCAAAGTCGTTGGCGGAGAAGAATTAGGGTTGATGCAGCTCGTCACCCAAGACTCAGGTAACGCAGCGGCTGATTTTGCAAGATTCAGGTTGCATGGCGGGTCATCCTCGGAGCTTGCAAATTTATATTGTTACCTGCTCAGACAGCGTCATGAGGGCAATGGATTCTTTGTAGATAAGTCGTTAGACACAAGCCGTTTCGCCGGTTTGATTGCGGCAATATTTCCTGCATCGCCTATAATATGGCTTCGCCGCGATCCGTTGGATTGTGCTTGGTCGGCCTATCGCACTTGGTTTCTTCGGGGCATGGAATGGTCGTGGTCGCTCTCGAATATTGCATATCATTTTGCCGTCGAAGATGCGCTATTTACCCACTGGAGTAGCTTGCTTGGCGAAAAATTATTGGTGGTAGATTACGCAGATCTTGTTCAAAATCCTGAAATTGAGATCGATCGGATAACGCGCTTTTGTGGATTACAGATTGAACCGGCCCAATTGAGCCCGCATGAAAACAGGCGGCCAGTCAAAACGGCTAGCGTTATTCAAGTAAGGCGGCCCATATACACAACATCTGTGGGAAACTCAGCGCACTATCACGCGTATATGGACCAATTTGTGGAAGCTTATGAAACTGCGCGGTTGGAGTTTTGTACATTTGTTTGAAATTTAAGCAGTCCTGTTCGTCTTGAACCGACACCCTCGCAACATAAGGGATGCCATAGCGCAGAGCATGTTTGCCAGACTGTCCCGAACATGACGTCGAATAAGCTGAATGAGGCGCTTGAACCGGCATCCGCATTGTTCGGGGAAGACCCTGCACACAGGACGCCGAGCAGAGGCGCGTTGAGCTAAGAAAATATTGAGCAAAGATACATTAAGTGCGTGCAAGCGGAAATCGGTTGCTACCCCTTTGACCGACAATGTTGTCACTGAAATAAGTGGTTTTTCAGTAGTATATCCATACACCTGCAAATCCTATCAGCTTCGCTTTAACCTACTGTTGCAAAAATGCGACATTGGTCAAATATATTTGTAATTTCGTTCCAACTTATTGCGCAGGTCACGCGTATCCGCCAAAGCGCGGACAATCCGGAAGGTTTCCATCTCGGCGCGCAAACCATTTGCGCGCATTGCGGTCGTGGAAAAGCTAGGGAGTTGAACAGCCAATGGGGCGGCGAGTATACCGCTAAACCATGGCATTAAAGAAGGGGCTACACCGTGAAAAACACACGTATCAGCAAATTGAAATATGCAGCAGCGCCGTTGGCATTGGGCTTGGCGTTGATCTCAACGCCTTCGTTTGCCCAGGATGCCGATGTTGAAGAAGAAGCGGCAGGCGAAATCATTGTAACTGGTTCGCTAATCCAGAACCCTAATGTCGTATCGACGTCGCCTGTAACGGTCGTCGGCGCCGAAGAAATCAGCCTTCGGCAGAGCAACACAGCGGAACAAATATTGCGCGAATTGCCTGGCGTGACTCCAAACCTTGGTGGCAACGTCAATAATGGCCAAGTCGGCAGTGCTCGCGTCGATCTCCGCAACCTTGGTGCAGACCGTAACATCGTCCTTCTTGACGGCCAGCGTCTGGTTCCTTCCAGCTGGTTTGGTGCTGTTGACCTCAACAACATTCCGCTTGCACTTGTTGACCGCGTTGACGTGCTTACGGGCGGTGCTTCTACTACATATGGCGCAGACGCCGTTTCTGGTGTTGTTAACTTCATCACCCGCAAGGACTTTGCTGGCGTTGACTTTGCGGTCAGCCAGCAGCTCAGCGAGAAAGGTGACGGTAACGTATTTCGTGCAGACCTGACGGTCGGTGCGAATTTCGATGACGGCCGCGGTAATGCGGTGTTGAGCATTGGCTATCAGGAAGCTGACCCGATTTATTTTGGTGCGCGCGATACTGGTACATTCGTTATTGGGTCAACCACCGGCTTTGCAGGCGGCGACAGCCCGACATCTGCTCCGACAACATTTTCGTCCGCTGGTTTAGGTACGCTTCAAATCAACCCAACCGGCACGGGGCTTGTTGCTCCTTACGCGCCGTTTAACTTCAACCCATTCAACATCTATCAGACCCCGTTCGAACGGTTTAACTTTTTTGGACAGACAAGGTATGAAGTTTCGGACACTGTAGAGGTCTATTCGCGCGCATTGTTCTCCAAGAACACCGTCAGTTCAATCATCGCTGCTTCGGGTATCTTCGGAAACACGCTTACTATTCCCGGCAACAACCCATATCTGCCTGCGGCGCTTCGCGACCAATTTTGTGTCGCTGCTGGCCTGGCACCGGGCACCGGACCAACTTGCGGTGGAAATGCAGCCATCCCGTTGGGCGCTGTATATCGTCGCTCGGTTGAATTGGGCCCACGCATCAGCACGTATGTAACTCAAGTTTTCGACGTGATGGCCGGCGTACGGCTTAATGTCACCGATAACTTGAAGTTTGATGCTTATGGCTCATACGGTGAGAGTGAAAACGAAGAAACCCGTTCGGGTTATGTCGCTAACTCTCGCGTTCAGCAGGCACTTAATGCAAATAACACAACAACCTGCACGAACACTGCCAATTCCTGCGTACCGCTCAACATTTTTGGACCATCGGGTTCGATCACTAGCGCGCAAGGTGCTTTTGTTGGCGGCGTCACTAGCTCAGTCACAAACGCGGCGTCTTTGGCTCAAGTTCATGCTGTGTTGTCAGGTGATTTCGGGTTCACGATCCCGTCAGCTGCCGAAGCGGTATCGTTCGCAGTGGGTGGCGAGCATCGGGATTATGGTGCGCAGCGCCGTCCTGACAACCTTGCACAGGTTCCAGGTGAATTAGGCGGTGCCGGTGGCGCTGTATTGCCACTTAATGGCGGATTTAGCGTTTATGAAGCCTTTGGCGAGATTAACGTTCCGATCGTATCGGATAAGCCATTCTTCAACGATTTGAGCGTTGAAGCGGGTGTGCGTTATTCCGATTACAGCGTTCGCGCATCCGGAAATCCGTCGTTCACAGCAACTACCTACAAGTTCGGTGGTAACTGGGAGCCTGTCGAAGGCGTTAAGTTTCGTTCAAACTATCAGCGCGCTGTTCGTGCCCCTAACATCGGCGAGTTGTTTAGGCCGGTTGTAACGGGTCTTGATAATTTGTTGATTGACCCATGTGCAGGCGCAGCACCAACGACCAATGCAAATTTGGCCGCAGTTTGCCGGGCACAGGGTGCACCAGCATCATCCGTCACAGGAGGCACAATACTTAACCCAGCAGCGGCTCAAGCTAACGTAACTGGTGGTGGTAACCCGAATATCCGTCCGGAAAAGGCCGCTACCTATTCCTTCGGTCTTGTGTTGCAACCAACCGGCTTCCTGAATGGTCTGACCGCGTCGATTGATTATTATAACATCAAGGTGACCAATGCGATCAAAGAGGCGACGCCCGGCGACATTATCCAGGCTTGCTTCGGCAATATTACGGCGGCTTCGGCAACTGACCCTGCTTGTACCGGAATTCGTCGTAACGCGGTGAACGGTCGTTTGAGCGGAACATCGACCGCGGCAAACCCCATCCCGGGCTTGCCACAACCGCTTACAAACTTGGGTGAATTGGCGACCGACGGCATCGACCTGGTGCTGAACTACAAGGCTGACCTCGGCTTTGCCGATCTGAGTCTTGGTTTCAGCGGCAACTATGCCTTAAGCTCGAAGTTCCAAGCTGCGCCTACTTCAGTCGATCGTGACTGCGTCGGGTATTACAGTGTTAACTGTCTTTCGATCCAGCCCGAGTATAGCTGGAACCAGCGTACGACCTTGTCGTTCGAAAATGTTGATGTGTCGCTGTTGTGGCGTCACCTCTCCAGCGTCGAATATGAAGGTCAAGCCAGTGATGCAGTTACGCGCGGCTTTGCCACAGCGGCGCAGCAAAACTTGTTCGTCGGTGCAATCACCGGTGGCGGAGCGCTGGTCGGTCGTCAGGTGAACTTCAATCGAATCAAAGCGTATAACTATTTCGATCTAGCGGTACGTTTCGACGTCACCGAAAATTTCGAATTAGCTTTCAATGCGTTTAACATTTTCGACAAGCAGCCACCATTGGTTGGTTCGAGCGCAGGTTCGACAGCATATAATGGCGGCAACACTTATCCGTCGACATATGACACCATCGGTCGTCGTTATGGCGCATCGCTTCGCATGAAGTTCTAATAGAACCGATTGATTTAAAAAATGTAGAGGCGGTCCGCGAGGGCCGCCTCTTTTTTGTGACAACACACTTTCTTGCCACTCGGCTCCGTCAGGGTTAACATTCAACATGACATCCACAGAGCTTATCATTAATCGGCTTTTGAACGAGGCACATGAAGCGCGTCAGTCCGGCATGCATGACGTCGCTGCGCAGCGGTTGGCTGCTGCACGTGCGCATGCACCGCACAATGCCATGGTCCTTAATGCCAGCGGCATGCATGTGCTAGCGGCGCAGGATTTTGCCGCTGCAAAGACATATTTCGCTGCGGCCGCTGCTGCCGACCCTATGGCTCCGGCGTTGCTGGTCAACCTTGCTACAGCCTGTCGTGGATTGGGTGATGATCAGGGTGAACGGTTAAGTTTGAAGGCGGCACTGGCCCTTGATCGGCGCGATTTTATTGCCTTGCTACGCCTTGCTGAGCTTGATGAGCGCCAGGGTTTCAATGTGGAAGCTGCCCTGAACTGGAGCGGAATCGTCCAAATGGCGGCGTCAATGTCACAACCACCGCCACTGGTTGTAGACGCGTTGCAACGGGGAACAACCTATCTTTTAAAGCATAATGCGGAGCTCTCCCATCGCGTCGACGAGCAGCTCGGTGAGAAATTGATTGCGATGGGCACCGCTGCACGCCGGGTAAATGCGTGCATTGATCACAGCCTTGGACGCCGACAGATCTACGCCAACAATTGTGAAGGCGTGCATTTTCCCTTCTTGCCCGCAGACGAATTTTTTGACCGACACCATTTTCCGTGGCTAACCGAACTGGAAAAACACACGTCGGCCATCCGGCGGGAAGCGCAAGCACTTTGGGAAAACCGCAATGCTGCCATCAGACCTTATGTACAACTGGAGCCAGGCACGCCTGACAACAAATGGTCAGCGCTCGACAAGAGCGAAGATTGGAGCGCCTGTTTCTTGTGGGAATATGGTGAACGCAATGATGAGATTTGTAATCAATGTCCTGAAACTGCCGCAGCAATGTCTGCCATCCCGCACAACAGGATACCGGGTAAGGCACCAACGGTGTTCTTCTCAATACTCAAGCCTAAATCCCATATTCCAGCGCATACGGGCGTCACGAACACACGTGCTATCATTCATTTGCCATTAGTTATCCCCGACGGGTGCCGATTTCGCGTGGGTGGCGAAACTCGAGAGTGGATTGAAGGGGAGGCATTTGCTTTCGACGATACGATTGAGCACGAAGCGTGGAACGATAGCGATGCACACCGGATCGTCCTGATTTTTGACGTCTGGAACCCTCATATGACCATGGGCGAACGCGAATTGGTCGCTGACTTCTTAACGCTGACAGGCGAACGCGCCCCTAGTTAAGATCTCAGAACGATAACCAGTTACCATCCTCGTCAATTCCCGCCGCATGCATCACTGGCAACAGGTCGTGCTCGTAATTCCGCCAACGGCCTGACGATCGTTGATGCAAAGGTTGCCGAACCTGCCAGGCACTCGCTGTCTTTACAACATTGTTCGTAGACGGGGAACCTTCGCGCCATGTGAGACCGCAATGCTCGACCATGGCGCGCACTTCAGCTTCAGGGCTATGCACGGTCGCATCGTAGCTAAAATCGTGAATGTCGGTGCCATATAATGATTTCCAGTGGGTCATGATTTTGCGGTATTGCGCCAACCAGTGGCCAAGGTGGCCAAGATCCATACTGTAATTGATATCTTCGGAAAAATGCTGGAAAAAAAGCGATACGGCATTGTCTAGCGGCGCGCGATAGCTGTGGACAATTTTGGCATGAGGAAACAGAGTTTTTATGAAGCCGATGTGCAGAAAGTTATCGCATCTTTTGTCCGTGACTTGGCCGGAAACATGGCCATTTGCAGCAAGGCGCGACACGTAATCAAGGCGAATGCTCTCGAGTTCGGCGCGAGTGGCTGTCGCAAGCTTTTCTGGATAGGGCTGCAGATTGCCGCGCACAGTTTCTGGAATAAAGTCATGCTCACCGCCGGCGACTATATCACTGTGACGAGCGAGTAATTGCTCGGCGAGTGTCGAACCAGACCGAAACAATCCGCAGATAAAAACATTTGGTTCCAAACCCTTATCTGCCTTTAGGAGAGGAGGCGGAAGGGTCATGTTGCAAATTGAATCAATTAACTTTTCATGCGCCACTGGATCATATCGCGAAGCTTCCGGCAAAAATCGATGTTGTGCTTGATTGGCGGACGCCGCCAGCGCAAAAGCTTGTTCATGCCGCCCCATAGCATCATATAGGTTGGCCAATCCGAAGGCGATATCAACGGCATCATTGGGCGCTAGCGATGGCAAACGAAGGGCGGCTTCAAGTCGGCCCACTTCAGTCGATACTTTATTTTCAAATGTTGCAATCGCTGCCAGTCGGGACAATGCTCGGCCGCTTTGGGGGTCAATTTGCAGAGCACGTCCATATGCGTAACGAGCTTCCGCGATATTGCCGGTATCTTCGTAAAGTAAACCAAGATTGAGCCAACCTGCGACAAAGACAGGATTCCTCTCTAATGCCGCGTCCAGTTCAGTGCGTGCCTTGTCGTAAGCATTGAGCTGTTCAGTGAAGATTGCAGCGCGGTTCAGATGGGCCTCCTCAGGCCGCTGCACTTTGTGATCGAGTGCGTGCGAATAGCAATCGAGCGCCTCGGGAAATTTCCGCTGGATGCGTAGGGCGTAACCAAGGTTAAACCAAACATCTGCGAGCGAATTATCAATGCCCAGAACGCGGCGATATCCGCTGACAGCGGTTGTGATGTCCCCAGCGTTTAGTGCAGCATCTGCCTGGCGAATTATTGAATGTTTGTCGTCAGCCATTGCAAAATTTCATGCGCATTCTCAGTCTTAATTGCAATCGTTGAGAGGCCACCCTTAGCATATTTGTGGTCTAAGGCCACATTTCGAAGTGCCGCCTATACCGCCAAATTCAACCCCCCATCACCCTCTTCCACCGTCACCGTCGCGCCATCGGGGATGCCGCCGCGTAGCAGCATGTCGGCCAGCGGGTCCTGCAAATAACGTTGGATTGCGCGTTTTAGCGGGCGTGCGCCGTATACAGGGTCATAGCCGACGCGGCCAAGCCATGCTTTGGCTTCGTCTGACAAGGACAAAGTGATCTTGCGATCCTTGAGCAAATTTTGCACCCGCTGCACCTGAATATCGACAATCGGGGCCATATGTTGCGCGCCCAAGCGGTGGAACAATATGACCTCGTCCAGCCGGTTCAGGAATTCGGGCCGGAAATGGCCGCGCACGATTTCCATAACTTGCGGCTCGACCTCTTTCACATCCTGCCCGTCTTCCAACGCGGCCATATGCTGGCTGCCCAGATTGGATGTCAGGATGATGAGCGTGTTGGAGAAGTCCACTGTGCGCCCCTGACCATCGGTCAGGCGGCCATCATCCAAAACCTGCAGCAGGATATTGAATACGTCCGAATGGGCCTTTTCAACTTCGTCAAACAAGACGACTTGATAGGGGCGGCGGCGCACCGCCTCGGTCAGCACACCGCCTTCTTCATAGCCGACATAGCCCGGAGGCGCGCCGACGAGGCGGGCGACGCTGTGCTTTTCCATATATTCGGACATGTCGATGCGGACCATCGCATTGTCGTCGTCGAACAGGAATGATGCGAGCGCTTTTGTGAGCTCGGTCTTGCCGACACCCGTTGGCCCAAGGAACAGGAACGAACCAAGCGGGCGGTTCGGGTCCTGAAGGCCCGCGCGCGAACGGCGCACCGCCTTGGAGACGGCTTCCACCGCGTCCTTTTGGCCAATGACGCGCGCGCCAATAAGCTGTTCCATGTTGAGCAACTTGTCGCGTTCGCCCTCAAGCATCTTGTCCACGGGGATGCCGGTCCAGCGGCTGACGACGCTGGCAATATCTTGCGCGGTCACTTCTTCGCGCAACATCGCATTGCCGGCTGCGGCCACCGCGTCCTCTAGTTGCTTTTCCAGCCCGGGTATTGTGCCATATTGCAGTTCGCCCGCCTTGGCTAGGTCGCCAGACCGCTGCGCCTGCTCCAACTCGATGCGTGCACCATCGAGTAGTTCTTTGATTTTGGCTTCGGCAGAAATCTTGTCTTTTTCGGCCTGCCAACGCTGCGTCAGTTCAAGCGATTGCTGCTCCAGATTGGCCAGCTCACCCTCCAGATTGGTCAGACGGTCCTTGGACGCGGCATCGCTTTCCTTGCCCAACGCTTCGCGTTCAATCTTTAACTGGATGATCCGGCGGTCGAGCGTTTCAATCTCTTCCGGCTTGGATTCCACCTCCATCCGCAGGCGCGACGCCGCCTCGTCCATCAGGTCGATGGCTTTATCCGGCAGGAAACGGTCGGAAATATAACGGTGCGACAAGGTGGCGGCGCTCACCAGCGCACTATCGGTAATACGCACGCCATGGTGCAGTTCATATTTCTCCTTCAACCCACGCAGGATGGAAATCGTGTCCTCGACGGTAGGCTCACCGACAAAAATCGGCTGAAACCGGCGTTGTAGCGCCGGGTCTTTTTCGACATGTTTTTGATATTCATCCAGCGTGGTTGCACCAATGCAGTGCAGTTCACCGCGCGACAAAGCAGGCTTGATGAGGTTGGCGGCATCCATCGCGCCTTCGCCTTTGCCCGCGCCGACAAGCGTATGCATTTCGTCGATGAATAAGATGATGTCACCCTCGGCCTGCTTAACCTCGTCAAGCACACCTTTGAGCCGCTCTTCAAATTCGCCGCGATATTTTGCACCCGCGATCAACGCGCCCATATCGAGTGACAGCAATTTGCGATGCTTCAGGCTATCGGGCACGTCGCCATTGGCGATGCGCAAGGCCAGCCCTTCGGCAATGGCCGTTTTGCCGACGCCGGGTTCGCCGATCAACACGGGGTTATTCTTTGTACGGCGCGCAAGGATTTGGATGGTGCGGCGAATCTCTTCATCGCGACCGATGACGGGGTCCAACTTTCCAGCGCGCGCGACTTCGGTCAGGTCACGCGCAAATTTCTTCAGCGCGTCATAACGGTCCTCTGCGCCCGCAGTATCGGCTGAGCGGCCACCACGCAGTTCGTTGATCGCGGCGTTCAGCCCTTCGGCTGTGACGGCTGCTGCTGCCAACGCCTTGCCTGCTGTGCTGGTCTGCGCAAGCGCTAGCGCGAGCAACAGGCGTTCAACAGTGACATAGCTGTCGCCCGCCTTTTGCGCGACCTGTTCAGCAGCATCGAGCACGCGCACGGCGTCATTGTCGAGGCCGGGGGTCTGCTGCGCGCCGCCGCCGGACACCGCAGGCACCTTCGCAAGCGCCGCATCGGTTTCGCGCAACGCGGTCGCCGCGTCGCCGCCAGCGGCCTTGATCAGGCCAGACGCCATGCCCTGCTCATCCTCCAGCAAAGCTTTTAAGAGATGTTCAGGCCCGATCCGCTGATGACTCATGCGAATGGCAACGGTCTGTGCGCTTTGCAGAAAACCCTTGGCGCGGTCGGTGAATTTTTCGAGGTTCATGCGCTATTTCCTATATTGCCGATGGGGCCTTTGTTCACAAAGACTCCATCTCTACACAGAATGTAATGCGGCATTTTCGCAACACAAGTGCGACGGCCATTCAACGGAAATGCGCGGCTTCCGACATTATCTCCAATTGCGGGCAAGCGCATCCAACAACTGCACGCCCCAGCCCGATGCCCCCTTTGGCGTCACTGGCCCGGACGAGTCCGCCCAGTTGACGCCCGCAATATCAAGATGCGCCCAAGGCACATTTTTGTCGACGAAGAAGCCAACAAAGGTCGCGCCCAGACCTGCGCCCGGTCCGCCGCCCTCAACGATGTTTTTGATGTCCGCAATGTCGGATTTCATATCATCGAGATAGTTTTTGTGGAGCGGCATACGCCAAACTTCTTCACCCGTTGCTGTGCCCGCTGCGGCAATGGCTGCTGCCAACCGGTCGTCACGGCTGAACAGGCCAGCATATTCGTCGTTCAGTGCGCCAACGATGGAACCTGTCAGCGTCGCCATGTTGACCAAAGCGCCGGGTTTTTTGTTGGCGACGATATATTCATTGGCGTCCGCCAATACTAAGCGGCCTTCGGCGTCGGTGTTCAGTATCTCTATGGTTTTGCCGCTCATCGTGCGCACGACGTCGCCGGGACGCTGCGCATTGCTGCCGGGCATATTTTCGGACAGCGCGGCTACGCCGATGACGTTCACCGGTGCCTTCGACTTTGCGAGCGATAACAGTGCGCCCATGATATTGGCTGCGCCGGACATGTCCGCCTTCATTTCCCACATGCCCGCACCAGGTTTCAGCGATATGCCGCCGGTATCAAAAGTAATGCCCTTGCCGACCATCGCCAATGGCGGACCATCGCCAGCGCCGCGATATTCGACGATCATCAGGCGTGATGGGCGGCGCGAACCCTGGCCAACGCCGACCAGCGACCCCATGCCCAATTTGCGCATCATGGGTTCGTCCAACACTTCAATTTTAACATTGGCGGTATTACCAAATGCGGCACGTACACGCTCCACAAAGGTTTCCGGATAGATGACATTAGCAGGTTCAGTCGCCAGGTCGCGGGATAAGGCGACGCCTTCAGCCAAGGCCGCATGGCGCGACTGCCATAAAGCCTCTGCGCTGCCCGCATCGCTGCTGATGATGGTCACTGGGTTCGTGGGCGGCGCTTTACGGTCCACGGTTTTATACCGGTCGAACCGATATTGACCCATGGCATAGCCCAAAGCGGCTGCAGCGGCTTCGTCTTGGTTCAGGCCGCCGGTAATCGTGACCTGCTGGGCTTCATCGCGCAAATCCTGAGCCGCTTTGCCCGATGCGTTGCGGATATGGGTGATGCGGTCGCCCTCCGCGCCAACCCCGCTTAGGACGATGCGCGCATAACCGCCAATGCCGCGTAGCGACAAGGAACTACCCTCTTTGCCTTCAAACTTTGCCGAAGCGATAGCCGCGTTCAAGGCTTGCGTCGTTGCCGCATCAACCATGTTGGCTGGCAACGTCGCATTACGCATCAATATGACCAAAGCGCCGGACGTTGGCGCGGTCGTCGCGAAATTGATTGGCCGTGTTTGCGAATGCGCCGCCGCCGATGGCGATATGCCCGATCCAATCATGTCGGCTTGCGCAAAAGCGGGGGTGATTGTGGCGCTAGCCAGTGCAAGGGTTAAGAAACTGCGATGCATCGGGGGACTATCCTTTCTGAAAATCTTGGTTATGCCGGTTATGTAAGCAAATGAACCGATGTGACAAGGTCTCATTGCAGGGGGAGAGTATAATGCGGAAATTTTTGTGGGCGTCATTGGCGCTTGCGGGTGTCGTTGCGGGTGCAGGCGCTCTGTGGGAGCCGTTGGCGGCCACCGGATATGAAATGCCAGCCCGCACCTACGATGTGGAGATTGTCCGCGATAGCTATGGCGTGCCGCACATCAACGGCAAGACCGATGCCGACACCGCTTACGGCCTCGCCTTTGCCCATGCCGAAGATGATTTTTCGACGATACAGGATGTCGTTGCCATGACGCGTGGGCGCTATGGCGCGCTTGCAGGCTCCGATGGGGCCAAGGTCGATTATGTGCTGCATCTGTTGGGCGCGCGCGAGACGGCTGTGGCGCGCTATATGGAATTGTCGCCGCAGGTCCGCGCGGTGGCAGAGGCATATGCCGCTGGTTTGAACCATTATGTGTCAAAACATCCCGAAGAAGTCCGGCTGTCGAAGCTGTTTCCCGTTACTGGACAGGACATTGTCACAGGCTTCGTGCTGCGCGCGCCATTCTTTTATGGTCTGGATGGTGCCATCGGGGCATTGACCGAAGGCAAACCCCTGCCAAAGGAAAGTGCGCCACCTATGACGCCCATCGGGCGCGATCCAGAAATGAACGGTTCCAACGCCTTTGCAATTGCGCCCAAGCGTATGGCCGATGGCAAGACGTGGCTGATTTCCAATTCGCACCAGCCTTATGAAGGTCAGGTTGCGTGGTACGAAGCCGTTACGCATTCGGGTGAGGGGCTGGACATGGCTGGCGCCTTGTTCCCCGGTTCGCCCTTTGTCCTGCTTGGCCACAACCGTCATTTGGGTTGGACCAATACCGTCAACCGCCCCGACCTGATCGACGTCTATAAACTGGTGATGAACAAGG
The DNA here is from genome assembly GCF_023910635.1 of Sphingorhabdus sp. Classification (GTDB taxonomy): domain Bacteria; phylum Pseudomonadota; class Alphaproteobacteria; order Sphingomonadales; family Sphingomonadaceae; genus Sphingorhabdus_B. The sequence goes on along the minus strand of NZ_JAAVVZ010000006.1, from coordinate 145,245 downwards.
CTGGCGACCAATATCGTTATGACGGCAAATGGATGCCTTTGTCATCGAAGCGGGTTTGGCTGCCGGTGAAAATCGGTCCGTTCAATTTGCCAGTACCGCAAACGGTATATCGCTCCATCCACGGACCCGTCATCAAAAATGACAAGGGCTATTTCGCTATCCGCTATGCGGGCATCGACAATGTAAAAGTCGTTGAGCAATATTATCGCAATACCAAAGCGACGAATTGGGACGAATGGACCCAATCGATGTCGATTGGCGGCATTCCTGCGACGAATTTCATTTATGCCGACAAGACCGGCCGCGTTGCCTATATTTACAACGCCCTCTTCCCCGACCGTAAGCCGGGATATGATTATACCAAGCTGCTTCCGGGCGATACATCGGCGGCCATGTGGGAGGGGCCAGTTGGCTTTGACCGTTATCCCAAGATTGTGGATCCTGCATCGGGCTTTGTCCAGAACGCCAATAACACGCCGTTTCTGGCCGCAGGGCCGGGGTCGGAAATGGACCCGTCAGCTTATTCGCCGTATCTGGGTATTGAGCGTGGCATGACCAACCGTGGCTTGCGCGCAACCGAGTTGCTGGCCGCCGACACGTCAATCACGCCGTCGGAGCTGCTCGCGATCAAGATGGACATGATGTACAGCAAAAAAAGCTGGGTCGGGGCGTGGATGGCATCCTTTGCCGCGCTTGACCTAAAAGACGCGCCCGAGCTTGCCGAAGCGCAAAAGCTGCTCGCGAGCTGGGATTGGTCAAGCGATGGCAAGGGCCGTGCGGACGCCTTTGCCGAACGCATCATCCGCTTTGGCGCGCGGCCAAACTGGCGCGGGGACAAGATGCCCGATGCCCGTAATACGCTTCAGGAGGCTGTCACAGAGTTCAAAAAACGCTTTGGCCGCATCGACCCGCCGTTGGCCGATATTCAGCGCCTACGGCGCGGCGATGTCGATTTACCGATGCTCGGCGGCAGCGATGCCTTGCGTGCCACAACGATATGGGATGCAGAGCAAGCCGATGGCAAAGCGCGCGTCCGACATGGCGATAGTTACATCATGCTGATGCGATGGGACAAGGACGGCAAGGTGCAATCAGAATCGATCCAGCCTTATGGTTCGGCGACGACCCGCCCCGAATCGCCGCATTATACAGACCAGATGAAATTGTTCGTTGCAGGTGGTTACAAGCCAGTACATTTTGAATGGGCCGACGCCGTCAAAAATGCAAAGCGCCGTTATCGACCCTGAACGCCGTTTGTCGAAAATTCTTCGCTATTACATTGTGTTTGCCTGCGTCGTCGTTATTTCTAGCTGCATTGATTCTTAGCTATAGGAGCAGAATATGATACGTAAACTAACGCTCGCCCTTATGATGTCGGGCTCGGTGATCGCGGCGCAGGCACCCGCCTTTGCGCAATCAGCAGCGCCCGTTTCGAAATTGGTTGAGGCGGTAAATATTCCGCATGAAAAATTCACCCTCGACAATGGTCTGACTGTTTTGGTGCATGAAGACCGCAAGGCCCCCATAATTGCCGTGTCCATCTGGTATGGCGTCGGGTCCAAGAACGAGCCAAAGGGCAAAACGGGCTATGCCCATTTGTTCGAACATATCATGTTCAACGGCAGCGAAAATGCGCCGGGCGACTATTTTGAATATACCAAGAAAATCGGCGCGACCGACCTGAATGGCACCACATGGTTGGACCGCACCAATTATTTTCAAACCGTGCCAACCACGGCGCTGGAATCCGCATTGTTCCTCGAAAGCGACCGTATGGGCTTTTTGCTCAATGCTGTGACGAAGGAAAAACTGGATAACCAGATCGGCGTTGTTTCCAACGAAAAGCGTCAGGGCGACAATGAGCCATTCGGCTTGGTCGAGTACAAGCAGTCAGGGACATTGTTCCCCGTTGGTCATCCTTATCATCATAGCACGATCGGCAGCCTTGAAGACCTGTCGGCGGCTTCGCTGGATGATATGAAGACATGGTTTACCGACCATTATGGCCCGAACAATGCCGTCTTGGTTCTGGCAGGCGACATCAATGCGGCGCAGGCAAAGCCAATGGTGGAAAAATGGTTCGGCAGCATCAAGCGCGGCAAGGAAGTGGCACCCGTTAATGCGCCAATACCAACGCTCGAAAAAGACATCAAAATCGTCATGAAGGACAAGGTGCCGACCACGCGTATTTATCGCAACTGGGTGGTGCCGGGCCTTGCCGACCCCGATGCCAATGCATTGTTCATCGCGATGAGCGCGCTTGGCGGCCTGTCGAGCTCGCGTCTGGATAATATATTGGTGCGTCAGGAACAGAGCGCGGTAGCTGTATCTGCTTACCTCATCCCGTTCGTCCATAGCAGCCTTGTCAACATTCAAGCGGACGTAAAGCCCGGCGGTGATGCCGATGCGGTGGCGAAGCGTCTGGATGAAATCTTGGCCGATTATATCAAAACTGGCCCGACCGCCGAAGAAGTGCAGCGCGTTGCCGCGAGTAACATTGCCGCGCAAATCGACGGCCTTGAACAAGTTGGCGGCTTTGGCGGCAAGGCCGTCGCTTTGGCCGAAGGCGAATTATTTGTGGGGGACTCGTCCTTCTACAAAAAGGAACTCGAACGGCTTGCATCGGCAAAGCCAGAAACGGTGAAGGCCGCGATGCAGAAATGGCTGACGCGCCCGGTGCTTGAAATTCGCGTCGAACCCGGTGAGCGCGAGGCGTATCAAGAAGTCGCCGCAGGATCAGGTAGCCGGACAGGTACGCTGACGGCGCCCGCATTTTATACGCCTCCAGGGGCCGATTATGTATCGATGTCGGCACCCGTCGCCTTTCAGGATCGCAGCAAATTCCCTGAACCGACAGGCACGCCTGCGCTCGATTTCCCGACGGTTGAGGAAGCAACCTTAAGCAATGGCATCAAGATATTCTTCGCACGGCGCGCCGCGGTGCCAACGGTCCGCGTCGCGGTTAGCTTCAATGCCGGGTACGCAGCGGACCCAGCCGACAAGCGCGGCATAGCGTCGATGATGTCGACGATGCTGATGGAAGGCACAACGTCGCTGACCTCAACACAAATTGCCGAAACCGAAGAGAAATTGGGCGCTGACGTCAATGTTGGGTCTTCACTCGACCGGACGGTAGCCAGCCTGCGCGCGGTAAAGCCAAATCTTGGCCTTTCGCTTGATCTGCTTGCGGATGTTATCAAAAATCCGGCCTTTGCGCCCAATGAACTGGAGCGCGTTCGCGTGCAGCAATTGACCCAGATCAGTGCCGAAGACAACCAGCCACAGGGCATTGCCGTTCGCCGCCTGCCGCCATTGCTATACGGCAAGGGCCATCCTTATGGTGGGCCACAAACGGGCAGCGGATATGCAGAAACCGTGGCGAAAATCAGCCGTTTTGATGTTGCCAATTTCCATCAGTCATGGATGCATCCATCGAAGGCGGAAATTTTTGTTGTGGGTGACACCAGCCTGAAAGAAATCAAGCCCATGCTTGAACAGCGTTTTGGCAATTGGAAGCCCGCAGCCGCACCTGCGCCAGCGAAGAATTTCGCTGTGGCAGTGCCAGCGCCTGTATCAAAAATTCTGCTGATTGATCGTCCAAATTCACCGCAATCCTTGGTGCTCGCTGGCCTTGTTCTGGATGCAAAGGGATCGGACGATTTGCTAACCTTGCGCGCGGCGAACGAGATTTTCGGCGGTGACTTCCTGTCGCGTATCAACATGGACCTGCGGGAAACCAAGGGCTGGTCTTATGGTGTGGGCAGCCGAATCTCTGGTGCCGAAGATCGCGTACCTTTCTCCATAGTCGCGCCAGTGCAGACCAACCAGACCGGACCATCGGTCAAAGTGTTGATCGACCAGTTGAAGGACTTTAACGGTGCAAAGCCGGTTACGCCGGACGAACTTGAAAAAACGATCAAGGGCAACGTCCTTGAACTGCCCGGCAGTTATGAACAATCGTCGGCGGTGCTTGGACAAATGCAGGCGGATCGTTTGAACAAACGGCCATTTGATTATGCCGAAACGGTTGCAGCCAAATATACTGCGATGACGGCCAAGGCATTGAATGACGCAATGCGGGTCAAGGTGGATCCATCCAAGATTACTTGGCTTGTTGTCGGCGATGCGGCGAAGGTAAAACCCCAGTTGGAAGCGCTTGGATTACCAATTGAAATGGTGAAGGAAGCTGCTAACACCAGTGCAAGCAACAATGCTAAATAAGGAGCAAGGATATGGCAGCAGTTGATGGTGACTGGGACGTAACAATCAAAAGCCCGATGGGTGACCAAAAAGCAGTATTGACCGTCAACAGCGACGGCGGCAGCTTTTCGGGCCAGATGTCAGGTGGACTTGGTTCCATGGACATCGCCAATGGCACCGTTGATGGCGATACGTTGAGCTGGGGCATGGACATCACTGTGCCTATGCCAATGCATTTGAACGCCACAGCAACCGTGTCGGGCGATGCCATGACCGGCGAGGTGAAGGCTGGTGCCTTTGGTTCGATGGGCTTGACCGGCACACGCAAGTAAAAGGCCGCAGCGCGCGTCTTGCGCTGACACGCACATTCCAGGCCGTCTATCCGACTGGGTAGGCGGCCTTGTTCTATTTGGCGTCAATGCTTATGTTGAGGTTGAACGCGTTTCCTCCGAATCGCGATGATCAAGATCGGAGCCTCGTCATGAACCAGTTTGCACCTTCGTCGCAGTCGCGCACGTCCTTGGCGCGTTTGGCATTGTTCGTGATCCCGACGATCATGTTTCTCGGTTTTCTCTCAGGCACTATGTCGGGATCAACGGCCGACAACGCATGGTACCAAACATTGCTTAAGCCCGATATTCAGCCGCCGGGCTGGGTATTCGGCGTCGTTTGGCCCACTTTATATCTCATGATGGGCCTTGCATTTGCGATGGTGTTGAACGCGCCCGGCGCGCGGGACCGAAATGTGGCAATCGCACTTTTCCTTTCGCAATTCGTGATCAACCTCACGTGGTCGCCGATATTTTTTGGTGCGCATCAGGTGACAGCCGCATTTTTCATCATCCTCTTTATGCTCGGGCTAGCGATTGCCACTACCTTTGTATTTGCGCGGGTGCGCAAGGCTGCGGCGTGGCTGATGGTGCCGTATTTGGTGTGGATCAGTTTCGCTGCCATTCTGAATTTTCAGATCGACCAGCTTAATCCCGACGCGGAAAGCCTTTACGTTCCGGCCGCGACTTCCCAAATAGGGTGAACTGGTCCATCCCCTGACCGTAATGGAGTGAATGACATGCAAAGCGAAAAGCGCATTTTTGACGATTTGGCTAAGGTTTTGAACGGCGTTGCCGGAACCGTTGCGGGCATGGGCCGTGAGGCCGAGGCGAGCATGCGCGAACGTGCGCGCGAATGGGCGGGCGGCCTTGACCTTGTGTCACGCGAAGAATTTGACGCCGTCAAAACCCTCGCGGCCAATGCCCGCGCCGAAGCCGATGCCCTTGGTAGGCGCGTTGCCGCCTTGGAAGCGGCCTTGCAGACAAAAGGCGGCGCAGCAGCCGCCAAGACGAAGCCAGCGACCAAGCCGGCAAAAGGTCCATATTGAACTTTTCCACAGTTGGCCCACAGCCTAATGTTGCACGTTGACGCAAGCCCCTTGCGTGCGAGTCCGTCAGGGGGCAGACTCGAACCAACACGACAGGCGCAATCAATATGCACGATGCAGACGAACAATATGAGCAATTCGAGCGCGATGAATCCGCGCCCGTAGACATGCTCGCGGCTTTGTTTGAGGCGCGCGGCTGGTCATTTGAACTGGATGGTGAAGACGAAATCACCGCTGAATATAAGGGCAGTTGGGCCAGCTATCAGCTTCGCGCGATCTGGCGTGAGGAAGATAATGCGCTTCAACTGATCATATTGCCGGATATCACTGTGCCCACGGACAAGCGGGCGAGTGTTTACACAGCGCTTGGTCTTATCAATGAACAATTATGGCTTGGCCATTTTGACATGTGGTCGGCCAATGGCATATTGCTGTTCCGCCATGGCAGCCTGATGGCATCAAACGGCTTGTTGGGTGTTGACCAGGCGCAAACCATCATTGACGTCGCGATTGACGAATGTGAGCGTTTCTATCCGGTGTTCCAGTTCATCATCTGGGGCGACAAAACGCCTGAAGAGGCCATTGCCAGCGCGCTTATCGAAACGCATGGAGAGGCTTAACCCGCGAGCGTGAATTTACGCGGTCCTAGCCTTAATCAGATAATGCATATAGCCCATGGCGATGGGCTTATCCCGGTCTTCCTGCCATGCCCGCGCCTCAACATTGGCCATCGTCCGGCCAAGGCGTGTGACTTCGCCGACCGCATAGGTCATTTGGTTTAGGCCCCCACGCATGAAATCGACAGTGACATTGACCTGTTTGATATTGGAATCGCTGCCTTTGGCCCTAAGCGCCTGATGAATGGCGGCGATGGCGGCAATTTCGAGCAAGCCCGAAATCGCCCCGCCATGCAGGAAGCCTGGACGGCCCTGAACGCGGTCGGCAAAGGGCATGCCGATTACCGGCGCGCCGTGGATTTCGTCGACAATGTCCATATCGAGCGCGCGGGCATAGGGCGGAAGGGCTGGCTTATCGATCATGATATGCGGTCCCCAATGCGGATGAACGTGCCGGTCACATGCGCCAAGGGTTCGTCCGGGTTTCCATTATGCGCAAAGCCACGCACAAAGCCGATGCTGTTGGTCAAATGGTAGCAAATCCCCCGACCATAAACGCGTTCACCCGAGGGCGAGGGGCGCAGATAGTCGATCCGCAGGTCCATCGTCACTTGCGGACGGAATTCACCAAGCTTGGTCCAGATCGACATGCTGGTCGCGTTATCCATAAGGCTGATGATCACGGCAGAAGCCAATATGCCAGTGTCGGGGTCCGCAACAAGGTCTTCGCGCCAATCAATCGCAAGTTCAACCCAGTCGTCGCCATGGCCAACATATTCCATGTTGAGAAATCCGCCATGGCCGAATTTACCCATCATCTTGTTAACCAAGGCAGGGTCGAAGGCAGCGCCCTTTGGCGTGATGCTGCCCAGATCAGGTTTGCCAAATGCCATCTTATTTACGCGCGATCATTGCAGGGAATATAGGCGCGACCCGCGCCTTTGAAAGCTGCGCATACGCAAAGCCCGCTTTCAGAACATCATGGTCATGCCATTTTGGGCCAATGAAGCTGAGGCCAATCGGCAGCCCGCCAGACAGGCCCATGGGCACCGTCAGATGCGGGAAGCCTGCAACGGCGGGCAACTGGCTGGCGCTTGGCCCGGAAAAGGCATCGCCCTTACCCAAATTTGAAACCCATGCAGCGCCGTTGGTTTGCGCGATGATGACATCGACCTTATTGCTGGCAAACATATGGTTCAGCGCTTCAGTCGCCAGCCCGCGTGACGTGGCCAAGGCTTCCAGATAAGCTGGGTCATCCAGCCCTTTTTCCTTATCCGCCGTTTCAAATATGTCTTGACCGAAATACTGCAACTCCCTGTCGGCGTTCGCATTATTGAACGCGATAATATCAGCGAGCGTTTTGTGCGGGACCAGACCGTCGGGCAAGCCCTGCAAATAAGACGCAAGGTCGGCTTTAAGCTCTGTGAGCAATACCTTAAATTCGCCCTGTCCGATTTTTTGTTGGTCAATCTTGCTGGTGTCGAGAAGAATGACTTCCGCCCCGCCATCCTTGAACTTGGCAATGGCAGCGTCAAACAAGGTGGCATCGGCATCGGGTGCGCGGATGACGCCAATGCGCATAGCTTTTAGGCCGTTCACCGAAAGGTCGGTTGCATAATTGCCGCGCCAACGGTCGGCATCTGCTGTCGCTGTATCTTGCGGGTCGCTGCCGGCCATAAAGGTCAGCATGATGGCGGCGTCACGCACCGAACGCGTCATGGGCCCTGCGGTATCCTGACTGTGGCTGATCGGTACGACAAAACGGCGCGAGACCAAGCCGACGGTCGGTTTGAACCCGACCACGCCATTGACGCCAGCCGGGCAAGCGATCGATCCGTCGGTTTCCGTGCCAATCGTGCCTGCCGCCAAAGCTGCTGCCATCGCCGCGCCACTTCCGCTGGAGGAGCCGCAACTGTTGCGGTCAAGTGCATGCGGGTTCTTGGTTAGGCCACCAACCGCGCTCCAGCCGCTGGTGGAATTGTCAGACCGGATATTGGCCCATTCGCTTAAGTTGGTTTTGCCCAAAATCACGGCGCCTGCCGCGCGCAAGCGGGCAATTAGCGGCGCGTCGCGGTTGGTGATATTGCCCGCAAGCGCCAGTGATCCGGCGGTTGTCGGAAGCGGGCCTGCAACCTCGACATTGTCCTTCACCAAAATTGGGATGCCATGCATTGGTCCGCGATATGTGCCAGCGCGCAATTCGGCGTCCATCGCGCGGGCCTGGTCGAGCGCGTCGGGGAATGTGGCAATGACCGCGTTCAGCATAGGTCCGCTGTCATCAATGGCAGCAATACGCGCGAGGTAAGCGGCGGTTATCGCTTCGCTGTTGAACGCGCCATCATTAATGCCGTCCGCCAGTTGCGCCAGGTCCAGATTTTCAATTGACCCTGCTTTGGCCAGATTAACCTGCGCTTGCACGGTCGATGGCGGCATTGCGACCGATGCAACGGCTGGTTGCGCAAAAGCGCAAGATAGGGCCAATATCAATTTCAATTTCATTTGGCGTCTCCCTTTGCCAGTTCTGCCCCACGGTCGCACGCGGCGCGCAGCGTCTGCGTCATCAATCTGTCTAAAGCATTATCGGCATCCAGCACCGCAAGGCCAGCGGCAGTTGTGCCGCCCGGACTGGTGACGCGCGCGGCGAGTGCCTTTGGCGTTTCGGGGGACGTCGCGGCCAAAATCGCCGCCCCTTCGGTCATCTTTATGGCCAACTGCGCGGCCACCGCGTGCGGCAATCCTGATGCTTCCCCGCCTTTGGTCAGTGCATCAATGACGCGGTAGATAAAGGCTGGGCCTGACCCCGCCAGCGCCGTTACCGCATCCATATGGGCTTCGTCGTCGATCCAAATGACGGCCCCCAAAGGCGTTAGCCAAGCTGCGATGTCCGCCTTGACCAATTCCGTTTCATTTGGCGCAAACACGCCAAGGGGTGATTTGCCGATAGCGGCTGCCAAATTGGGCATCAGCCGGATAATCCGCGCGGAAGGAAATGCCTCCGACAGGGTTTGCGTTGTGGTGCCAGCGAGTATCGAAATAACCCATGCTCCGGGCGCAAGCAATGACGCAATGTCGGGTGCGAGCGATGACAAAAGCTGCGGCTTGATACCCAACACGAGCACATCAAATGGCCGCGCAACCTCTTGTGACGCGCGCGATACCGCAACGCCCGCAGGCAGGTTTTCGGCGACAGGGTCAACAACGTGGAAAGTGTCAGGCGACACGCCAGCGGCCACCCATCCGCGCAGCATTGCGCTGCCCATATTGCCGCAGCCGTAGAAACAGATTTGAGATGGAAAAGCGGACATGGCGACCTTGATAATGTTCAAGCCCACCTCATGCCCTATCCATGCGTGGACGGCAACCGTAGGAACAGTGACAAGCCCTCTGGCGCGGGTAAGGGCGGCGGGCCTGCATGGCGTACCGCATCGGCGCGCGCACGGTTTAGGATAGCCGCTGGCACATGGGCGTCATGAAAAACATGGTCCGCCTCACCCAATAACCGCGCGGTCAGCAAGGTCAGGTCATCGGGATTATCCGACAGCAACGCGATTTCGATTATGCGGTCGCCCTTTGGCTCTTCGGGGGCTTTCAACCAAACTTCGACGGTGTCGGGCGCGTGATTGCCAAACGGGTCCAGCAGGCCACCTGCGGCAAAGCCTTGATCCAGCGCGCGTCGGCGCTGTGGTCCCTCGGGCCAGCGTTCGCGGATGGCTGCGCGCGCAGCCGAAATCGCATTGGCCAGCGGGCCTAAGGTTTCGGGCAATAAGGTTTCAATGCGCTGGCGAATGGCCTTTGCCATGCCCGCCGACGCCCCACCGGTGCCCACCGCCACCAAAACGGGCGACCTGTCCACAATCGCTGGCGTCGTGAAATCGCAGTTTTCAGGCCTATCCACGACATTGACGAGCAAACCGCGCGCTTTTAAATCATCGGCGGCGGCGCAAGCGTCGTCTTCGTCCGCGATGGCCACAAAAGCAATCCGGGCGTCCTTATGACTCGCATCCACACACATGCCGCCCGCGCGTTCTATCAGGCGTCTTTTGGCATCCGCCATTTCGCCTTCACCGACCAAAATGACATTCCTGCCTTTCAGATTCACAAATATCGGCAACTGATCCAACGCGATTTCCTATTTCAGCCAGTCGGGCACATGCTCCGCCGCCAAGATCGTCTCCGGCGAAATCCGTTCCGCCACGACCGCGAACTTGTCGCCATCGACGAGGACTTCGGGCACAAGTCCACGGCTGTTATATGTGCTCGCCATCGTCGCACCATAAGCGCCAGCGGTGCGGAAAATGGCAAGGTCATTGGCCATAACAGGGTCAATCTCACGACCCATGGCGAAGGTGTCGCCGGTTTCGCATACCGGGCCGACGATATTGGCCAGCATCTTGTGCCCATTGGGTACAACCGCTTCAAAATCATGCCAGGCATCATAGAGCGCGGGGCGCGCCAGATCGTTCATTGCGGCATCGACGATAACGAACGGCGCATTGCCCGCACCGGGCTTCACGCGGATGACGCGCGTCAGCAAGACGCCTGCATTGCCAGCGATAACGCGGCCGGGTTCGAACATCAACCGCACGCCCCAATCCTTGGTCACGCGCGCGACCATCGCGCCATATTCGGCGGGGTCTGGCGGATTGTCGCCGTCGCGGTAGCGCACGCCAAGGCCGCCGCCCAAGTCCACATGCGTGACCACATGGCCCGCCGCACGCAATTCCTGCAGCAGCACGCCTACCTTTTGAAAGGCTGTTTCAAGCGGCTCAAGGCTCGTTAACTGACTGCCAATGTGCAGCGCGACACCGCGCATGTGCAGGTGCGGCAAGATGCTTAGCCGTGCGTAAATGCCCTGCGCGCGGTGGATGCCGACGCCAAATTTATTGTCCGCTTTGCCCGTTGAAATCTTGCCATGGGTGCCCGCGTCCACATCGGGATTAATACGCAGCACGGCCTGCGCGGTCAGGCCAAGCGCAGCGGCCAGCGCCGCCAGCTCCTGACCTTCTTCTTCCGATTCAATGTTGAACTGGCCAATGCCTATCTTCAATGCGCGGGTCATTTCTTCGGCGGTTTTACCAACGCCGGAAAAGACAATATCTTCGGCTGCCATGCCGGCGGCCAGCGCGCGGTCCATTTCGCCGCCCGAAACGACATCGGCGCCATAGCCCTGCCGCGCGAGAACTTTCAACACAGCAAGATTCGGGTTCGACTTTACCGCAAAGGCCAAATGCGGATTATCAAGCCCTGACAAAGCCGCACGAAACACCACTGCATGCCGTTCGAATGTGGCCCGTGAATAGACATAAACGGGCGTGCCAACGGCATCCGCAATATCGGCTAGCGATACGTTTTCGGCGTGCAAGACGCCATCGATAAGATCAAAATGGTTCATGATGGATACTTATTCGGGATCGGTTTTGGCAGGTGGCGTTTGTTCTTCGGGGTTTAAGGGCTTGGGCTCCTCCCCCGGTGCGACATCAAAGGGGTCATCCTCCCGCCTTTCCGAACGTTTCAGCAATTCATCGGTACGCCCGGGACGCGCCTGCACCGATGGCGTCGTTAATATCCGCGCGCTTTGCTCGGTCGTCTGGCCATAAGCCTGCGGCGGAAGGGCATTGCCCGAACGCGGTTCAAGGTCGCCAACCTTACCGCATGCGGTGGCGGCCAATGCGACGCCGATTACTAACAGGACGCGTTGCAATTTCATGCCTCAAGTTCCTTTTTTGCCGCAGCGATGGCTTCTTGTACACGCACGGGCGCGGTGCCGCCAGCGCTGGTGCGACTGGCGACGGAGCCATCAATCGACAGGTCTGGCAAAGTGCAGCCTGCGAGCATCGGGTTGATCGCTGCCAAATCCTCTGAGCTAATCTCCGACAGGCCAATGCCGCGTGCCTCGCAGTTTTTGACGATGCTGCCCGTGACATGGTGCGCCTCACGAAAGGGCATCGCAAATGCGCGCACCAGCCAGTCGGCCAAATCGGTTGCGGTGGAAAATCCGGTGTCTGCGACCTCCCGCATGCGACCTGCGTTGAACGTCACATTGGCAACCATGCCCGTCATCGCGGCAATCGACAAAGCGAGCAGGTCATAGGCCTCAAACACCGGGGGTTTGTCGTCCTGCATATCTTTGGAATAGGCCAAGGGCAGGCCCTTCATGGTGATCATCAGGCTGTTCATGCACCCGATGATCCGCCCCGAATGGCCCCGCACCAGCTCAGCCGCGTCGGGGTTGCGCTTTTGCGGCATGATCGAGCTGCCCGTTGACCAGGCATCGGGCAAGGCGATGAAGCCAAAGGGTTGCGATGCCCAAAGAATCATTTCTTCGGCCAGACGCGACAGATGCAAGGCGGTTTGTGCCGCCGCCGTCAGAAACTCCAACGCGAAATCGCGGTCGGATACGGCGTCCAGACTGTTACCCATTGGACCGTCAAAACCAAGCGCAGCGGCGGTGGCGGCGCGATCAATCGGGAAGGATGTGCCCGCCAAGGCCGCGGCCCCCAAGGGCGAGAGGTTCAGGCGGCGGCGGCAATCGGTAAAGCGGCTGCGGTCGCGTTTTGCCATTTCATAATAAGCCATCAAATGATGCCCAAGCGTCACCGGCTGCGCCACTTGCAAATGGGTGAAGCCGGGCATGATGCTGCCCACATGTTCGTCGGCGCGGGCGACGAGCGCCAATTGGAACGCGCGCAGGCCAGCATCGATTTCCTGTGTGGCGTTGCGTACCCACAGACGGAAATCGGTCGCGACCTGATCATTGCGGGACCGGGCGGTGTGCAGGCGCGCGGCAGGTTCGCCGATAAGCTCCCGCAGGCGCGTTTCGGTGACCATGTGAATATCTTCAAGCGTCAGATCAACGGGCACGCCATTGGCTTGATATTCGGCGTGGACCGCGTCGAGCCCCTTTTGGATCGCAGCATTGTCCGCCTCCGAAATGATGCCGCTTGCGGCTAACATATCGGCATGCGCTTTGCTGCCCGCGATATCCTCTTGCCAAAGACGCTTGTCGAATGGGATGGAGGCATTTATCTCGCGCATGATTGCGCCGGGGCCTTCGCCGAACCGGCCGCCCCACATGCTATTGGAATCCGACATGCGCTTTGTAATTGCCCTAATCCTTCTGGTGTTAACCGGGTGCGATAAAGAAACCCCAGGCCAGGGGCAAGCGCAACCCGCATTAGCTGCAAACTTGGATGCCGCAGGCAAGACCGAGATCATGTTGGAAAGCGCAAATGGCACCCGCGCGACGCTCAGTTACAAATTCGCGGGCCAAAAGGCACCAACCGCGCCCTTTGCGGACGCCGACGGACAGGATGTGACTTTGGCAGATTTTGAAGGCAAGCCGTTGTTGCTCAACATTTGGGCGACGTGGTGTGCACCGTGTAAGGCCGAAATGCCGACGCTGGACGCGCTGGCAAAGCTGGAAAAGAACCGGATGGCGGTCATTGCGGTATCCCAAGACCTTGAAGGCCGCACGCCCGTCTTGGCCTTTTTCAAGGAGACTAAGGTCCAGAATCTGGTGCCCTATACCGACGCCGACAACGCAATATTGGCCGCGTTCAACAACGCCATCGCCCTACCCACGACCATATTATATGACAGCGCAGGCAAGGAGGTCTGGCGGATTGCGGGCGGCGTCGAATGGGATGACGCCGAAATGGCAAAGCTGCTGCGCACAGCAGACTGAAGCGATGTTGCGTCAAGACGCGGCGGTGTCGGAACGTCTCGGATGTGCGAATGCGTATGGATTCGGTGGGCCGACGCACGAGGCGGTGATATGGGGTTGACAATATAATGATATTATATGACATTTTGGGAATTACGAATAATTTAGTGGTCCGTCACCGTAATTGTAGGTGGTGGATCAAGCGACATGTGTTGTCGCCGTCTAAAAAATTGGCGCGAAGTTCTTGACGAACTCGGAAAGTCAGTTGAAGGGGAGTGGAACTAAAAAAGAACATTGCCTATTTCGGAGGCTCGCTCACATGAAGTCGATTGAACTTTTCGCAGGAGCCGGTGGGCTAGGGATGGGACTAAGTCAGTCTGGTTTTCACCCAGAAAAGATAGTTGAGTGGGACAATTGGTGCTGCGATACCATCCGGGAGAACAAACGCTCCAGTGTCCATCCTGTCGCATCGTGGCCTGAGCCAGAACAAGGCGATATTCGTCACTTTGATTTTCAATCGCTAGAAGGAAAGGTTGCGTTGGTTAGCGGCGGACCCCCTTGTCAGCCATTTTCGCTTGGTGGCAAGCACAAAGCCCAAGCTGATCACCGCGATATGTGGAACGAAGCCGTGCGCGTCGTTCGAGAAACGAAGCCACCTGCTTTTGTGTTTGAAAATGTCAAAGGCCTGACCCGCGCGTCGTTCGCATCATATCTTGCATACATTGTTCACCAACTGACTTATCCCGAACTTAAACGAAAGGCCGATGAAGATTGGCTCTCGCACTTAGCGCGGCTGGAAGCGCATCATACATCGGGTCGAGAAAGTGGCCTCAAATACAACGTGGTGTATCGTGTGTTGAACGCAGCCGATTATGGAGTGCCGCAACGCCGCGAGCGCGTGGTGTTCGTTGGGTTTCGGTCGGACCTTGGCATTGAGTGGTCGTTTCCCGAACAGACTCACTCATTTGACGCATTATTGTGGGATCAATTTCGTGGCTGCGAATATTTAAATCGCCATAAAGTTGACGTCGCTGCGTTGGGCGATCCAAGGTTACGCGCGAGAGCATTGCGCCTACCGTTTCGTCCAGCAACAAGTGCATGGCGAACGGTGAGGGATGCCATGATTGGCCTGCCTGATCCTGAACACAAAAAAGCGGAAGCACTTCATTTCCATAACCATCGCTATCAGCCGGGCGCTCGCAGTTATCCGGGGCATACCGGTAGCCCGCTAGACCTACCCGCCAAGACATTAAAGGCAGGTGTGCATGGGGTGCCAGGTGGTGAGAATATGCTGTTACGCCCCGATGGGTCGGTGCGGTATTTCACCGTGCGTGAAAGTGCTCGGTTGCAAACATTCCCAGACGATTATCAACTGCATGGTTCATGGACTGAGTCCATGCGGCAGCTCGGCAATGCGGTTCCTGTTGAATTAGCTCGCGTGATCGGTGACGGTGTTGCGTCACGACTTGTGGAGGGCGCATGAATAGCCGAATAGCTAATGTTGATAACATCACTGCGCTTCAAGAGAGTATAAGCCGCCTCTCGGCAGAGGCGACGGGTACGTTGGTTTCGAGCCATAAGCGCAAGAAAATAGAATCGCAAATCAAGGTGGCAATTGATGAATTGACAGCGCTGCTTGCAACGCTTGATCCAATCGCCCAGCCCACCGCTGTATTTGATCCGAGCAATCCTGAAGTCGTAGGACGGTTTGTGGCGCTGGCTATGGTTGCCCAAGAGCGCCATCCGTTATCCGATATTCCAAAGTTCTATGGTTCTGGCGTTTATGCCATATACTATAAAGGCCCGTTTCCGGCATACCAACCAATCTCTGGAACCGAGACTCCGATTTACGTCGGTCAAGCGTCGCCCGCGCTCAACAATGCCCGGACGCCAAGCGAGCAGGGCGCAAAGCTCTGTGGTCGCCTCACTGATCATCGCAAGAACATCGGCAAGGCCGCTAGTACGCTCAGCCTTACGGATTTCGAGTTTCGGTCGTTGGTGGTGCAAAGCGGTTGGGAAACGGCGGCTGAGGATTATCTGATTCATCTTTTCTCGCCGATCTGGAACAGCGAAACAAGTATTTTATACGGCCTCGGCAAGCATGGAGATTCAGCTATTACTCGGGCGAACCGACGGTCGCCGTGGGATACGTTGCATCCCGGACGTGCTTGGGCGGCAGCATCAACAACGGACGCAAAATCAATTTCACAAATCAATAACGAGCTGGCTCAGCATTTTGCCAAACGACCTGTTTATGCTGATTTGGATGCCGTTTTGACGAGCTTTATCGAGGAATTGCGGCAAGCCTAGGTAACCGTCGCCTGAAAAAATGTTATTCATAGCTACTCATAGAATTACGGTGATGTTGTGGACAGGAATTCCGGTGACAGTGCACTAAATTATTCTGAAGGTTCGGAAAACCCGAATCAACTCAACAGTGCGCCGTCCACAACATCACCGTAATTTCAAGCTTACGTCAAGACGCGGTGGTGAGGGGTTGACAATGTAATGATATTATATCACCTGATTCCTATGTATCGAATATTCAGGGAGAAAATGTCTTGCGCTCTATTTCCATTTTGCTTGCTGGTGCCTCATGTCTTGTAACCGTTCCGGCCTTTGCGGAAGAGAGTGCGGATGCCGAAATTACGGTCACAGGCATCCGCCAAGCCTATCAGGGCGACTTTGAAGCGAAAGAAGTCCCACAAGCGGTTAGCGTGATCGCTTCCGAGACTTTGGAAGACAATAACATCTTACGCCTGACAGATGCGCTTGACCTGAACGCCTCCGTTTCTAGGCAGAATAATTTTGGCGGCCTGTGGGATAGTTATGCAGTGCGCGGTTTTGCGGGCGATGAAAATCTTCCTAGCGGCTATCTGGTCAATGGCTTCAATGGCGGTCGCGGCTTTGGCGGGTCGCGTGATGTGGCTGGTGTCGAACGGATTGAAGTGCTGAAGGGGCCCGCAGCGGCGCTCTATGGGCGCGGAGAGCCGGGTGGTACGGTCAATATCATTACCAAACAGGCTGAATTTGATGCCCTGAAGGTCAACGCGTCAGGCCTTTACGGCAGTTTCGACCGGGTCCGTTTTGATGCGGATGCAAACTTGCCCGTTGGTGAGAGCATTGCCGTGCGCCTGATCGGATTCTCCGAAAAATCAGACAGTTTCCGAACAACGGTTGGCAGCAAGCGTTATGGCTTGCTGCCCTCCGTCGCCTTGAAGCTCGCAGAAGGCACGGTACTCAGCTATGAGCTTGAGTGGACGCGCAGCGAGGCTGACTTTGATCGCGGCATCGTTGCGCCTGGTGGCAATCTGAACGCCATGCCGCGCCGCAATTTTCTTGGAGAGCCAGGCGACGGACCGCTTGAGGCGAAAGTAACCGGTCATCAGTTGCAATTGCAGCACGCGTTTTCGGATGATTGGAGTGTGTTGATCGGCACTAGCTATCGTGAAACCGCTTTGGAAGGTTTTTCCAGCGAAGCCGAGCTTGCCAGTGGCAGGCAGTTTCTTGGCCGCCCCGCGACACCCAATGTGCTGTCGCGACAGCGCCGCTTCCGCGACTATGAAGGCGAACATTTCGTTGTGCGCGGCGAGCTGTCGGGTGATTTCGAGCTTGGCGGATTGCGCAACCGCTTGCTGGTTGGTGTCGATTATGACGAATTCGACAATGGCCAGCTTTTCCAGCGTTTCCGTCCCGCGTCAGTAACCGCCACGTCAACCGAAGCCGCGCAATATGCGGTCAACATATTAAACCCCGTCTATGGACGCTTCCCCCTTCCCGTGACGGGGCCGTTGACCAACCGGCTCGATCAGCAAAAGGCCTATGGCTTTTATCTGCAGGATCAGATCAGCCTGTCTGACGCGCTCCAGGTTCGGATCGGCCTGCGCTATGACGACTATGATGTTCGTTCGCTTAACCGGGCGACAAGCAGCAGTCAGAACCGTTCGTTTAGCCGGGTCAGTCCGCAATTCGGGCTGGTTGTTAAGGCGAGCGAAGCCGTGTCATTTTATGCGGCTTATGGCGAAGGCTTCCGCTCCAACCTTGGCGCGCGCGCCAATGGCGAGGTGTTCGATCCGGAGTTTAGCAAATCTTTTGAAGCCGGGGCCAAATTCGGGCTGTTCGACAACAGCTTGAGCGGCACAGTTTCATTGTTCAATCTGAAAAAGCGCAATGTCCTCGCAGCCGATGTTGCCAACCCCGGATTCTCGATTCCGGTCGGCAAGGCGGGCAGCACAGGCCTTGAATTTGATCTTGCAGGCAAGCTGCCCGGCGATGTCGATCTGCTCTTCTCCTACGCTTATGTCGATGCCAAGGCGAAGGCCGACGTACTCGATCCCAATTTCAGCCTACAAATCCGCTCGGGCGATCCGTTGATCAATATTCCCAAGCACAGCCTCAATGCGCAGCTCTCAAAGCGCTTTACCATCGGCGATGATCGCGGCCTGACCTTTGGAGCAGGCATACAGCATGTCAGCGAACGGCTGGGGGAGACAGCCACCAACTTCTTCCTGCCCAGCTACACGCTGGTTCGCGCCTTTGCTAAGGCCGAGCTGATGGAGGGGTTGGAAGTGTTTGGCGATGTCAAGAACCTGTTCAACGAAACCTATTTTACGAATAGCTTTGCCCGTCTGTGGGTTGCACCAGGCAGCCCGCGCGCGTTCACGGTAGGTGCAAGGGTCAGTTTCTGATGGCCGCGATTGAAATATCTGATTTGCGCGTTGAGCGCGGTGGGAAGCTCGTACTCAACGATCTTTCGCTGACGGTCGCAGCAGGCGAAATCTATGCGTTACTGGGTGGCAATGGCGCGGGAAAATCGACGACGCTGTCGACCCTGCTGGGGTTTTTGAAACCAAGCGCAGGGAGGGTTGTTGTCGCCGGAACCGATCCGACAAATGATCCAGAGGCCACGCGCCACAAAATCGCCTATCTGCCCGAAAATGTCGCGCTCTATGAACATCTGACCGCGCGGGAGAATGTCGATTATTTCTTGGGCTTGGCGGGTGAAGCCCACAGCAACGCGGACATTGAGGCTGCATTTGATGCCGCAGGCCTGCAAAGTGAAGCGCGCAGCCGGAACCTATCGGGTTTTTCAAAGGGGATGCGGCAAAAGGTGGCCATTGCGCTGGCGGTAGTGCGGCAGGTGCCTGTGCTGTTGCTCGACGAGCCGACGTCCGGCCTCGATCCCAAGGCGACAGCGGATTTCAATGCGCTGCTTTCGACATTAAAGGCGCGCGGCACCGCGATCCTGATGGTGACGCACGATTTGCTGGGGGCGGCGGATTGCGCCGATCGGATAGGTTTCCTTGATGCCGGGCATATTGTGGAAGACGTAAACCGCGCGCAAGGCTTTGATGTCATGGCGCTCCACCGCCGTTATGGAGAGGCCGTCGCCGCATGAATGCGATACGGCTGATTGCACGCGATGAATGGCGGCTGCTGCGACGCAACCGCGTCGCTATGCTTGGGCTTTTGATGTTGATTGCGTTGTCGATTCTGGCTGCGCTGACGTCGATCAGTAGCCGCGATAACAGCGATGCCATCCGCGCCCGTTTTCAGCAACAGGCCGATGCGGCGTTTGATGGTGCCCCTGCGCGCCACCCGCACCGTATGGTGCATTATGGCCATTTCGTCTTCCGACCGCTGCCGGTGCTGGCCGCGTTCGATCCGGGCGTTGACGCGTTTACGGGCAATACGATCTACCTTGAGGGCCATAGGCAAAACAGCGCCAATTTTGGCGATGTACGACAAAGCTCGCTACTCGTCCGTTTCGGCCAACTCACCCCGGCATTCGTCTTACAAGTGCTAGCGCCATTGATGCTTATCTTTATCGGCTTTGGCGCAGTCGCGCGCGAACGGGAACGCGGGACGATCCGGCAGATGTTTGCGCACGGCGTATCTGCACGCAGCCTTTTGTTGGGAAAGGCATGGGGGCTGGCGACGATAGCCGCGCTGATGCTCGCGCCGGCTGCGCTCGCATTGGGCTGGCTGATTACGGTCGAGGGTGCGCCGCGCCTTCCCGGCCTCTTAATGCTCGGCGGCTATGCGCTCTACCTTGCGATCTGGGTGTTATTGATAACATTAGCGTCAGCGCTTGCCGCGCAGGCGCGCACCGCTCTGATGGCGCTGATCGGGATATGGGCCTTTGCGGTGATCCTGCTGCCGCGCATTGCGCCGGACTTGGCGCTCGCCGCCAACCCAGCGCTAACGCGATTGGAAACCGATATTGCAATCCAGAGGGATTTACGGGCGATGGGCGATAGCCATAATCCGGACGATCCCTTTTTCAACGCCTTCAAGGCACGCACGCTTCAACAATATGGCGTGGGCAAGGTTGAAGACCTGCCCGTCAACTATCGTGGACTGCTGGCTTTAGAAGGCGAAAAACTGACATCAAAACTGTTCGATGATTATGCAACGCGTCAGTTCAAAGCGCAAAAAGCGCAAAGCCAGCAAACCGATTTGGTAGGTCTATTCAGCCCAGCCATCGCGCTGCGCCGTGCCTCGATGGCGATTGCTGGGACCGATCTTGAGGGACATCGACGCTTCCTCTCGCAATCGGAGGCCTATCGCTTCGATATTGTGCAGCAGCTTAATGAATTGCAGGCAAAATCCATTGCTTATACCGACGACAGCAATCGCAACAAGGATCCGGAGGCTGCGCGCCGTGTGCGGATCGATCCGAAGAATTGGCAAGACGTGCCCGATTTCAATTATCGCGGTGCCTCGACACCGGAAAAAGTGAAGGCCGCCTTGCCAGGTCTTGCAATGCTCCTGACGTGGCTTGTCGCCTTACTCCTGGGCGTGCACTTTACGGTTAGGCGGCTGGAGGCAACGGCATGAGCCCTTTATGGACACTCGAAGCTCGGCTTTTCCTGCGGCAACGTCTGGCGCTGCCCGCACTTTTGTTAATGGCAATTCTATCCATCTTTAGTGTCTGGGCGGGCATGACCGAGATGTCACGTCAGCGGGACATTATCGCGCGTATCCAGCCGCAACAGGCAGCCGATGTCGCGGCCATTGCCAAATGGGTGTCCAAGGAAGGGGATGCCGGAAATGCCGCTTATTACACTTTCCATGCAACATGGGACGCGCCATCTCCGCTCGCCTTTGCCGCCATCGGCCAACGCGATGTTGCCCCTTATATCCTGCGCGTCCGGGCGCTGGGACTAGAGGCGCAACTCTATGAAAGCGAAAATTACAATGCGGAGCTGGCGCTGCCGGGCCGCTTCGACTGGGCGTTTGTGCTGACATATATTGCGCCTTTGCTCGTGATCATATTGCTCCATGATCTCAAGTCTGGTGAGCGCGAGGCTGGCCGTTTCAATCTGCTCGCTGCCATGGCGCGAAGCGAGCGCGGTTTATGGCGACGGCGCATTGTCCTGCGGCTGGGTGCGTTGTGGCTGATGCTGGTGCTACCCTTTGCCGTTGGCGCCATAATTTCGGGTGCGCATTTTGGCGGCATGGCCATGTTCTTTTTGGTCTCCGCAGCGTATCTTGTCTTCTGGACCCTGCTCTGCCTGTGGATCGGTAGTCGGGGCTGGAGCTCGGTTACCAATGCCGCGACATTGGCGGCAAGCTGGCTGGTCCTCACGTTAATCCTTCCTGCTATGGCGCATCTCGCTATCAACATGGTAGTGCCGGTGCGTCAGGGTGTAGAGCTCACGCTTGCGCAGCGTGAGAAAATCCATGGTGGTTGGGACCGGCCCAAGGCGGAAACAATGCAGGCCTTTTTCAAGGTCCATCCCGAATGGAAAGACACCAAACCGGTCGAAGGCGGCTTCCACTGGAAATGGTATTATGCATTCCAGCATCTGGGCGACCTTGCCGCTGGCGGCCAAGCAAAGGCCTATCGTGCCGGCTTGGAAAGGCGCGATAGCTTGACCGTTCGTACCGGCGTCCTCCTGCCTGCCGTGGGCGTCCAGACGCTTCTCCATCGCGTGGCAAAAACGGATATGCGCGCAGGCCTTGCCTACCAGGATCGCATTCGCTTCTATCACGAACGGCTGCGGCGCTTTTATTACCCCTATCTGTTCAACGAAACGCCCTTTCGCGAAGCTGAATTTGCCAAGACGCCGAAATGGGATTGAGTTATGGGGCGGTCACGACCCCCAATAGCCCCGCCCGGGTTCCATGTTTTGCCTTACGTCGTTCGGATTGGTTCGGCGGCCAAATCAGCCGCCAGATCGGCATTGGCAATTATGCCATGTGCGCAAATGACCATGACCCGCCAGAATATAGGGCGCGCTTTGCGGCCTAGGGCGGGTGCCGACGTGTAAAATGTATCGTAACTACATCACGTTACTTGCCAATCTGGCGGATTGGTCCATTATGCTACGCAAAGTGGATGTATATTGAGTCGGGGAGGGGGCGATGCGGATGAAGATCAATGCCAACTTGCCTTGCCTCTCGGCGCTTATGGCAGCGGCGCTGTTGACGAGCGCATGTGCGAGTCAGCAATATATGGGTGTGTCGTTGCAGCCGGGAGGGTCTTTTCAGGCGATGGCGGTAAAGGCGCAAAGTGGGGATAAGCAGGCGCAATATGAGCTTGCTATCCGGCTTGAAGATTCAACTGAACCAAATGGGTTGAAGAACGCCATCAAGCTGTATCAGATCGCTGCCACCCCTCGCGGTGGGTCGCAACTTATGTTTACACCTGGACCTTCGGGTGTAACCACCAGCGTCGTGAGTTCGGGGCCAAAGATTGAAGCCCATGTCCTAGCCAAAGAACGTCTGGCGGTATTGCAAAACTTTCATTACGAACGGGCCAGAGATATCCGGTTAACAAACGCAAGACTTGGTCAAATTGTTACCGACCGATTTTCCGAGATATCTTCTGCAAGATATTCTGCAAAATCTTCTGGAAACCGGCGGTTTTATCCCGGAGGAGATGACGAATGCCCCTATTCATCTTGGGACCCTCTAGAATATATGATGGGAGAATATGTAGGCGGTGCCATTCTCGCTCTGCCTTTTGCGTGCATAAGTCCAGCACGGGTAAATGAACTCGTCAAACTTGCAGATAAGGGCAATCCATCCGCGCAGTTGGCTCTCGCGACTTTAGTGCTCGAAATCAAAGACCCTAATTTTGACTACGCAATTCAAGTTGTTCGGCACTTGAGCAATAAAGGGTTTGGACCGGCGTCGATTGTTTATGGCAACTATCTTTTAAGTCTTGGGAAGCGCTCCGCTGCAATTAGTCGGTACTCATTAGCTGGTAGGCAGGGCATCGTTAACTTCGATATTTATCGTGACCCAGTCATTCAGGAAGACGTTAGACGCGCTATTCGAGCTCATATCGCGAACTCGGAGAAGGAGAAGTAGATATGCCAAGAACATATTCGGTCACTGGTTCCGGAAAGGATCTGAGGCTCACTCCTTCGCCCGGAAGTGGGCTTCCGGTCATCAAGATTGGTGGAGGTTTGTCCGGTGTCAACCTTCAGAGCTTGGCCGATGCTATGAACCGCCTGATTGCTACCTCGCCAACTTACGCCGACCAACTTTCTTGGGCGGCAACGGAAGGTATAACTTTACATGGCGTTACATATAATAAGAAAGTAAGTTATTCTAGTTCCCACCCAAATCCCGTTTTACGGGTAAATCCGAGACTTGCGGGCGGCTTTGCAATTTACAATGGTTATAACGTTGGCGCGGGTGTATTCGTTGATAGACCGGAAGTGCCATTTGAGCTGAACGCGTACGTGTCATTAACAAGGAATATCGATAAAGTAACTGGCATCATCAATTATGACAACTTAGCGACAACAGGAATTACGGTGACAGTGCACTAAATTATTGCACGCTGGGAGTTACGGTGCGAATTCCGGTGAAAGGTGCGTCATCCCCCGAAATAATCTTGCTGCGTTGCATATTGCGAAATTGAGCCCCTCCCCTTTAGGCGTGGGAATTACGGTGACAGTGCACTAAATTATTGCACGCTGGGAGTTACGGTGCGAATTCCGGTGAAAGGTGCGTCATCCCCCGAAATAATCTTGCTGCGTTGCATATGCGAAATTGAGCCCCTCCCCTTTAGGCGTGGAGGGACCAGTCCCCCGGACTGGTCCGAGAGGCTCCACGGGGTTGGGGTGGGGCATATAGGTTTGCGCAACGCCGACAGGCCCCACCCCTTCCCCTCCCCTAAAGGGGAGGGGTGATGTAGGGAATTCCGGTAACAACTGCGATAACCCCGAAATAGGTTTCGCTTGCAATGTAGGATTTGTTTTGAGATTCTGTGCGTTATACCAACCTGCAATGATCATAACCCACTGGCCCATTTGCGGTGCCCGATGGTCATAATGCGCCAAGGCTGATCTATGAGTTTGTTCCACGCCTCGCAGCAGAGGTCGACGATATTGTCGTGGGAAGTGAACACCCGGTTGGAGAGCCAGTTGTCGCGCATGAACTGCCAGATATTCTCAACCGGGTTGAGTTCAGGACATTTGGCCGGAAGCGCGATGATGCTGATATTGCCGGGAACATCCAGCTTGTCAGTCATATGCCAACCGGCTTGATCCATCAGTATAACAGCGTGAGCGCCAGGAGCGACGGCGAGCGCTATTTCTGTCAGATGGAGTGTCATGGTTTCGGTATTGCAGAACGGCAGCACCAGCCCCGCGCCCTTGCCGTGCTCCGGGCAGATTGCGCCGAAGATATAGGCCGATTTGGTCCGCTGGTCTTTGGGTGCCGATGGCCGCGTCCCGCGTCTGGCCCAACGCCGCGTGATCTTGTTCTTCTGGCCAATCCGCGCTTCGTCCTGGAACCAAATCTCTATCGGCGTGCCCTTCGGGAGAGTTGCTCTGACCTTTGCAAGCTCGGCGGCAAAGCCCCCTTTTTAAAGGCCTCCATCGCAAGCTCGTTCTGGGCGTAGTGGCGAGGCCGCGCCGTCAGCTTGACATAGCCCAGTCTCTTTAGCTCACGCCCCACGGTCGTTGCATCAAGCGAGACAGCAAATTCGTAATGAAGCCACTGGACCAAGTCGACCAGCCGCCAGCGAACGACGCCATGGATCGCCGGGATCGGGCCGCACTCGACCATTTCGACAAGCGCGCGGCGCTGGGCATCATTGAGCAGCGACTGTCTTCCCGGGGCCTTGCCATCGAGCAGCCCATCGGGACCTCGGGCGTTGAACCTCACCACCCAGTCACGCACGATCTGTAAGCCCACCCCGCCGATCCGCGCCGCCCTTGTCCGGCTGCCACCGTCGTAGATCTCGGCCAATGCCAAAAGCCGGCGGGCCTGGTTCGCACTTTTCGACTTCCGCGCCAGTCGCCTCAAGGCAGTGCCGTCAAAATCATCCCGCAAGCTAATCGCTGATCCCATGTCACGTCCTCCAAATGAAGAACAACATAGAATCAGACTTTCCACCGTTTGGGAATCCCAAATCTGAGTCAGCCTCACCGCAGCTTGGTATTAGTCCCGCATGTGTTGCGCGACCGGCTCTTTGAATGTGTTGAACCCCAGCCCGGCTTTCGGACCCGGTAAGCCAACGCCGAAAAGTTGAGGTAAGTTTACAGAAATGCCGCGTTTTTGGTATATGTTTGTAAACTTAGGCATTCCAGTAACAAATGCATCATTCCCCTAAACCAACCCATCCAGCAAAAACCACCGTCGCACCAGCGCAGGCTGGTGCCCATCACGTGTGTATGGGCAGGCCGACAGGCGTGATAGGCCCCAGCCTGCGCTGGGGCGACGGGTGCTGCAGAATTGAGGTAAAATGTGCGCCATCCCCGAAATTACCTTCGCCGAAGCCTTCACCTATGCCGCATTACGCAAGGCAGAAACCATCGGTCGTCCGGTTGGCTTTGCTGAATGGTTGGCACATATGGAAGCGAGGGCCGCAATTACTTCCCTACTTCAACGAGCGCTTCGGTTGGTCCTTGCGCAACCTGCCACGCCCGTCGGACATGAATTCCGCCAGCCACTTGCCTTGCATTTAACCTGGCAAGCCGCCGGACATTAGGGTCAGGACCTATTAAATCCACCTTCGCGGCGTCAAAATGGCCAAGATATCGAAGGAAAATGGCCGCCGCAGGCAGTAATTCTGCCTGCAAGGGCATTTTGTTTCGAGATCAAAGCCATTTTGGCGTCCTTCGGATTTGACCCATTTTGTCCATTGCCGCGTTGGCAAAGCTAGACTTAGAACCACTAAGCCTGCGCTTTGCCGCCTTGCACTGAACAGTATGGCCTCAAACCGCGAAGGTGGATTTAATAGGTCCTGACCCTAGGTGTTTAGTCCCGGCATTTGATGGGTTGGGTTTAGGCTAAATCTTTCTGGTTCGCTTGTCCATATTTTGCAGATGTATTCGAAGGGTGTTAGGCCCTTGAGTGTTTTCAGTCGCCGCCCGTAATTGTAGGCATCAATGAAGTCTTGGAGGTGGGTAGTCAGCTGGGCATGGCTGTCATAGTGATAGCGTTTGACGGTGGCCTCCTTGATTGTCCGGTTCATCCGTTCGACCTGGCCATTGGTCCAGGGATGCTTGATTTTGGTAAGCCGGTGCTCGATCCCGTTCTCATCGCAGCGCAGATCGAACATGTGCGACATACAGGTCGCAGTCGGGCCCTTGGCGTATCGCGGCGGGAAGGTGAACTGGATGCCATTGTCGGTCAGCACGGTGTGGATTTTGTAGGGCACGGCTTTGATCAGGGCGACCAGGAAGGCTGAGGCTGTCATCCTATTTGCCTTGGCGACGAGTTGGACGAAGACGAACTTGCTGGTGCGGTCGATTCCCACATACAAGTACAGCTTGCCTTCGGCAGTCCGCACTTCGGCGATGTCGATGTGGAAGTAGCCAATGGGGTATGTCTTGAACTTCTTCTTCGGTTCCTTGTCTCCCGTCACTTCGGGCAATCGGCTGATCCCGTGGCGCTGCAAACAGCGGTGCAGAGATGAGCGCGTCAGGTTCGGGATCGTTGCCTGCAAGGCGTAGAGGCAATCATCCAGCGGCAGCAGCGTGTGCCGACGAAAGGCGACGACGATGGCTTCTTCCTCGATAGTCAGGACGGTGGACTTGGCATCCTTGGGGCCAGTAGGATGATCGGTGACAGACGTGCGCCGCTTCCATTTGGCTACCGTCTTGGGGTTAATGCTGTAACGCTTCGAAAGCACAATCAGGCTCTCTTGACTATGTTGTATTGCTCGACGGACCGCCGCTGTCGTGCGGGCGCTCCCGTGTAGAATTTGTCCCATAGCGAGTCCTTCCATTGATGGCTGAATAATACACCATCAAATGCCGGGACTAAACACCTAGGGCTTTTTCAAGCGTGGTAGAATAACCGCGCGGATCGGAAAAAGCACCAAAAAGCGATGTCAAAGCGATGGCCGATCCTCAGGTGCGCTGCTAGTCGGGCCGGATGAGCAAAGCGCAGCAACACGGTCCGTATGAGAGCGGGTTGCAGACCTAAGCTGGTCCGGTCAGGGGCGTGGATGAGTAATGAAAGCGCATTATGTCTTCGTCGGTGACTGCTTCGATTGTTGCCCCAGGCAAACTTCGAACTGACTGTTTACGCCAGAGCAAACCGCCGAAGCAAGGCTCCGGGATCAGGATCGCGTCCGCGGAAGTTGCGGAACGCCTGTGCGCCGCCCACTGAAGTGCCAACACAAAGGATTGCATCGCGCCATTTGGCTGCGACTTGGGCATCGTAAAGCTTTTCGGGTGCGTTCTCAAATGCCTCAATCACATCGGCGACCATGACATCGGCCCACAGATAGGAATACAGCGCGCCGGCATAAGCTTCGGTAAAGCTGTGATATTGTTGTGGTAGGAAGAAGATCGGGTCAATTGCATCCGGCGCTGCCAGTTCTTCATAGACCTGGCGTTCGATAGCAAGCGGGTCCACGGGATCGCCGCGCGCGGCAAGATGCATGTTCAGATCAACCAGCGTTGGCATAAGATATTCCAACCTGACGCTGAAAACGCCGTCAAAGCGGAATCCAGCCTCGATGGCATCGACCATTGCATCCGGAATCGCTTCGCCCGT
Source organism: Sphingorhabdus sp. (assembly GCF_023910635.1). GTDB lineage: Bacteria > Pseudomonadota > Alphaproteobacteria > Sphingomonadales > Sphingomonadaceae > Sphingorhabdus_B. The sequence continues at coordinate 117,413 of NZ_JAAVVZ010000006.1, read as the reverse complement.
CTGCCAGTGGCGCGCATACTGGCGAAGGAGATCGCGGTCATAGAGCCAACGTTCATTGAGCTGTGACGGCAGCTCGACAAGATCCCATTCGACCCCCATCGACCCGAGCGAAGGGTAGCGCGCACGGCTCATGAGCATATGCATGGCATGACCAAATTCATGGAACAGCACATTGGCATATTCCCAACCCATCAGAATCGGGCCATCCGCAGGCTTGTCGATGTTGGAGCAGACATTGGAAAAACACAGCCGCCGCCCGGTGAAATCTTCCGCTGCCTGTATTTCCGCTTGCCACGACCCACGCATTTTGCCTTCTCGCGTTAGCAGGTCCATCCATAGGACGCCAATCACGTCATCACCGCGCGCCACTTCATAGACCTGCACATCAGGATGGACGCGCGGCGCTTCGGGTAGTGCGGTGAAGGTCACACCATGCAGACGCTGGGCGGTCGAGAAGATCATTGCCAGCACATTATCGATGGAGAGATAGGCCTTCATCGCTTCGCTATCGAGCCCGAACTGGGCCTTGCGATGCTTGTCGAGATAATAGAGCCAGTCCCAGGCGCGCACCTTGTCATCCAGACCGTCGGTGTCGGCCAAGGCCTGCAGCATATTGATACGTGCGACACTATCGCGCCGCACAGGTCGAAAGACCTCCATCAACTGTGCCCGCACGATATCTGGCGAGCCCGCCATTTTCCCGTCGATGGCGTAATGGGCATAGCTTTCATAGCCCAGCAGACGAGCCTTTTCGCCGCGCAAAGTCACCAGCTCTGCCAACAGTCGCCGATTGTCGTTCGGGCCATCGGTCGCGCTGCGTGTCATCCACATGTCGCGAACTTGCCTGCGAACATCCCGATTGTGACACAGCTGAAGCACCGCCCAGACGGCGGGTCGGGCATTGGCGATTGCGAACTTGCCCGGATGCCCTTTTTCGATTGCCAGCTTGCGCGCCGCCGCAAGCGCTGCTTCCGGCAAACCGACGAGTTCGGCTTCGCTTTCTATCAACACAAAGCGGGCGGCGGCATCGGCGCCCAAATTGGCATGGGCTTGCGACTGGATCTCGGAGATGCGTCCGTTCAGCGTTGCGATTGCCGATCGCGTGTCTGGTGATAGCAGAGCACCGCGCCGCACAAATCGGGCACGAATAACCTCAGCAAGGCGTGCCTGCTCAGCGGTGAGTGTGGTATCCCGGCAAACCGCATCAATGCGGGCAAACAATTGGGGGTGGTGGGCGATTTCGTCTTCAAGCTTCTCGTGCAGTGGCGCGAGACGCCGGTCAACTTCGGCCATGCCGTCCAAATTGCGGGTCGAGAACAAGGCTGCTGTCAGCGCGGCAACCCGGCGCAGAGCACGGCCCGCATCTTCAAGTGCGGCGACGCAATTATTGAATGTCGCTGGTGCGGGATTGTCTACAATTGCGGCCACTTCAGCGCGCTTCTCCGCAAGGGCGGCCAGCGTCGCATCTTCAATTGCAGCAGGTGTCGCAGCGTCAAATGGCGGCAGTCCGCCATAGGGGCCTGTCCAGTCTGTCAATGAATTGCCCGATTCTGTCATCACCAAAGGTCCAAATTCGTTTCAACAAAGGTCTTTAATTTTGGCAGAACAAGCGCGCTCTGGCCGATGACATCATGCCCGTAACCTGGAATCTCGTTCACCTGCCAGCCTTGGTGTTCAAGCGTTGCACGGTGGGTGCGGCAGGCTGTGGCAATGGGCACTGGAAATCCAGCTTCCACGAGATCGCCGTCGCTGCCGAAGAAGAGCATGCGGGGGCACAAGAGCGCGCCTACCGCATCTGTCTCCGGCCAATCAAGCACGCTTTCATAAAAGGCCGACCATTGCTGATACTGATCGGCGCTGCGCAGCATGATCATCGCATAATCAGGCACATCACCGATCTTCGCCTGGCTCGCCGCCAATATATTGGCATAGGGCGCGCCAAGCGGTGGCCAACCGCCAATGGCCAACGCAGCAACACGATCGCTTCGTGTTGCCAATTGCAAGCCCACCGCTCCGCTCCAAGAATAACCGATCCAACCGAACCGTTCTATCCCCGCTGCGGTCGCCACGTTCAGCAAATCGTCGCAGACGCGGGTCGCCGTCATCGTCAGCGGGTCATGATCCTTGCTCTTGCCGATGCCAGGATAATCCGCGAGCAAAACGGTACAGTGCGGAGTCAATGCATCGAGCCAAGCATCAAGCATAGTTTGCGCGGCCGCCCCGAATATCTCGCTGTGCGAGGCCATGAGCGGCAGGCCAATGAACACCGCAGGGCCAGACCCATGTTTTTCAAACCATATCCCCGTGTCTGCAGCGAATGGCATGTCTCAGGCCGCTTCCGCAATCCAGGCATCGATCACATGATCGAGTACAGGCAATGTGGCTGGGCCCGCGCTCATGAAGACCTCATGGAAATGGCGCAGATCGAACGCATCACCCAGCGCTGCCTCCGCCCGCCCGCGCATCGCCCGGACCCTGATCCCGCCGATATGATAGGCCAGCGCCTGACCGGGCAGCGCGATGTAGCGGTCCACTTCTGCTGCAATCGTTTCGGGCGACAGCGAAAGACGATCGGATAAAAATGCAATCGCCTGCTCGCGCGACCAGTTGAAGGCGTGAATCCCGGTATCGACAACCAGCCGACAGGCGCGCCACATTTCCATCTCCAGCCGCCCGAAATGTTCATGCGGCGTCGTATAAACGCCAAGTTCGATCCCAAGCTGTTCGCAATAGAGCGCCCAGCCTTCGATACAGGCAGTGTATTTGATGGCGCCGTTGCGGCGAAAAGCGGGCAGATGCTCCAACTCCGCCATCATGCCAATGTGCATCAGATGGCCGGGCCATGCTTCATGCACGGCCATCGCCGGTAGAATATATGTCGGGCATTTTTCCGGCAGGCCATTGACCCAGAAAATGCCGGGGCTGTTCCCGCCTGATGGCGCGGGCTGCGCATAAGCGGGCGGTAGATTGGCAGACATGGCGGCAGGCGCAACGTCCACGCCATAGGTGATGCGGGGAATGCGCCTGAAATAGGCAGGAATTTTGGCATCGATCCGCTTGCACAATATCTCGACGCGCTCGCGCAATTTGTTGGCGTCTGCGGCAATGAACTGCCCGTCTGTGGCCAGAAAGCGACGGTATCCAGACACATCTGCACCAAATCCCGCATCCTTTGCCAGCACGGCCATATCGGCTTCGATCCGGGTGGTTTCAGCCATGCCAAGATCATGAATCGCCTGTGCCGACATGTCGGTGGAGGTAAACTGCCGGATCATCAGCGCATAATGCATATCGCCGCACGACAGGGTATCGCGTGCGCCCTCCATCAGGGGGCCAGCTATAGTGTCGGCGTAAGCGCTCAGTGCCGGGAGCAGCGCATCGGCAATCAACGCCTTTGCTCTCTCGGCTTGAGTTTCCATTTTTGCTGTTCCGGCCAGCGGGCTCTTTGCAAAAGGGGCGTACCAAGGTGATGTTTCGGCTTTGATGCTGGCAATACCGACAGAATTACGAGCCGCCGCCTCCAGCACCAGACGGGGATAGCGCACGCCCTGTGCGTGGCCCATCAAGAGGCAATAGCGCACATCGGCCAGAAACGCAGGGAATTGGGCTAGGCGTTCGACATAGAGTTCGGCTGCCGCCACATCGCTGAGCGTTACGGCATTGGCAAAAAATACGGTACTGAAATCGGGGCCAACCGGCAGCAGCGATGGGCGCAGATGGGTGCCGAGCGCGTAGTTATCGCGAATCAACCGCAGCTCGCGCTCCAACAAAATGTGGGTAGCGGCTTCGGTTGCCTCAAGCTCCGCAAGGGGAATGGCCGCAAGCTGGTCCAGAAAGTCGGCCGCCGCCTGATCGCGGCGGGCATAATCGTTTGCGCTCTCACGCAACAGGATCGGTTCGCCCGTATCATCCCCTGCGAGAAATGCACTCAGGCCGTTTTCAATGCGCTCAAATGCCCAATAGCGATCCGTCAGCGCGGCAAGAGAGGCAGATGCATTCATATCCAGCTGGCGATTTGGTCAAAGGGTTTCTTGATGGTTGCATGGACAGGGATGGAGGCATCCGCTTCTGCATGGCCGACCACGATCAGCATCACCGGCTTCTCGTTGGCCGGTCTACCGCAGATTTCGTTGAGGAAATTCATCGGATTGGGCGTATGTGTGAGGGTGGCAAACTTGGCAGCATGAAGCGCCGCCAAAAGGAAACCGCAGGCAATGCCGACGCTTTCGTGCATATAATAATTCTGGCGCATCTCGCCTGGGTAAAGACCGCCTTTGCGTTGCCCAAAGACCGCAATGATGAGCGGCGCTGCGTCCAGATAAGCCTTGTCATCATCGGTACCGAGAGGGGCCAATGCTTCAAGCCATTCTTTCCCGGCCTTGCCTGAATAGAAAATGCGCTCTTCTTCCTCTGCCGCAATCCGGATACGGTGTCGGGCCTCGGGCGAAGTCACCAGTGCAAAATGCCAAGGCTGGTGATTGGCGCCCGAAGGTGCCGTCCCCGCCGCCATGATTGCCGTTTCGATAGCTTCGCGGGCCAGGGGCCCACCACCGATGAAGCGACAGGTGCGCCGCGTTTTGATTGAGTCGTAAAAGTCTTTGGTTGCAGCGATGCGCTCTTCGACGGACATGTCTGGATAGGCGATCCAGGGGATTGTATCATGCGGCTTCATCGGCGGGGCATTCTTTCGATAACGGCATTGTTGCTGGACAACACCATACATAAATGTATGGTTCAGGCAAGGTGGGAGTTAGGTATGAGCATAGATGCGACCGCAGCAGACCAGCAGCAGCCTGAACAGCCGCTTGGTTGGGCTTGGTATGGCCTTGCGGTTGTTGTGCTGGCATCGGTCATTGGCTCGCTCATCGGAAAGGGTCTGATCTCGCTGGTTGCGGAGTCGATGAAGCAATCGCTCAAGCTGACTGACGGGGAATTGGGTATCATTACCGGGCTTGCGCTTACTTTTGTGGTCGCGATCGCCAGCTATCCCATAGGCTGGCTTGCTGACCGGGTAGACCGGCGCTGGTTACTGGCGGGCTGCGTGATGATCTGGTCTGCGGCAACGGTGGGTTTTGGCCTCTCCGACACCTTCACTGGTCTTGTGTTCTTCGCCATGGGCATCGCCTTTGGGGAGGCGGTACTTGGGCCGGTCACCAATTCAATGATTCCGGATCTCTTTCCCAAAGACCGCTGGGTCACGGCCAATCTGATTTTCGTCTCGGCGACGCTGCTGGGCACCTATCTTGGGATGGCGCTGGGAGGAACCTTGTTTGGCGTGGCGGCTGCCAACGCGCAAAGCCTGCCGGTTTGGTTGGCAGGACTGGAGCCGTGGCGCATTACCCTGATCCTTGCTGCCCTGACGGGGCCAATCCTGGCGATGCTAATCCTGCTCATGCGCTTAAAGCGTATAACGCCGCCATCCAAGGCGGGCGAAGCGGTCGAAGGCGTGGTCGACTATTTTCGTACCAATGCCCGAACGACAGCGGGTATCTTCTTTGGTTTCGGCTTGAGCTATGCGGCGATGGGTGCACAGGGGCAATGGAACGCTGTGATATTGCAGCGTGTCTTTGGTCAAACGCCGATGCAGATTGGGCAAACGCTGGGAGTGGCCGGCGGTGTTGCCGCGTTGGCCGGTGTTGGCATGGCGTGGATTGTCGTAAAGCTGCTGCGTCCGCGTTATGGTGACAACACCCCGATGCGGGTAGCCGTGGCGGCGCTGACCGCTTCTCTTATCGTGTCGCTGCCTATCCCCCTTGTGGTGACAGCGGAACAATTCTACGCCACCATTCTTGCCAAAATCTGTTTCACCTTCATGGCCAATTCGCTTGCGCCAACGGTATTGCAGTTGATGGCACCGGCCCATTTGCGCGGTCGGGTCGTCGCCGTCGGCGGCATGGTGACAATCATTTTTGCATCGTTCATGCCATGGGTTGTCGGCTTGTTATCAGACCAGTTTTTCCCGGGCCACAGGGGTATTTTGCTGGCGGTGGCGATAATCGTGATACCCGGTTTGCTTGGCGGTATCTTGTTCCTGGCCTGGGGTCTTAAGGGCCTACCTCAAACTATCATGCGGGCGAATGGCGGCCAACAGGCATGAACATGGTTCCAGACAAAATTGGTCTTGCAGTGCGGATTATCGACGATGTCCGCGATGAAATCGAGCAAGAAAAATTATGGCCTGAGAAGGCGGCGCTGCGGTTGCCGACCTTCGAGGCCGCGCAGCGGTCCGCGACTTGGGGCGCTTCGTTGCTGCGGCGTATGGATGCACTTGATCCTTGCGGGTTGCCATCGGAGCTTGCCTTAACGCTGAAGCTGGCGCGCGAACATGCGCATATCTGCTCGGTTCGAGCGGACTGGTATTGGACCGTGTTTGACCCGCTCTCAGGCCTGTTCAACATGTTCGGGCCAACGGCTTATTGCATGGGATATGCGATTTCGGCGATGGCAGGGCGACTTGCACGGGCACCGCTCGATACGGAAGGGGATCGCTTTCGCTACCTGGCAGGCATAGCTGATATTGCGAGCTTTGTCGAAGCCATGGGAGACCGCACGCGCGGTCAGGCAGATCGCGGCATATATCTTCCGCGTGCACAAGCTGAGGCGGCACTCAGTTTGCTTGATCGCCTGATTGCAACGCAGCCGGACACCTTGCACGTCGATGAAGCGCGACTGGTGGGGCATGAAGCTTTTCGCAGTGAGGTTGCACAGACTATCTCCAACACCTTGGTCGCGGCACTGGAGCGCTGTCGTGGTGTGTTCGACACCGCTTACTTCGGTAAGGCAGGCGATACTGTCGGCATGATGCACTTTCCCAATGGGGCAGACATCTACGCCGAACTTGCGAGGCTGCACACCTCAACCCGGCTCTCGCCGCAGGAACTGCATGATATCGGACTGGACGCCGTCGCTCGAATTCGCGGCGAAATGGCGGGGGCACGCAAGGATGCAGGTTTTGCCGGAAGCGACGCCGAATATCGTGCACATCTTGATGCAGATTCTGTCTGGCGCGACGACAGTGACGCGGCCATTCAGGCGCGTTTTGAACGCTATGTAGAACGGTTTGAACCGCATGTTGAAACGTTGTTTCCGGTGCGGCCGGATGCCACCTATGGCGTGCGGCCACTCCCCGAAGCTCTCACAGCGTCGATGACGTTTGGCTTTTATGATGGCCCAAGGCCTGACAAGCGCCACGGGGACTATGTGTTCAACGGCCGAAATCTGTCAAAGGCAGGCCTGTTCCATCTCGCAGCGCTCAACTATCACGAGCTGGTACCAGGCCATCATTTGCATCTCGCCCTGCAAGGCGACAATCTCGCGCTGCCCGCGCTTCGCGGCGCGTCCTTCCCTACCGCCTTTACCGAAGGCTGGGCTGAATATGCGGCGACCCTGGCGGGCGAAATGGGCATGTATGCAGATCCCGCCGAGCGGTTTGGGCGACTGGTTAGCCAGGCTTTCCTGGCTTGTCGAATGGTGGTTGACACGGGCATGAACGCGCTGGGCTGGAGTCTTGAAAAGGCGCGGGCCTATATGCGCGACAACAGTTTTTTCCCGGAAACCGAGATTGGAAGCGAAACGCTGCGTTATGCCTGCGATGTGCCTGGGCAAGCACTGGCTTATATGTCGGGGCATGAGGAAATGATGCGCCTGCGTGCGCGCATGGCGTCCGCACTTGGCGAAAAGTTTCACGTCAGCGCATTCCATGATTTGGTGCTGAGTGGTGGGGCCATGCCCTTCGCGCTGCTGGCCGAACGGATCGACTTGGCAATTGAGGGTGCGCACAATGCCTAACTGGCTTTTGTCTTGCCTGGCACGCGAATGGTCAGGCCTTGCGATCGCGGCTATCTTAGCGCCGGGCGGCTGGCTCGTCGGTGGCTGGCTGGGTGTGGTCATGATCGGCATTGCGCTGGTGCTGGGGTTCGGCAATGTCTGGCATCTGATTTTTCGTGCGCATATTGGCCGTCTCCATCCAGCACCTGGACGGCGGATCGATCTGGGGGGCTATTGCGTTCACATTCTCGCTGAAGGGGAACGTAAGGATCGAGTCCCGCTTGTCATGTTCGGGGGAGGCCATGCCCCAGGGTTGGCGATGTCCCATCTCCATGAAAGGCTTAAGCATAAGTGTCGTTCGATCCTGATCGATCGCCCCGGCACGGGTTGGAGCGACACCGGTCCATTCCCGCGAACCACAGCTCGCGAAGCCGATGAAATGATGCGAGTGCTTGAACTCGCAGGAGAGTTGGGTCCCTTTGTTCTTGTTGGATATTCCTTTGGTGGATTGCTGGCAGCCAATATTGCGCGCCGTTATCCTGAAAAGGTGGCACGACTTGTCCTGCTTGATCCGACTCCGCTCGAGACCATCGTGTTTGGTCCAAGGCTAGGCACCATTCGCGGCATGCTGCGCAATGCCCTGTGGGCAGGTCTGTCGCGCTTGTTTGGCATCCATATCAATCTTGAGGCGCGCCAAGCGCGTCGCAACCCGGCCTTTGCCGCAATGGCGCAGCGCTTTGAACAGCAGCTGGGTGCGGAAGCCTATAAAAAGCTGAATGCGATCGATGTCTCCGCGGGTTCGCAATTTTCCCATTACTCAATCTATCATGAGCTTCTTGGCCCCCATGTCGGCACATGTGGTTGGGAAACTGTTGTCTATGATGGCGATCTGGGGGATATGGAGGTCTGGCTTGTGGCTCCGCCCAATGCGGCAGAAGTGGCAGACAATGAAGAGGTCGGCGCCGCATCCTGCCGAGAGCAAGCGCGCATGATCAATTTCTTCGCCCGCAGCCGGGAACGCTATTTAGCGATATCGTCGCGATCAAAACGCATCTACGCTCCAGAAGGATCAACGCACCAGTTCGTATACGAAGAAGCGGATTTTGTGGGTGATGTTCTGGAACGGGCAAGCCAGCCGAGCGGCTGACCATACAGTGCATTGATGTATGGTCGCAAATGCGGCAATGGCGACAGTGTCTCTTTAGGAAACGCATTAATGCAAAATAAAACGCCAAGGCAGCTTTCGCGTGTCGACTGGATCGAAGCTGCACGCAGGCAACTGATTATCTCAGGCGTTGACGAGCTCAAAGTTGATCGCCTTGCCCGCAAGATGAAGGTCACGCGCGGCAGTTTTTACTGGCACTTCAAGAATAGGAAAGACTTGCTCGATGCGGTGCTCCAGCTTTGGCAGGAGCATAAGGAGAGCGAGCTGCAGCAAGCCGACACCCGTTGGGCATCAATGGGCGCGTTTGAGATTGCTCGGATCTGGTTGAGCGAAGATGCAACCTATCCCGCATTTGATATGGCAATTCGTTTCTGGGCCTGGAAATCGCCTGCCGTAGCCAAGATCGTGCGTGCAATCGATCATCGCTGGATTAATTTCCTAGCCGAACGATTTCGCATGGAAGGCCAAAGAGAACGCGAAAGCGTTGCCCGCGCTCGCATAATATATCTCCAACAAGTAGGTTATTATGCGACTGCATTTGATGAGCCAATGCAAGAACGTTTGGCCTTCCTGCCATATTATAACGCGATCATGTTAGGCAACGAAGGCGGTAGCGCGCTTGAGGCCGTGGTGGCGGATTTGGAGCAGCGCCAGTCGACAAAAAAACAGCGCGCCCCGAAGGACGCGCTGTCTCAATAAAGAATAGCCGTTTCGTCAGAAATTGAAGGACAAGCCCGCGCCAAATGTTCTTGGTCGCGGCCTTGCGCCTTGGCTCGCCTGAATCACGCCACCTGCATAGACCGAGTCAAAATTGTTGGTCAGATTCTGACCATATACATAGGCCGTAATTGCGCCAAAATCCGCACCAATCCTAGCATTGACGATCTCACGCGACAATGCCCTGACAACGGTCGGGAAGCGGGTTCCATCGCGCTGAACGATGCTGAGGCCCGGTACAAACACTCCATTTAATGTCTGATCACCGAAGAGACGCAGGGTACTGGTGAACCCGGAAGTTGATGCAAGACTGGCATTTGCAAACAGTGTCACCTTGTCGTTTACGGGCTTGCGATAATCGACTGCCGCTGACCACGTCCAAGTGGGCACGTTGTCAAGCCTGTCTCCGGGCCGGACTGCAAGACTGGTCGACCGATAGGACAGGTCATTGTGACCGACGGCGAAGGTGGCCGTAAACGCGCGGTCTGGGCGCGCGACGATTGACAGTTCCTGGCCCCAGCCCCGAGCAACGCCGCTGTTTATGGTTCGCCCGATGCGGGGTGAGTTGTCGATTGGCAGCAGGATTGACTGGATATCATTGTAGTCGTGATAGAAAACTGCGCCTTCAAGGCTTAGAGCGCGATCCAGGAATTGCTGCTTGAAGCCGGCCTCATAGGTCCACAACTTCTCGGGAGCGTATGTTCCTTCGCCGGGCGCAAATAGCCCAGGTGTATTGAAGCCACCACTTCGAAAGCCTTTCGAGGCGTTTAGATAGATAAGGCCATTGTCTCCTGTCTCCACTGACAGGTTGACGCGCGGATTAAATGTATTGAACGTGTTCGTAGTGGTTCGCGCCGCATCGCTCCGCTTGTCGCTATAGTAACGACCGCCCAAAGTAAGTGTGGCGACGCCCAAGGTGTATGAACCTTCGCCATAGACGGCCCAAGCTTTCGATGTCTGGCCGGGTGCCAGCACGATCGGGGTAGTCACAGGCAGAACTGAAAAACCGGATTTACTCTTGTCGTCCGTGTATGTTGCCCCCAGCAGCCACTTGAACGGGCCTGTACCGGAAGACGTCAGACGGAACTCTTGGGTCCACCGTTCGAACTCGCCGGCGGAACGTGAGCTGCTGCCTAAGGGCAAAAGGACGCCGCCGGGCAGTGGAAAGGCGAATGGAAAGGAAACATCGAGCCGACTCTTGGAGCTCAGGTAGCCGGTCGAACTTGTGAAGTCGGCAAAGCCAAGATCGATCGTTCCCACCAGATTCGCCACATCATATTGACCTTTCGCCGGCTGCGCGAAGATGCCGGCAACATTATAGGTTCCATCGGCGAACCCATAGCTCGCGTCCTTCTGGTCCCATTCATGGTGCATGAACATCGCTGAAAGGTTAAATGTCTCTGATGGCTTGAAAAGCGCCTTGATACGCGCCGTTTTGTAACGCGTGCCGTTCTGGTCATCACCACGGGGTGTGTCGATATAGCCGCCGGAATATTCATAAGCACCAGCCACACGCACCGCGAATGTTCCCGGCGCAATCGGCACACTAGCCGCGCCTTCAGCGCGATAGGCGGTGTTGCCGTTCTTGATAGTGCCGATTTCAGCGGAGCCGCGCACTGCCAGATCGTCGAGATCGGGATTGGCGGTAATATAGCGGATTGTCCCGCCCATTGATCCTTCGCCGTAAAGCGTCGGCTGCGGACCTTTCAGCACTTCCACCCGCTCAAGGTCGACCGAACGGATATCGACGCCGCCGGTCACCGCGTTCGGGTTCATGTTCATTTCGTCGATATAGGTCGCGACGGTCGGCAGGCCAGCCTGCTGGGAGATTCCACGGATCTGAAGCCGCTCCGAACCGGGGCTGGTTTCAACGATGTTGAGTCCCGGAATGCTGAACTGCAAATCCTGAAGCCGCCGCGCGCCGCGCTGCTCAAAGTCCTCGGCTGTTACAGCGCTGATCGCGATCGGTACATCCTGCAAACGCTCTTCACGGCGCTGCGCCGTGACGACGATCTCGGTCCGGTCCTTGAGCTCTTCATCTGCTTCTTGCGCGGAAGCAGGCATTGCTGCCGTCATCGCACTGCAGACTGCAATGATTGACACTCCAAACGCTGAACGAAATTTCTCCCCACCCATAACTGCCTCCAATCAGATGATTTTGTTCAATACACTCCTGTACGTTTATTCCATACATATGTGCATGGCCGAGGGCAAGGCAATAATCCAAAGGGAAAACTTGGCCCGTTTATCGCCAGACCGCAGCGGCCACACGCAACCAGTTGCCGCCAAGGATCAGACGAACATCTGAGTCGGAATAGCCACGCTCAAGCAGATGCGCCGCGATTTCGGCCATTTGGGACGGATGTGCAAAATCCATGGGTTCCTGCAAAGATGCATCATTGGGGAAGGTCTCTTTCATTGTCGCCAGATATTCTTCCAGTTCCTTGCGATCAAAGACATAATCGAGGCCAATGCCTACATGCGCTGGACCAACGAGTTGCACCATATGGTCTATATGTTCGGCAACCCGGCCCGGTGAGGCATCGCGATTGCCGAGGAAACTACTCAGCCCGTTAACGCCGACAACCCCTCCTGTTGCTGCGCAGGCCTTAATTAGTTCGTCAGGAATATTGCGATAATGGTCCCAAATGGCCTTTGCATTGGAGTGCGAGAAAATGACAGGATCGCAGGATGCCTCCATCACTTCCATCGCCGTCCGGTGCCCGGTGTGGGAACAACAGACAATCATGCCCACCCGGTTCATCTCCGCAATGACTTTGCGTCCATAGACGGTCAGCCCAACATCCTCTTCCTCAGCGCAGCCGCCGCCGGCGTCATTATTGCGGTTGTATGCAACGAGCATCCAGCCCACACCTCTGGTACGGAAAGCTTCGACCAGATCGATCCGACCATTGTCCAGCGGCACCATACCCTCGACATCAAATATCACGCCTAACCGTTTGGACTTCTGCGCGGTCTCAACATCCGCAATCGACTGGATCAACAGATAGTCGTCCGAGTGCGATGATACCCAATTGGAGAAACTGTCGAGCATCGCTAGATGTTCGTCGGGTCCTTGTGGGCCGAAGCCCACATTCAAGCTGATGACATTAACGCCCGACGCACGGACGTCCTCCAGTTGTGGCAGAAAGCTGTGATCTTCTGGGCGCAGTGGCATGCAGGCATGATTGTCCCAGACCAATGAGGTCCTGACAATTTCTCGTGCGATATCTAGCATTTCTGGTTTCAAAGCCGGTTCCTCCATCAATGGCTTGCTACCATACATATATGTATGGTAGCAAGCCTGCATGAGTCACTATTCTGCCTTGTCCATAGCACGCAATGCGCTGTCAGGTCATAGCAACTGGGACCCAGCCTGGCGATCACCCGAACCTGCAGCGGCCTATGACGCGATTGTGATCGGAGGCGGAGGGCATGGTCTTGCTACAGCCTATTATCTCGTTCGCGTGCATGGCCTTGTAAAAGTGGCAGTGCTTGAAAAAGGCTGGATCGGCGGCGGTAATACCGGGCGCAACACGACCATTATCCGATCCAACTATTTTTATCCTGAAAGCGCGGCCTTTTACGAATTTTCGCTTAAGCAGTATGAAAGACTGTCCAGCGAGCTGAATTTCAACATCATGTTCAGCCAGCGCGGCGTGCTCGTCCTTGGGCATTCGCGGCACGACATGGAAATGCATCGGCGCTCCGCAAATGCCATGCGATTAAATGGCATTGATGCCGATATCTTGAGCCGCGACGAGGTGGCAAAACTTGTGCCGGCACTCGACTGTTCGCCACAGGCCCGCTTCCCAATCTGGGGCGGCATGATCCAGCGGCGTGGTGGGACGGCGCGGCATGATGCTGTCGCCTGGGGCTATGCCCGCGCGGCGGATGCGCGCGGCGTTGATATCATCCAGAATTGCGAAGTAACCGGTTTCACCATCCATCAGGGCCAGGTGACTGGAGTCGAGACCACGCGCGGCGCGATCAAATCGAACCGGATCGGGATTGCCGTTGCGGGGCATAGTTCGATTCTGGCTGCAAAAGCGGGCTTTCGGCTGCCGGTCAAAAGCTATGCGCTTCAGGCTATGGTGTCTGAGCCGCTAAAGCCGGTATTGGATACCGTTGTACTTTCACCGGCAACGGGCACTTATCTCAGTCAGTCTGACAAGGGTGAGCTGGTGATCGGCGGCGGGCTTGATCTTTATGCAAGCTATGCCCAGCGTGGCAATCTGCCCGTTAACGAAAATACCATTACTGGCATGCTCGCCATGTTTCCGACATTCTCGCGGGTGCGGATGCTGCGCCACTGGGGCGGCGTCTGCGATGTTGTGCACGATTCAAGTCCGATTATTGGCAAAACGCCGGTACAGGGCCTCTATCTTAGCTGTGGCTGGGGTACGGGTGGTTTCAAGGCCATCCCCGCCGGCGGCTATTGCCTTGCCCACACTATGGCGACCGGCGAGCCGCACGAGCTTAATGCGGCCTTTGGGCTTGATCGTTTCGACACAGGGGCGCTGATCGACGAGGCTGCGGCGGCGAGTATTCCCCATTGAGCAAGTCATGCTGAACATTGAGTGCCCCCATTGTGGAGCTCGTCCGGAGCATGAGTTTCGCTGCGGTGGCGACGCTCATGTCGTGCGTCCGCCGTTAAGCGCCAGCGGTGAGACCTGGGCGGAGTATCTTTTCGGTCATGACAATCCCAAGGGTGACCAGACCGAGCGATGGTGCCACAGCTTTGGTTGCGGTCTTTGGTTCAATGTGATCCGCGATACGGTGTCTCATGAGATCCGCGCGGTTTATCCAATCACGGCGCAAAGACCGGAGCAAGCGGCATGAGTGGCGCCCGGCGTCCCGGCGGCGGTCGGATTGATCGAAACCGTCCGCTCTGCTTCAGCTTTGATGGCCGCACCCTTTCGGGCTTTGCTGGCGACACGCTCGCCTCGGCCCTGCTTGCCAATGGTGTCGATGTGGTGGGCCGCAGCTTCAAATATCATCGGCCGCGTGGCGTTTTTGCAGCCGGTGCCGAAGAACCAAATGCCGTCGTTCAGCTTGAAATCGGTGCGTACCTTTCACCCAACCGGGTGGCGACCGAGATTGAGCTTTATGAGGGGCTGGTGGCGCACAGTGTTAATGCCTGGCCATCACTCGGCTTTGATCTCTATGCCATCAATGACAGGCTGTCGCGGCTGTTGCCGGCAGGATTTTATTACAAGACCTTCATGTGGCCCCACTGGCATCTGTTTGAAGGCACGATCCGCAAGGCAGCAGGGCTCGGCGCGGCACCCACGCAGCCCGATCCAGACCGATACGAGCACCGCCATGCCCATTGCGATGTGTTGGTGATTGGCGGCGGCCAGGCTGGCATCAGTGCAGCCCGTGACGCCGCGCAGAGCGGTGCGCGCGTCATGCTTGTTGAGGCGTCGTCGGAGCTGGGCGGGCGGGCATTGTGGGCCGGTGATGCGATCAACGTCGATCAGACTGAAAATCTAACGATCCTCACAAGAACAACGGCATTTGGCTATTACGATCATAATTTGGTCGCTGCGGTTGAAGACTGTTCATCCGGGGTTGCCAAGGAACGACTCTGGAAGATCAGGGCCAAGCAAGTCGTGATCG
The DNA here is from genome assembly GCF_023910635.1 of Sphingorhabdus sp. GTDB lineage: Bacteria > Pseudomonadota > Alphaproteobacteria > Sphingomonadales > Sphingomonadaceae > Sphingorhabdus_B. The sequence goes on along the minus strand of NZ_JAAVVZ010000006.1, from coordinate 102,142 downwards.
CAACAGGCGCTATTGAGCGACCATTGGTATTTCCAGGTAATGACGTTCCTGGGGTCATGCTGGCCTCTGCTGTGCAACGTTATGCTCATGGCTTTGGGGTTGCTGCAGGCAAGAGGGTGGCTTTATTCGGCAATAATGACGGGCTTTTCGATTATGCCACTGCATTCGAAGCTGCCGGAATCGAAATAGCGGCTATTCTCGACACCCGCCGCGGCGAGGAAGTGATCGGCGTCAAAGGGCGCAAGCGGGTCCGTGCCGTGCAGACCAGCCGGGGCGAAATTGCGTGTGACCTGCTCGCTGTGTCGGGCGGCTGGAGCCCGGTGGTGCATCTGTTCTCACAATCGGGTGGATCAATCAGCTTTTGTGACAAGCGCCAGATGTTCGTGCCTGACAAAGCGGTGCAGCAAGTGCGCTGCGTTGGGGCCGCCAATGGCGATTTCGATCTCAACACTCAGCCATGGCAGAGCCGGGCCAAGGGCAAGGCGTTCGTAGATCTCGCCAATGATGTGACGGCGGCGGATGTCATGCTGGCGGCGCGCGAAAATTATGCGTCCGTCGAGCATCTGAAACGCTATACCACGCTGGGCATGGGTCCTGACCAGGGCAAGACTTCCAACGTCAATGGGCTGATGCTGATGGGTGATGCCACCGGGCGCACACCTGATGCGGTCGGCACGACGCGCTTTCGTCCACCTTATACGCCGATCAGTTTCGGTGTGATTTCGGGTGCACGGGTCGGTAATTTGATGCGCCCCCGCAAATTCTTGCCTGCCCATGGCTGGCACCAGACGCTCGGCGCTGTCTTTGAAGATTATGGTTGGCAGCGACCCGATGCCTATCCGCAGGCGGGTGAGAGTTTGGGCGAGGCCGCCATCCGTGAAGCACGAGCAGTACGCACCAGCGCAGGTCTATTCGACGCTTCACCACTGGGCAAGATCGAGGTCTGGGGCTCGGACGCGGCCCGCTTTCTCGACTTTATCTATGTAGGCACGATGTCGACCTTAAATCCTGGCCGTATCCGCTATGGCCTGATGCTCGACGAGAATGGGGTCATAATCGATGATGGCGTGGCGATCCGTCTGGCCGAAGATCGCTTCCTGTTACATACGACAAGCGGCGGCGCAGAGCGGATCGCAGCCATGCTTGATGAGTGGCTGCAATGCGAATTTTCTGGCTGGGATGTGCGCGTTCTCGATTGCACACTGCAATGGGGAACCGTTACGCTCAGTGGACCGAATGCGATCGAGGTCGCCACTGCGCTAGGTCTGCCGGTTGAAGCCTTGCCACATATGCATTTTCGTGCCGACCAATTGGGTAACGTGCCCGTTCGCGTGGCGCGGGTCAGCTATACAGGCGAGGCAACACTCGAAATCAGTGTGCCAGCGCGATACGTCAAGTCCCTGCTGGAAACGGCGGCGGCCATTGCTGGTGTCACACCCTTTGGCGTTTTGGCCTTGGACTTGCTGCGCACCGAGAAGGGCTATGTCCATGTTGGCGCCGATACTGATGGCATGACAACGCCTGGCGACATTGGCCTGGGCCGGGCTATTGCCAAAAAGACGTCAGATTTTGTCGGGCGGCGGTCATTGTTAAGACCAGCGTGCGCCAGGGAGGATCGCCTCCAGCTTGTGGGATTGGAAAGTGCAAACGCGCTGCCGATCGGTGCCCACATCATGGAGGGCAGCAATGCCCCCTGTCCTTCGGGTGGTTTTGTAACCAGCACGTGCATCAGCCCGACACTCGGACGACCCATTGCATTAGCGCGAATTCGCGAGGGCCGCGCGCGCCTTGGCGAAACAGTGAAATTGTTCGATCTCGGTCAAATATTCGAAGCCAAGATCGTTGCGCCCTGTTTCCTTGATCCGGACGGCAGGCGGCTCCATGATTGATTGGCAACCCACCTCCCCATGGACGGGCATAGATATTCCCATGTGCGACGGGATAGTCATCGTGGCGGAAGCATTGAGCTTTGCCCGATTGCGATTGCTCCCTGGTGCGGACTTCACCGGCTTGCCTGGTCCCCGACAAGCACAGAACAGGTGGCTAAATATGGGCCCTTGCGAGTGGCTCTTTTGCGGTAACCATTGCCCGAGGCCCGATGCAATCGACATGTCGGATGCACTGGTTGCTCTATCCATATCCGGCGAAAACGTATTTGATCTGCTGAGCGCAGGCATCGCAATCGACTGGCAGCGCTTTTCTGTCGGCACTTGCGCGCGTATGCGACTGGGCGAAACTGCGGTCGTGTTGCATCGGCGGGAAGAGCAGCAATTTCGGCTCATCTTCGGAGCGCCTTTTGCACGTTACTTGGCAGAATGGCTGGCGCACCATGTCTGACAGCCATGCCCTTGTCGCCCGCATGGCGCAAACATTTGGCATTCCTGGCCTGTGCGTGGCACTTTACGCCAACGGCAGACAAGAGCAGATTCTGTTTGGAGAAGATGCTCAAGGTTCTGAACTGCCCGTGACCTCTAAGACCTGGTTTCAGGCCGCGTCCACCGGAAAACATGTGACGGCTGCCGTTATACTTGATCTTGAACGCGCAGGCTTGCTGAGCCTTGATTATCCACTCGGTCGTTACCTGCCCGATGCTCCGCAGCCCTGGCACAGCCGCACTATTTCGGCGTTGCTCAATCACACTAGCGGTTTGCCCGAATATCTTGCCTATGCCGATGATGAAGTGGTTCCCGCAAGCCGCGCTGATTTCATGGCGCACTATGCTCGGCTCGCGCCAATAGCAGAAGCGGGGGCAACCTGGGGCTATTCCAATACCAATTATATCCTTCTTGGTTTCATCATCGCCGCCGTAGCGGGTGACAGCTATAGCGCTGCTGTGCATCGGCTATTCCAAAAAACTGGTGTGATCGGCTCCGCTGTCGCCAGCCCGGACTGGGTCCGTCAAGCAAACGCCGATCCAGCATTGGCAATAAAGGGGGACCTGGACAGTGCAGACCGAGAGGTCATCGGTGACGGTGATATCGCGTTCACTGTTGATGGCGCACAAGCCTGGCTGCGTCATCTGATCGAAGGTGCGGATACACGCCTGTTTGACACCCCTCTGCTCGCGAGTGGGCGCTTGTCGCCCTATGGCTGCGGCTGGTTCGTCGAGACAATGGGCGAGGATCATATCGCCCATCATGCCGGCCATTATGATGGCTGGACCGCCATGGCGTTTCTCAATCGCTCACAAAAGACAGGCGCAATCGCCCTGTGTAATCTGGCGCCACGCACCACAAGGGCCATTCGTGCTGTGGCGCTGACTGCCCTTGAGGCGTTTGCACCTGGCTCAACGCCGCTTGGGTTGCATCCGGTGGCAGATAGCAACGCACAGTTGACTGCAACGATCCGCGGGCAGTTGATCCGGCGCGGTGCCGCTGCCGATCGGGCCTTTTTCGCACCCGAATTGCAGACGGCCATCGATAAGGGCGGACCGGTGCGCGGGGTCATTGATCTTTGGTCTGGTGAAGAACCGTCAGCTTTTGAGCTGGTGGAGGAGCAGCCCAGCGGATCCATGCGAATGCTTCGGTATCGGCTCGTTTATGCTGATCGTGTTGAACATGTCCTCGTCGGCCTGACCGACGAGAACAAGATTTATTGGTGCTGGCCATTATGACTGAAAAGATCACCTCCGTAGTCCTGCAAAAGCCTTATCTGCTCTTCTTGGCCGATGTGGATGATATGGTGACGGCGAAGACCGCGTGCGGCATTCGTGACTGGGCGCGCGATAGTGTTGTTGGGCAGTGGCGAACATCGCCCCAGGCCGTGGATTTGGGTCTTCCAGAATTCGACCCTGAAGCTGCTGTTGTTCAAGGGGCGCGCTCGGTCGTCGTGGGCGCCGCTCCGCCGGGCGGTGCACTGCCGAGCCATTGGGTGGCGTCTTTGGTCGAGGCGGCGAATGCGGGTCTGGATATTGTGTGCGGTCTGCATAGCAAGTTATCCAGCAACGCCGAGCTGGTGGCCGCGGCGCGCAAGAGCGGCGTTGCCCTGATTGACGTCCGCACACCGCCGCAAGACCTGCCCGTCGGAACGGGAATTCGGCGCAGCGGCAAAAGGGTGCTGGCAGTAGGCGCAGATAGCGCCATCGGCAAGAAATACGCGACTTTGTCGATTGCCCGGGAAATGGCGCGACGCGGATGGGATCACCATTTTCGGGCCACAGGTCAAACGGGCATCATGATATCGGGCGGCGGTATTCCAATGGATTCCGTGGTCTCCGATTTTCTTGCTGGCGCCGCAGAGGTTTTGTCACCTGATGCTGATCCAGATCATTGGGACGTCATCGAAGGGCAAGGTTCATTGTTCCACCCGGCCTACGCCGGGGTAACACTCGGGCTGATCCACGGGTCACAGCCCGATGCGCTGATATACTGCCATTCGCTGACTCGCGAGGAGATTGATGGCGTTCCTGGCTATCGACTGCCAGATCTGGCCAAAGGTATCGCCCGAAATATTGAAGCAGCACAGCTGACCAATCCGGACGTGCGCCTTGCCGGCATTGCTATCAACACGGCGCATCTATCTGAAGACGAGGCCCGCGAAGTCCTGACAGTGTTGGCCAAATCCCATGATGCGCGTTGCTTTGATCCGCTGCGTTTTGGTGTTGAGGCTGTGGTCGATCGTCTGGCTGAATTGGTGCCATGAAGATCGACATTGCCTCGCACCGTTGGCCGCTCAACGAACCGTTTGAAATTGCGCGCGGTGTTGAGTTTGATGTGGAGTTGGTCGAGGTGACCCTGACTGACAGTCAGGGCCGCGTTGGTCGCGGCGAGGCCGCCGGCGTTGATTATGACGGGGAAACTGGTGAAAGCATGATGGTGCAGCTGGAGGCTGCACGTCCGGCGCTCAGCGATAGCTTGACCTTTGATGATGTGCAGTCGCTTTTACCCAAAGGTGGTGCGCGCAATGCACTCGATTGTGCCTTATGGGATTTGGCGAGCAAGCGAGCGGGCCGGGCCGTTGCTGACCTTGCCGGGCTGCCACCCCTCAAGCCGCTGGTGACGGCCTTTACCATCGGGTTGGGTTCGCTTGCGCAAACTGCGGAGCGGGCGCGCCGCGTGCAGGATTTTCCGCTGATCAAGATCAAGCTTGATGCGACACGACATATTGATCGGGTAAAATGCGTGCGCGATGCCGCACCGCAGGCCGAATTGATCGTTGATGCCAATCAGGCATGGGACCGCGCACTGCTCGAAAAGTTGTTGCCGCGTCTGGAAGCCGAAGGCGTGACCTTGATCGAGCAGCCGCTTGAGACAGGGCGCGATGCCGATCTTGCCGGGCTTGAGTCGCCAATCCCGGTAGGGGCGGATGAAAGCCTGACAGATATGGCCTCATTTGCAGCAATTGCGCCCTTCTATCAGGTCATCAACATCAAGCTCGATAAATGCGGCGGGCTTACAGAAGCATTGCGCCTTGCAAGCGCGGCGCGCGCCGCAGGGATGGAAATCATGGTCGGCAACATGCTGGGTACTTCGCTCGGCATGGCACCGGCTTTTCTGGTCGCACAGCAAGCGCGCTGGGCAGACCTTGACGGTCCGCTTTTGTTGGCTGGGGACCGACTCCACGCGATGCAATTCCACCTAGGAATTGTTCAATCACCACCGCCAGCACTTTGGGGAGAAGCAGAATGACATCAACTGAAATGGCAGTGAATGCGGCACGCCTTGAGTTTACTTCAAGCATCAGCAATAGGGACTATTGGCTGTTCGTGTCGGTGCCGCCCGGGGATGCGCCTGTCGCAGGTTGGCCTGTTGTCTATCTGATGGACGGCAACCTGCATTTTGGCATTACCGTTGATACGCTGCGCATCCAGGCCTGCTGGCCAGAAACACAAAATGCGGTTGTTGTTGGTATCGGTTACCCAACCGATAGCTTGCAAACGGCGCTGGCGCTGCGCAATTTCGACCTGACACCGCCTCATGATTCATCGCTGGCGGAAGATCATTGGATGCGCGCCATGGGGTCGCTCGACGATTTCGGCGGCCAGTCGGCCTATCTGCGCATGATTGAGGAAGAGGTGAAGCCGTTGGTGGCAAAGCACTGGCCGATCAATGCTGCAGATCAGACATTGATAGGGCACTCGCTCGGCGGGCTCACCTGCCTTACGTCAATGTTCACGGCTCCCGCCAATTTTCAGCATTATGCTGCGATCAGCCCGTCGATCTGGTTCAACAACCGCTCGGTGCTTTCCTATGTGGAAGGGTTTGAAGCGACGATGAAAACGGGGGATGCAAAGGTTCGGCTTTTTCTCTCAACCGGTGAATATGAAGAGATATCGCCAATGCGGCCGCGTTATCCCGCCAAAGGCGTGCCGGTGCCTGAAAGCACGTTTCAAGCAATGTGGAACGAGTGCGCAATGGTCACGCTGCCCTCGCAATTGACCGAAAGGCTGAAGCCCCTGTGTGGGCCGAATTTCGACATGAAATTTGTGATCCATCGGGAGGAGGATCATCGTTCGGTCGTACCCGCCGGAATTGCTGGCGGCATCTATTTTTCCCAATATCGACCGGATTGATCCAATGACCGCTTATGCTGATCTGAAAGCTCACTACGACACAATTTACAGGCTAGAACATCTCCAGTCGATTGCGACTTGGGACCGGATGGTCAACATGCCCTCGGGCAGCGCCAAGGCACGAGCCGAAGCTCAGGGCGAATTTGAAGCCCTTATTCAAAAGATGCAAATGGACCCGGCGCTTGAAACTCTACTGCGCGCTGCCCATGACGCGGAACTCGCACCGGAGGAGGCCGCCAATCTGGCGCTGATGAGCCGCCAGCGGCTGGTTGCATCGGCAGTGCCCGAGGCGCTGCTGCGGCGCAGGGCAGAAGCGATCAGCGCGGCTTATCAGGCTTGGGTCAAGGCGAAGGGGCAGAATGATTGGGCCGCCTTTGCCAAAACTCTGAAACCGCTGCTGGTCTGTGTACGCGAGCGCGCCGAGCGACTGGGCGATGCACTGGGCCTGTCACCTTACGATGCCTTGCTCGATGAATATGATCGTGGCCTGACGCTCAAGGATGTGCAGGCGCTGTTTGCTCCGGTCGTCGAATGGCTGCCGGAAATGATTGATGCCGTTATTGCGAAACAAGCTGAAGAGACCTTCATTCGGCCCGTCGGTCCGTTTTCCATCGATGCTCAGAAAAAGGTCGGCATTGCCGCGATGACAATCTTCGGCTTTGATTTTGACCGTGGGCGGCTAGATGTCAGCCAGCATCCGTTTTCCGGCGGCACCAGCGAGGATTTACGCATAACAACGCGCTATCGGGAGGATCAGTTTCTTCCCTCTCTGCTTGGTATTATCCATGAGACGGGTCATGCCCGCTATCAAGGAGGGTTGCCGATGCCCTGGCGAGGGCAACCCATTGGCGTTGCCTGTTCGACGTCAATGCATGAAGGCCAGTCGCTCTCGTTCGAGAAGCAGCTTGCGCTCACGCCTGCTTTTGCGAGGCTGCTGTCTCCGCTGCTGGTTGAAGCGTTTGGATCGCAGGCCGCCTTCGAGCCCGATAATCTGTTGATGCTTATGACGCGCGTGAATCGCGGCAAAATCAGGGTAGATGCTGACGAAGTCACCTATCCCGCCCATGTATTGTTGCGCTCGGAAATCGAGCCAGCCCTGATTGCTGGCGATGTTGGTGTCGATGATATTCCTGCCTGGTGGGACGAGCGCATGGCGCGGCTGCTCGATGTCGATACACGCGGCGATCACGGGGGCGGTGCCTTGCAGGACGTTCACTGGTGCCAGGGGATGTTTGGGTATTTCCCCTCCTATTTGATGGGAGCCATGATCGCGGCACAGTTGAAAGCTGCCTATAAAGTCGCAACGCCGGATCATGAATCCCGCGCGATGGCCGGAGATTTGAGCGGCTATCCCAACTGGCTGCAGGACAATGTCTGGCTTGCGGGCGCGCAATTTTCCACCGGCGATCTTGTCGCACGCATCACAGGAAAGCCTTTGTCGTCGAGCGCGCTGAAGGCGCATTTTGAGGAGCGATATCTGTGAAGGTGGATGCGCCTCGTTCGCCCTCCGCATGGGCCTCGTTGGCAGCATGGGTAACCTTGCTGCTCTTGCTGCTCATGGGGCTTTATACCTATATGGATCGGCCATTGATGACGCTGCTGACCGAGGACATGCGGCGCAGCCTCGACATGTCGGACTTTCAGATCGGATTGGTGCAGGGTTTCAGCTTCGCACTGCTGGCAGCGATCGCCACCTATCCCATTGCGTGGGCCGCCGACCGTCTTGATCGTCGATTGGTGATTGCGGCTTCGCTATTGGTCTGGGCCTTGGCGATTTTTCTCTGTGCGCTTGCCGACTCCTTCACGCAGCTTTTCCTGGCGAGCGCATTGGTAGGAATTGGCGAAGCCGGGCTGTTGCCGATTACCTATGCCGTGATCTCTGAGCTCTTCAAAGGGCAGGCGCGCGTGCTGGCCAATTCGCTGGTTATTCTGTTCGGCCGCGTTGGTTCAGGTGCTGTTTTTGCGGTCGTCGGTTTGATTGCAACGCATGCAGGGGCGGCTGGTGCCTGGTTGCCGACAGACCTGGCCTCTCTCGAAGACTGGCGCATTGCGCTTGTACTGCTAGCAGTGCCTGGTCCCCTGCTTGCCATTACGGCACTGGCGTTGCCGATCCGCAGGCGTGTTCAAGACGTGAGCCCGACAACGGAAAAGGCGATAATTCTGCCCTATCTCCGTGTCCATTGGCATAGCTTTGGCAGCTATGCTGTTGGTGTCGGGTTGCTGGTGCTTGCCATTACTGCACTGATGGCTTTCCTGCCCGTAGTGGCGATGCGTCAAATGGGTGCCAGCCAAGCCTATGTGGCCAATGCGATGGCGCTGACGACGATCAGCGGCATGGGCTTGGCATTTCTCATGGTGATGAGCCTTGCCGCAGTGCTCAAGCGACGCGTGCCAGGTCGCGAGCCGATTGTGCTGCTCCTTATATCGGCTGGAGGCTGCTTGCTGTTTGTATTGGTGGTCCCGCTGGTATCCGCGCCATTACAACTTTTTAGCGTGCTCGGCGGGATTTTTTTCAGTTTCAGCATTGGCGCGATGAGCTTCCCCACAGGATTGCAGGAATTGACACCGGTTGAGGGACGAGCGCGCCTGATAGCGCTCGTCATCATGGGCAATTTTGGCATGACGGCGGTGGCGCAGCCGATAACAGGATTGCTGTCCGACACGCTCGACAAAAGCGGTGGTCAACTGATGACTGCGGCGGTGACTGTTGCAGCCGTTGCGCTTTTTCTTGCGTCCCTCAGTTTTGTTTATTGCTCGCGTCATTATGCCGCGTTGAAGGAGTGAAAATGGTTTTACCCAACCTCTCAACCGATGAGATTCTTGACGGGATCCGTCAGTGGATCGAAATTGAAAGCCCGTCCGATGATGTAGCCGCCTTGGCGCGCATGGCCGACAAGGTGACTGCGGATTATGAAGCAATCGGGGCGCTGGTCGAACGCATCCCGGGCCGTGACGGCTTTGGCGAACATCTGCTGGTCACCGACAACCGGCACTGCCCGCCGGAAGCCGTGCAGGGTCCCGGTATCCTGCTGCTCAGCCACATGGATACCGTCCACCCGATGGGAACGCTGGCGGGTCCCCTGCCGTTTCGCATCGAAGGCGACCGGGCCTATGGGCCGGGCGCCGAAGACATGAAGGGCGGCACCTATCTGGCGCTTGCCGCGCTGCGCCAACTGGCGCGTGAGGGCCGCAAGACCAACTTGCCGGTCCGCCATCTTCTGGTAAGCGACGAGGAAGTCGGCAGCGGGACTTCGCGCGAACATATCGAACGCGAAGCACAGCGGGCCAAATATGTCCTGGTTACCGAACCGGCGCGATCAGGCGGCAAGATCGTGACGGCACGCAAGGGCATGGCCGATTTCACAATCACCGCGCATGGCGAGGCGGCCCATGCCGGGGTGGAACATCATCTCGGGCAGAATGCGATCCGCGAAATCGCGCATCAGATTTTGGCGCTGGAGGCGATGACGGACTATGCCCGCGACCTGACCGTGAATGTCGGCCTGGTGACCGGTGGCACCCGCATCAATGTCGTTCCCGATATGGCGCAAGTGCATTTCGATGTGCGCTTTCCCAGCCCCGCCATCGGTGAGGAGATACTGGCGCGGATTCGCGGTCTCCAGCCGCACAATCCCAAGGTGCGCCTGACGATCGAAGGCGGCATCAATCGGCCGGGCTATGAAAAGACGCCCGGTATCGCAGCGCTGTTCGAGCATGCAAGGAAACTGGCCGCCGACATCGGCTTTGACTTGCAAGACCTGAAGACGGGCGGCGGCAGCGACGGAAATTTCACCGCCGCCTTCGCGCCGACGCTGGATGGTCTGGGGGTCGATGGCGATGGCGGGCACACCCTGGAAGAGCGGCTGTACATATCCAGCATTGTTCCGCGCACGCTTCTTCTGATGCGACTGATGGAGACACTCAAGTGAACGATGTTTTTGACGCCATGGCCGCGCAGGGCGCGCATCGCATCTTGATGCTCAATGATACGCGCAGCGGTTTGAAAGCGATCATAGCCCTTGATGATGTGACGCTGGGACCGGCCTGTGGCGGTATTCGCTCTCAGCCCTATGAGAGCTTCGAACTGGCGCTCACGGACGTTGCCAAACTGTCGCAAGCCATGACCTTGAAATGCGCCATTGCGGGGCTCGATGCAGGCGGTGGCAAAACCGTTGTGATTGATCATCCCGGGATGAATCGCGCCGATGCATTCCGGGCGTTGGGCGCATATGTTCAGGAACTTGGTGGGCTTTACCACTGCGCTGGGGATTTGGGCACCAGCTTTGAAGACCTTACTCATGTCGCAGAGAAGACCTCGTTTTGCGATCTCTCTGGTGAAGACCTTGGCGCGGCAACCGGCGTGTCCGTTGTCAATGGCATCCGCGCCTGCGCCGCGCTGCGCGGTATCACGGATTTGGCAAGCCTCAAGATTGCTGTGCAGGGCGCAGGACTTATTGGGGAGAGTGTGGCGCGGGCCATGGCGGCGCATGGTGCTCACATAAGGGTCGCCGATGTCGATGCGGTGCGCGCAGCCAAGCTTGCTGCAGACATCGGCGGCGAGGCAGTGCCCGCAGACTCTGTGTTGATGCAGGACGTGGATATTGTCTCACCCTGCGCCATTGGCGGCGTGCTGACTCCAGAGGTTGTTGCAGGATTGAAGGCCTGGGCGGTCTGTGGCGGCGCCAATAATCAGTTGGGTGATGCCTCTGTTGCCGATCAACTGGCAGCCCGCGACATAGGCTATGTGCCCGATTTTTTGGCTTCAAGTGGCGCTGTGATTTTAGGTGCCTGTCGCAATATCATGAAGGTTGATCCGCAGCCTTTTCTGGCAGCGGTAGAAGTGACTGCCCGCCAAGTGCTCGAGCAGTCGCAAGATAAAGGCCTTTCGACAGTAGAGATCGCAAAACTCATCGCCCGTAGCCGTATCGACGACGCGCGGACGCAACGCACCAAAGGAGGGTGATATGCAAAAGGACTATCGTTGGGAACGGCAGCCCGAAGCTGCAGCGGCACTTTCTGGATGGCTTGCTGATGCTTGTACGCGCTCGCCGGCGCTGACCGCATTGCATAGCCGCTTGCTGGAAGCGGCAGGAGTGCGCCTTCACGATATCGTTGATCATATCGACATAAGCAACACAACGGAGCTTGAACAGTTCAGCGCCGCTGGATGGTCAGTAGTGGCGGACAATGTCTGGAAGAACATGAGCGGTCTATTTCCCGCGATTGTTGCACGCGGGCCCGAGACCGTCTGGCTGCGCGTAGAGGCAGTGGAAGACTTTCTGGCGGCGAACAATATCAGCGCGATCATTGAAGGCGACCTCCATGGCCCATTGCGCAGGGCAATCATTGCAAATGATGCAGTCCGTGTCGGCGTGCTCGAACGCAATGGTCACGCCGGTTATGATGTTCCCGCTGTCGCCGCCGCCACCATTCGTTCAGCGCGCCTGCACCTGCAGGCATTCAAGGCGCGGCGGCGTCAGTTCGATACGGTTGCGCAGGGCCTCATGCATACCGAGGCACTGGTTGATGCAGCGGTCGCGGACATCGGCCCGAACTGGGCCTGCGATTTATGGCTGAGGGCAGAACGCGACTTTTGGATGACACGCTGCCCCACCGGGCGGGTGCAAAAGGCGCGGCAAGATGCCATCGGAATTGGCTGGTGCAACATTGATCATCACACCTACGACGGGTCGCGCGCGCATTACCGGCACTCCATTCGAATCTTCGAAAAGCTGGGCTATGAACGGCGCGAAATGCTCTATGCGGGCGAACTGGCGGGATGGGGCAGCCAGGTGCTTGAGCAGCCTGTGATTGGTTCCACCATCTTTGCCGATGTCGATTTGGCACCGCATGAATTGACGGTCGACTTTGCGCACGAAATTTTACCAGAGCTGCCCAAGCATCGGCGCGCCGGACTGCTGACCGAGCTGCTGGGCGAGTCCATATTGGAAGCTGGCCTCAACCATGTGGCGGCCCTTTACGATCACGTCCTTTTGCACGGTCAGTTGGTGCAGCAGAACATCAGCATGATGGCCCCGTTTACCGACTGGCCGCATCTCTACCAGGCGCTGACCGAAGGAGACTGGTGCGCAGTCGATCCCGCACGGGTCGATCGGCTGGAGGCGGGTGGGCATATCGGGGCGGATGAAGCAGAACGGTTGCGGCTTGAAGGATCCATAGTCACGCATCTGGAAAACATTGAGCGCAATGATGGCTATAAGGGCTTCAACCGTGAGGGCATTGACAGCGTCTTACGCAAGCTTGATCCGCGCGCATATTTGGCCAACGCAAGTGATGCCGGATCATGAATATGGGCTTGGCACATTTGCGAACGCTGTTCGGCGACCGCTATGTGGAAACGGCGGCGATCCGGCAGCAGCATGGCGGTGGCGAAGGCTTTCGTGGCAACCATGCGCCCGATGCCGTACTTTATGCCGAGAGCACTGAGGATGTGGCGCTGGCGGTCCATCATTGTGCCAACCATCGCTTACCCGTCATTCCATTCGGTGTCGGCACATCTCTAGAAGGCCAGGTTGAAGCGATCCACGGCGGCCTATGCATTGACCTTTCACGTATGGACAAGGTGCTGACTGTCAGCGCGGATGATCTTGATTGCCGCGTGGAAGCAGGCGTAACCCGTGAACAGCTCAACGCAGAAATCAAGGGACAGGGGCTCTTCTTCCCTCTGGACCCTGGCGCCAATGCTACGCTGGGCGGCATGGCGGCCACCCGCGCATCAGGCACGAATGCCGTCCGCTATGGCACCATGCGCGACGTTGCGCTTGGTTTGACCGTGGTGACGGCGCAAGCCACAGTGATCAAAACGGGGGGGCGGGCCCGAAAATCGTCGGCAGGTTATGACCTCACCCGCCTTTATGTGGGGAGCGAAGGCACGCTTGGGATCATCACCGAGGTGCAACTGCGGTTGTTCGGCATTCCCGAAACCATTGCAGCTGCCAGCGTGCAGTTTCAGGAACTGTCGCATGCCACCGCCGCGGTGCAGATTATCCTGCAATTGGGCATTCCGCTGGCTCGTATCGAGCTGCTCGACGCACTCCAGATGAAGGCGTGTATCGCCTATTCCAAATTGTCCGATTATAGCGAGCGTGCAAGTCTGTTCCTGGAGTTCCATGGCAGCCCGGCAAGCGTTGCCGATCAGGTTGCGCAGGTCGAGGCGATTGTGCGCGAGTTTGATGCTTTGCCGTTTCGCTGGGCAACGGCAACCGAGGATCGGACGGCGCTATGGACAGCGCGGCACAATGGCTATTGGGCAGCGCGCGCGCTGGCACCAGGCAAGGAGAGTTTTGCCACCGATGCCTGCGTCCCGATTTCACGTCTTGCCGACTGTATCGACGCCTGTCAGGCGCTGGCGCAAGACAGCGGGCTGCTTACACCGATCGTCGGCCATGTCGGCGATGGCAATTTTCATATGCTGGTACTGCATGACGCGAACGATCCGGCAGAGCTCGCGCGGGCAGAGGCGCTTTCGCTCGCTGTCGCCCGTGAAGCCATCGCTCGCGGCGGAACCTGCACAGGAGAACACGGTATTGGCTTGCACAAAAAACAACTGCTGCGCGAGGAACATGGCGATGCAGTGGACGTGATGGCCACCATCAAGCGCGCGCTTGATCCAATTGGCATCATGAATCCCGGGAAGATGTTTGATGCCTGATATCGCGACTCAGCTTGCATCCGAGCTTAGCTTTCTTGTGCTCATACTTTAACCAAAGGCGTCGTTCGACAATGGACTATCTTTCTCAAGCAGTCGCGCAGTCTGGTGATGCACCGCCGGGCTGTTGGAGGCGTCAGGACGACTCGATTTGCGACTTCACTCGCCGAAGCTCGTTTCAGAGGGCGCTAAGGATGACTCACGCGCTTCTTGGTTCCGTAGTTGAAAAATATTATCAGCAAATCGATGCGAATGACCTAGATTCAGTTCTCATGCTTTTCGCGGCCGACGCTTGCTATGAGCGAGCCGACGCAGTCTTTGCGGATAAGGCGGCCATTGAAATTTTTTCGTGAACAGCGCTTGATTAGGGGCATCCACAAAATCGAGCAGATACTGCCGCTGGGACGCCGCCTACTCGCAATGGGTCGCTTTGAAGGCGTTGGCGAGAAAGGCTATCAACGTTCGGTTGGGTTTGTCGATATTTTGGATTTTGACGACACGGATCTTGTGAAAAAAAGACGAACCTTTTTGGCAACCGGCCACTTAGTTGTTCAACGATAGGGCACTGTCCCGCGAATATAGGACCATTTACTGGGCGCCAATCACCGAGAGAATGCTTTATGACACCATTGAAAAATCTTCAAATTTGGTTGCGTACAGAGGGTTGTGACGGGATTGTCGTCCCGTCCACAGATATCTTTCTAAGCGAGTTCGCGCCGCCGTCCGAGCGACGACTTGAATGGCTCAGCGGCTTTACAGGTTCGACCGGAATTGCAATTGTTACGCCGAGTAAGGCGGCCCTTTTCCTTGACGGTCGCTATTTTAATCAAGGGCTCGACGAAACAAATGGCTCCGCGTTTGAAGTCCATCCGGTCGGATGGGATCAGCGTCGCAATTGGTTGCAGAACCATCTCCAAGCAGGCGAACAGCTTCATATCGACCGACGGCTCCATTCAATCCTCGACTCGCGCCAGTGGTTTGACCAATGCGCCCGCGCGGGCGTTCGAGCGAAATTCGTCGATAAACATCCGATTGACGATCTGTGGTGTGCGGCGCGCCCGCCCCGTTTTGATCCCGATATTCAGGACTATCCTACCCGCTTTGCAGGCACTTCGCGTGAAGCCAAGCTCGACAGGGTCGCACATGATCTCAAGATCGAGGCCTGGGCAGGTCTGCTCGTCGCCGACCCAGAGGACGTGTCATGGCTGCTCAATGTACGCGGCTCCCGGGAGTCAGTCGTTGTAGATGCGGGCGAGTGGCACATAGTCCCTGCCGCAAGGAGCCGGCTCCTCGTTTATGCTGATGGAACTGCGGAATGGTTTGTCGACGAAGAACGCGTAGATTCCGAGTTGAGAACCGCTCTTCCTGATCATGTCTCGATCTGCCGTCCATCGCGGCTGCCGGAACGATTGGCCAGTTGCGAAGCAGACGGCCCGGTTGCCGCTAACCTCAGGACAACTCCGGCGATTCTTGGCGATGCCGTTCCACATCAATCGCGCCTGCGCGATAGCGAATTGGTCGCTCGGTTGCGCTGGGTGAAGAACAGCGTTGAAATTGAAGGCGCACGTAGAGCGCATATCGAGGACGCCGTGGCGGTTATTCGCCTCATGGCTGAGCTTGCGACCGGTAAATTCGCGTCAGCCAACGAATTCGACGTGGCGATGTGCATCGAGAGTTATCGCCGGGAGAATCCACTCTATGTCGGACCGTCCATGCCCGCAATGTCGGCGGCCGGCCTTAGCGGAGCGCAGGCCCACTATGTGCCGAAACGCGCCGGCTCTCGAAAGCTGTCGGATCATCCAATTTATTGGCTCGACTCCGGCGGCCAATATTTCGGTGGAACGACCGACAATACCGTCACACTTGCGCTTGGAGCGCCGTCCCGAGTGCATGTCGAGACCCATACGCTTGTGATGCGCGGCTTTATCGCGTTGACGACGAGTTGCTTTCCAATGGGGATGACGGGATGTCATCTCTACGCGACGGCTCGGCATCCCCTGTGGAATCAGGGACTGGATTTTGGCCATGGAACAGGACATGGCGTTGGAAACTTCCTGAATATTCACGAAGGACCAACCATTAGCCGCGATCCGTCGCCGCTCAGCGCGGTTCCAATCGAAGCAGGTGTTATAATGTCGAATGAACCGGGCTTCTATGCAGCGGGGGATTTCGGAATGAGGATCGAAAGCCACATGCTCGTGGTTCCGGCGGATCATGGCGGTTTTCTAGCATTCGCAACTATCTCTCGCTTGCCGATTGATCCGAAGCTGGTCGATTTTTCCATGTTGTTGCCTGCCGAGAGGCAATGGCTCGCCGATTATCATACAGTGGTGTTGGCGGACGTAGGACCACGTCTCGACGCGTTCTCGCGTCACTGGCTTGAGAAGCTAGTCCAGTGTTTTGTCGCGAACTCGCCCGGGACCTCCATTCAGGCGCGTTTCTAGAGAGAGGCGTGGGGAGCGATGAAGGAAAGTCTCCATAAGGTCGCCGTATCAACGTTGACGGAATTTCGGAATCGTAAGACTGAGCGGTCAAATAAGGGAAATTGCACGAAGGGCCGCTTACCGCCTTTTTGGGCTCATGGCCGCCATTCCGGAACCCACAACATTGCAGCCACCGGCACCCGGTAAACTAGTCCGCAGAAGCAGTCGTCGGCAGCCACAAATTGTAAGTTGAAAGAATGGCAGCTTTTGCAAAATGCAAAGCGCTTAACGCACGCCTGAAACGTTAGCGGAAGCCGACACCGACAATGCTCCGTCAACCGTTGGTCGCTGTTTCGGCACGGCGTACAGTAAACCCTCTGCACCAAACTGTTTGTAGGATACTGAGAAACATAAAAAATGGTGCGGCCAAGAAGACTCGAACTTCCACG
The DNA here is from genome assembly GCF_023910635.1 of Sphingorhabdus sp. Taxonomy (GTDB): domain Bacteria; phylum Pseudomonadota; class Alphaproteobacteria; order Sphingomonadales; family Sphingomonadaceae; genus Sphingorhabdus_B. Next base: position 85,090 of record NZ_JAAVVZ010000006.1, on the reverse strand, counting down.
GGCTTTCGCCCACAACGACCTCAACGTTGCGCGTCTACCAATTCCGCCATGGCCGCACGCGCCTAGACAGGTAGGAGGCGGCCCCTAGCAAAGCGTGTAGGCAGGCGCAACAGGCATTATCGTTTCGGCAATGCCTGACCCTACTGAAGCACGACGCGGTCGACGCCGTATTTGCGCATTTTCTCAATCAGGGTGGTGCGCTTTAGCGTTAACAAGCGCGCGGCCTCGGATATGACGCCATCGGCGCGGCCAAGGGCGATTTGAATCCGCTCCAGCTCAATCCCCTCAATTTGCGCCTTGAGGTCGATGGGCGCGTCCCATGTTTGCGGCTTGGTCGGGATAGGGTCGGGCAATGTTGCGGCGCGTGGTGCTACGTTCATCCGGGGTGCCATGCGACCAAGCAATTGGTCAACACCAAAGGCGTCAATCGTCTCGCCATGGAACAACACATTCGCGCGCTCAACAATATTGCGCAGTTCGCGGACATTGCCGGGCCAATCATGCGCCTGCAGTTGCGCAATTGCGGAATGGTCAAAATGGCAATTGTCAGCGCTATTTTTGCCGCGCTGAAAATGGGCAATCAATTGGGGTATGTCCTCGACACGTTCGGCGAGCGTCGGCACATGCAGCAGGACGACGCCCAAGCGGAAATATAAATCCTGCCGGAAACGTCCGTTTGTAATGGCCTGTTCAAGATTTTGATGCGTCGCAGAAATGATGCGGACATCAACAGGCAACGCACTGTTGCCGCCCACGCGCGACACCAAACCATCTTCAAGAACGCGCAGAAGTTTAACCTGCATGTCGAAACGCATGTCGCCAATCTCGTCCAAAAACAGCGTGCCCTTATGGGCATTTTCGAAATGGCCGGTGCGGCGCGCTTGTGCGCCCGTAAACGCGCCGCGTTCATGTCCAAATAATTCGGATTCAATCAATTCCGCCGGAATAGCGCCACAGTTCAACGCGACATAAGGTTTGGACGCGCGCAGGCCGGCTACATGAATGGCACGCGCGACGACCTCTTTGCCCGAACCGGACGCGCCGCAGATCATGACGGAGGCCGAGGAGTTTGCCACGCGTCGAACCATGTTACGCAACAGAAGCATTGGCGCGCTATCACCAATCAAATATTCTTCGATCGCGATCGGCTTTGCGGCTGCCGTCTCGGCGGCACAGATATTTGAGCTCATTAATTTTCCCAGCAAAATAAGGCGTTGGGATCTAAATTAGATAAGAAAGTAAACAGAAGGTTAACAAACTGCGCAGAAATTCGATTCCGTTCCGATATGGAATGCAGTTGTTATCCGATTGATTTATGTTACAAAATGTTACATCCAATTTGGGATGCTATCTGCCATCTGAGACCGTCCGCCAGCCAAGCGTGAGGGACATGCGCCGGTTTCGCGAATCGTCGGGATTGTCTCTAAAATAGGGTTCCCGGTCTGCTACGCCTTCAATGCGCAAGAATTGCGAATCGGGAATACCTGACCGGACCAAATGGGCTCTGGTTGCTTCTGCGCGGGCGGAAGATATTTGCCAGTTGTTGGTGCCTAAGCGTGCGGACACAGGTTTCGCATCGGTATGCCCCCGGATGATCAGGCCGTTCGGCAGACCGCGCAGGGTATCGGCGACTTGAGTCAAAAGATTAACGGCATCGGGGGTCAAGATGTCGGTTCCGGATATGAACATGGCAAAATTGGCGTCGTCGATCAGGTCGATCCGCATGCCTTCGCGCGTTTCGGTAATGCGAACGCTTCGGGCAAATCGCTTCATCGATTTGTCTGAATTCACCTTCTTCGCCAGTTTTTCGCGGACCTGTTGGAAATTGGCTTTATCCTGTCCAAGTCCCGCTGCTTCTTTTGGACCACCCGTCGCTTCTCTAGGGATTGTGATGCTGCGCGTACCTGTCTGGCCGGCGCGATTTGGAAAATTGTCAACCGAAGTAATCGACTCGCCGCCAAAAAAGCTCGTAGAACCGGCCGCATCCTGTTTGCTCGCAACCAATGTCGGCGCGAAATAGTCTGCCAACGCCTTGCGTTGTTTTTCCGTCGTTGCGCCTAAAAGCCACATTAAAAGGAAGAATGCCATCATCGCCGTGACAAAGTCGGCATAAGCAACCTTCCATGCGCCGCCATGATGCGCAGAATGCGGCGCTTCATAGATTTTCTTGACAATGACCGGACGGACCGGCGCAATTGGCTTAGGCATTACCGGCCTCGCATCCCGTCAAAGACCTCAGCAAAGCTGGGTTGGTTGGAATGCTCGATACCCGAACGTGCCGCCTCGATGACCAATGGCTGCGGATGGCCGTGCAGAGAGGCAATGATCATTTGTTTGACGACATGGTAAATGGCGGCATCGCCCTCAATGACTTGGCGCGCGCGGTTGGCAAAGGGGCCGACCAGACCATATGCCAGCAGCACGCCCAAGAATGTGCCAACCAAAGCTGATCCGATCATAGCGCCAAGGATCGCAGGCGGCTTGTCGATCGAGCCCATGGTTTTCACCACGCCCAACACCGCCGCCACAATACCCAGCGCAGGAAGCGCATCGGCAAGGCCCTGCAAGCCGTCTGCGGGCTTGATACAATGGTGATGATGGTTCTTGATGGCGTTATCCATCACTTCTTCGACGGCATGCGGGTCAAGCGTGCCGGAGGACACCACGACAAGCCGCAAGGTGTCGCAGATTAAGTGAATGAGCGTCTTATCCTTTAGCAATTTTGGATATTCGCTGAAGATTGCAGAATTGTCGGGATCTTCGATATGCGATTCAATTGCAACCGGGCCGTCGATTTTCATCATTTTCATCAACTTGGCGATCAGGAAGATGCAGTCCAGATAATCCTGCTTTCCATATTGCGGGCCTTTAAACACCTTCTGCAGGCTGCCCCAAAGCGACTTTAGGTCGTTGACCGAGTTGCCGATGATTAATGCGCCAGCACAGGCGCCGCCGATGATGAGCATTTCGGCTGGCAAGGCTTTCATCACGGGTACCAGATTGCCGCCGGTAATCGCAAAGCCGCCAAACACCATGACAAGCAAAACAACGATACCGATAATGGCTAACATGGAAAATCTGGCCTCTGCGTGGAACTGTCCGCTGGTTAAACGGCTGGGTCCGGCGATTATTGCGCCTGTTTTTAGGGTCAGGACCACTTAAATTCACTTTCGCGGCGTCAAAATGGCCTCAAACCGCGAAGGTGGATTTAAGTGGTTCTGACCCTAAGCAAGAAAATCCATTAAAGTGCGGCGGTTAATGCGCGCAAAAGCACCCTGTGCAGCCTCAAGCGTTAATGTCATTGCTTTAAGTTCCGAAATAGCTGCGCTCAAATCCGTATCGGCAAGCTTAGAAAGCTCCTCGCTGAGCGTGATTGCGCGCTGTGTGGAAAATTCCTGCAACCTGTCGAGCCGCGCTGCATTAACACCGATTTCCGCCTGCGCATCGGCGGCATGATTTACTGCCCCGTTCAGCGCCGTTAACGCCGCGCCTATTAACGGCAGGTCGCCTGCCGCGATAGCAGAGGCAGCATCCCGCATGATTTGCGTAATCGCAATGCCGCCCGTTTCAAAAATGTCCTGACGTGCGGGCACTGGCGCGAAGGCGATGGTGTCGTCAAAACGGATTGGGTTCGCATTGTTATTTGCGAACAGCGCCTCGCCTGTGGGGGAATTTACGGATGCCATGGCATCAATTTCGTCCGCCATGGCGCGTACTTCGAGTGATATGGTTGCGCGGTCAGACGGGGTAAGGCCGACGCTTGCGCCCGAAATGGTCAACTCCCGCGTACGCGCCAGAAGGTGGGACATATTGCGCAACTGCCCGTCGGCTTGCGCCGTCATGCTGATCCCCAAGCTAATATTTCGCGCGCGCGCGCTGTCATTGGTTTGCATGCGGCTCAGGTCCGCAATACGCGCTGTCGCCGTTGGATCATCCGATGCGCGCTGAAGACGCTTACCGGTGGATATTTGCGTTTGCTTTGCCGCAATTTGCGTCGCCAGACGCGCTTGGCGTGTGGCTTCCTGCGTCATGCGGCTTCCGGTTCCGTTAATCATCGCATGGGCTTTCAGAAGATGTTGAGCATGGTCTGCATGGTTTCCCGCGCGACCTGAATCGTGCGGGCGGCAGCTTCATAGGCCTGCTGAAACCGCAACAGATCCGCAGCTTCGCGGTCGAGGTCGACTGCGCCAACGGCGTCGCGTGCGGCAAATGCGCCGTCGCGCCGCCCACTGGCCGCGGCCTCTTGCGCGCGGACTGCGGATGTTATCTGCGCCTGCTGCGTGATGAAGGCGCTGATATCCTGTTCAATGCCGCTGCTCGTGCGGACGGCGTTGAAGGCCAGAATATTGCCGTTGTTGCCCGCTGCGTTTGCAGTCGCAACTTCTGCTATGGCAAGCGCAGTTGCGGTCAACTCGGCGGCAGAGCCATTGAAATTCAACAATGGCTTTCCAGCAGAAGCATTGGCATCGACGCCTGCCTGATGTGCGCTATTGAGCGTAGTGCTTAATTGTGCCGCAAGCGCATCCAGTGCCGCACGTTGGGTGGATATATGTGCTGCGCCATCGGCAAGGCCGGCCAGTCGACCCGACGCGGGCGCAAGTGAAGTTGTAGGCGCAACGCCGAACGACAAAAGGCCGCCTGCGGACACGCCAAGCGTCACGGTGGCGACGCTATCACCTTCGACCAATGAATCGCCAGCCGGGGTGCGGATAATGGCAGCGTTGTTCGCGTCATAACTGACATCAATGTCTATCGCGGTTGCGATGTTGCCGACAAGGCGATCCCGTTCGTCAAGCAAGGTCGCTTCATTGGTTGACCCGGCGCGTGCGCGGCGCAAGCCGTCATTGACGCGGGAAATCGCTGATAAGTCGGTGTTCAATTGCTCCACTGCGCTGCGCGCTTCCATAGCAACACCATTTGCGGCGGAACCCAATGCATTGGATGTCCGCCGGAATGCGCTGGCGCTTTCATCGACATTGTTGAGAAACTGACGCCGCAAAGTTGCATCATTCGGATTGGCGCTCAGTTGATCAGCGGTCGCAAAAATCTCGGTTACGGTGGCGCCGATATCATTGCCGCCATTGCCAAGCGCGTTTTCGGTCGCAGATATCCAGTTCAGACGCGCCGACTGTCGTGCGGCTTCGCCGGAGGCCGTGCGCGCGTCATCCACCAACCATTGGTCCAGCTCGCGTGTGACGCCAGCGGCGCTGACCCCACCCGGGCGGATACTGTTGCGCGACAGAACGACGTCGCCTGCGGCAGGAGCTTCCTCCAGCCGAACCGTGCGCCGGACATAGCCATCGGTTTGGGCATTGGCGATGTTATCGCCCACAACCGACAGCGCGCGGCCATATGCCTTCACGCCCGATGCACCGATGGCGAGCAAGTCGCTCATCTTGAACCTTTAAGTTGTTTTTCTACCAGGTCGGCAATGCCGAACTGCCGCAATGCGGATATGCTGTCGGCCACGCGCGCGTCGGCCATTTCACGGAAATTGTCGGTGGCGCTTGAACCCATGATGTCGTCGCCAAGCTTTGCCTTGCGCATGCTCGCCATCATCTGCCGCAGCATGACGGCCTCGAAAGCTTCGGCAGCCTTGCGCAATTCTGGGTCAGGCTTTGGCGCGGCGGTAGCCGGTGCGCTTATCGGTTTAAGCGTCATCATATGACCACCAGCTCCGCGCTCAACGCGCCTGCCTGTGACAAGGCCTCCAATATAGCGACCAGATCGCCGGGTGAAATATTTAGCCGGTTGATGGCTTTAACTATTTCGGAAAGCGAGGCACCCTTTTCCCATAGGAATGCGGGATTTCGGGTTTCTTCGACGGTAATGGTGCTGGATTGTTCAATGGTGGTCTGGCCAGCGCTGAACGGCGCAGGTTGCACCACCATCGGGTTTTCGTCGACACGGACAGTCAATTTGCCATGGGTGACGGCGGCAGGGCCAACACGAACCGCACCGTTGATGACGACGGTGCCAGTTCGCGCATTGACGATAACGCGCGCAGGCGGCGCTGCACGTTTGATCTCGATATTTTCGATTAAGCCCATCAAACGAATGCGCGCTTCGCCGCCCACTGGTGTGCTGATACGGATTGATGCGCCATCGACGGCTGCTGCCATATCTGCACCCAATTTTTTGTTGATCGCGTCCGCGACCAAACCCGCATTGCTGATGTCATATTGCGTTAGATTGAAGGTTAGGCTTTCGGACTGCGCAAAGCCTGTGTCGACGGCGCGTTCCACCGACGCACCGCCGCTGATCCGACCAGCCGACGGGATGTTGACCGACAACTGTGAACCGTCCGCCGCATCGACGCCGAGCCCGCCGACGACCAGATTGCCCTGCGCCATGGCGTAAATCTCGCCATCCGCGCCATAGAGCGGTGCCATGATAAGCGTCCCGCCACGCAAGGATTTGGCCTTACCCAAGGCGGACACGGTGATGTCCAACCGCTGCCCGGGTTTAGCGAAGGGAGGAAGCTCTGCCGTAATCATCACGGCGGCTGCGTTTTTAAGCGCGGGGTTAATGCCAGCCGGAAGGCTGATGCCGAAGCGCGATACGGCGCCTTTGACCCCTTGGGTGGCGTAATCAAGGCTGTCATCGCCGGTACCTGCAAGGCCAACGACAACACCATAGCCCGTCAACTGGTTGGCGCGCAGTCCCTGGAACTGGCCAATATCCTTTATGCGCTCCGCATAAGCAGGGGGCGCGAACAGCAAGGCAAGGCAAAGCAAGATCGCGCGCATCAGAAGGGGCTTACCCTGGTGAAGAAACGTTGCAGCCATCCTTGCTGGCTCGCACGGGCAATCTCCCCCTTACCGGTGTAAACTATGCGTGCAGCGGCAACGCGTGTGGAGAGCACGCGGTTGTCGACGCTGATATCGGCGGCGCGCACGATTCCGGTGAACTGGACTTTTTCATCGCCCCGGTTGAGCGTCAAAGCCTTTTCGCCTTGCACGAGCATATTGCCATTGGGATAGACGGCCGCGACGGTCACGCTCAATTCTCCGGACAGGGCATTGGACTGGGCAGTTTCGCCCTTTCCGGTAAACGACTGATCGCCGCTCATGTTTACATCGCCTGCACTGATGAGGTTCAATGGGCCGCTTAACGGGGGACTAAGGCCGAAACTGCCATTGCGGCCAGTGGTCGCGCTGGTGCTTTTTGAGGCGCTGGTGCGCTCGACCAAATTGATTGTGATGATGTCGCCTACCCGGCTGGCCCGTGCGCCGGATGTGAGCGGGCTATAATGCCCGATCTGGAATATCGCACCATTGGCGGACGCAGGCGGTGGCGCGATGGGCAAACTCGGGCCGTAATCCGGATTGGCGGACTTATCCTTTTTGGCCTGCGCGCCGACGGGGAACGCAAGCAAGGACAGCAGAATAAGTTTATAGAGTCTGCGTGGCATTGCGCATCATCTCATCTGTCGCTTGGATCATCTTGGAATTGACCTCATAGGCGCGCTGGGTTTCGATCATGTCGACCAATTCTTCGACGACATTGACGTTGCTGGATTCCAGCGCGCCAGAACGCAGGCCGCCGCGACCTTCTTCGCCGGCTGCGCCAATTTGTGGTGCACCTGACGCAGGGGTTTCGAGCAACAGATTGTTGCCAACAGATTGCAGCCCTGCCGCATTTGCGAACCGCGCAAGTTCAAGCCGTCCGACCTGGGTCTGTTCTGACTGACCCGCCACTTGCACGGAAATGGTGCCATCGGCGCCAACCGATACGGCGGTTGCGTCTTGCGGGATTTGGATTTGCGGCTGCACAGGCATACCGTCACTGGTGACCAATGTGCCTTCGGCGGACAGGTTAAAGTCCCCGGCCCGGGTAAACGCGTTTCGGCCATCGGGCATTTGCACCTGAAAATAGCCAGCGCCTTCGATCGCGAGATCAAGGCTGTTGCCCGTATTGGTCAGCGTCCCTTGCGTATCGATACGTGCGGTGCCGTTAATTTGAACGCCGGTGCCAAGATTGGTGCCAATGGCATATTTGTTTTCCGCCGAAGACGCGGCACCCGCCACCGTCATGGCCTGATAGGCCAGGGTTTCAAAACTCGCGCGGTCGCGCTTGAAACCAACGGTGTTCACGTTGGCCAGATTGTTGGCGATGACCTGCATCCGCATATTCTGCGCATCAAGGCCAGTGCGGGCGACGTGGAGTGCTCCATTAGACATCAGACTTCATCCTTTTTGGCAGGCTTATTGTGTAAGCGACATGAGGTCGGCGGTCGCCGCATCCATGTCGCGTGCGTCGTTCAGCATTTTCAATTGCGTGTCCCACGACCGGCTGGCCTCAATCATTTCGACCAAAGCTTCGGTCGCACTGACGTTTGAACTTTCAAGGCTTCGCGTGACGACACGCGCATCGGGGTCGGCAGGCAAAGTGCCGCCGCCACGCACACGAAATAGCCCGTCGACGCCCTTGACCACGTCGGAACCAGCCGGGCTAACCAGCAATAATTGATCCAATTGCTGCGGCTGTGTTGCATCGCCACCTACGGGCACGATCCAGACGCGGCCTTGATCGTCAATGTTGATGGCGTCCGACGGCGGCAAGGTGAGTGGACCTTGCGCGCCCTGCACCGGACGACCATCGCCCGTGGTCAGCAATCCCGTGGAGGACAACATCAGGTCACCCCGCCGCGTATACCCAATCTCGCCATTTTCAGCTTGCACCGCCAGCATGCTGTCACCCGACAGCGCGATGTCCAAATCGCGGCCCGTGGCGACGACGGTGCCCGCTTTCATGTCGGCTGCCTGCACCTCTTCGGATGAAAAGGCGCGGGTATTGAGTTGCTGGCTTTCGAGCCACACGGTTTGCGCCTCTGCCAGATCGGCGCGGAACCCCGGAGTGTTGGCATTGGCCAGATTGTTGGCAATGGCCGTCTGACGGGCCATCGAACCGCGCATGGCGGTAAGGCTGGTATATATCAGACGGTCCATGGGTCAGCCCTTAACGAATAGACACAATGGCTTGAGTCATGTTCGACGCGGTTTCGATGGCCTTTGCATTGGCCTGAAAATTGCGTTGCGCGGAAATCAGCGCGACCAATTCCTCTGTCACGTCGACATTGGCGCGTTCCAGCGCGCCGGAACGGACGGAGCCCAAGGTCCCATTGGTGGCGGACTCAATCGCGGGCTGGCCGCTTTCACCCGTAGATTGCCAGTGCGCGTCGCCAATAGGGCGAAGCGCCTCTTGCGCGGTGAAGCTTGCCATAGCAATCTTGCCAAGCATCTCGTCGGAGCCATCGGAATAGGTTGCGGTTACAAGCCCATCAATGCCGATAGATACGTTGACCAAGGAAACACTGGCGTCTGTTGTCGAAACGGAAGGCAGAACGAAATCGGTCGCACTGGCAAGTGTCGCCGAGGTTACATTTCCACTGGCATCCACAGGCAGCAATTGAAGCGTCGACCCAATCGTGTCGACGACCTGGCGATTGGCATTGACCTGAAACGCGCCATTGCGTGTGTAGGTGATAGCTTCGCGCGGCGGATCACCGCGTGTTACAAAAAATCCTTCGCCGGCAATGGCAAGATCAAGCGTCTTGTCGGTTGCCTCCAGCGTGCCTTGCGTGAATTGCTGCACCACCGCGTTCAGGCGGGTGCCTTGCCCTGCGTGCATTTTGGTGCTTTGCGTGGGCGATCTTGCAAAAAGGTCGCTGAATTGGGCGCGGCTTTTTTTGAAGCCCGTTGAACCGACATTGGCCAGGTTGTTGGAGATGACCGACAAATCGGTTTGTGCGCCCTTAAGGCCCGACAAAGAGGTGTAAAATGACATGCTTATGCTCCCGCAGTTTTAAGTGTCGACGCAGCTTTGATGTCCGCAAGTAATGCGGTCTGCGCGCCCATTTGCTCAGCGATGGATTTCAGCGCGACGTTCATTTCCGAAATGCCTGCAACGCTTGAAAATTGCGCCATTTGCGCAACCATCGCTTGGTTATCGACGGGGCTGAAAGGATCTTGCTCCTTAAGCTGCGTCGTCATCAGCCGCAGGAAATCGGTTTGGCCCAATTTCTTTTCGGCCATGTCCTTTGACAGGACGGGTAGGTTTTTGGAGTTAACAGGGGTTATGCTTGTCATCATTCATGCCTTTCATTGGCCGAGGCGTAAGGTTTCGCTGATCAGGCCTTTTGCCGTGGCAAGGACCTGCACATTATTTTGATATTGGCGGGATATCTCAAGCATCTCGACCATTTCGGCGGTGCTATCGACGGCGGCTTCCCAGACGTTGCCATCTTGGTCGGCCAACGGATGATTGGGGTCGTTGCGCTTGACGGGCGTCGCCTTACTGGTGTCGATGCGGTCAACCTGAACGGTCGCCTGACCTGCTTCGCCCATGACAGTGCGGAACACAGGCTTCATCGCACGAAAGGCCTTGTCCTCGCTGCCCGATACCGTGCCTGCATTGGCAAGATTGGTGGCCGACGTGTTCAGGCGGATAAGCTGCGCCGCCATGGCGCGGCCACTAATGTCAAAAATAGAAAGACCGTCGGCCATGTTCATTCGCCTTTCAGCGCGCGGGTAAGGGTGCCGATACGGCCCTGCAGAAATGACAGGCTTGAACGATAGGCCAGCGCGTTTTCGGCAAAGGCGGTTTGCTCTGTCGCCATTTCAACGGTGTTGCCATCCAGCGATGCCTGAAGCGGCACGCGATAGCGCATCGCGCTTTCGGTCGACTGGCCATTTTCGGCGAGCTTGAGCGCCGAGGAAAATTCGATGTCGCGCGCTTTATATCCCGGCGTCGATGCGTTGGCGATGTTCGAGCCGAGAATAGACATGCGTTGCTCGCGCAGCTTCAGCGCGGTGGCATGAATTCCGAATATGTTATCCAAAGCCGGCATGGCCGTTCCTTTCGTCGTTGCATCACGCCTGGGGGCGCGAACGAAAGGGGTTTTGCAATTGCTGTGCCAGTTTTTGAAGAATTACATAAAATCAGTATATTATCACCAACCGACAGTTGCCTGACAGGCGCATGTCAAAATTCCGACGCCGCCTAATCGCGTCGCAGCAGGAATACTGCATGTTCCGCCAACAGATTGGCAAGTCGTTCATCGCGCGGTTTATCGCCCGACAAAAACCATTGACCTTCTATCCTGATATTCCGTTCGTCGAGGAAACTGCGAAAGTCGTCGATGGTCACATGGTGGATGTTGGGCGTGTCATACCAGCGGTGGGGAAGCTGCTCCGTCACGGGCATGCGCCCGCCAAACATATGGGCAAAACGAATGCGCCATTGCGCAAAATTGGGGAAGGAGACAAAGGCCTGACGTCCGATCCGCACCAGATGGTCCAACACCAGATCAGGCCTTTTGGTGGTCTGCAACGTCTGGCTTAAAATCGCATAGTCAAAGCTACCATCGGGATAATCTGCCAAGTCGGTATCTGCGTCGCCCTGAACCACCGAGAGCCCGCGCGCGACCGCCGTGGCAACATCGCGGGCATCAAGCTCCATTCCGCGTGCGTCGGCATCTTTGGTATCGCGCAATGCCGCCATCAACAGGCCATCGCCGCAGCCAACATCCAAGATGCGCGCGTGGGCGCTTACTTCGCGGGCGATAATCGCAAGGTCGGGGCGCAGCGCTGTCACCGGCTTTCGCCTGCGCGCAAAAAGCCATCGACGATGCGGTTCATTTCGGGTGCCTCCAACAAGAAAGCGTCATGGCCAAAGGGGCTCGATAGTTCAACAAAACTGGCCGCCGCGCCCGCTGCGTTCAGGGCATGCACGATACGCCGCGATTCCGCCGTTGGATATAACCAGTCGCTGTCAAAACTGATCAGGCAGAAACGCGTTTTGGTGCCCGCAAAAGTTTTCGCTAGCACGCCGTCATGCGGCTCGGCCAAGTCGAAATAGTCCATCGCACGGGTGATGTAGAGATAGCTGTTGGCATCAAACCGGTCGACAAAGCTCAGGCCCTGATGGCGCAAATAGCTCTCGACTTGAAAATCGGCGTCAAAGCCAAAGCTTTTGGCATCGCGATTTTGCAAACGGCGACCGAATTTTTCGGTAAGGCCCGCTTCGGACAGATAGGTGATGTGCGCCGCCATGCGGGCGACGGCAAGGCCAGCCGTCGGCGCCTCATGCCCATAATAAGCGCCATTATTCCAGCTTGGGTCAGCCATAATCGCCTGACGCCCAACCTCGTGAAAGGCGATATTCTGCGCCGAATGCCGCGCGGTCGATGCAATGATAACCGCAGAGCGCACGCGGTCGGGGTATAAGGCGGCCCAGCTTAATGCCTGCATCCCGCCCATCGACCCGCCAACTACGGCTTCCAATATGTCTATGCCCAGATGGTTCAGCAATAGGGCCTGCGCACGTACCATGTCGGCGATGGTGATGACCGGAAAAGCCATGGCATAAGGCGCGCCCGTCGTCGGATCGATGCTGGCGGGGCCAGATGATCCCATGCAACTGCCCATCACGTTGATGCTGATGATGCAATGGCGCGTGGGGTCAATTGGCTTGCCGGGGCCAACCATCCGCGTCCACCAGCCTGCCTTGCCCGTCACGGGGTGGTTCGACGCCACATATTGGTCGCCGGTTAGCGCGTGGCAAATCAGGATGGCGTTGGATTTGTCGGCGTTCAATTCACCATAGGTTTCATAGGCAAATTCAACAGGCGCAAACTCCACGCCGCTGTCGAGCTGCACTGGCCCAAGCAACTGTGTCTTTTTATCCAGACCGAAACGCGTATCCTCATGCATATCTACCGCCATATCAGCGGTTTCGTACGAAACAACCCAAACTCGCAAAAGAAGGGCGGATGCGATGGCGACACGTTGCGCTTCGCCGCTGCCGACGCTATGGCCGCGGGCATGAACACACCTATAGCCAAACCATGGATTGAAGCTATCAGCGCCTACACACCCGGCAAGGCAAAGTCGGACGATGGCCGCGTGCTGATCAAACTATCCGCGAACGAAAATCCTTTGGGGTGCAGTCCGGACGCTTCGGCGGCGCTGGTGGACAAAAGCGCTTCTTTGGCCCGCTATCCTGATCCGGCCTGCACCGCTTTGCGCGAAGCATTGGGCGCGGCGTATGACGTTGACAGCGACCAGATCGTCTGCGGCACGGGTTCGGATGAGCTACTGAACCTTATCGCCATGGGCTATGCTGGCGCAGGCGATGACATCATTTACGTACGTTATGGTTTCTCGGTCTATGACATTGCGGCCCGCAAAGCGGCGGCCAATGTGATTGTCGCGCCGGACAAGGATTATGGCACTGATGTCGATGCTTTGCTGGCGCTCGTGACCGACAAGACTAGGGTAGTTTTTGTGGCGAACCCCAATAATCCGACGGGCACATATACCGACGACGGCGAAATTGCGCGGCTGCATGCGGGCTTGCCCGGAAATTGTGTGCTTGTGCTGGACCAAGCTTATGGCGAATATCTTGAGGATGACGGTCCCGCCGCATTGGAACTGGCGCGCCGCCATGACAATGTCCTGATCACGCGGACTTTCTCTAAAATTTACGGCCTTGCGGCAGAACGCATTGGTTGGGGCTATGGCCATGCCGGCCTTATCGCGACGCTCAACCGTGTGCGCGCGCCGTTCAATGTTACGGCTGCAGGACAGGCGGCGGCCATCGCTGCGCTTGCGGATACGGATTTTGTGACGCGTAGCCGTCGGCATAATGCCGAATGGCGCGACTGGATGGCGGGCGAGTTTGCGTCATTGTCCAACCACGGATTGAAGGTCATCCCATCCTGGGGCAACTTCCTGATGGTTTTGTTTGAAGGCACTTGCAGCGCAGAAACCGCTTATCATGCGTTGATGGCCGAAGGCTATATCGTCCGCTGGTTGCCGGGGCAGGGGCTTGGCACTGGCCTGCGGATTACCATCGGCACCGAAGATGAAAATCGGGGCATTATGTTGGCCTTACGCAAGATTCTGGACGCGAACGCTTAATGTTGCCCTTCGCGCGCCTGACGATCATTGGCCTGGGTCTCATCGGTTCATCGGTCGCGCGCGCGGTAAGGGCACAGATGCCCTTAGTGCGCATAACCGGGCATGACGCCGACCGGGCTGTGCGTGAACGCACGGTTGCGCTTGGCATCTGCGATGATGTGACCGACACGGTTGGCGCGGCGGTAATGGATGCCGACCTTGTCATCTTGTGTGTGCCCGTTGGCGCGATGGGCGCGGTGGCGGCGGAATTCGCTGCTGATTTGCCTTGCGATGCGATTGTCAGCGATGTGGGTTCGTGCAAGCAAAGCGTCGCAGAGGCGCTTTCGGCGGTGCTTCCTGACGCGATCATTATTCCTGCCCATCCGGTGGCTGGTACCGAAAAAAGCGGGCCCGACGCTGGTTTTGCGACCTTGTTCAAGGGCCGCTGGTGCATATTAACGCCGCCGGACAATGCACCTGAGGCCGCCGTTGAACGCCTGCGCATTTTTTGGCAGCGGCTTGGCGCGGATGTCGAGATTATGGATGCGCGGCATCATGACATGGTCCTTGCCGTCACCAGCCATTTGCCGCACTTGATTGCCTATACCATCGTTGGCACGGCTGATGATTTGGAAGGCGTAACGCAAAGCGAGGTTATCAAATATTCGGCCGGCGGTTTTCGCGATTTCACCCGTATCGCCGCATCTGACCCTGTCATGTGGCGCGATGTGTTTTTGTCCAACAAGGACGCCGTCCTTGAAATGCTTCAACGTTTTTCCGAAGACTTAAGCGTGCTGCAACGCGCGATCCGGTACGACAAAGGCGACGAGTTGGAGGCATTGTTTGCCCGCACCCGCAATATCCGACGGTCGATTGTTGAACAGGGCCAGGACGATGACGCACCCGATTTCGGGCGCAAGCATTAGGGCCCGACCGTTAAACGTTCAGCGCATTAATGGCGGCATGCACGCGCGCCTCAATTTCCGCGCGTGGCAGGCCAGTGGGAAGCTCTTCCCCGACCTTGTACGTAATCGTCCCTGATTTCCAGATACCCGCTTTGCGCGGGCTCAAAGTGCCGCTGTCTACCGCAATCGGTACGACGGGGAGGTTGATGAGCTTATACAGGCCCGCAAAGCCCGACTGCAATGGCGGCTGACTGCCGGGTGCAACGCGCGTACCTTCGGGGAAGATCACGATTGGCCGTCCGTCGGCGATCATTTTTTTGGCCAAAACCAGCATGGCCCGAAGCGCCGCCGCGCCGCCATTGCGGTCAACAGGGATCATGCCATATGCCCGCGCGGCCGGTCCCCATAAGGGGATATCGAACAGCTCTTTCTTCGTCACCACCGCAGGTTTGGGAAACATGCGGGGCATGTCGATGGTTTCAAACATGCTTTCATGTTTGATGGCGTAAAGCACCGGTTTTTGGGGCAATTCGCCCTCAATCTTGATGTTGATGCCCAATATCCGGCGGTAGCAGGCATATTGCCAGCGCGACCAGCCGCGCACGGCCCATTGCATGAGCGGGATGGAGAACCATTGCGCCAAAAATGCGGTGACGACGAAAAACACCGACCCAGTGTAAAATATCACGATGTAGATAGCAGACCGGATCACTGCGATCATGGTTTAAAGTCCAAGAAGCGACGCGACCGCGCGCAACCAATATTTGTTATATTCCTTAAACAGCGCGCCGAGCGACGGTTGGGTCGACACCGCGTCATCGGTGACGGTGATACCGTTGGGCAAGGCCCGATCAAGTTCAAAGCGCGCGCGTCGCATGTGCCAATCATGCGTAACAAGTCGAATACTGCGCATATTGTTCCGTTTCGCCCATGCTGCCGTTTCCAACGCATTGGAACGCGTATCTACCGATTGGAAACCCAGCGCGATGCAGCATTGGAAATATTGGGCAGATTTTGGATATTGCGCTTGAAGCTCGGGCGGCTTCACATCGCGGTCCACACCGGAAATCAGCAATTTTTTGGACTTGCCCGATTCCAATATTTCGAGCCCGCGATCAATTCTGTTTGCCCCACCGGTCAGCACAACAACGCCATCGGTTGGCGCAATGGGCGCCGGCTGCGGCAACAGCAACGCAAACCAAGCAAAGCCCAGCATCCAGAGCAACAATATGAAAGCGAGGAAGCGACTGATCATAACATCTTCTTTAACGCAGAAATCACCGTGAAGCGCGCCATAAGCATAGCAAGCGCCGTCACGGCAAGCGGAATGAGCGCGAGGATGACCCAGCCCGAAACGGATAAAGCATCGCCGGAGAGCAAACCGGGCTGAGCGGCCACAAATCCTTTATCGAGCGTAACGATTGTTATGGCTGCTGCGCCAAAGCCGACACAGCCGCCCAGCAAAGCATCCAGCGCAACCCTGCGCTGAAATAGACGCGCTGCTTGCACATCCGTCCCGCCCATGAGGTGCATGATTTCAATCGTGGCGCGGTGCGTATTCAAAGTGCTGCGCACCGCCAAGACAACAACCGCGCAGGTTGCCACCAATAGCAACAGGAACATCGCCCCGGCAAGCAACAGCAGCATGTTCATCAATTGATAAAAGGGCGCCATCCAATTGCTGTGTGGATCCAACCGGATGTCGGGTGCAACGGGGCCAAGAACATTGCGAAGACGACCCAGCGTGGCGGGTGTAGGCGGGGTGTCGAAGCGGACATCAATGAGCGCGGGAATCGGAATATCACCGTTCAATATGTCTGCGCCTAGGACTGGCTCGAGCAATTGACGCACGTCGGAGTCCGTAACCGGATCAACCGATATCACCCCCTTGAATTTGCGCAGATTGCGGACCACCGCCGCACGGCTGGCGGCGCGTTGGGTAGGATCTGCCTCGATGATCTGGACAGTGATCTGGCGGGACAAATCTTGCCCGCCCTGTTGCGCGGCTTGTGCGAGCGTAAGCCCCGCCGCCGCTACGAGCGAGGTGAGGAACAGCATTATTGCAATAATCCAAGGCATGGGGCCGGACAACCGACCCTCCGGAATAATCTTGCGGTCATGCGCCGGCAGGGCAAAGTCCAACAGCATCAGTTGTTCAAAATCAGCGGCTTTGGCGGGTGCCGTAGCGATCCGGTTGGGTCCGACAACCGCCCTTTGTCGAGCTGCATTATCTGCGCGCCTTCGACTTCCTTCAGCAAATGAAGATCGTGCGTGGCCACCACGACAGTCGTGCCAAGCTTGTTCAGTGCAGCAAAAAGCTGAAGCAGTCGGCGTGCCATATCGGGATCAACATTTCCTGTCGGTTCATCCGCAATAAGGATTTCAGGACGACCAATGACAGCACGTGCAATGGCGACGCGCTGTTGCTCGCCACCCGACAGCATCGCGGGCCGGGCGTCCGACCGTTCATTCAGGCCAATCGATACCAGCATGTCGGTAACGGGGCCGCGCAATTCGCGTTCCGACATACCTGCAATGCGCATGGGCAAGGCGATATTGTCGAAGGCGGACAAATGCGGAACCAAGCGGAAATCTTGAAACACCACGCCGATGCGACGGCGAAAACCCGGAAGGAGATTGCGCGGCAAAGTTACCGCGTCATGTCCAAACATGCGGATTGTGCCACGGCTTGGCCGATGCGCCAGATATAATAATTTCAGCAGCGACGTTTTGCCCGCACCTGATGCGCCCGTCATAAAATAAAAGCTACCAGCGTACAGGGTGAAGGTGAGATCAGTCAGCGTTTCCGCGCCTGTCCCATATCGAAGCCCCACATTGTCGAATTCCACCACGCTCTGCATTACAGAGATAAATGGCACAAACGGCATGACGGGGCAAAGGCTATTCCTAGGGTCAGGAACTAGGGTCAGGACCACTTAAATCCACCTTCGCGGTTTGAGGCCATACTGTTCAGTGCAAGGCGGCAAAGCGTAGGACTTAGTGGTTCTAAGTCCAAGCTTGCCAACGCGGCAATGGACAGTATGGGTCAAATCCAAAGGACGTCTTGACGCCGCGAAGGTGGATTTAAGTGGTCCTGACCCTAGTCAAGTCGCGGCCCGAAAAGGCGTCGTCCACAGCATTTTATAACAGTAGGGTTGCAAGTCACAAGATGCTGCTGTTTAACCTTTGCCATGCTGCTTGTTTGCCCCTCCTGCCGCACACGCTATATCGTTCCTGACAATGCCGTTGGTGTTGATGGCCGCCAAGTGCGGTGCGCCAATTGCAAGCATGGATGGTTTCAAGAGGGGGCAGTTGCCCCGGCAGCGCCAGCACACTCAGTCGCAGCCCCCTCAATTGCAGCGCCCGCCGAACAGAGCGGCCCCGCGCCCGGTATAACCCCGCCAGTGGATGATGCGCCTTCAGGAGGCACCCCAACGCCTGTGACCAATCCCTTGGTTTCCCCTGACCCCGTCCCCCGGTTCATGGTCGCAGAACCGGATGCGGATGACGCGCAGCCGGCCTTCCCACGATTTGCTACTGAGCATGCGGTCGCGCCCGATTCGGCTCCGGTGTATGCCGATCCGTCGTTAGGCGCTGGCAACTGGGCGGATAAGGAACCAACGCAAAGCCGCTTTGCGCATGAGCCACCGTTCAACCAACGCCGCAGCCCTGCAAAAATTTGGACTTTGGTGGCCATTATCTTTGCACTGACGGTCACCCTTATTGGAACTGCTATTTCCTATTTCGGTATGCCAGATATTGGCCTTTCCAGCGTGGCGGAAGAACCCGACCTGATTATCGTGCTCAACGAAAATCAGGAACTGAACCAGCGCGAAGACGGCACGCCCTATTTTATCGCCAGCGGCAGCATTGTGAACCCGACCGGGGTGAAGCAAAATGTGCCCGACATGCTGGTAACGCTAGTGGATGCGAGCGGCAGACCGGTCTACAGTTGGAAAATGAAAGCAAAGGCAAGCACGCTGGCACCGGGCGCAAAGGTCGATTTTAGCGAGGCACGGCTTGACGTGCCATTGTCGGCCACGGATGCCGTAGTCGGCTGGGTGCGTTCGGGTGACTAGTGGTTCTGACCCTACGTCCTGACTTTAAACTCCGCCTAATTGGCGAGCGCGGCCCAAGCATAAGCGATTTCGCTAATGGCGTCCCTTAATTCTGTTATACCCGCAACATCATTGGTCCGCGCGGCCTCGTTCAACCTGTGCACGGCAGATCGGTATATCCGCTGCAGCACGCCTGCAAGGTCACCACCATTGGCAAGGTCGATGCTCGAATCCAGCGCAATGATAATCGACAGCGCTTTGACCTGATGGGGATTTCCGGAAATGGCCGAGCCCCGTTTTGCGGTAGCCGTTAATAGGTCCAGCGCGCGCAGCAATTCTTCATATAACAGGCTGACAAGGCCGTGCGGGCTTGCGCTGGCAACACGGCTTTGTAGTTCCATGTCCCGGTAATGCTGGTTGGCAAAAGCTGGATGTGTGCGAACAAGCATAGGGTTTAATCGTTTCCATTGTTCCAAAGCTTAATCTGCTGTTCCAGATAGCTCTGCGTTGCTTTTAGCGCGCCGATGCGTGCGTCCATGCCGGCGAATTGTTTTTCAAGGCGGCTGCGATAGGCAAGCTCGCGTGCTTCCATTCTGCTGCGGTTTTGCGCAATCGTGTCGGCATCCCGTTTTAAGGCGGTTTGCACCAGTTCCAACGGACCATCGCTCGCAACGGCGGCATCACGCAGGCTATCGAGCGCGAAGGCGATGCCGGGGTCAGTGGTATCTGACTGTCCTGCATCGCGCGGCGGGTTGAACATCGCTTCAACAGCATCGGGATTATCCCGCAAAACAGCATCGAGGCGTGCCATATTCAGCGTAAGCGTTCCGTCACGCGTTGTGGAAATGCCAATGTCGGACAAACGGCTGATGCTGGCATGCGATGTCAGCGGCTTTGCGGCAAATCCGGTCAATTGCCGTTCAAACGCCCGCAGCGCAGGGCTGCCATTATTGGCTTTACGCGCCGCCTCCATGTCTTTTTTCAAGCCATTGAACACAGTGACGAAATCAGCCAGCGTTTGTTTGATTGTTTCGGATGGGCGCGCCGTGCTGATCGCAATGGCGGTGAGCGGGTCTGCTTTTTTCAGAATCAGGCTCATGCCTGAAACCACGTCGTCAATAGAGTTCGACGTGCGGCGATAGGCAACGCCATCAATGGTGAATGCGGCATCGCTGGCCGATTGGCCCGTGGTCATGGCTTCGGTCGTAAACTGTTGCAGGCTTGTCGGCGCTCCAGCGTCAGCGGTTAACGTAAACGCGTTGGCAGCGCCACTCTGGCCCTTGAGCACTAGGCGATATGCACCTGCATCGTTGATGACGCTTGCGGTGACGCCGCTCGCGGCCGCGTTGATGGCGGTGGCCAGTCCGTCGAGGCTGTCATTTGCGCTATCAATGGCAATGGCATAGCTATTGGTCCCAACGGTAAGTGTCATATCGCCTTGGCCAACCGATGCCGTGCGCGAGGCGACATTTTCCGAAAAGCTGCTTTGCGCCTTGGCAAGCGTTTGAATGACCAACTGTGCGCTAAAGCTGCCCAGCCGGTTCCCGGATTGGGCGGTGATGGATAATGCTGTCGGGTCCGACGTGACGGCTTGGCTGCGCAAGGTCCCGCCCGAAGCGAGCGATTCCAGTGAATTGGCAAAGCTGTCCAGATCGCTGCGTGCTTGTGCAAGCGTGCTGACTTTTGCTTGATTGGCCCGCGATAATGCATCCAAACGTGCCGCCTTCGGCGCGCGCGATGCAGCCGCAAGATCCGCGACCAACGCTGCGGTATCAATGCCGGAGCCAAAACCCAGGCTGTTTGCAATTGACGTGACCATATGAATTTCCTTGCTGGCTTATACGGCCATATTGCCGCAGGATTTAGGCGGCCCGGCGTCCGTCCTGATCGAAATGCATCGTGACCGGCACTGCAACAGACGGCTTGGGAATCTGCTGACCGAAACTGGATTCCAACCGGAAGACGAAGGCCAATATGGCGGCGACCGCGGCATATAAATCTTCGGATATGGCCTTGCCCGTGCGCGTGGTGAAATAGATTGCGCGGGCCAATTGGGGATATTCGAGCGTTGGCACATTCTTTTCCGCTGCCATGGCTCTGATCGCCAGCGCCACATCCCCGCGTCCGCGCGCGACCAATATGGGCGCGGCATCTGAACCTGGCCGGTAACGCAGGGCAACCGCAAAATGTGTCGGGTTGGTCAGGACGACATTGGCGTCAGCCATGCCCTTACGCGCCGATGACATCATCACCTCTTGCTGGCGCAAGCGTATCGCTTGCTTCAGTTCAGGCGCGCCGTCGCTTTGGCGCATTTCTTCCTTCAACTGCTGCTTTGTCATGCGCAGCTTGCGGTTGCGCTGGAACCATTGGATCGGGACATCGACTAAGGCAATCAGCGTCAGGCCAGCGGCCAGAATCGCTATGGTGAATAACATCTTCTGCCCGATGATGCCGACCGCGACAGCCGGATCGGCGGCGGCAAGGCCGGGCAGGGATGCGATCTCGCCCGAAATGATCCAATAACCGGCATATCCAAGGACGCATACTTTGGCGGTTGCCTTGAACAATTCAATAAGCCCCTGCGTTCCGAACATACGCTTAAGCCCAGCCAGCGGGTTAATGCGGCTGGCCTTTGGTGCCATCGCCTTACCCCGCATGCCAAGCGACCCCAGCATCGCAGGCGCGGCAAAGGCAGCGACCAGTGTCAGTGTCAGCAACGCGGCAAATGGGACGGCAATTTGCGCCACGGCCACATTCAATGCATCAAGTGGCTCGAAATGGTCGGGGTCAGAAAGGTCAAGCGACAAGCCGCCTTTCAACAAAGTCTTGCTCGCGCTGAAAAACCACGTGCCAAGGCCCATCACCCATGCGGCGCCCGCGATCATCATCAATGCAGTGGCCAGTTCCCGTGACGCCAGCACATCGCCTTCTTTGACTGCATCGTCCTTGCGCTTTTGGGTTGGCGCTTCGGTTTGCTGGTCTTTATCGGGTGCGTCAGCCACGGCCACCGCCAAGGCTCTGTGCCTGATCGAGCCCAAGGCGAAGTGCATTGCTGAGCATGTCGGCCATCACCGGCAGAGAAACGCCCAATAATAATATACCCGCAAGCAATGCGGCAGGCATGCCGACGGCAAACAGGTTTAATGTCGGCGCAGATCGCGCAATCATGGCCATGATCAATTGCACCAGCACCAAGGCAAATCCGACAGGCAGGGCAATGGACAGGCCAGCGGAAAAGGCCAGGCGGCCAAATTCAACAACGCTGCCTATGGCCGAAAAAGATAGCCATGCTTGCCCCGGAGGCAGCGTGCGGTAACTTTCGGCGATAATCGCAATCAACGCCAAATGGCCGTCTGCGGCAAGGAACAGAAACATGGTGAGCATGGACAGAAACTGCCCGACGGCAGGGCTTGATTGGCCACTTGCCGGGTCCGCCATTGAGGCAAAGCCAAGGCCCATGGCGTTGCTAATCGCCTCACCAGCCACTAAGGATGCGGCAAAGGCGATCTGGATAACAAATCCCATCGCCAGACCCGCCAGCACCTCTGCGGCGATCATGAAAAAGCCGGGGACCGAGATGATGCCGGCCGCCGGTAATGTCATATTGGCCATCGACGCCGATGGAATACCGATAGCCAGTGCCAGCACGAGGCGAAGCTGCACGGGCACGGCTTGCGCCCCAAACATGGGGGCCGCAACAAAAGCTGCGCCCGGACGGATCATGGCCACCATCCAGACCAGCAATTGTCCTTCCACATTTTGCAGGCCAGCGGGTATCATCGCACCAACATGGGGATTTGCGCGAATATGTCGCGTGTAAAATCGGCCAGCAGGATCATGATGCTTGACCCGCAAACCGCCAGCGCAATTGCGACGATGATAAGCTTTGGTACGAAACTTAAAGTCTGCTCATTAATCGATGTCGCGGCCTGGACCATACCCAAAACCACGCCAGCGATCAGCGCGGGAATAAGAATGGGGGCCGCCCCAAGCGCCAATATCCAAAGCGCGCGTTGCGCCACGTCGATGAAAAAATCCTGGTCCACAGGCTACATCACAAATGAGCTGGCCAATGACCCCATGGTCAATGCCCAACCGTCCACCAGGACAAATAATAACAGCTTGAACGGCATCGAAATAATCGTCGGCGACAGCATCACCATGCCCAGCGACATCAATGCAGACGCCACGATCAAGTCAATGATCAGGAATGGCAGGAAGATCATGAACCCGATTTGGAACGCCGTTTTCAACTCGCTGGTGACAAAGGCCGGTAGCAGAATCGAAAAGGGCACGTCGGCGGGCTTTGCAAATTTGCCAGCTCTGGCAATCTCGCTGAACAAGGCAATATCGGTTTTGCGCGTCTGTTTAATCATAAAGCCATGCATCGCTGTGGCCGACGTCGACAATGCCTGTTCAAAACTGACTTCATCGCGGCCATAAGGTTCAAGCGCTTGCGTGTTGATGGTACTCAACACCGGCTGCATTACAAAAATGCTGAGGAACAACGCCAGCCCAACCAGCACCTGGTTTGGGGGGGTTTGTTGCAGCCCGAGGGCCTGACGCAAAATCGACAGGACAATGATGATCCGGGTGAAACTGGTCATCATCAGGATCAAAGACGGCAATACCGTGAGCAACCCCATCAGCAGGAGAATTTGTAGCGACAGCGACAAAGGCCGCCCGTCTCCGGCTACCGCGCCAAGCGCCTTTTCCATGCCCATCGCGCTTGGCGCGGCAAAGGCGGATTGGCTGGCGAGCAGCACAAAAAGGCAGATGCAGATGCTTAAAAACCTAAGCATCATGGGTGCCCTGATCGGTCGATGCCAATATGCTTATGCCGCTGCGTGATGCGCCAAGCAAAAGGATGTCCTGACCAAATTCCACGACCAGTAGCCGGCCATTGCCGCCCAACGACACGGCATCGACCACGCGCACGGCGCGTGCAGATTGCGCGGTCAATGGCAGTCCGATCTGCAGCTTTTTCCAAAGCCATAAGGAACCCCACGCCATGCCGCCAATCAACGGCAGGATAAGCAAAAGGCGTCCGAAATATTCAAGGATCACGGTCGCGACTCCATGCCGCCAAGCCCTTCACCGTCCGGGGCAACGTCCAGCACGCGAATGCCAAAGCGGCCATTGGTCTCGACGATTTCGCCTCGGGCGACCAAAGTGCCGTTGACGAACAGGTCGAGCGGGTCATTCACTTGCCGGTCAAGCTCAAGCACGCTGCCTTCGCTCAATTCGAGCAAGGACGCGAGCGTCAGTGATGCAGAGCCAACCTCGACCGTAACGCGTACGGTTATATCGGCCAACATGTCCAATTTGACCGCCCGGTCGGCTGGCCTTGTGTTTGGGGCCTCAGTCATATCACTCATGGTCAGAACCTTCCATATTTTCGATTTTCACCGCAGTGCGGCCATTGGCCTCGCCAATTGTTCCGCGTGCAAAAAGGCGGCCTGCGACCAACAGCGGAACATCGGCGGGCAGCATGACGGGCAAGATGTCTCCCGGCCGAAGCGACAAGAGCCGTGACACCGGCACTTCGGTTTGGGTCAAAATGGCGCGCGCAGGCAGCGGAACGCGCAAGGTCGCGTTCTGCATTTTGTCTTTCCATTCTGGATCAGCGGGAAGCCCATTGGGGTTAGCGTCGGCAAAGCGCATGGCAATTTTCTTGGCCTGGGCGTAACCAATGAACCCGTGGATTGCATTGGAACCAAGGGCAGGACATTCCACGTCAATTTTGGCCAACACTATACTGTCGCGATACTGCGGCAAATTAAATGCCTGCAAATCCGTCTGGACGGGCTGCGCACTTACAGCTTCGGAGATAGCGCCCAGCAGCGCGTGATTCACATAAGGGAGCAAATGTGCGTTCAGCCGCATCGCAAGCCGCATCTCGGACGTGCTGAAGCCCTGCCGCTCAGGGACTTTGCCTAACCCGCCATATTGCACATCAAGGATCTGGCTGATGAGCTGACCAGGGACCGCCACCACCAGCTCGCCTGTATCCTTGCCAAGCTCGAATGGCATCAGCAGGCTGAACGCAGGCTGTGACGGATACCATTCGGAATAGCGTGCCTCGGCCACCGATTGAACCTTGGCTTCAACCTTCTGGTGACTCGCCAAAAAGTCACACATCGCTTCGCCCAGATTTTCGCAAAGCTTTTGCAGCCAGCCAAAATCGTCAGCTACCGCAGTCCGTGGCCGTAAGAGAAGCGACGCGCTCATTGGATAACCAGATTCGAAAAATAGACATTATCAACGCCGCCAAAGCCCTCTTTTTCCCGCAATATGTCATTGATGGCTGCGGTCAGGTCACGTTGCAGCATCTTCTTACCCTGCGGTGTCGAAAGGGCTTGCGCATCCTGTTGCGATAAGACCATCAAAATGGTCGAACGGATCGGAACGCTTTGGCGTTGGATATTCCGGACGACTTTGCCGTCATAATATGTCGATAGGCTCAGGCCTAACTGCACAAAGCCTGCGCCATCGGCAAGATTGGCGGTGAAACTTTGGTCGAGGTTCACATAGGTCACCTCATATTTGCGCGGGTCCACAGACACGCGGTCATTCTTCACGTCGACTGTGCCCTCTTTCAGGACGGGCGCGTCACCTGCGCCTTCTGCCGCTGGCTCTTCGGCTTCTGTGCTCCGCTCGACAAGCTTGGGACGGCGCGGGTCAACCTTTTCGGCCTGTCCGGTAATGCCACCGGCCAAATAGATCCCGGTTGCAGCACCCGCCCCAATCAGCACGAGCGCGACAACCAATGCAATGATGAACTTCTTCTTTCCCTTTTTGGGCTTTGTTTCGGGATCGGCGGATTTTTGCTTGCTCATGTCTTGTCTTTCAATCAGGCGAAGCGGCCGTGGGCTTTGGAAGAAGCAGACGCCTGCGCTGGGGTGGAGTTATTGTCTGTGTGTTGGCTATCGGGCCGTGGGGACTGTTGTTGACCGTTTCCGTTTTGCCGGTTGGACATATCAAACTGGCCAAGTTTCAGACCCGCATGGCGCAGATCTTCGATCAGCCGGGCCTGCTCCGCTGATATGGCTTGCGCAGCCGCGTGTGTACTGGTCTCAAGCCGGATATCGACCTTGCCATTGTCTGTGGTCACAGCGACATCCAGTTGACCCAAATGTTCAGGGATCAGCGTGAACGCCAGTTGGTTGTCGCTTGCCGCATGGCCGACAATGTCCCGTGCGAGCGCGCCGATCCATTCGCCATCTGCTGTTATAACAAGCTGCCTAAGCTCCGCGATCGGTGTGTCTGTGGGCGGAGCCGTAGGTGCGACCGTGGGTGCGACCGAAGCCTGTGCTGCGCGGATGCCAGATTGCGGTTCAAAGCTGAAAAGCTGATCATCGACCAAGCCCAGATTGTGCGCAGGCAAGGGGCTGGGCAGTTGCGGCTTATTCTCTTGGGTTAGCAACGGTACGAGAAGTGTATCCGGCCGCAGTGTCGGCATCGCGTCCGCCCGCTTTACTGGCCCTTGAGGCGTGCTTGGCAGCCATTGGGCCAGCGTTTGGGCCGACGTTGCGTCCAATGGCTTTGGCGTTTCGGCCGTATTAGGTAACTTGCGGACTTGGGACGCAAGTGGCGTAACAGGCATATGGGCGGGTGCGCTGACGGGCGGACGCATGTGGACCGTAGGTGTCGGCACAAGCGCGGGATCTATCGGGGACGACGATGCTTCTGCCTTTTCCGCAGCAACAGTGCCTGCGTTTTCGATACTATTTTCGGGCGCAGTGGGTGGCGGCAAGACAATCGTCATGGCCCGGTTCAACGCATCGGGGGCTGTTGGTTGCGGCAAGACAATGGTCGCCGTCCGGTGATGTGCTTCCGGCACAGTTGGTTGCGGCAACACCTCTGTCGCGGCCCAGTTCTGCACTTCGGCCAAGGGGGGCAAGACAAGCGTGATGGCAGGCGCGCAGATCGGCGTTGTGGCGGGTGTCACGACATCGACGGACACATTGGGCGTCGCGTCGGCCAGAGTGGCTGAAATGTTCAACATATCCTCGAACACCCCTGTTGTCGGCGTTGGACCGAACATCACGGTCATGGCGGCAGGCGGCATGGGCGCGCTCAGCGGGTTCATGACATTCCCTCGCTCTTGGCGGCTTTCCGAAAAATCGCAGCGCGGTTTTGGCGATCCAAGGCATGTTTGGCATCTTGCGCGGCGACGTTGGCCGCCAGCTTCTCGATCGCTGTTTCGCGCTGCCGTGCGGCGACAACGGCGTGCTGCTGACGATTGCGTGCTTCCTGCGCATTACGACTTGGTGTGGCAAGTGCGCGCTGCGCGGTGTCGAGACGCGATGATAGTTCGCATACCGACCGCAGCATCATGCCATTTTGTGCGCCGACCAACGGTTGGGCGGCCGCGCGAATGGCGGAAATGCGGTGCCCGAGATCGACGAGATTGCGCACCTCTTTTTCGCATCGGTGCAATTGCAACTCAGCCATATGCCTTTGAACAGCACGCACTTTCAATATGCGTTTCCAGCGTTGCGTATTGGCCGTCATGCGCCCATCCCATCGACAAGTTCGGTGCGGGCATCATCAAATGTGACGACAGACTGCATGGGTTGCGTGATGAAATTCAGCATCGCTGGCCGCTGGGCAATCGCCTGGTCCAGCACGGCATCGCTACCTTGCGCATAAGCGCCCAGCATGACCAGATCGCTATTTTGTTCATAGCTTGACCATAATTGCCGGAACCGCGCCGCCGCCGCCAAATGCGCCGGATCAACAATGTCGGGCATCAACCGGGACAACGACCGGCCGACATCAATCGCTGGAAAGATGCTGCTTTCGGCAAGCGTGCGCGACAAGATGATGTGGCCGTCGACAATGGCACGTGCGGCGTCGACAACCGGGTCTTCCAAGTCCCCACCGTCCGCCAATACTGTATATATGGCCGTGATTGAACCACCCGACCGGCGATCAACGCCGGCGCGCTCGACAAGTTGTGGGATTAGCGCGAGCGAGGAGGGGGTGTAGCCTTTCATCGTTGGCGGCTCCCCAATGGCGAGACCGATTTCGCGCTGCGCATGCGCAATGCGCGTGAGGCTGTCGATCATTAACAAGACCCGCTTGCCCTGATGCGCAAAATGTTCGGCAATGGCCGTTGCACGCATGGCCGCACGCAAGCGCAACAGCGGCACCTGATCCGCTGTCACTGCCACAACAACCGATTTGTGGCGGATATCGCGGTTGAGCTTGCCCTCAACGAAATCCGATACTTCGCGCGCACGTTCGCCGATCAGGCCAATGACGATGATGTCGGCATCAATGCCCTGCAATATTTGTCCCATCAGCACCGATTTGCCGACGCCAGAGCCCGCGACAATCGCCACACGCTGCCCTTCGCCAATGGTGAGCAAAGCGTTTATGGCGCGGACGCCGGTATCCATCGCCCGCACGACGCGACCCCGGTCGAGCGGGTTGCTGTCTTCACCGGCAATTTTTTGTCGGCCACTGCATGACGGCATAAGACCCCCATCCAGTGGACGGCCTTTTGCATCAATCACACGGCCAAGCAGCTCTTCGCCAACCTCAATCATGTCATGCCGACCATTGGGATAGACGGCCGCGCCGCTGGCGATGTTACCGACATCACCAAGCGGTTGAATGATAGCGCGCTGTCCTTGAAAGCCTACAACTTCGCCCTCGGCAAAGTCCCCATTTTCTGCCTGCATCCTTGTGCCTGTGCCAAGCGGATAAGGAAATCCGCTGACTTCACAATATTGCCCGGTCAACGCAGCCAGACGGCCAACGCGGCGCGGGTCCGCATCGCACAGAGCGGCAACGCCATGCCGCGCCGCCATAATCGCTTCCAACCGCGTGGTCATGCGACGCGTCCGCCATCGCCGAGCGTTTGCGCCAGTCGTTCAAGCACAAAGGCGGGGCCATGTTCAACCCATCCATCGGAGCATTCAATACGCAACGCACCGCGTGGCAATTGTGGGTCCGCCGTAAATGGCAGGGGCAATTCGGCGTCGGACAATAACGCAAGGTCATCCGGGTGCATGTGCAAATTGCGGTTCTGGTCTGCTTCCGTTAAAACGGCCGTGGCGGCGGCGATCTGTTGCGTTAGAAAAGCGCCGTCAATCGGCAGGTCACCAATGATTTTCGTGACGACACTGCGGATGATATTGTCGAGCATGAAGCCGATTTCGGCATTATCTTCCGGCCGCAGCGCATTTGCGGCAAGCAGCAAGTCGTGAAGCTGTTTGCGTTCAATCGTAAACACCGCCTGCGCCATTTCCTGCCCATCCGCCAGACCACGCACATAGTGGTCCTCGGCTTCATCTGCGGGTGCCGGAAATGGGAACTGCAACTTGTGAGGACGAAAATCCCGGCGTTCGCCAAAATATTTTGTGAGGGACAGTTTGACGGTCTCAGACATAGTCGTTGCTCTGCTTTCCCAGCATGATCTCGCCAGACGCAGCCATGCCCCTGGCAATGGCGACCACAGCCTTTTGTGCTTCTTCGACATCGGCGCGGCTGACCGGGCCCATTTCGGCGATTTCGTCGCTGATGGTTTGCGCCGCGCGTGAAGACAATGTGCTCAGGATCTTCTCGCCCAAGGCGGCGTCCGCGCCCTTAATGGCCAGCGCCAGGCGGTCCGCCTCGACATTGCGCATGACTGCGCCAAGCGATTTGGTGTCGAGCTGGGCAAGGTCGGCAAAAATGAACATGCCTTCTTCAATGGCATCGGCCAAAATTTTGTCCTTTTTGCGGATAGTCTTCAAAAGCTTTTCGGCTTGCGGGCGGGACAGATTGTTGAAGATTTTTGCGACGTCTCCATGCCCGCCCATGTTGATGAGCGGGTTGCTGGCACTGGTTTCGGCATAATTTGCAAGAATGGCCTCAATATCTGATATTGCCGCAGCAGGGACGGGGCCCAAGGTGGCGGTGCGAAATAACAGATCGGCTTGGACAGCTTCATCAAGCCCTGCGACGGCGTCTGCGGCAACCTCGGCTGGCAGAGCCGACAGGATGATGGCGGCAAGTTGTGGATGTTCATTGGCGACCAGGGTCGAAACCGTGGCGGTGTCCAGCCATTGCAACGCCTCTAATGATGGCGGTGCGGCTTGTGCTGGCGCGATTTGCGTCCAGATGCGGTTCGCAGTGCTATCCCCCAACGCCATATTCATCATGCCGCGGATGCGGACGGGCGCGCCAACGGCGAGTTGTGACAGGTCACGGTTGTTGCTGACAAAAACCTCTAATGCGCTTTCCACATCGGTTTCGGTCGCACATGATGCTTCAAACATTCCCTTGGCCAAGGATTTGACTTCCGCAGGGTCCAAATGCTGCAAGACCGCGGAACTGTCGCCGTCTTCCAGCAACATCAACAATATTGCCGCAGATAGCCCGCCATCAAGCGGTGTTGCTGGCTCTGGCGGCGTCATTTCATCGAGATCTTCATCCATTGGATGGTTTCCCCAACATTTGACGGACGACGAGCGCGGCGCGTTGCGGGTCCTGGCGCACGAAAGCGCGTACAAGCTTTGCGCGCGCTTCATAACTTGGCGCCGATTCAATCATATCGATGGTTACGGTTCCATTGGCGGGCCGTGAGGCCTGCTGCCTGGCCGCCGCCTGCATCAATTTTTGCTCGGTTTCTGCCAGTTCCTTCGACGCTATCATGCGGGCTTTGACCGCTTTCACCAGCGGACGGCCAATGATGAAAAAGGCAAGCAATGCGCCCAGCACCGCGCCGACTTGCTGCACCAATGGGAAGAACCATGGCTCATCCCAGAAATTGACGACGACTTCGGCTTCTTCGACGAAGGGACGCGCGGAAATGGCGACGACATCGCCGCGTTCGGCCTTAAAGCCGACGGCACCCTTTACCAGATTTTCCAGTGCCGCAATCTCTGCAGGCGTGCGCTTCTGCGCACCTTTGCCATCGCGCAGGGCGACCGCGACCGACAGGCGGCGTAACGCGCCTTGCGGGTTATGTGTGACCGCAATCTCCCGGCCAACATCAAAACTACGGTTGTAGGTTTCCTCGCTTTGGCCGGGACTGGTGCCGGCGGCATTGGCTTCTGGAGGTTGATTGACGACCGCATTTGCAGGCGGCGGTTGGTTGGCCATCGCGCCGGGTATACCGCCTGCTTCTTCTGCTGCGCCGCTAACGGACTTATTGCCTTCTTCGCTACGCAACGCACGGTCATTTTCGGGGTAGGTTTCGCGGGTGGACTGGCTTTCGCTGGCATCGACATCGGCATGTACTTCAACCGAGAAATTGCCGGGGCCCGCAATGGGCGTCAGCAACGCGATGACCGCCTCACGATAGCGTTCTTCCATCTGCATTTGCAGTTGGAACATCCGGTCGTCGGCACTGGTCTGATCAGATGAAAGCAACGCACCGCTTTGGTCTATGATCGACACATCCTCGGCGGACATGTTGGGAACGGACGATGCGACTAGATGGCGGATAGCGCGCACTTGTGCCGCCGACAGGCTTCGTCCTTGCTGAAGCGTCAGCATGACCGACGCGGCGGGTTCTTTGCTTTCGCGCACAAATACGCTTGCCTCTGGCGTTGCCAGATGGACGCGGGCGGTTTTTACCGCATCAATCGCTTCGATCGTGCGGGCAAGGTCGGCTTCGCGCGCACCGCGCAACGTCTCACCTTCGACCGCGCGGCTTGACCCCATGGGCAATGAAGCCATCATGGCGTCGCCAGTAGGCTGCGCTTTGGGCAGCCCTTGGCCGGCAAGTAACATTCGCGCCTCGTGCAATTTGCCTGCGTCTACGGATATGGCGCCCGTGCCGGGGTCAAGGCTGTAGCTGATACCCGATGACTGCAACGCATCGGCAACGGCTGCCTTGTCCGCTTCGGCAAGGCCTTGGAACAAGGGCGCTTGTGCAGGCGTGCTCAGCGCGAAATAGGTCAGCGCCGCCAGCCCCAACGCACCTGTCAAGGCCAGCGTAGGAAGTGCCTTGCGCACGGCTGGCTGAAGCGTCATTCCGCGCAGGCCGTCAAACCCGAAATTAGCGCCCGGCGTGACATTGCGCGCCAATTGGCCATTGTTGATGGACGCGTCGGGGGCGAGTATTTGTTGATCGGCCATGCGTTATACCGGCATGTTCATGATGTCGCGATAGGCGGACAGCAGCTTGTTGCGGACCTGAAGCGTTGCTTCAAAACCAATTGAGGCCTTTTGCCGTTCGACCATGACCGAGACGATGTCATTGGTCTCGCCTCGTTCATAGGATGCCGACAACGCACTGGCCTTGCCCTGCTGCGCGTTCACGACTTGCAACGCGTCCGTCATTGTTTGTGCAAAGGGCGTCGTTGATGCCACCGCTTCGGCCGGTACATCACGACCAGCCGCACGCCGCAACGCGTCATTCTGGTTCAAGATGGACGAGCGCATCTGTAAAAGTCGGCTCTGGTCGATGGTCGACATGCATTTGGGTCCGCAGGCGGAATTGCCTTTGCGTAGATGTTTGCAAATGATGTGCCAATTTGCCGAAAGGCGCAGTCTTCTTAGGCATAAGGCCTAGTCTGAAGCTGCTCTCGCCAAATTTCCGACGCCGGTAATTAAATCGATGGGTCGGCACGCCGTTTCTTGATGCCGAGGCTGCTCACCCCTGTCGGGCTGCCCACCACGAGGAATAGCAAAAGGATTTATTATGACAGTCATCAATACCAATGTCAGCGCGCTGCGCGCCCAAAATGCTTCACGTATGGCGAACAATACACTTAGCACCGCGATGGAGCGTCTTTCGTCGGGTAAGCGGATCAATAGCGCTAAAGATGATGCCGCTGGCCTTGCGGTCGCCACCCGTATGGACGCAAAAGTGCGCGGTCTGAACCAAGCTGTCCGTAACGCCAATGACGGCATTTCGCTGGCGCAGACGGCCGAAGGCGCCATGGGCGAAATTTCCAATATTCTAGTCCGCATGCGTGAACTGGCCGTGCAATCTGCGAACGGCACTGCGGTTGAGTCAGACCGCGACGCAATCGTCGCCGAATCCGACGCCCTGATTGCCCAGATCAACGACATTGCAGGCCGGACCGATTTCAACGGAACGGTGTTGCTGGATGACGACGAAACGTTCAGCATCCAGACTGGGGTTGAAACCGGTGAAACTGTCGATATCGAAATCGTGGCGATGGATGACGCTGGCCTTGTTATCGACGGAATCGACCTTTCAACGGACACTGGCGCAAGCACCGCGCTGGACTTGCTCGATACGGCCATTGACCTTGTTGCTGCGCAACGCGCCAACATCGGTGCCGTGCAAAACCGCCTTGAGGCCACCGTCAACAATCTGACATCGACAGCCATGAATTTGACGGAAGCAAAATCGCGCATCGAAGACGCAGACTTCTCGGCAGAATCGACGAAACTCGCGTCGTCACAGATCCTTGCTCAGGCCTCGACCGCGATGCTGGCGCAAGCAAACCAAAGCCAGCAGGGCGTTTTGAACCTGCTGCGTTAAGATGAAGGCGTAACAACGCACGCTCCGAAAGCCCCGCCGGAGCATGCAATACCCCGATGGCCCACAATTTGGCCGTCGGGGTATTCTGCATAAAGGCCACTTGAACTCACCAGCGCTCTTGGCTATGCGAAGCTACGGCCCAAACGCCAGTTGCCGCCTTAGCTCAGTTGGTAGAGCATCGCATTCGTAATGCGGGGGTCGTAGGTTCGAATCCTATAGGCGGCACCATATTTTTCATAAATGACACCGCGAAATTTGGGGCGACCTCGCCCGGCAGATAACGCCCTAATCGGTGTGCCATATTTTCAGACACGCGGCGCGTTATCAAATCTCATCCAACATGCATTCGGGGAAATGTGAACCAGATTTGACAATTGTGCATTTGCCTTACGTTGCGCCGTTGTGCGAGACACAGGCGCATCAGATCTCGCTTGCTGCCGAACGAATGTCGTGGACGCTTTATATATTGAGCACTGATGTTGGTTTTGAAAGGACATGATGGCAACGCGTAACCCAATATGGTCTTTGAACCTCGTGATATTAATGGCTTTGCTTTCCGCAGGCTGCGCCCCGGTGCACATGAAAGGTGCAATGACGGGGATCGGTCGGCCGGTCGAAGCGGACGGCTTTGCTTCCGTTCGCCACAATCCGCTTTCGGCTGCCGCGCATTACGAAGTTGCTATGGGTTTCCTGAGTGGGCCGTCTGTGACGCGGGGTGATCTGGAAATGGCGTTGAGCGGTTTTCAGACAGCCGCGAGATTGGCGCCAGATCTGTGGGAACCGCTCGCGGGGGCATCTGTAACATCCTACCAGCTTGGCAATATCCGAGAGGCCATGGGTCTTATGGCCCAAGCCGTTGAACGGCGCGGTGCAGCGGGGCCAATGGCTGTTCCCTTGGCGCTGCTGGCATATCGCGCGGGCGAACCAGAATTTGCGCGTGTGGCCTTGGCCCAGGCGGACCGAGCGTCGGACTTAGATACCGCAGGGCTCGGATTTCTGGATGCGGCGTTTGCAGGAACAAGCTGGCGCCCTGTACCATCACAAGCTTCGTCCGCTAGCCGCACCGAATTACCGGCCACTGCCCCATCATCAATCAGCACAGCACCCGATGCCGTGGTTGGCGCAGGTGAAGGCGTGGTGATCGAAGCGTATCTGATCCGTGAAAACCGCACATCAACGGGAAATAGGGGCCTTAATCTGCTTGATGGGCTTTCTGTCCAGTTCGGCGGAACTTTGCTCAATTATAATTATGATCTGGCAGGGGCTGATGCGAGCACGCAGACAGGGAACCTGACGGTCACCGCCCCTGCAATCAATTATTCGCTCAACCTCGCGTCGAGCAGCAGTTCACGCGTCACGCTTGAGGCAAGTCCAGTCGTCCTCGCCCGCGAAGGCCGCAAATCCAAATTCTCCGAAGGTGCATCGGTCTTGATCGTTCCCCTCTCGGACAGGAGCCAGCCGATTGAACGCGATGTCGGTGTGACGTTGGAAGTAACGCCGCAGCGGATTGGTCCAACTGACGTAGATCTAGACGTGGTTTTGGAAATGTCGAACATTACCGGACAGTCTGCCGTGAATGTCGGGCGGGGTGCAAGTATACTTGAGACCGACAAAACCCTCGTCGAAGTGTCCGTGAAGCTACCTTATGGTAAGGCGATAGTGGTCGGATCGGGAGATTCCCTGAATCGGCGCAGCACCAACAACCGTTCGGTAACGCCGATGGCTCTTCCGGGGCTTTCACGTCGCGGCACGTCGGTCGATCGTCGCGAAGTTCTGGTCGTGCTCACGGTCCGGCCACCCAATGGTCAGGGCCTTTCAACGCGCAGCCCCGCCGAATGGAGCCAAATGCTTTTTGGAGCAGCTTTGCTTTCGCCTACGCAATATGGACGACGCCCGTCAGAAGCACCCGCGCCGGTTATGAGCCTGTTATTGCCTGCGAAATTAGGATGAATTTAGCATCGGCGCCGCGGCAAAAACCGGCATCATGCAACGCCATAATCAGTCAATTGCGACACCGAATGACAATATTGCGGACAGCCGTTTTAGAGGATTTTTTTGATGAAAATGTATAAAATATGTAAGGCAGCCTCTGTTGCATTGCTGATGGGAACGTCCGGAGTATTGTTTGCGCAGGATATTGACGCGAACGCGAGCGCCTATGCCGATTATGAGCCCGATGTCGACAGCATGAATGCGTCTTATCAAAGCTATTTTGCGGTGAAAGATCCCAAAGGCGCCGATGACACCGTCTACAATATGTCATTTAGCAGCGGCGGAGATGTCTACAAAAACGTGGACTCAATGCCAAACCCGATCACCTATACGGACACGACCGCCGCGCAGAAAATCGGCTATGCAAGCAATCTGTGCGCCACGCAGGTTGCGTATAATACGCTCAAGGCAAAAGGGGTTGCGCTCACTTCTGACCAAGAGGCCAAATATGAGCGGGTCCGCGATAAATTCTGCCTTTTGGTGAGCAGAGCAGCAAAGCTGCAGCAACGGATTGAAAAGTTCAATGACATCAAAGACAATGGGATAACGTTATTTCAACGCTATGCGCGTGCTACGCCCAGCTATGACGGGTATGATCGAACCATACAAATGGGAATGCAGTTGCAGTTTTTTCCCTTCATATCGAACATCTGTGGATCGCCCGATGGCGATCAGACGACAACGATAACGACAGAGCTGGATTATTGTAAATCGAACATGAAGTCCGTTGCCTCGGGGCTTTCCTCCAAAGGGCTCGATAAAAGCAAGCTTGAAGAGCGCTTTGTATATGCGTCCTGGCTGCAATGGTCCGATGATGGCCGCCAACCGCTCAACGTCGTCAAACGTCTCCGGGAAATGAAGGGCTCCGACACCGGGTCCTGCGGAAAAATTATTCCCATCAAAATCATCTATGGCGGACATGTGACGGCGACGCTCTACCTTGGTGTTGACAGTATCGACGGGGATACGATCAACCTTAAAGCCTGCGCGGTTTTCCATTACAGCGGTGACGACAAAACGGTTGGCCTAGGGACCGTTTCGTTCACAGCGCCCTTCGGTTATCTTGGACAGCTTGAGGCCATGCGCGACAAAGCCAAGGATAATGTCTCTGCCAAGGTAGTGAGCAAGATCGACGCACGCGTTAGCAATCTTCTGGGCGACAAAAGCAAAATGCAGAGCATGCTCTATACCATCGACAAAATGAAAACATTGATGGAGACGATCAAGCAGCAAGCCGCATGATTTTATAGCGCCCGCTATTTCTTGCCTTTGCGGCCTTTTCTCGCTGCATATTTGGCATCGCGTTCAAGCTTGCGTTCTTCGTCGGTTTTTGTCGGGGCGGCGGGCTCTACCGACATTTGCGCACGTTCCAGCTTCTCGGCCTTTTCCAATTCGCGGGCCGCTATTTTCTCTGCACGTGCTTTTGCTTGCGCCTGTTCGCGCGCTTCGGCGGCGGCGCGGCGTGCGGCAAGCGTCGCTTCGTCGAGCTTTGGCTTTGCGCGCAGCTTATTAACCGCGTCCAGCTTTGCCTTGTTGGCTAAGGCTGCACGTTCTTGAAACGACGGCTCTTTATATGAAGACATATTCTTATATTATCCATTGGGTGTGATGGTAAAGCGGCGGACGCCAGCGATGACCTTGGATAACGCCTTAAAGGCAAAGACGCCCGACAGCAAATTGCAATCCGATTAAAATTATATGCACGACCGCCAACCAAGCGCCATGAGTTTATGATACGCATCAGGCCAAGGTGACAAGGCCAATGACTGCGCCCGTCATCGCAGAGGCCATATTGCCGGCGACCCAGCTTTTCATACCCAGAGCGGAGACCTCTGCGCGCCGTGTGGGGGCGAGCGTGGCGATGGTCGATACCAACAGGCCGACGCTGGCAAGGTTTGCAACCCCGCATAAGGCATAAGTGATGATCAGCTTGCTGCGCGCGTCAAAACTGTCGGCGGGCAAGGCGGCGAGATCAAGATAGGCAACATATTCGTTGAGGATGGTCTTGGTGCCCATCAATGCCCCTGCCGCTGGTGCTTGGTCCCAAGGGATGCCAATGCTCCACATCAACGGCGCGAACAGCCAGCCAAAAATACGTTTGAGGGTGAGCGGCTGTGCATCCACTTGGGGCAGCAAGGCCAGCAACTGGTCGGTCAAATTGACCAAGGCAAATACGACGATGATGATGGCGATGACGGCCAGCACCAATTGGATGCCCTCCATCGTACCTTTGATGACCGCGTCCATGCTGCTTTCATATTTCAGGTCAGCGTCGGCATCTTCTGCGCTCATGCTGCCATCGCCAGGGACCATCAGCCGCGCGATGAGGACAGCGGCGGGTAAGGAAATGAGCGAGGCGACAATCATATGGCCAACGGCGTCCGGCACGGTTTTGGACAAGGTGGTGGCATATAGGACAAGGATAGCGCCGGAGATGGTGGCCATGATCAACACCATGATCATGAACAATTCGGCCCGGCTCATCCGTTCAAACCACGCCCGCAGGACAAGGGGGGATTCGACAACGCCCAGAAACATTGTCGCGCCGCCGCCCAGCCCGACGACGCCGCTGACGCCCAGGGTCTTGCGCAATGCCCAGGACAGGCCACGGACCGCAGCGCGCAAGATGCCCCAATGCCATAACAAGGCCGAGAGCGCGGAAAAGACGATGATGAGCGGCAATATCTGAAATGCGACGATTATGGGCTGTTCCACGCCGGGCTTGAGCACAAACGGGATTGGCGCGCCGCCGGTATAGCCGAACATGTAACTTGATCCGACCAATGTCGCCTTTTCCACTGCCGCGACCGCATTGTTGGCATAGCCGACCAGGGTCCAGATAAACGGCACCCGTGTCACCGCCAGCGCGAGCGCAATTTGCAAGACAAGCGCGCCGAAAATCCAGCGCCAAGACGGCCGTGCGGCGCGATCTTCGGAGCATGCCCATGCGAGCGTCAGGATCAAAAAGATGCCGATCAATCCCTGTCCCTGCTGCAAAATCACCATGTCCGCCCTTATGCTGCCCGTCAGTCGCTTCGCTTTACGCAATGCGCCCTTAAGCTTTTGCTTACCGAATTCTCACAGCAGTTGTTAACTAAATTACGCGATAAAGACTGGCGTAAATGCAGGGATTTTTCGACATCATGGGACATGAACATGCGTAAGTTAGACGGCTTCATGCGCAATCTACGCACCAATGAACGGGGTAATGTATTGATCCTTATGGGTCTTTCCATGCCGTTGCTTGTCGGTCTCGCAGGCCTTGGAACCGACACCATCCAATGGACTTTAATGAAGCTGCAATTGCAGCGAAGTGCCGATTCGGCTGCGTTGAACGGCGCTTATGCCAAGGCACAGGCCAAGAGCGTAAGCGATAATGCCAATAATGATCTGGCCAAAACGCTTGATGCATTTACCGGGGTTGGTGTTACAGTTGAGAACGCGCCGACAGCAGGAAAATTTGCCGGAGACCCTCGCGCGGTCAAGGTTGTTTTGACCTATAGTAAAGCGCTTCCCTTTTCGAGTTTGTTTTTGTCAGATCCGCCATTGATTAAAGTGGAGGCAATTGCTGCGGTGCTGAACAATGGCGACTATTGCGTCATTTCACTTGAGGATACGAACGCAAATGGCGTGACATTTTCGGGCAACTCGACCGTCGATTTGGGTTGCGGTGTCGCGAGTAATTCCACAGGCAGTAGCGCCGTAACCGCAGAAGGTTCGACTTTTGTGCGGGCGTCGCCGGTTGCTGCGGTGGGGAATGTGCCCGCCAGTGCGAACTACGCCAATGGGACGCAGCTTGTCCCTTATTCCATCCCGCAACGAAACCCGTTTGCTGCGCTTGGAGATCCAACGGCAGAGGCGCCGGCCGTGTGTAGCGGCAATTCGCTGACCGTAGGCAACAAACAAAATATAACGATCAACCCCGGCTGTTTCACTGGTATCAACGTGCGCGGCAAGCTGACCATGAATCCGGGCACCTATTATATCAAAAGTGGGGATTTTGAAACCAATGCCCAATCCGAAATCACCGCCATCGGCGTCACAATCATTTTGACCGGAACCGGGACAGACATTGGACAGGTTAAAATGAACGGTGGCGCGGATATTGAAATGGCGGCTCCGGCAAGCGGCAAATATAAGGGCGTCCTCTTTTTCAAAGATCCCAGCGCGCCTGCATCCTATAATGACGTGTTCAACGGCGGGGCATCGGGGTCGTTTCTAGGCGCAATTTACATGCCCTCACAAACCGTGACATTGAACGGAAACTCCACATTTGCGACCGATTGCCTGCAGATCGTATCGCGTAAAGTGGTCATGACAGGCAATACCAAGATTACCAACGACTGTCCCGTCGGGACGGCGGCGGATACCTTTGAAGGCACGCAGGTAAGGTTGGTCGGGTGATTTGATGGCGCATATCATCAAAGTTTTGAACGCCGCCCGGCAGGATAGCCGCGGGACAAGCACTATTGAGCTGGCGCTGATTTTTCCGGTTGGCTTGCTGCTTTTATTGGGTGCGATCGATTCTGCGATGGGATTCGCCGAAAAGCTGCGGGTAGAGGCTGCCGCCGCCAGAGCCGTGGAGCAGATCACCGCTTTTTCCCGCGTGAAGACAGACTATACCGCAAGTCGTGCCGAGGCTGCGGCGGCCGCAAATGTTGCCGTGTCCGACGTGACCGTGACCTATTGGCTTGAGTGCAACAATGCCGTCCAAAGCACGTTTACGGCAACCTGCACAACGGCTGGCTCTCAGATCGCCCGATTTGTCAAAGTACGCATTCGCGGCAAATTTTCGCCCGCTGTGAATTATGGCAATTTTCTCACCACGGACGCCAATGGCTTTGTTCGGGTTGAGGGCGATGCTTCTGTAAGGATTCAGTGATGCTGTTGTCCAAATATCGCAAAAATGACTCCGGCGCATCTGCAACCGAATTTGCCTTGGCGGTGCCGCTTGTTGTGTTGTTGTTTTATGGAATGGCGCAATTCGGGCTCATCTTGCTGGCCAATGCCGGGCTTCGGCACGCCATCGACACAGGCGCGCGCGCGACAACGGTCTATATCGGCGCAACACCGATGACCGATGCGCAAATCCGGACGATTGTTTCCAGCAGCCTATACGGCATAACAAATGGCACAGTTTCAACGCCGGCGGTGAGCAGGGGGACCAGTAACGGCGTCAGCTATGTCGACATAAGCATTTCTTACGCCGTGCCGATTGATCTTATTTTTTACCAATACGGACCGATCATGCTTCAAGAGAGGCGGCGGGCCTATCTCCCATAAGCAAAAGCATCTTTTGACCCCGATATCCATAATGGCCATTGATCCCGGTTCGAAAACCAAACAAAAAACCGCAGCGGCGGCCATGGTCCCTAACGAAAGCACCATCCCGACGTTGACCCACAATTTTCTGGCATAGGATAGGCCCTCGGTCGATGCATCATGGCCCATTATGCCGCCTTTTGCCGTGTCGGTGACAGCATCCACTGCCACAGAATTGGTCAGCGTAAAGCGCGCGCCGAGTAGCTCCGCGCTGATGGCTGCTTGCGTGCGTTCTCGCGTGAATTTGCAGCCATAGATTTGCCCACCGGCCCACATGATTTCCGCTTCCATCACGCCGACATTGGGAAGGTTGACCTCTATGATTTCGCCCACGCCTAATTCGGATTTGGTTTCGATAAGCAAGCCTGTATCCAAGATGTCGTGGACCAAAACTGCATCTGACGCGGTGCCGTGTTCCCCGCCTTCAACTTCGAGAAAAAGTTTGTGGCGTTGCCGCTTTCGATTGTCGTTGGATGTTTCGATTTTTGCTTTTCTCGGCGGCAAAGGCATATTGTAATTCCCTGCGCCTTTGAGGGGTCGCAAGCGCGTTGACAATTTTCCGCAGTGCCAAATATCTATCAGGCACAGAATATGGTAAAAACACTGTGGTTTGAAAATTCCTTCATGGTCCTAACCCAATGTATTTTTTGGGCGCTCAAGCCGGTAGGACGCGTTGCAGCAACCACATAAAGGCGATGGAGCCAATGGCATAAGCGCTTATCATCTGGGCGCGGGCGGCGTAAAGCGCATGCACGCGGCGCAGTCCCCATAAGACCAATAACGCCACGGCGACGATGACAAGCTGACCCGCCTCAACGCCCAGATTGAACGTCAGCAATGCCATGGGCACTTCGCCCTGCGGCAATCCGATTTCGGCCAATGCCCCTGCAAAGCCAAAGCCATGGAGCAAGCCAAACAGAAAGGCGACGACCCATGGAAAACGCTCTGACAAGCGCAGTTCACCGGGTTTGCGCTTCAGTATTTCCACGGCGAGGAAAACAATAGACAACGCAATGGCGGCCTCAACTGGCGGGCCGGGGACGCTGATAAGTTCAAGTGTAGTTGCCACTAAGGTCAGCGAATGCGCTATCGTGAAAGCCGTCACCGTTGCCGCCACGCGCCATGCACCGTTGAGCAAAAGCACAAGGCACAGCACAAACAATAAATGGTCATATCCCATCAATATATGTTCGACACCTGTTACAAAATAGGTGCGCGCAACCTGCCATCGGTCTGCCTTTTGCAGGATTACAGCGGATGGGTTGCCGGGCGTCAGCCGCGCGGCCTGCGTGATCCCATAAGCGGATTGATAGCGCAGCAAGGCGTCGGCTGGGGTGTTCTCCATACCGCTTAAGCGGACAGAGCGGCCAGCCAAACTTGCGCTGCAATCAATGTCCCAGCGCGCCAGCAAAGCAGCGGCATCAACGCTGCGAACAGGTTCGGTCGCTACGCAATCGCGCGGGAATATCGGCACGACGCGCGCGGCAAGGCCGGGCCGGATGGGCGCTTTCCATGTAATTTTATATTGGTGGCTAACGGCTTCACGCTCACGGATTTCCAGATAGCCCGGTTGCAAGTCATCGGCGCGGGCAACCGACGTGAAGCCAGACGCGAGCAAGAGCAAAAGGAAAAAGCGGACGATCACGGCTTGGCGATGCGAATGTCATATCCGTCGAGCAGCGCCTGATAGGCAGCAGCTTCGCGCTTGGCCTGCGTTTCGGCCCGCCAGTCGTTGGACACGCGCTGGCGAATGTCGGATAAAGGCGGTGTCCCCGCCGCAACAACGCCGCGGACGCGCACGGCATGCCAGCCGAAACCGGACTGGACTGGCCCGCTCCAACGCCCTTGCGGTAAATTACGCAGGCTGTCGGCAAAGCCATCGCCAAATTCACGCGCGATGTTTTCTGACGCGGCCTTGTCCATGCTGGCAGATACGCTCAGCGGTTGCGCCTGCACTTGCTTTCCGGCGTTTAGGGCAAAGATTGATGCTTTGGCGCTGTCTTCATCCTCGCCCAAAAACTGCTGATCGAAACTGAAGGCCGGCTTTTCGGCATAACGGATTTTGTTCGCCGCATAAAAGCTTTCCAACGCGGCTTCGGTTGGTTCCATATTCTGGATTTCTGCGTTTGCCAGAAACTCCATTTTGGCGCGCAGACGGCGGCGGATGACGGGGTCATCGACGTCAAGGCCAATGCGCATGGCCTCCCGGAAATAGATTTCTTCCTTGATATAATCGCGGATCAGGCTGTCGAGTATTTGGGGGCTAGGCGGGCTGCGCCATGTCTGTTCCCATTGCGACGCGAGCCGCGCAACTTCTGCCGCATTGATCGTGATGCTGCGGTCAAGGCTGTCTTCCCCGCCAAACTGCCCCATGAGCAGAAACAAGGCCGATCCTGCGCCAAGGAAATGCACTAACGGCTCGCGCAGGGCCTGCTTCATCCAAGCATATTTCATAAAATGGCGACACCAGGGCCGGGACGTTCAATCATGATCAGCGGCGCATGGCCATCGGGCGTTACGTATTGCGCCTGAATTGCGGCCTGCACATCCGCCACATGGGCAATCGGCATGATCGCCACAGCCGCGCCGCCAAATCCTCCACCTGTCATCCGTGCGCCCCCTTGATTGCCGATCGCATTTTGCAAGAGCGCTACCAAATCATCCATCGCCGGAACAGTGATTTCGAAGTCATCGCGCATCGATGCATGGCTTTGCGCCATCAACATACCAAGCGCGGCGAGGTCGCTTTTGGCCAGCGCGTCGGCTGCGGCCAATGTCCGCTGGTTTTCGGTAATGACATGGCGTGCGCGTGCGGTTGTGACCGCGTCGAGAACTGCTGCGGCTAGCATGTCCAGATCCGCGTCGCGCAACGCTTTTACCCCCATGGCTGCGGCCGCCGCCTCACATTGCCGCCGCCGTGCGTTGTAATGCCCGTCAACCAAGCCACGCGTGACGCCCGAATGCACGATCATGATCGCGACATCGCAGGATATGGGCGCTTCGGTCAGTTTCAGGCTGCGGCAATCGATCAACAACGCATGGCCAGCCTTGCCCTGCGCCGAAATCAATTGGTCCATGATGCCGCATTGGGTGCCGACAAAATCGCATTCCGCTTTTTGCGCGATTTGCGCGAGGCGACTGTTGTCGATGTCGGTTCCGTTGAGCGCCAAATTGGCCTTGCCCACCGCTACCGCAAGCGAGGCCGATGACGACAGACCGGCCCCTTTGGGCAGATTGCCCGCAATGGCGATTTTAGCCCCGCTGAGGGCGTATCCTGCATTTTGGATGGCGAAGATCATCCCACGCACATAATCAGCCCAGGGCTGGCTTAAATTGCGTTCTGGGGGTGGTGTCAGCGCGAACATGTCGCGCGCATTGTCGAAGTCAGCAGCGACCACGTCGACCTTGTCATCATCGCGCTTGCTAATCGCCACCATCGTCGCTGGGCCAATCGCGCAGGGCAGGACAAAGCCGTCATTATAGTCGGTATGTTCGC
This sequence comes from Sphingorhabdus sp., assembly GCF_023910635.1. Lineage (GTDB taxonomy): Bacteria > Pseudomonadota > Alphaproteobacteria > Sphingomonadales > Sphingomonadaceae > Sphingorhabdus_B. The sequence goes on along the minus strand of NZ_JAAVVZ010000006.1, from coordinate 40,955 downwards.
CGATCAGGTTCACCCGCCCCGGCGCGCGCACGACAAGGTCGGGGGCGTGGCCAAACTGCACCGCAAAACTGGTGGTCACGCGATCAAACAGCGCTTGGTCCTGCACGTTCATGGCTTGCTCCGGTAATGGATTTTGGCCGTGGCGCGCAAATGTTCGGCGGCAGTCTCCGGCGTCAGGTCGCGTTGTGCCTCGGCCAGCATTTCATAGCCGACCATGAACTTACGCACACTGGCCGAGCGCAGCAAGGGTGGATAAAAATGCGCATGCAACTGCCAATGCGGGGCATCGGGTGTTGCGCTTGGCGCTCCATGCCAGCCCATCGAATAAGGGAAGCTGGTCTGGAACAGATTGTCATAGGCCGTTGTCACGGCCTTCATGATGTCCGCCAGATCATCACGTTGCTCTGGCGTGAGGGCGTTCAATCGCTGAACGGCAAAGCGCGGCAGCAGCAGGATTTCATAAGGCCAGCTTGCCCAATAGGGCACGACCGCGATCCAGTGGTCATTGTGTGCCACCGTTCGCGCGCCGTCTTTGGCCTCTTGTTCGGCATAGCTTAGCAGCATTGCCGATTGATGTTGTTCAAACCAGGCCGCTTGCGTTGCATCCTCACGGGCGGGCTCGGCAGGTATATAATCGGTCGCCCAAATCTGACCATGCGGATGCGGGCTGGAGCAGCCCATCATCGCGCCCTTATTTTCGAAAATTTGGACATAAGCATGGACGGCGGAAAGTTCTGCTTCTTGCGCGGCCCAAGCGTCGACCACATTGCGGATGTCGCCCACGGACATTTCGGGCAGGGTTTTGCCATGGTCCGGCGAAAAGCAAATGACTCTACAGGCTCCGTTGGCGAGAGCCGCACGAAACAGGGGTTTGTCTTTTTCTACTCTGCACCCTGCGCCGGGCAATAATGCGGCAAAGTCATTGTCGAAAACGAAGACATTTTTGTAGTCAGGATTGCGCAATCCGCCAGCGCGTTCATTGCCCGCGCATAAATAACAATCCGGATCATGCATCGGCCGGACGGCGGTGTCGGGTGTATCCTGTTGCCCCTGCCACGGCCTTTTGGCGCGATGCGGAGATACCAAAATCCATTCATCTTTCAATGGGTTGAAACGACGGTGGGGCTGCTCATGGAACGACATTGGGCAGTATCCAATCAATCGGCGGGAGACCGTTGCTAACCAAAAAGGCGTTGCATTGCGAGAAATGTTTGCAGCCCAAAAAACCGTTGTGCGCCGACAAGGGCGATGGATGCGCGGCCTTGAGCAGCAGGTGACGGCTGGCATCCACATTCGCCGCCTTTTTGTGGGCATAAGCGCCCCACAGCATGAAAACGACTGGCTCTGCCTTGTCGTTCACTTGCGCAATAATCGCATCCGTCAATGGCTCCCACCCCTTTTTGCTGTGCGAAGCGGCCTTGGCCATTTCGACCGTAAGGACGCTGTTGAGCAGCAACACGCCTTGCCGCGCCCAATGCTCCAAAAAGCCATGAGGCGGCCGCGGGAGGCCCAAGTTGCTTCCTAACTCTTTGTAAATATTGGAAAGACTTGGCGGCGGACGCACACCCGGCGGCACGCTGAAACACAGGCCATGCGCTTGCCCCGGCCCATGATACGGGTCTTGCCCCAAAATGACGACGCGCACTTTGTCCAGCGGCGTTAACTCAAGCGCGCGGAACCATGCGTCCTGCGGCGGGAAAATCGTCTTGCCTGCGGCGAGTTCGGCGTCGAGAAAGCCTTGGAGCGCCAACGTTTCTGGTGTGGTCAGCGCCGCCTGCAGTGCCGTCTGCCAATCCTGCGGTAAGGAAAATGCGGTCATTCGGCCTTTGGCGGCGCGGTCAGCAAATCGGTCCAGGCCTTCATTTCTTTTGATGAGGCAGGGCCAAGCAATTCCATCGCATGGCGCAACCGCTCGCGGATGATGTCGCGGCCCAAATGCGTGATCGCGTCGAACAAGGGCACGCCCTGCGCGCTGCCGGTGATGGCGATGTAAAAAGGCCGGATAACGTCCTTCAACTTCGCGTCCAAGACCTCAGCAGTTCGGCGCAACGTGGCTTCAACGCCTTCCCGGTTCCAGTCGATCATGCCGTCAAACTGTTGCAAACCAAGGGTGTAGGCCGCGCGTTGCATATCCTGTTCCAGCTTCACACCATCGCGCAGCCGCTCTGCGCTCATGCCGTCAATCCGGTTCATGAAGAACATCGCGGTCAGTCCGCCAAGGTCCGACATTTTGGTGATCCGCGCCTGCGCCATTTCAGCGATGGGCGTAAGGTAACTGTCATTCAGCGCCCATGCCTTTATCGCATCCAGAAATTCCGAAACGCTGAGTTCCTCGCGCAAATAACGGCCATTGAGCCAATCCAGCTTGGACGTGTCGAACACCGGCCCGCCAAGCGAGATATTGTGGACGTCAAATTCGTCGATCAGCCTCTGTAGTGAGGTTTTTTCATCTTCCTCGCTGGCCGATTTGATGAACAGGCCAAGGAAGTTCTGCATCGCCTGCGGCAAGTAACCCGCGCGTTGATAATATAAGATGCTGGTCGGGTTTTTACGCTTGGACAGCTTCGATTTGTCGGCATTGCGGAGCAACGGCAAATGCGTGAGTACGGGCGGTTCCCAACCGAAATATTGGTAGAGCAACAAATGCTTTGGCGCGGATGAAATCCACTCCTCACCGCGCATGACGTGGGTGATACCCATGAGGTGATCGTCGACAACATTGGCGAGATGGTAGGTCGGCAGGCCGTCCGATTTCATCAGCACTTGCATGTCAACGACCGCATATTCGAATTCGATTTCGCCGCGCAACGTATCTTGAACAATGCACTTGCCCGTTGTTGGAATTTTCATCCGGACAACGTGCGAAACGCCGTCGCTATCGCGCTTTGCGATATCGTCAGAGGTGAGGGCTAAACAGGTGCCATCATATTTTGGCGGCTGCTTCGCCGCTATCTGAGCGGCGCGTGAGGCCGCGAGCTTTTCTGGCGTACAATAGCATTTGAACGCATGGCCGTCGGCCAACAACTGGTCGCAATGCGCGGTGTAAATCGCGCTGCGTTCGGACTGGCGGTAGGGACCATGCGGGCCGCCAACATCGGGGCCCTCATCCCAGCTAAGGCCCAACCAGCGCAGCGATTCTAATATCATCTTTTCCGATTGCGGCGTGGACCGTGCCTGATCGGTATCCTCGATACGCAACAGAAACTCGCCACCGTGCTTCTTCGCAAAGCAATAGTTGATGAGCGCAATATACGCTGTGCCGACATGTGGGTCGCCGGTGGGGGATGGTGCGACCCTGGTGCGGACAGGACGGGAGATGGCATTCATGATGGTGACTTCTTTCAATGTCGGTTCGGCGGCCCTCTAACAAGCTGCTCACCGCTTGTCATCTGTACGGTGTGTTGCAGGAAATTCGTTTAGGGGTAAAGTCTGGCTGGCGGAAACTTTTGAACGGGCGTAGCCGTTACCGTTAATGCCACAGATTCTTCCCCAACTCATTTCGCTTGGCACCGCCGTGCCGCCGCACCGCATTACGCAAGATGATGTCCTGTCGATTTTGGCTGTGGCCAAAGGGCAGGCCCTGCCTCCGCGCATGGCCGAAATATTGGGCAACACGGGTATCTCGCAGCGCCATATAGCCATGCCGCCCGAATATTATTCTGACTCCAGAAGCTGGGCAAAGCGCGCCGGCGTTTATGAAACTGTCGCCGCCCAGATTTTTGAAGCGGCGGCCATGCAGGCTTTGGCGCGCGCGCATTTGCAGGCCTCTGACATAGGGCAGATTGTTTTCGTATCGACCACGGGGACGATGACGCCCAGCCTGCCAAGCCGGATGATATCGAAAATGGGTTTCGCGCCCGATACACGCTGCGTACCCTTATTTGGCTATGGTTGTGCTGGCGGGGTCATCGGCCTTGGCGTTGCGGCTGATCTGTATCGTGCGTGCCCGGACAAACCGGTCCTGCTGGTCAGCCTTGAACTGTGTAGCCTCGCCTACGACCATGCGCGCATGGATAAAAAAGATATGGTTGCACTTGCGTTGTTTGCCGATGGCTGTGCCGCTGCGGTCATCGGCGCTGGGTCAGGGCCGCAATTGGGTGCATTTGCGAGCCATGTCTGGCCCGATACGCTCGATATGATGGGCTGGGAGATTGGCGATACAGGTTTTGATCTGGTGCTAGCGCGCGATATTCCTGTTTTCGTGAACAGCCATTTTGCGCCCGTGTGCGACGATTTTATCGCAAAACATGGCCTGACCAAAGCGGACATGGCGGAACCCGCCTGTCACCCGGGCGGTGGTCGCGTGGTCGATGCGTTGGCCGATTATGTGGGTCATGACTTGGCCGCGACGCGCAAGGTCTTGCGCGACCATGGTAATATGAGTTCGCCGACGGTGTTGTTTGTGTTGGAGGCTCTGCTTGCTGCCGGACCAATTGAGAAACCAACATTGTTAACGGCACTTGGACCGGGATTTGTTGGCGCGATGGGACTTCTCAAGCCATGATGAAAGGGAATCAGTCATGACAGTGTTCGATTGGCCCGTTTGGGCGCTCATTGTCTTTGCTTATGTCATCCTGCAGCGGCTGGCTGAACTGGCTTATGCCAGCGCGAACACCCGCCGTTTGCTGGCTGAAGGTGGCCGTGAGCATGGGGCGAAGCATTATCCTTTGTTTATCGTGCTCCACAGCGGTTGGCTAATCGCCATCCTATTGTTCGCAAAGCCCGAACCGGCACCTAACCTGCTTTTGCTCAACGCATTTATCGCAAGCCAAACCTTCCGCTTCTGGACGTTGGCGAGTATTGGCAGATGGTGGACTACGCGGATCATCAGCGCGCCACATTTCCCGCGCGTGCGGCGCGGCCCATATCGTTTCATCAAGCACCCCAATTATGCCTTGGTCGTTGTGGAGATTGCTGTGTTGCCACTTCTTTTGGGTGCGCCCGCGATGGCATTCACATTCTCGATACTGAACGCTGCGCTTTTATGGTGGCGGATCAGGATCGAAAATGACGTGCTGACGGAGCGGGTCGGCACTACTTGACCCGATAGCCAGCGGGCGCTAATGGCGCGCATTCTCGGAGCTGAAGGGATGATTCTCTTTGGCCCATGGGAACTACTCAAAATAGCAGCACATTATGTGTCAGGTCGGGTGGATCAAAGGCTGAGCCTCCACCGCAAAAAACGCCTTGCCACCTAAAGTAACCGCTTAACAAAGGTGAAGATATGCCAACGATTAACCAGCTGGTTCGCAAGGGCCGGACCCCGCAGAAGGTCAAGTCCAAGGTCCCTGCGATGGACCAAAATCCACAGAAGCGCGGCGTTTGCACCCGCGTTTACACAACGACCCCGAAAAAGCCGAACTCGGCTTTGCGTAAGGTTGCGAAGATTCGCCTGACAAACCAGCGCGAAGTTATTTCCTATATCCCAGGTGAGGGCCACAACCTTCAAGAGCATAGCGTTGTGCTTATCCGTGGCGGCCGCGTACGCGACCTTCCCGGTGTGCGTTACCACGTGCTTCGCGGCGTACTCGATACGCAGGGTGTAAAGGACCGCAAGCAATCGCGTTCCAAATATGGTGCAAAGCGTCCGAAGTGACCCGTCCGGGGGACGGGGCATCCTGAAAAAATCGCTTCAGGCGATTTTGTTCAGGATCTCAAGCGTCCCGAAACGAGGTTAATTGGCCATTTGACGGCACGCCAACCTTCCCGATGGACCCTGACAAGTTCAGGATGACCAAAAAGGGAAAGGCAGTGCCGAGCGAGATAAAGGAAATAAATTATGTCACGTCGTCGTCGTCCCGAAAAGCGCATCATCCTTCCCGATCCCAAATTCGGTGATATCGTGCTTTCGAAGTTTATGAACAACCTGATGCTGGACGGTAAGAAGTCAGCAGCAGAGCGTATCGTCTATGGTGCTTTGGAAACTGTTGAAGCCCGTGCCAAGAAAGATCCTATCCAGACCTTCCATGAAGCGTTGGATAACGTGAAGCCAGGTATCGAAGTGCGCAGCCGCCGTGTGGGTGGTGCGACTTATCAGGTTCCTTGCGAAGTGCGTCCAGAGCGCGCGCAGGCACTTGCGATTCGTTGGTTGATCGGCGCTGCCCGTAACCGCAGCGAAACCACCATGGCCGCCCGTTTGTCCGGTGAGCTGATGGATGCCGCGTCGAACCGCGGAAATGCTGTCAAAAAACGTGAAGATACGCACCGTATGGCAGAAGCCAACCGAGCGTTCGCACACTATCGCTGGTAAGTATAATCCTCTTCCGCAGGCGGGAGAGGCAGCGAGACTTTACGCCGAAGGCGGTTAGTCGCAGCGGAGAGGGCAGGAGCCCTCACCAACGCCGACTAGGCAGCAAGCTGCCAAGTCTTTGTATCCTCTCCCGCCTGCGGGAGAGGGAGTTAAATCGGGGGCTGGCATAAACCAGCCCCTTTCCCTATAGGGCAGCGCGAACCGCAGCCCCGCACTGGAGTAACGAATATGGCACGCAGCCATCCACTCAATATGTATCGCAACATCGGTATCATGGCGCATATCGACGCCGGTAAAACCACTACCACCGAGCGTATCCTTTTCTACACTGGTAAGTCGTACAAAATCGGCGAAGTGCATGATGGCGCCGCCACCATGGATTGGATGGAGCAAGAGCAAGAGCGTGGCATCACGATTACGTCGGCTGCTACCACCTGCTTCTGGAATGACCACCGCATCAACATTATTGATACGCCAGGCCACGTTGACTTCACGATTGAAGTTGAGCGTTCACTGCGCGTTCTCGATGGCGCAGTAGCATGTTTCGACGGCGTTGCAGGCGTTGAGCCTCAGTCGGAAACCGTATGGCGTCAGGCCGACAAATATGGCGTTCCACGCATGTGCTTCATCAACAAGCTCGACCGTACCGGCGCAAACTTCAAATATTGCGTGCAATCGATCATTGATCGTCTGGGTGCACGTCCAGCGGTGCTTTACATTCCAATCGGCCTTGAAGCGGATTTGAAGGGTCTTGTTGACCTTGTGCACAACCGCGCGATCATCTGGAAAGATGAATCTCTTGGTGCCGATTTCTTCTACGAAGATATCCCGGCTGACTTGGCCGCTGAAGCAGCGAAATATCGTAGCGACCTAATCGAACTTGCCGTTGAGCAAGACGATGTTGCGATGGAAGCATATCTCGAAGGCAATGAGCCTGACGTGGCCACGCTGAAGGCGCTGATCCGCAAGGGCACGCTGAACCAGTCGTTCGTTCCTGTCTGCTGTGGCTCGGCGTTTAAGAACAAGGGCGTTCAGCCTTTGCTCGACGCCGTTGTCGATTATCTGCCTTCGCCGCTCGACATTGAAGACGTGCAGGGTGTCCATATGGACACGCTTGAGCCAGACAGCCGCCCTCCTACGGACGATGCGCCGTTTTCGGCACTGGCGTTCAAGGTCATGAACGATCCGTTCGTTGGCTCGCTGACCTTCATCCGCATCTATTCGGGTAGCCTGTTAAAGGGCACGTATCTGAACTCGGTGAAGGATAAGAAGGAAAAGGTTGGGCGTATGCTCGAAATGCACGCCAACGAACGTAAGGACGTTGACGAAGCATTTGCAGGCGACATCATCGCGCTTGCCGGCATGAAGGAAACGACCACTGGCGACACGTTGTGTGCCGAACGTTTCCCGATCATATTGGAGCGTATGGAGTTTCCTGAGCCAGTTATCGAACTGTCGGTGGAACCAAAGACCAAGGCTGACCAAGAAAAGATGGGCATCGCGCTCAATCGTCTGTCCGCCGAAGATCCTTCGTTCCGCGTATCGACTGACCATGAATCGGGCCAAACGATCATTAAGGGCATGGGCGAGCTTCACCTCGACATCATCGTTGATCGTATGCGTCGTGAATTCAAGGTTGAAGCCAATGTCGGCGCGCCGCAGGTTGCGTATCGCGAATATCTGGCACGCGAAGTTGACGTTGATTACACCCATAAAAAGCAGTCGGGTGGATCGGGTCAGTTTGGCCGTATCAAGTTCACGGTAAAGCCGGGCGAGCGTGGCACGGGCGTTGTGTTTAAGGATGAAGTCAAGGGCGGTAACATTCCAAAGGAATATATCCCCTCGGTTGAAAAGGGCATGCGCGAAACAGCACTATCGGGCTCGTTAATTGGCTTCCCAATCATCGATTTCGAAATCACGCTGTATGACGGCGCGTATCATGATGTCGATTCGTCGGCTTTGGCATTCGAAATCGCTGGTCGTGCTGGTATGCGTGAAGCTGCGCAAAAGGCAGGGATCAAGCTGCTTGAACCAATTATGAAGGTCGAAGTTGTATCTCCCGAAGAATATCTGGGCGATGTGATCGGCGACATGAACTCACGTCGTGGTCAAATTCAGGGCACTGACAGCCGCGGTAATGCACAGGTTGTCGAGTCCATGGTGCCTTTGGCCAACATGTTCGGCTATGTGAATCAGCTCCGCTCGTTCACGCAAGGACGTGCAAACTATTCGATGTTCTTCAATCATTATGATGAAGTGCCGTCGAACGTTGCAGCCGAAATCAAGGAGAAGCTTGCCTGATAGGCAAAAGCCGACTAATGGCGGCGCCTGATTCAGACGGCGTCGTCCCACCTGATCAAAATATTACCTAATCGAAAGAAGGTTTGAGAAAATGGCAAAAGCTAAATTTGAGCGGACGAAACCGCATTGCAACATCGGTACCATTGGTCACGTTGACCATGGTAAGACCACGCTGACCGCAGCGATAACGAAGGTGATGGCCGAAGCCCATGGCGGGACCGCCGTTGATTTCGCAAACATCGATAAAGCGCCAGAAGAGCGCGAGCGCGGCATCACGATTTCGACCGCACACGTCGAATATGAAACCGCTGCGCGTCACTACGCCCACGTCGACTGCCCAGGCCACGCTGACTATGTTAAGAACATGATCACCGGTGCGGCGCAGATGGACGGCGCTATCCTCGTTGTGAACGCTGCTGACGGCCCGATGCCACAGACTCGCGAGCACATCTTGCTTGCACGTCAGGTTGGCGTTCCTGCCCTCGTTGTTTACATGAACAAGGTTGACCAGGTTGACGACGAAGAAATTCTCGAACTGGTCGAAATGGAAATCCGTGAGCTTCTTTCGAAGTATGATTTCCCAGGTGACGATATTCCCATCGTTCGTGGTTCGGCGCTTGCTGCGCTTGAAGGCCGTGACGACAACATCGGTAAGGAATCGGTCCTTGCATTGATGGCTGCCGTTGATGCAGCTATTCCTCAGCCAGAGCGTCCAATCGACAAGCCATTCCTGATGCCAGTCGAAGACGTGTTCTCGATCTCGGGTCGTGGTACCGTTGTAACGGGCCGCGTTGAAACCGGTATCGTCAAGGTCGGCGAAGAAGTTGAAATCGTTGGTATCAAGGACACTAAGAAGACGACCGTTACTGGCGTTGAAATGTTCCGCAAGCTGCTCGACGAAGGCCGTGCAGGCGACAACATCGGTGCGCTTGTTCGTGGCGTAGGTCGTGAAGAAGTTGAGCGTGGACAGGTTCTCTGCAAGCCAGGTTCGGTTACGCCGCACACTGAGTTCTCGGCAGAAATCTATGTTCTTTCAAAGGATGAAGGCGGCCGTCACACGCCATTCTTCGCAAACTATCGTCCACAGTTCTACTTCCGTACGACTGACGTAACCGGCGAAGTGATCCTTCCAGAAGGCACAGAAATGGTTATGCCAGGCGACAACGTAACGATCGCTGTTAAGTTGATTGCACCAATCGCTATGGACCCAGGTCTTCGCTTCGCAATTCGCGAAGGCGGACGTACTGTCGGTTCTGGGGTTGTCAGCACCATCACGAAGTAATATAGGCCTCGCATCCCGCCTGAATCCTTGATTCGGGCGGGGCGGTTTTAAAAAATTTAAAACAGTTGCTCCGGCTTCGAAAGCGTAAGTCGGAGTGGCTGTTTTTCGGCTCTTTGATATTGATAGAATTTGGAAATTGGTGAGACCATGGAAACGCAAAATATTCGCATCCGTCTGAAAGCATTTGACCATCGCGTCCTCGATCAGGCGACTGGCGATATTGCCGACACAGCTCGCCGCACAGGCGCACTTATTCGTGGGCCAATTCCACTTCCTACTCGTATCGAAAAGTTCACCGTAAACCGCGGGCCGCACGTCGACAAAAAGTCGCGCGAGCAGTTCGAAGTTCGGACATATAAAAGGTTGCTCGACATTGTGCAGCCCACGCCACAGACCGTAGACGCGCTTATGAAGCTCGATCTTGCTGCTGGTGTGAATGTCGAAATCAAGCTTGCTTAATCCGCAAGGATTAAGCACGCGCAGCCCCGGACTTGATCCGGGGTCTAGATAGGTCAAGCGCTACGCTGCTTGAGGCCCCAGCTACGGTCGGGGTTACGAAATTGGGGCTTCGGCCCTGAGGACAATGGAATACCGCCGGGCGTCACTCTTCGGAGTAATTTGGCCCGGGCTGCGTTCCCCGTCTTACCAGATTGCGCATTAAGGTGTGCCACTGGTGCCTAGCCCGGACGGGGCAATGCTTAGAATTCAGGGCTGGATTTAGGCGTCACGCCCTCCTGGCAATCGTGCCAGCCGGGCCTCTGACATAAGTTGGAGTATGGATCATGCGCACTGGCGTGATCGCGAAAAAGATGGGTATGATGCGCCTCTTCAATGAAGACGGCCGTCACGTTCCTGTCACCGTATTGGCGCTGGAAGGCTGCCAAGTGGTCGGAGCTCGTAACGAGGAACGCGATGGTTATTTTGCCGTCCGCCTTGGTGCAGGAGCCCGTAAAGCGAAAAATGTAAACAAACCGCAACGTGGCGAATTCGCTAAAGCACAAATCGAGCCAAAAGCTCGCGTCGCTGAATTCCGCGTTGATAATGCTGATGGCTTGTTGCCAGTCGGTGCCACCGTTTCTGCGGACCATTTCATTGACGGCCAATTGGTTGACATTACTGGCCACACGCAGGGCAAGGGCTTTGCCGGCGCTATGAAGCGTTGGGGCTTCGGCGGTATGCGTGCATCGCATGGTGTTTCGATTACCCACCGTGCCCATGGTTCGACTGGCCAACGCCAGGATCCGGGCAAGGTGTTCAAGAACAAGAAAATGGCCGGCCACATGGGCGACCGTCAGCGTACACAGCAGAATCTCGAAATCGTCCGCACAGATGTCGCGCGCGGTCTCATTTTCGTGAAGGGCTCTGTCCCTGGTGCGAAGAATGGCTGGTTGCTTGTTCGTGACGCGGTGAAGGTTCCCACCCCTGAGGCTGCTCCATTCCCCGGTGCGTTGAAGAATGACAATGAGGCTCCAATAGCTGAAGACGTCATCATCAACACCGAAGTGGACGTTGCAGACACTCCAGCCGTCGAAGCTGAAGCGCCCTCTATTGAGGTCCCCGCTGAAGCTGCACCCGCTGTCGAAGCCGCTGCTGTTGAAGCACCTGCTGCAGACGCCGGCGAAGAAAAGAAGGAGGGCTAAACCATGAAGCTCAAGGTTCAAACCCTCGACGCCAAAGCAAAGGGCGACATCGACCTGAATGACGACGTATTTGGCATTGAGCCACGCGCCGACATTTTGCACCGTGTTGTCACCTGGCAGCGTGAGAAGGCCCGCGGTACGGCTCGTCCTACCCGTGAGCGTTCGGACGTTGCACGCACCGGCAAGAAATTTGGTAACCAGAAGGGTGGCGGTACTGCCCGTCACGGTGACCGCGCTGCGCCGATCTTCATCGGTGGTGGTAAGGCCCATGGTGCCCGTCTGCGTGACTTTAACCCGTCGTTGAACAAGAAGATCCGTTCATTGGGTCTGAAGATGGCGCTTTCGAGCAAAGCAAAGTCGGGTTCGTTAATCGTTCTTGAAAATCTTGATCTGGCTGCTGCAAAGACTGCGGCGCTTAAGGGTCAAGTTGGCAAGCTCGGTTTCGGCAAGTCGACATTGGTTATCGATGGCGACGCCGTCAGCGACAATTTCCGTCTGGCTTCGGCTAATCTGGTCGGCATCAACGTGATGCCAGCCGTTGGCGCGAATGTTTATGACATCCTGAAGCATGACACTCTGGTTTTGACCCGCGCTGCGGTCGAGAAGTTGGAAGCACGCTTCGCCCTTACGGGAGGTGCCAACTAATGGCTAAGGATAAAGCAATCGACGTGCGTCATTATGACGTCATCGTTGCCCCGCACATCACCGAAAAAGCAACCCTGCTGTCGGAACATAACGCTGTTGTGTTCAAGGTTACGGGAAGCTCGACCAAGCCACAGATCAAGGCAGCCGTAGAGGCCTTGTTCGATGTGAAGGTCACGAACGTGAACACCCTCGTGCAAAAGGGCAAAACCAAGCGTTGGAAGGGCAAGCCCTACAAGCGCTCGGATGTCAAAAAAGCGATCGTAACTTTGGCCGAAGGCCAGAGCATCGACGTGACCACCGGTATTTAAGGGCAGGATAATGGCACTCAAAAGCTACAAACCAACTAGCCCCGCCCGTCGCGGCCTTGTGCTGGTTGACCGGTCAAGCTTGTACAAAGGCGGTCCTGTAAAGGGTCTGACCGAAGGCAAGAGCAAGACCGGCGGCCGTAACAACAAGGGTCATGTGACGTCGCGCGGTATCGGCGGCGGTCACAAGCAGAAATATCGTCTGATCGACTTCAAGCGTCGTAAATGGGATATGCCTGCAACGGTTGAGCGTCTGGAATATGACCCCAACCGTTCTGCCTTCATCGCGCTTGTAAAGTACGAAGACGGTGAATTGGCTTACATCATTGCGCCGCAGCGTCTCGCCGTTGGTGATTCTATTGTCGCTGGCGAAAAGACCGACGTTAAGCCTGGTAACGCAATGTTGCTGAGCCAGATGCCGGTTGGCACCATTTGCCACAACATCGAAATGAAGCCCGGCAAGGGTGGCCAGATCGCCCGTTCGGCGGGCACATATGTGCAACTCGTTGGTCGTGACGGTGGTCGCGTTATCGTTCGCCTGAACTCAGGTGAGCAGCGCTACATTCTCGGCACTTGCATGGGCACAGTTGGTGCGGTTTCGAACCCTGACAACTCGAACACGACACTTGCTAAGGCAGGCCGTAACCGTTGGCGCGGTATTCGCCCGCTGACGCGCGGTGTTGCTAAGAACCCAGTCGATCACCCGCATGGTGGTGGTGAGGGTCGTACTTCAGGTGGCCGCCATCCGGTTACACCTTGGGGTAAGCCAACAAAGGGTGCTCGTACCCGCAGCAACAAGTCGACCGACCGGATGATCATCCGTTCGCGGCATGCTAAGAAGAAGAGGTAACTCATGTCTCGTTCCGTCTGGAAAGGTCCGTTTGTTGACCTCTATCTGTTGAAAAAAGCAGAAACCGCTCAGGAAGCATCGAAGGCTGCACCAATCAAGACTTGGTCGCGTCGCTCGACAATCCTGCCTCAGTTCGTTGGCCTGACGTTCAGCGTCTATAATGGCCATAAGTTCATTCCCGTTTCGGTGAATGAGGACATGGTCGGTCATAAGCTTGGTGAGTTCGCTCCAACGCGCACTTATCATGGCCATGGCGCAGATAAGAAGGGCAAACGCTAATGGGTAAGGCATCCGCACCCCGTCGTGTCGCCGACAACGAAGCACTGGCAGTGGGCACAACCATCCGTGGTTCGGCTCAGAAGCTTGGTCTCGTTGCCGCGCTGATCCGTGGCAAGAAAGCCGAAGACGCGCTCAACATCCTGAAATTCTCCACCAAGGGAATGGCAGATGACGTGCGCAAGGTTCTGGCATCCGCCATCGCCAACGCCGAAAACAACCACAATCTTGATGTCGACAGCCTTGTCGTCGCCGAGGCAAGCGTTGGCAAGGCGCTGACCATGAAGCGTTTCATGGCCCGCGGCCGCGGCAAGTCGAGCCGGATCGTTAAACCATTCAGCCGTCTGCGTATCGTTGTGCGCGAACAGCAAGAAGAGGCATAAGTCATGGGTCAGAAATCAAATCCAATCGGGCTTCGCCTGCAAATCAACCGGACTTGGGATAGCCGTTGGTACGCCGAAGGTGCGGAATATGGCCGCATGCTTCTGGAAGATATCAAAATCCGCAAGTTCATCTTTGAAACACTGCCACAAGCAGCGATTTCAAAGGTCGTTATCGAGCGTCCTGCCAAGAACTGCCGCGTTTCAATCTACGCAGCCCGTCCTGGCGTGATCATCGGCAAGAAGGGTGCAGACATTGAAAAGCTGAAGAAGCTGATCAACAAGTTCACCACCGCTGAAGTGTCGTTGAACATCGTTGAAATCCGCAAGCCGGAAGTTGACGCAAAGCTCGTAGCGCAAGGCATTGCTGACCAGCTTATCCGCCGTATCGCTTTCCGTCGCGCCATGAAGCGCGCGATGCAGTCTGCCATGCGTTTGGGTGCGGAAGGCATCAAGATCACCTGCGGGGGTCGTTTGGGTGGCGCAGAAATTGCCCGCGTTGAATCATACCGCGAAGGCCGCGTGCCTGCACATACCCTTCGTGCCAACATTGACTATGCCGAAGCTGAAGCGCTGACTGCTTATGGCATCATCGGCATTAAATGCTGGATCTTCAAAGGCGAAATCTTGGGTCATGACCCAATGGCAACTGACCGGCTGATGATGGAAGCGCAGACTTCCGGCGTCCGTCCGCAGTCTGACCGCCGCTAAAGGTTAGGAACTAGACATGTTGCAACCAAAGAAAACAAAGTTCCGTAAGCAGTTTAAGGGACGTATCAAGGGCGAAGCCAAGGGCGGGTCTGACCTGAACTTCGGTTCTTACGGCCTGAAGGCGCTTGAGCCAGAGCGGATTACTGCACGTCAGATCGAAGCGGCCCGCCGCGCGATTACGCGTCATATCAAGCGTCAGGGACGTTTGTGGATCCGCATCTTTCCGGACGTGCCAGTCACGAAAAAGCCTGCCGAAGTTCGTCAGGGTAAGGGCAAGGGTTCGGTCGAATATTGGGCAGCCAAGGTTAAACCTGGCCGCATCATGTTTGAACTCGACGGTGTTCCTGGTCCAATCGCAGCTGTCGCATTTCAGCGTGCAGCCATGAAACTGCCAATCAAGACCAAGGTCGTGGCGCGTCTCGGCGACACCTCGCATCTGGGAGCATCATAAGATGAGCAAAACCGAAGATCTCCGCGTCAGGAGCGACGATCAGCTTGCTGTTCAGCTCGGCGAATTGAAGCGCGAAGCGTTTAACCTGCGTTTCCAATCGGCCACTGGCCAGATGGAAAAGCCGGCACGTGTGCGTGAAGTGCGTCGTGACATCGCCCGCATCAAAACCCTGCAGGGTGAGCGCCAGCGCGCCGCCGCAAAGACGGCATAAGGAGCTACCCATGCCAAAACGTATTCTCACCGGGACCGTGGTCTCCGACAAGAATGACAAGACAATTGTCGTTCTGGTCGAGCGCAAAGTGAAGCACCCGCTTTACGGCAAGATCATCCGTCGCACAAAGAAGTATCACGCCCATGACGAAAACAACGTCGTCAAAGAGGGGCAGGTCGTCCGCATCGAAGAGTGTGCGCCGATTTCCAAGAACAAGACCTGGCGCTTGGTGGCTGATGCCGCTGTAGCCCCGGTCGCAGCAACAACGGAGGATTGATCCCATGATTCAGATGCAATCCAACCTCGATGTTGCGGACAACAGCGGCGCAAAGCGCGTTCAGTGCATTAAGGTGCTTGGCGGTTCCAAGCGTCGCGTGGCTGGCGTTGGCGACATCATCGTGGTGTCGATCAAGGAAGCTGCGCCGCGTGGTAAGGTTAAGAAGGGTGACGTGCATAAGGCCGTTATCGTTCGCACCCGCAAAGACATCCGCCGTGCCGATGGCTCGGTCATTCGCTTCGACTCTAACGCTGCTGTGCTTATCGGTAACAATAAGGAGCCGATTGGCACACGTATTTTCGGACCAGTTGTTCGCGAACTGCGTGCCAAGAACCACATGAAAATCATCAGCTTGGCACCGGAGGTGCTATAATAATGGCTCTGGCAAAAATCAAAAAGGGTGACACGGTCGTCGTGCTTGCCGGTAAAGACAAGGGCAAATCTGGCGAAGTAACCGCCGTGATGCCTAAGGACAGCAAAGTCGTCGTTTCTGGCGTCAACATCGCTGTGCGTCACCGGAAAGCTTCGCAGGCTAACCCGCAGGGCGGTCTCGACCGCTTCGAAGCTCCGCTGCACATTTCAAATGTGGCATTGGCGGATCCCAAGACCGGCAAGGCAACACGCGTTCGCGTGGAAACCAAGGACGGCAAGAAGGTCCGTGTGGCCGTGAAGTCCGGGGAGACGATCAGTGGCTGATACTAAATACACGCCTCGCATGAAGAAGCTTTACGACGAAACCGTTGTAAAGGGTCTGACTGAAAAGTTCGGTTATGCTAACCGCTTTGCTGTTCCAAAGATCGAGAAGATCACGCTCAACATGGGTGTGGGCGAAGGGTCGCAGGACAAAAAGAAGGTTACGACCGCTCTGGCCGAAATGGAACTGATTGCTGGTCAAAAGCCGGTCGTCACCAAGGCGAAGAAGTCGATCGCTGGTTTTAAGCTGCGTGAAGGCATGCCAATCGGCGTGAAAGTAACGCTGCGCGGTGCCCAGATGTATGAATTCCTTGACCGTTTGGTTACGATCGCGATGCCACGTATTCGCGATTTCCGCGGTCTGAATCCAAAGAGCTTTGATGGTCGTGGCAACTTCGCCATGGGTCTTAAGGAACAGATCATTTTCCCAGAAATCAGCTATGACGCCATCGACGTGGTGCGCGGAATGGATGTGATCGTAACGACTTCGGCAAACTCGGATGACGAGGCGCGCGAACTGCTTAAGCTGTTCGGCTTCCCGTTCCCAGTAGAAGAAGCTGATGAAAAGGCGGCTGCATAATGGCTAAACTGAGCTCCATAAACAAGAACGAGCGTCGTAAGAAGCTGGCTAAGAAATATGCCGGTCGCTACGCGAAGCTTAAGGCGATGGCGAAAGACCAGTCGCTTGATGATAGCGAGCGTTTGATCGCTCGCCTGAAAATGGCTGAAATTCCTCGTAATGGTAACCCGCACCGCGTGCGCAACCGTTGCGAAACCACCGGGCGTCCTCGCGGCGTATACCGTAAATTCAAGCTGAACCGTATCGAACTGCGTAATCTTGCCAATAAGGGCATGATCCCGGGCGTTACGAAGTCGAGCTGGTAAGGATAAGATAGATGGCAATGACCGATCCTTTGGGTGATATGCTCACCCGTATCCGCAACGGCCAGCGGGCGAAGAAAGACTCTGTAGTCTCGCCAGCGTCCAGCCTGCGGACCCGCGTCCTCGATGTGTTGCAGCGTGAAGGCTATATTCGTGGTTACAGCGAAGAAGCCTTGGGTGCACATAAGGGCATCCGCATTGAGCTGAAATATTTCGAAGGCGCGCCTGCAATTCAGCATGTCGCCCGTGTTTCAAAGCCAGGTCGCCGCGTATATTCAGGAAGCCAAGAGCTTCCGGTTATCCGTAACGGCCTTGGTATCACCATCGTTTCGACGCCCAAGGGCGTTCTGTCGGACGCCGAAGCGCGTGCACAGAATGTCGGCGGCGAAATCCTGGCGGAGGTATTCTAATGAGCCGCATTGGTAAGAAACCTGTCCCCATTCCTGCGGGCGTTACTGCCAGCATGGAAGCGGGCACGCTGTCGGTCAAAGGGCCGAAGGGCGAACTGAAAATGCCGATGAGCGACCTGATCTCCTACGAGATGCAGGATGATGGTCTCTTGGTGAAGCCTGCGAATGGCAGCAAAGCGGCACGCGCCTTTTGGGGCATGCAGCGGACGCTGGTGCAGAATTTGGTCACCGGTGTGACTGAGGGCTTTACCAAGGTGCTTGAAATCACCGGCGTTGGTTATCGTGCCAACAGCCAGGGCAAGATGTTGAAGTTGCAACTTGGCTACAGCCATGATGTTGACTTCGCGATCCCGGACGGCATCGAAATCAAGACGCCTGATAACACCACGGTGGAAATTTCAGGTATCGACAAGCAGAAGGTTGGGCAGGTTGCTGCCGAAATTCGCCGCTGGAGGAAGCCAGAGCCTTATAAGGGCAAGGGCATCAAGTACCGCGGCGAATATATCTTCCGCAAGGAAGGGAAGAAGAAATAATGGCAAAACTGTCTCTCTTTGCACGTCGCCGTCAGCGCGTTCGCTCCAAGTTGCGGGCGCAGGTTGCTGGACGTCCGCGTCTTTCCGTGCACCGCACTGGCCGTCACATCTACGCGCAAGTCATTGACGATTCGAAGGGTGCGACCATTGCGTCCGCTTCGACCCTCGACAAGGACGTGAAGGCGAAGAACGGCTCGACAACCGAAGCTGCTGCAGACGTTGGCAAGCGGGTAGCCGAAGCTGCCAAGAAGGCTGGCATTTCCAGCGTGGTATTTGATCGTGGCGGGTTCCTGTTTCACGGTCGCGTCAAAGCGCTTGCAGATGCAGCGCGCGAAGGCGGATTGGAGTTCTAATGATGGCTGAAAACACTGAAAGCACTGCACCCGTCACTGATGGTGCAGCACCTGAATCAGCCGCTCCTGAAGGCCAGCGTCGCGGTCGCGGCGGTCGTGGCGGCGGTGACAATCGTGGTGGCGGTAGCGGCGGTGGCCGTGGTCGTAACAACAACGATCGTCGTCCAGCTCAGGAAGAAGATGATGGCACGATCGAGAAGCTCGTCCACATCAACCGCGTTTCGAAAACAGTTAAGGGCGGTAAGCGCTTTGGTTTTGCTGCACTGGTAGTTGTGGGCGATGGCCAGGGTCGCGTAGGCTTTGGACATGGCAAGGCGCGCGAAGTGCCAGAAGCCATTAACAAGGCAACCGCTGCTGCGAAGAAATCGATGATCCGCGTTGCATTGAAAGATGGCCGCACCTTGCACCATGACGGCAAGGGTCATTTCGGCGCGGGCAAGGTGACATTGCGTTCGGCACCTGCGGGTACCGGCATCATCGCAGGTGGCCCAATGCGTGCCGTCTTCGAAAGCCTTGGTGTTGCGGACGTTGTGACCAAGTCGGTCGGCACGTCGAACCCATATAACATGATCCGTGCTACTTTTGCGGCTTTGTCTGAACAGACGAGCCCCAAGTCGGTAGCGCAGCGTCGCGGTAAGAAAATCGCCGACCTTCTTGGTCGCGGTGGCAGCAAAACTGCTGAAGCCGACGCAGAAGCTATTGCGGAGTAATCGATATGGCGAAGATTAAGATTAAGCAGACCGGTTCGCCGATCCGTCGTCCCGCTTCGCAGCGCGCAACTTTGAAAGGCCTTGGCCTTGACAAGATGAACCGCGTTGTCGAAATCGAAGACACTGCCGAAGTGCGCGGAATGATCCGCACAGTTCGTCATATGGTCCAAATTCAGGACTGATAACATTAGCGCGAATTAAAGCGAAAGCGAGTGCACGACATGAAATTGAATGACATTAAAGATAACGAAGGCGCACGCCATCGTCGGATGCGCGTTGGCCGTGGTATCGGTTCAGGCAAGGGCAAAACCTCAGGCCGCGGCCAAAAGGGTCAGACCAGCCGTTCGGGTGTTTCAATCAACGGATTTGAAGGCGGTCAGATGCCACTTCACATGCGTATTCCAAAGCGCGGCTTTAACAATATCTTCGCCAAGGACCATGCCGAAGTAAATCTGGGTATGATTCAGAAGTTCATCGACGCCAAGAAAATCGACATCAAGGCTGTTGTTGACCATGCTGCATTGAAGGCCGCTGGCCTTGCGCGTGGCGGTAAAGATGGCGTTCGTCTGCTCGCAAAGGGTGAACTGACCGCCAAGGTAAACTTCTCGGTAGCTGGCGCGTCAAAGGCAGCGATTGAAGCTGTTGAAAAGGCAGGCGGCAAGGTTGATGTTCTGACCAAGGTTTCGGCTGCGGAAAAGGCGGCTGCAAAGAAATCTTCCGTCAAGAACGCCGCTAAAGAAGCTGCGGCTAAGAAATAAGACTAAGGCGACGACTTCGCTCTTGTCATGCCAGCCCCGCTTCCCGATATGGGCAGGCGGGGTTTGACATTTCTGGGGGCCGTCCGGATACAGTCAGGCGTAATATTTGGGATTAAGCCGATGCGCACGCAAATTGCGTTCGGCGTCAATCCGGAACCAAGGAACGAATATCATGGCATCTAGGGCCGACCAAATGGCCTCGAACCTCAATCTATCGAAGTTCGGGCAGGCAACAGAGCTGAAGAACCGCATTTGGTTTACCATAGGCGCGCTCATCATATTCCGTTTATTAAGCTTCGTGCCATTGCCTGGCGTCGATCCTGTCGCCCAAGCGGCTTTATATGCCAATAATGCCGCTGGTGGCGTTCTCGACATTTTCAACACCTTCTCAGGCGGTAGCCTTGAGCGGATGAGCCTCATCGCGCTTGGCGTTATGCCTTATATCACCGCTTCGATTGTGGTGCAGCTTGCGGCATCATTGTCGCCGACGCTTGCCGCAATCAAGAAAGAAGGCGAGAGCGGGCGCAAGAAGCTGAACCAATATACGCGTTATGGCACAGTGTTCCTGACCGCGGTGCAGGGCTATTTCCTTGCCGCCGGTCTCGAAAGCCTTGCGGCCGCCAATGGCATTGGCGCCGTGGTCGAACCCGGCCTGATGTTCCGCATTGTCGCAACCATCAGCCTTATCGGCGGCACTATGTTCCTCATGTGGCTGGGTGAACAAATCACGTCGCGGGGTATTGGGAACGGCATTTCGCTCATCATCATGGCGGGTATCGTCGCGCAAATGCCGCGTTTGTTTGCGCAATTGCTGGAAGGCGGCCGTACAGGATCGATCAGCGGGTTCATCATTGTCGGGTTCCTCGCGATGTTCGTAAGCCTGACGCTGTTGATCTGCTTCATGGAGCGTGGCCAACGCCGGGTACTTATTCAATATCCCAAGCGCGCAACGCAGCGCGGTATGATGCAGGCGGACCGCAGCCACCTTCCTTTGAAAATCAATACAGCCGGCGTTATTCCGCCCATCTTCGCTTCGTCGCTGCTGCTCTTGCCGATTACGATCACGCAATTGGGGGGTAACAAGGTTGCGGGCGAAAGCGCCATGGGTGACTTCGTGATTTCGCTGAACCAATATCTGGCCCATGGGCAACCTGTCTATCTGCTGCTATATGGCCTTGGCATCATCTTCTTCTGTTTTTTCTACACTGCGGTGGTGTTCAATCCGGAAGAGACGTCGGAGAATCTTAAAAAGGCCGGTGGCTTCATCCCCGGTATCCGCCCTGGTAAAAACACCGAATCTTATCTGGATTATGTGCTCACGCGTATCACGGTGCTTGGCGCAGCCTATCTGACATTGGTTTGTTTGCTGCCGGATTATGTGATGGCACAGACGGGGCAGCAGCAATTCTTTGCCATTGGCGGAACCAGTCTTCTTATTCTGGTGAATGTCACCATCGACACGATCTCGCAGATACAGAGCCATTTGCTCGCGCATCAATATGGTGACCTGCTGAAAAAGGCGAAGCTGAAGGGTGGACGCGCCCGCTAAACGGTGCGACATCGAAACGAATCGGGGAAACGTTTCATGAATATCATCCTTTTGGGGCCTCCTGGCGCAGGTAAGGGCACACAGGCTGCCTTTCTTGTAGAGAAATATGGCATGGTCCAATTGTCGACGGGCGACATCCTGCGTGCGGCGGTTAAGGCTGGTTCGGATGTCGGCAAAATGGCGGATGAAATTATGAAGGCCGGGAAATTGTTTCCCGACGAGTTGATGGCGGAAATCCTTGGCGAACATATGGACGCCATTCCCGCCGATAAGGGCCTCATCTTCGACGGATATCCGCGCACTGCGCCGCAAGTAGCGTTATTGGATGGTTTGCTTTCGGCGCGCAACCGGACGCTTGACCATGTTGTTGAACTCGTCGTTGACGAAGATGCGTTGGTTGAACGCGTGGTTGGCCGCTACACCTGCGCGAATTGTGGCGATGGCTATCATGACGTTTTCAAGCAACCGGTCGTTGCGGGCACCTGCGACAAATGCGGTGCGCATGAATTCAAGCGCCGTCCAGATGACAATGAGGAAACAGTGCGGACCCGCATGGCGGAATATCGTGCAAAGACCGAACCGATTTTACCTCTGTACGACGCACGTGGCCTGGTCAGTCGGGTTGATGGCATGGCATCGATTGAGGACGTGACCGACGCCATCGACGCTATTATCGACTGACCCCCGTCATCTCTGTGTCAGCAGGGCCCCCGGGCGTTCACGCAGTACAGTCGGAATTGGCAATTATACCCAAAATGAACGAGACTTTTATTTCCATAGAATCGGGGCTAGACCTTTCGCATGAAAAGCGTTCTCTTTCCCGCCGCCCTTCTCGCGGCAATGTCCTCTCCAGCCTTCGCTGACGTTAAAGCTGCGTCAGATACGGGCTTTAACTCGGTTCATATTGCGACCGTGAACGCGACGCCTGCGGAAATCTGGAAACGCCTCCTTTCACCGAAGGACTATTGGAACAAGGCGCATAGCTGGTCGGGGTCAAGTGCGGGTTTTTATATTGATGCACAAGCTAATGGTTGTTTTTGCGAGCTGTTTCAGGAGGCCGACGAAAATGGCAAGTTAAAGACCGTCGGTAGCGTCGAGCATATGCGTGTTATATTTGTGCAGCCGGGCAAAGTATTGCGCATGCAAGGCGCGCTCGGTCCGCTGCAGTCGGAGGCTGTGATTGGTACGCTCACCGTTGCTATGGAGCCTGCTAAGGACAATGCGGCTACGCGCGTTAGCTTTTCCTATGTCGTGGGTGGTTACATGCGCTACAAAGTATCGGAAATCGCACCTGCTGTTGATAAGGTGCTGGGCGAGCAGTTTAAAAACATGCTGTTGCCCTTCGCTCCCGCAGGGACGGAAATACCAAAGGTAGATAGCTTCAAGCTCGATATTGAGACGATTGAGGAGGCAGCCTCTGACGAAGCGTCTGAAGTCAGCACTGCGAAGCCTGACGAAGATGTCTCCGCAAGTGAGTCGCCTCAAACGGGGAAAAGTTAATTGCGGACGGGGGGACGTAGTCCGAAATCCGGCAACAAAATCGAAATAGGCTGGTGCGAGATGGTTGATGTGCCAAGTCTTGGCCTGTCACAAGTGCATGCTAAAATGGACACCGGTGCTGCGACATCTTCGATTCACGCAACGCGGATTAAGCCCATTTTGCGCGACGGCAAACCTTATGTCGAATTCTGGTTCCGGCTGAATGCGGGTGAAAAACCCCAGCGGTATGAAGCCCCCGTTATTGACCGCCGCATGGTGCGGTCATCCAACGGTGAACGACAAGACCGCTATGTCATCTCCGCGCAATTTTGTTTTGGTAAACTGTGCTGGAACGGGCAGCTCACCTTGGCGAACCGACGATCAATGGCCTTTCCCTTGCTAATTGGTCGGCGGGCGTTAAGGCGCGGCTTTCTCGTGAACAGCGGGCGGCGGTGGGTGTTGGGAAAACCCGCCAATGAAGGAAGCATAGGCACATGAAAATCGCAATGCTGGCAAGAAATGCCAATCTGTATTCCCACCAACGTCTTGTTGAAGCGGCGCAAGCGCGCGGCCACGAGATCGACATCTTAAACACCTTACGGGTGACGATGAATATCACCTCACATCGGCCCGAAGCTTATTATCAGGGCGCAAAACTTGGCAAATATGACGCGGTCATCCCGCGTATCGGCGCGTCCATTACCTTTTATGGACTTGCCGTTTTGCGCCAGTTCGAAATGATGAATGTGTGGTCGCTGAATGAAAGTGTTGCCATTGGCCGTTCGCGGGACAAATTGCGGTCATTACAGATTTTGGCGCGCAAGGGGCTTGGCCTGCCTGTGACCGCCTTTGCCCATGACCCGCGCCAGACCGACGAAGTGATCCAGATGGTGGGCGGTGCGCCCGTCGTCATAAAATTGCTTGAAGGCACGCAAGGCATTGGCGTGGTCTTGGGCGAAACCGAGAAATCGGCGCGGTCGGTTATCGAGGCGTTTCGCGGTGCAAATGTTAACATCCTGGTTCAGGAATTTATCAAAGAGGCCAATGCCACCGACATCCGTTGCTTTGTGATTGGCAACAAGGTCGTCGCTTCCATGCAGCGTCAGGGCGCCGAGGGCGATTTTCGGTCAAACCTGCATCGCGGCGGTACCGCTTCATCAATCAAGATTACGCCTGAGGAGCGGTCAACCGCCGTCCGCGCCGCGCGGGCAATGGGCCTGAATGTCGCAGGCGTCGATATGCTCCGATCCAATCACGGCCCGGTTATCATGGAAGTAAACAGCTCGCCGGGACTCGAGGGCATTGAAAAGGCCAGTGGTAAGGATATTGCAGGCAAGATCATCGAGTTCATCGAAGAAAATGCCAGCGATGGCAAAACCAAGACCAAAGGCAAGGGATAGCGCGCCTCTGGCCTTGACAGTCGGCGCGACTCACCGTAAGGCGCGGCTAATTCCGAACCTCTGGTACAGCCAGCAGCGCATTTATGCGTCGGCTGGTTTTGTGCGTTTCGGGATATCATCAGCGTTGAGATAGGGTTTGTCCTTTCGGGGGCACCTGTGGAGCAGGAGTAAATAAATTGGCACGTATTGCCGGAGTTAACATTCCAACCAACAAGCGCGTGATCATTGCGCTTACCTACATTCACGGTATCGGCCGCACCAAAGCCGTCGAAATCGCGACTAAGCTGGGAATTGATCATAGCCGTCGTGTGCAGGATCTTTCGGATGCCGAAGTTCTGCAAATCCGCGAAACTATCGATGCGGGCTACACCGTAGAAGGCGATCTTCGCCGTAACACATCGATGAACATCAAGCGTTTGATGGATCTCGCCTGCTACCGTGGCCTTCGCCATCGTAAGGGCCTTCCCGTCCGTGGTCAGCGCACGCATACCAATGCGCGCACCCGTAAGGGCAAGTCCAAGGCAATCGCGGGCAAGAAGAAATAAAAACAGTCCGGGGGACTGAATTTTATTTCTCCGCCGGAGGCACACAACGGTTTTTGTAAGATTAGGATTTCAATATGGCACGCGAACCACAGCGCATTAAAAAGCGGGAGCGCAAAAATATCTCGGCAGGCGTCGCGCACGTCAATGCCAGCTTTAACAACACGATGATCACGATCACCGATGCCCAAGGCAACGCGATCAGCTGGTCTTCGGCAGGGACCATGGGTTTCAAGGGCAGCCGCAAGTCGACCCCTTACGCAGCGCAGGTTGCCGCAGAAGATGCCGGCAAGAAAGCTGCTGAACATGGCGTTCGCACGTTGGAAGTCGAAGTGAAGGGGCCGGGTTCGGGTCGTGAATCCGCGCTGCGCGCTTTGCAGGCGGTGGGTTTCACCATCACCTCGATTCGCGACGTGACATCGATCCCGCACAATGGCGTTCGTCCTTCCAAGCGTCGGCGCGTCTAAGTATTCGTTTCAGGGGCGGCTGTTCAGTCGTTCCTTCTTTTACCCGCGACCCGGCACGGTGCACCAAACTGCCGGTTTTGCAAAACCCAAGGGGAAATCCATGTCCGTCAATATCAAGAACTGGCAGGAACTGAAAAAGCCCAACGCACTTGAACTCAAGTCAGGTAGCGATGCGAAGCGTAAGGCCGTATTTGTTGCTGAGCCGCTTGAGCGTGGCTTTGGCTTGACGCTCGGCAACGCGCTGCGTCGCGTATTGCTTTCATCGTTGCAGGGCGCAGCGATCACGTCGATCAAGATCGAGAATGTTTTGCACGAATTCTCGTCGCTTGCTGGCGTGCGCGAAGATGTCACGGACATTGTTTTGAATATCAAACAGGTCGCGTTGAAGATGGAAGGCGAAGGCCCCAAGCGTCTTCAGCTTTCGGCCACTGGCCCTGGCGCTGTAACCGCTGGCGATATTGCGGTATCGGGCGACATCCAAGTGATGAACCCTGACCTCATCATCTGCCATTTGGATGATGGCGCCACGTTGAACATGGAAATCACTGCCGACAGCGGCAAGGGCTATGTTCCTGCAGTCGCCAACCGTCCCGCAGATGCACCAATCGGATTGATCCCGGTTGACAGCCTGTATTCACCGGTGCGTCAGGTTGCGTATAAGGTCGACAACGCCCGCATCGGGCAAGAATTGGACTATGACAAGCTTTCGCTGACCATTGAAACCGATGGTACCGTAACGCCAGAAGACGCTGTGGCTTATGCCGCCCGCATCCTTCAGGATCAGTTGCAAGTGTTCGTACACTTCGAAGATTCGATGGCCGCGTCGTCGCCGATGATCGGCATGGCTGCACCTTCGGCTTCTTCCGAAGAATCCGAT
Organism: Sphingorhabdus sp.; assembly: GCF_023910635.1. GTDB lineage: Bacteria > Pseudomonadota > Alphaproteobacteria > Sphingomonadales > Sphingomonadaceae > Sphingorhabdus_B. Next base: position 14,723 of record NZ_JAAVVZ010000006.1, on the reverse strand, counting down.
GCTAACCAGCTTAACCGTTACCTTCTCAAGAAGGTCGATGAGTTGGAACTGTCCGTGCGCAGCGCAAACTGCCTCAAGAACGACAATATCATCTACATTGGCGACCTTGTTCAGAAAAGCGAAGCCGAAATGTTGCGCACACCTAATTTCGGCCGCAAGTCGCTGAACGAGATTAAGGAAGTATTGTCATCGATGGGCCTACGCCTTGGCATGGACATTCCCGGATGGCCGCCAGAAAATATCGAAGAAATGGCCAAGAAGCTCGAACAAGAGCTTTTGGGCTAAATCCTACTCAAGCCCCTTCCTTTTAGGGGAGGGGTTGGGGTGGGGCTTGTCGGCGTATTGCTGCGCTCCAACGCCCCACACCGCTGCGACTAGCGCTACACGCGCAAGTCTCGCTGCCTGTCCCCTAAAGGGGCGAGGCAATAAAGGGCAAAGGCTTCCCCCTCAAGCGGGCCAGGATCGGGGTACCTGATACGGCCCCCCTACGAACGACCGATCCCTTCAAGGAAAGTGGGAACCGGTTTCCTGCCCGGAAGGGTCGGCAAGAAAGGAATGAAATATGCGCCATAAAGTTGGCCACCGTAAGCTGCAGCGTACCACGTCGCACCGTACCGCGATGCTTCGCAACATGGCAGCGTCGCTGATCAAGCACGAACAAATCAAGACGACTTTGCCAAAGGCGAAGGAACTGCGTCCCTATATCGAAAAGCTGATCACGCTTGCGAAAAAGGGTGGCCTGTCCAACCGTCGCCTCGCGATGAGCCGTTTGATGGACGACACGCAGTTGGTGAAATTGTTTGACGAGCTGGCAACACGCTACGCCGACCGTAGCGGTGGTTACAGCCGCGTGATCAAGGCTGGCTTCCGTGGTTCGGACGCGGCACCAATGGGCGTTATTGAGCTTGTTGACCGCAATGTCGATGCCAAGGGCCAAGACAGCGGTCCGGTTGAAGTGATGGACGACAGCGAGTAAGCTCGCGTCACCGTAGAAATTTGAAAGGGCGGTATCCGAGAGGGTGCCGCCCTTTTTCTTTGGTTTAAGCTTTGGCGTTCCGGCTTTGACGCGCGCACCAGAATAACAAGCTTGCGATGAACCATGTCACCGAGAGGATGATCGTAAATCTCCCGCCGCGCATATCAGTCCCCAATATCCCGGCAAAGGTGCCAATGGCGATTTGTAATGTGCCGGCAAGGAACATGGCTGGGGCCAAGATGCTGGCGCGAAAATGGGAGGCGATGCTGCCCACAATGGCAATAAACAGAACAGCGCCGAACCATAGATTCACGGGGTTGTCTTCATTGCCAATCATGCCAACGGCTAAATTGGCCCAAACGACCATTAACCCGGCGAGCACTGCGAACATCGCCCCGATACGGAAATACCAATTGGATGATAAGCGCACGGCAAGTTCGATGAGGCCGCCGACGATTCCAAAGATGATCGTTGCGACAATGAAGTCGGTTTCGTCCCAATCGACTTCGTTGGTGAACTGCATCGCGACCAACGGCGCAAGGATCAGCGCAATGGCGCCGCCCCAGCCAATGACGCGCCAGGGATTCAGACGTCGACGCTGAGGTTGTTCGCTGGTAATATTCATAACATGTCCCTTTCGGCGGTCGTATGGGGGATGCTGTTTGTGGCGCGCTTGACCATCGCGATTGTATCGACAGAACGTCAACTAACCGAATGATTTCGACGAAGACGCAATTTAAGCTGGTGGACGACACGTGAAATGGTTGGCGTTCATCGCCCGACGCTATAGTTCTAACAAACGATATCCGAGAGTTGGGGAAATGAAATTATGCGAAGTGTATTTTTGCTTGGGGCTGCGGTCATGATGACGCCAATTTCTTCAGTGGCTATAGCCAAGGGCGCGGCAACCGCCGACGTCACTGCCGAGTTGACCTATCCGAAGACCAAGACCGTCAACGTCGTTGATGAACAGTTCGGCGTAAAGGTGGCAGACCCCTATCGCTGGCTTGAGGATGATGTTCGCGTCAATGCCGAAGTCGCCAATTGGGTAAAATCACAAAATGCCGTCACCGACGCTTATCTGGAGACTTTACCGGGCAAGAAAATTCTTGCCGACCGGATGAAGAAGCTGTTCGATTATGAACGCTTTGGCCTGCCTGAAAAGGCGGGTGGCTATTATTTCTTTAACAAAAATGACGGGTTGCAAAACCAGTCGGTTTTATATGTGCGCAAAGGCCTCAGGGGTGCTGACCGCGTGTTGCTTGACCCGAATGGCTGGGCAAAGGATGGCGCGACGGCGCTGGATGACTGGGTGCCCTCGAAAAATGGCAAGCTGCTCGCTTATGCCATTCAGGACGGCGGTTCCGACTGGCGCACAATCAAGGTGCTGGATACCGCGACTGGCAAAGTTCTGGCCGACGAAATCAAATGGGCCAAATTCACGAATATCAGCTGGGTTGGTAATGAAGGATTTCTCTATTCGCGTTTCGCAGAACCACAAGAAGGCGCGGCGTTTCAGCAGTTGAATTACAATCAGACGGTTTATTTTCACAAAATTGGCACCCCACAGTCGGAAGACAAAGCGATTTACGCAACGCCCGAAAAGCCCGAATATGGGCACAGCGCGCAGGTGACGCATGACGGCAAATGGGTGGTAATTACCACCTCGTCGGGCACGGATGAGAAATATGAGCTGCACGTGATGCCGCTTGGGAAAAACCCCACTTGGAAGGCGCAGCCTTTGGTCAAGGGACTCGATCATGACTGGGGCCTTATCGAAGGCATGGGCAACATATTGTGGTTCACCACCAACAAGGATGCGCCAAAGCTTAAGGTTGTGCGCGTCGACCTTGGAGCGAACACGCCCGTATTTACCGACGTTATTCCGGAGCGCGCAGAAACGCTATCGCGGGTGCAAATCGTTGGCAATCGTATGATCTTGTCGTACATCAAGGACGCCAAATCGATGGCACTGATGACGGACCTTACAGGGCAGCCTGTTCAGGAAATCGAACTGAACGCGATTGGTACGGCTAGCGGCTTTTCCGGCACACCAGGCGACGCGGAAACATTTTATGGCTTCTCCAGCTTTAATCAGCCGGGCGCCGTCTACCGATTTGACAGCAACAGCGGGACATCGGCACCATTTGCGCAACCGAAGTTGAGCTTCAACCCGCAAGATTTCTCCGTTTCCCAAATATTTTACCCATCAAAGGACGGCACGAAGATTCCGATGTTCATCGTGCATAAGAAGGACCTTGACCTGTCCCAAGGCGCGCCGACATTGTTATATTCTTATGGCGGGTTCAACATTTCGCAGACACCGACATATTCGGCAACGCGGATGGCATGGCTCCAGTCTGGCGGCGTATTTGCACTCGCAAACATTCGTGGCGGCGGGGAATATGGCAAGCCCTGGCATGATGCAGGCCGCCTGATGAACAAGCAAAATGTCTTTGACGATTTTGCAGCAGCGGCGGAATATCTGATCGCCAGCGGCATTTCGGCCAAGGGCAAGATTGCAATCGAAGGCCGCTCCAATGGTGGCTTGCTGGTCGGTGCATCGCTGAACCAGCGGCCCGATCTATTTGCGGCGGGACATGCCGCCGTGGGTGTCATGGACATGGTTCGCTTTGACCGGTTTACCGCCGGTCGTTACTGGGTCGACGATTATGGCTATCCCAGCAAGGAAGCCGATTTCAAAATGCAGATGACTTATTCGCCCTATCACAACATCAAATCGGGCGTCGAATATCCCGCTGTCATCGTCTCGACCGCCGACACCGATGATCGCGTCGTGCCGGGGCACAGCTTCAAATATATCTCTGCGCTGCAAGCCGCAGAGACCGGAAGCAAGCCAAAGATCATCCGTATCGAAAGCCGTGCGGGCCACGGGTCGGGCAAGCCAACAGACAAGGTGATCGACGAATATTCGGACATTTATGCATTCCTCGCAAAATGGACGGGTCTGAAGCTGACCGCATAATTGTTCATAAAAATGTTGATTTTGATGAACGGATGCTGACAAGTCAATTCAGCATCCGGTCAAACCGAATCGGCTACTTCGTCTCCATCGGCCAGAAATGACTGCGCCCGACCAGGAGAATGAAGATGAAATACATAACCAAAAGCTTGCTTGGAGCCGGAGCTGCTGCGGCAGTTTTGGTTAGCGTGGGTGCCCCCGCTCAAGCGCAGGATCGCTATGACCGTCATCGTGACGGAATCAGCGCTGGAGAGATTATTGCCGGAGCAGTTGTGCTCGGTGGTTTGGCCGCTTTGCTCTCCGCTGGCAATAACGACCGTTATAATGATGGTGGCAATTATGACTATAATCGTGCTGGCTATCCCAATGCCTATCGCGGCAATGCCTATCGCAGCGGAAATAGCCGTAATGCGGTCAACCAATGCGTTAATAATGTTGAACGCTGGGCAAATGGCTATAGCCGTTCGGAAGTCACGCAAATCCGTGACATTCAGCGCACACGTTATGGCTATCGCGTGAAAGGCAATGTTGTCGTCCAAGATGGCGGTCGCGGCTACAATGCCTATGGCAACGACCGCTATAACCGCTACGACGCCAATGCGTATGGGCGCGGATATAACAAGGGACGGTTCACATGCACGGTCGAGCAGGGCCGTGTTGTGGATATCGACTATAGAGGCCTCGACCAATGGCGCTAACGCCTGGGGTTAGGACCACTTAAATCCACCTTCGCGGTTTGAGGCCATTTTCCTTCGATATCTTTGCCATTTTGACGCCGCGAAGGTGGATTTAAGTGGTCCTGACCCTAGAAACGCATGAAGGCAAAGAGGCTTGGCTTGTAATCAGGCTGAGCCTCTTGTCACCTTCATATTTTGCTGTCGCGATTAAGTATGTGGCGACGGCCTTTGCTTGCCACGCATCCCAAAACGCGCCACAGTCGGCACATGGCAAACATCATCGCGATCCTGCTGGGGCTCATTGCCCTTATTCTGGCTTTCATCGGGTTCATCCCGTTGCTGGGATGGCTGAACTGGTTCATCATCTTGATCGCCGGCGTTGGGGTGGTGTTCGGTCTTATCTCGGAGAAAAATGGCGGCCGTAATTTTTGTCTGCTGGTCATGGCGATTTGCGCCCTTCGCCTCTGGATTGGCGGCGGGATCATCTGACCCTCAATTGAGGGCGGGGATTTTAAAACATGGCGGATGATAAAAAAACCGAGCAGCCCAGCGGCCTGCCTTATGCGATATCGGCCTATCTGATCTGGGGCTTCGTGCCTGTATATTTTAAGCTTTTGAGCCATGTGCCGCCAATAGCCATCGTGGCGCAGCGGATCTTATGGTCGATCCCCTTGCTGCTGGTCATCATGGCGTTTCGCAATCAGTTGCACGAATATGGCGCTATTTTCCGGCACAAGGCGCACTTACGCAACCTGCTCGCCTCGGCGACGCTGATTGCGATCAATTGGCTCATATATATTTGGGCTGTTTCCACCGACCACATATTGGCCGCCAGCCTGGGTTATTATCTTAATCCCTTGGTGAACGTGCTTCTCGGGCGACTGTTTCTGGGTGAGCGGCTTCGTCCGCTGCAAATGGTCGCTGTTGCGGTCGCCGCCATTGGCGTTGCCATCCTCATCGGCGATGCGCTCGACACATTATGGGTCTCGGTATCCTTGGCCTTCAGCTTTGGCCTGTACGGCCTTATCCGTAAAATAACGCCCGTTGGCTCTGTACCTGGTCTCGCCATTGAAACGACGTTGCTCGCGCCCTTATCGCTTGGCGCGGTGTTCTGGTATGCGCAGGCTGGCACTGGCGGGTTCGGCGATGATTTTACCACATCCGGGCTGTTGATCCTGGCAGGCGCAGTCACGGCAATCCCGCTGTTGATGTTTGCAACGGCGGCGCGGCGGATGAGTTATGCCAGCCTTGGCTTCGTCCAGTATATCGCGCCGTCAATTGCGTTTTTATTGGGTGTCTATGCCTATGGCGAGCCGTTGAGCACGACCAAGCTGGCATGCTTCATATTGATCTGGATCAGTATCGCGATATTTTGCGCGGATGCGATCAAAACCTATCGGGCGGCGAAAATTTAAGCTGTAAATCGCCAGCGCAAAGTTTCTCCCGCGTGAAAGGGCACAACCGAAACGCCATCCAACGCAAGCAAACTGGGGACTGGTGTGTCAACACGCTCCAAAGTCACGCGATCTTCATTCGGCGGCATGCGGTAGAAACGCGGGCCGTTTTCAGAAGCGAAGGCTTCAAGCCTGTCCAGCGCGCCCTCTTCTTCAAAAACTGCGGCATAGCTTTCCATTGCGAATGGCGCGTTGAATATTCCGGCGCAGCCGCAGGCGCTTTCCTTGGCGGATTTGTCATGCGGCGCGCTGTCGGTGCCAAGGAAATATTTGGCGCTGCCTGATGTCGCGGCCTTGCGCAGGGCAAGCCTGTGCACTTCGCGCTTCGCCACTGGCAGGCAATACGCATGCGGGCGGATGCCACCTTCGAACATGGCGTTGCGATTGATGTGCAAATGCTGCGGCGTGATCGTGGCGGCGATGTTATCGCTGGCATCATCGACAAAGGCGACCGCATCTGCCGTGGTGATATGTTCAAAAACGACGCGCAGCTCTGGCAAGTCGCGCACGAGCTTTGACAGGGTTCGTTCGATGAACACCGCCTCCCGGTCGAATATGTCGACATGTGAATCGGTGACTTCGCCATGAATCAGTAATGGCATGCCAATGCGCGCCATATGTTCAAGCGCGGGCATGATGTTGGCGACGTTGGTTACGCCATGCGCGCTTCCGGTCGTTGCATGGGCGGGGTATAATTTCGCGGCGGTAAACACGCCTTCGGTAAAGCCACGCGCCAGTTCTTCGCCGTCCGACGCGTCGGTCAGATAGGCCGTTATCAAAGGCGTAAAGCTGACCCCTTGGGGCACAGCGGCCAAAATGCGTTCGCGATAGGCTGCGCCCGCTTCCACCGTCGTTACCGGCGGAGACAGATTGGGCATGACAATAGCGCGCGCAAATTGCGCTGCGGTATAAGGCACCACGCTACGCATCACGGCATTATCGCGCAAATGGACGTGCCAGTCATCGGGGCGGCGGATGGATAGAATCATTTGGTCGGTCATCACTTCCCTTTAAGCGTTCGTCCCCCTATCTGTCACCTATGCGAAACACCCGTCTATATGACCGTCATGTCGTCCGTTTGTCCCCCACCGAAGCTGGTGAAGATGTGCGGCAATTCCTGCAAGGGCTTGTGACGCAGGATACCGCAGCTATGATGCCCTTATGGGCAGGACTGTTGAGCCCCCAAGGCAAGGCGTTGTTCGATTTTCTGTTATGGGCGGATGGCAAGGATGTGCTCATCGATTGTGAGAGCACGCAGGCAGAAGCGCTTGTTCGGCGGCTTTCGATCTACCGGTTACGGCGCAAGATTGCGATTGCAATTGATCCGGCCTGCGCGGTCTTTTGGAATGCAGATGGCATCGGTGACCCGCGTCATCCCAATATGGGCGAACGGTGGATTGGCACACCCGCAGCAGATGATGTGGACGTCAGCGCCGAATATCGCGCGCATCGGCTGGCATTGGGCATTACTGAAGGGGTAGCAGAGCTTGGAAGCGAGCAAAGCTTATGGCTTGAGGTCAACGCCGCAGAGCTTAATGGCGTATCGTTTAACAAAGGATGCTATGTCGGGCAGGAAAACACTGCGCGCATGAACTGGCGGCAAAAGGTTAATCGGCGGCTGGTGGTCGTGCCGTTGGAACAGGCCGATATCAGCCGTCAACGCTGCGCCTATCCGGAACTTGGCCTGTCGGTGGAGTTACGCCGTGTGGACGATATGAAAACGCTGAAACTACCCGAATGGCAGCGCGCTGCGATTGTTTAGGGTCCAGACCTTAATCCAGCAGTTCAAGCTTCACTTTAGCAGTGCCGGTGCGGTGCATGCCAAGTTGCTTGGCTGCAGCGTAGGACACGTCCACGATGCGTGACTTACCCCAGGGGCCGCGGTCGTTGATACGGACAACGACTTCCTGACCATTGGCCAAGTTTGTAACGGCAACGCGGCTGCCGAACGACAAGGTGCGATGGGCAGCGGTCATGGCGGCAGGGTCAAAACGCTCGCCGCTCGCCGTGCGGCTTCCGCCCAGTTCGGCGCCATAATAGCTGGCCATGCCAGTGCCGATTTCGACCCGACTATCGCCAGCCTGCGCCAACACGGGCAATGCCAGACATGCCATCATGAAAAAACCGCGTCTGTGCATAATGCCTCCCCAATAAGGGAAAGCATATATACAAAGCTTTTCATCACGCCAACGACCGAGCGATATGTTGCCCAAAAGCTGCGATTATCCGAAAACCCAGGTCCTGACCCTAAACGTCCAGATTGGCGACATTGAGCGCGTTTTCGACAATGAAATCACGCCGTGGTTCCACCACTTCACCCATCAGTTTCGTGAAAATGTCGTCGGCAAGGTCGGCCTGATCAATCTCCACGCGCAGCAATGAGCGATGATCGGGGTCAAGCGTGGTTTCCCACAATTGTTCGGCATTCATTTCGCCAAGACCCTTATACCGCGAAATCGATAGTCCTTTGCGGCCGGCAATCAATATCGCCTCCAGCAATTCTGACGGACGCGTAATTGCGCCCTTGTTACCGACGCTCACCGCAGTGGTTGCGCGCTTCGCTTGATCGCCAACTGCGTCGCCAGCCTCTTCATCGCTCTCGACCTCGTCTATCGCCTCGGCAGCAGCGGCGGAGACTTTAACGAGCCGCGCTGGGGTTTCATAGCTGGCGGTCTCTTCGCTTGCCAATTTGTGCAGCTTGCGGGCTTCGGCAGACATCAGGAATGCGGCCTCAATGATGTGATGATCAGTCACCCCGCGCCAGAGGCGTTCGAAATGATAGCCGCCATCTTCTGACACGCGGCCCGACCATTTACCCTCCACATCTTGCGCAGCCATCCAAGCAGCCGCCTTTGCAACGGCGGCGGTGCGATCGGTGGCTTCGGGGTCCAGCGCGCCCGTGAGCGCCATGGCCTCGACAATTGTAGGGTCATAACGGCGCGGGACAAAGGCCATCAGGCTGCGCATACGGCGTGCGTGGTCGACCAATGCGCCGAGATCAGCGCCGGCGCGTTGCCCGCCTGCGCCTTCTAACACAACGCCGTTCAGGCCAAGTTCGGCCAGATGGTCATCCAGTGCCTTGTCGTCCTTCACATATATTTCGCTGCGGCCCTTTGCGACCTTGTATAAAGGCGGCTGCGCAATGAAAAGATGCCCGTTTTCAATGATTTCTGGCATCTGGCGGTAGAAAAATGTGAGCAACAATGTGCGAATATGCGAACCGTCAACGTCAGCGTCGGTCATGATAACGATCTTGTGATAACGCAATTTCTCAATGTTGAAATCTTCGCGTCCAATGCCTGTGCCCATGGCTTGAATCAGCGTGCCAACTTCCTTTGAGGACAGCATCCGGTCAAAGCGGGCGCGTTCCACGTTCAGGATCTTACCCTTCAGCGGCAAAATCGCTTGGTAATGGCGATCGCGGCCTTGCTTGGCTGATCCGCCTGCCGAGTCACCCTCGACCAGGAACAGTTCGGACTTGGCAGGATCCTTCTCCTGACAATCGGCAAGCTTGCCGGGCAGGGATGCAACGCTCATCACCGATTTACGGCTTGCTTCACGTGCTTTGCGCGCAGCCTCGCGGGCGGCTGCGGCGTCGATTACTTTTTGAATGACGGTGCGCGCATGGCCGGGATTTTCTTCCAGCCACTCACTCATCCGGTCTGCCATCAGGCTTTCCATCGGCTGGCGCACTTCGGAGGAGACCAGCTTGTCCTTTGTTTGTGATGAGAATTTGGGATCAGGCAGCTTAACCGAGACAATGGCCGTTAGCCCTTCACGCATGTCATCGCCGGTCAGCGTGACTTTCTCTTTCTTTAACACACCCGATTTCTCGGCATAGTTGTTCAAGGTGCGCGTGAGCGCAGAACGGAACGCCGCCAAATGGGTGCCGCCGTCACGCTGCGGAATGTTATTGGTGAAGCACAATACGTTTTCGTAATAGCTGTCGTTCCACTCTAACGCGACGTCAATACCAATGCCGTCGCGGTTTGACGTGATCGTGATGGGGTCGGCCAGCAATGCCGCCTTGTTGCGATCCAGATATTTTACGAACGCACCAATGCCACCTTCATAATAAAGATCATGTTCTTTGACATCGGAATGCCGGTTGTCGCGCAGCAATATGCGCACGCCGGAGTTCAAGAACGCCAGTTCGCGGTAGCGATGCTCAAGCTTATCAAAGTCAAATTCCAGCACGTTTTTGAACGTGTTGGTGGACGCCATGAAGGTCACGCGCGTGCCCTTTTTGGGCTTACCATTTACCATAGGCGCGTCCCCGCGTACAACCAAGGGACCAACGGCATCGCCATGCTCAAAACGCATCCAATGCTCTTTGCCTTCGCGCCAGATGATGAGTTCCAAAAACTCGGACAGTGCGTTCACCACCGACACACCAACGCCATGCAATCCGCCCGACACCTTATAAGCATTGTCATCGGACGTGTTCTCAAATTTTCCGCCAGCGTGCAGCTGGGTCATGATGACTTCAGCCGCCGAAACGCCTTCTTCCTTGTGCATGCCGGTTGGAATGCCGCGGCCATTATCTTCGACAGAAACCGAACCATCAGGGTTCAGTTCGATCAGCACAAGGTCGCAATGTCCCGCCAGCGCCTCGTCAATCGCATTGTCGGAAACTTCGAACACCATGTGGTGCAGGCCGCTGCCGTCATCCGTGTCGCCAATATACATGCCGGGGCGCTTACGAACCGCGTCGAGGCCCTTCAGAACCTTGATGCTGTCTGCACCATATTCATTCTGATTGGGGTTGGCTGCGCTGTCCGCAGAGGGGTTAAATTGCGGGGTTTCCGTTGTTTCTTCAGTCATCGGAGCACTGTAGGCCCAAAGCCCAAGAAACCCAAGGAAAAGCGCCCTAAAATCGAGGTTTTTCCACAGTCTTTTGTGGTTGGCGATACCAGAAATCTTAACCCCGGCGTTGCTTTCGAAAATTAGGCAATGCAACTTTTGTATATCGCGCTAAGTCTGCAGATCAACCGGCGAACGGGAGACGGGATTTTACATGTTTATAGATGGCGAACTGGAAAAATCATTTGGTGATTTCGGCGCGCTCATTGGCGCTTGGGGCGAAGAAAAGCCTGATGCGCGCGCGCTTGCCGATAGCAGTTCCGAACTGACGTGGCGCGAAGTTGCGCAAGCAACAGCGCGGATAGCCGAACAGCTACAGCGCGACGGGCTACAGCGGGGTCAGGCGGTTGCCATATTGGGCACCAGCAATATTCCCTATGCGTTGGTGTATCTTGCCGTTGTGCGCGCAGGGGGCTGCGCTGCACCATTGACCACATCGGCAACGCCCGCGCAGTTGGCCGCGATGTTCAAAGATTCCGGCGCGATGCATTTGTTCGTCGATGCTGCGAAACTGGCTGATCTTGAAGGGGTCGCGCTGGGCAATGTCAAAATTGTCATGCTTGAAAATGCCGTTGGCGACCATCCGGCACTGGCCGACTGGATGGCAGAGGAAGGCGCGCGTTTTGACGCGTCGCCGCCCGCCGCGACTGATCCGTTCAACATCATTTATTCGAGTGGCACCACGGGAACGCCCAAGGGCATTATCCATTCGCACGGCATGCGCTGGCACCAAATGGCAGGTGGATTCAAGTCAATCTATAACCGCGACACGCGGTCGTTGGTCTCGACGCCATTATATTCGAACACGACATTGGCGGTATTTCTGCCAACGATCTGCCATGGCGGTTTTGCCCGGATCATGGAGAAATTTGATGCTCTGGCCTATCTTGACCATGCGCAGACCGATCAGACTACGCACACTATGCTCGTGCCAGTGCAATATGCGCGGCTGATGACGCATGCGGAATTTGATCGTTACGATCTCAGCAGCTTCATCGTAAAATTCTGCACCAGCGCGCCTTTTGCTGCGGAGTTGAAGGCGGATGTGCTTCAGCGTTGGCCGGGCGGCCTTGTCGAGATTTACGGTATGACCGAAGGGGGTGTTGTGTGCATGTTGCAGGCCCATCACCATCCCAACAAACTGCATACCGTGGGGCAGCCAGTCACGGGCCATGAATTGATCGTCTTGGACGAGGATGACAATCGCCTGCCCGCCGGTTCCAAAGGCGTGCTTACCGGCCGGTCGCCTACCATGATGTCCGGTTACAAAAACCAACCAGAAAAAACACGCGAGATGGAGTGGCGTGACGAGGATGGCAATATTTGGCTGAAAACCGGAGATATTGGCATTGTTGACGCGGATGGCTTCGTCTCGATTGTCGGCCGTGCCAAGGACATGATCATTTCCGGTGGCTTCAACATTTACCCGAAAGACCTTGAGGAATTGTTGGAGGCGCAGCCCGAAGTGACCGAGGCTGCTGTGGTTGGCATGCCTTCGGAAACATGGGGCGAAACGCCCGTTGGCTTTGTGCGGTTGACGGACGCGGCGGCATCGCCTGACGCCATTCTTGCGCGTGTGAACGGGCAGCTTGGCAAGACGCAGCGGATTTCGGTGCTTTACACCATTGACGAAATGCCGCGCAGTCATATTGGCAAATTGCTGAAAACCGACTTGCGCGTTTTGGCGGCAGAGAAGCAAAATGGAAGGTGAATTCGGCCCTGATCTTGCCGCTGTCATTTCTGTTCTGCAGACGGCACTGACGCCAGCGTTCCTGCTGGTCGCGGTAGGCAGTCTGCTCAATGTTCTGACTGGCCGACTGGCGCGCATTGTAGACCGCTCACGCGATTTGCAACGCCAATACCCCAACACCGAAGGAATAGCGCACGAGCGCATCGTGCGAGAGTTGCGGATCATTGAAAGGCGCATGCGCGTCGTGGGTTCGTCGATATTGTTTGCGGTCCTGTCGGCCATTTCGGTATGCGTCATGATTGTCGCGCTGTTTGTGTTAGGGCTCACCAACACGCCCGCTGCTTGGGTCGCCGTGGCGTTGTTCATGCTGGCCCTCGCGTTACTATCGGCTTGCCTGTTCCAGTTTGTCGGTGAAATCCGGCTGGCGACCTATGCCATTTATGTGCCGGAGGAATATCTCGAACTACCACCGCCCCCAAAACCTAAGGTCAGGACCATTTAAATCCACCTTCGCGGCGTCAAAATGGCAAAGATATCGGAATTAAGTGCAATGTCACGGTTACTCCAACCTGTCAGTACCAAGTTATGTTGGCCAGGCGCTCGCAACTCCGTTCAAAAAGCCATTATCGACGTATAATAATGGAGTTCATAAATCTATGGATCATGAATCATTTGCAGATCAATATCGGTTTAATCTTACATCTGAATATGAGAAAGCAGGTCGTCCATGCGGAAAAATATTCTAAATTATATGTCAGTTATATCATTAATTTTTTTATCTTCATGCGATCAAGCTTCTTATGAAGGTAAGGACGGACACGAATTGCTTAGTATGGCAGATAAAATGACGTTATCGGATTCTTATAAATTTTATGTGAAGGTATACAAAAATACAAGTCCACCTATGCTAAACCCGGCGGAAACATTTCGGCGTTTTGGACAGAATGGAACAAATTATATTTTTAATAAAGCAAAAGTTACGTAAGACGGAGAAGAATTTGAGGCCGCAACTGTTGCGTTACTGATTTTGAGTTTTAAATGTGATGTACAACAATTAAAAATACTAACTCAGAAAGCAGATATGTTGGATGTGGATCAATCAAATGTTCGATATGCATGTGGAATTACGGAATTACGGAATTACGGTGACAGTGCACTAAATTGTTGCACGCTCGGAGTTACGGTGCGAATTCCGGTGACAATTGCGTCATCCCCCGAAATAATCTTGCTGCGTTGCATATTGCGAAATTAAGCCCCTCCCCTTTAGGCGTGGAGGGGCCAGTCCCCCTCCACGGGGTTGGGGTGGGGTATAAAGGGTTACGCAACGCCGACCGACCCCACCCAGCGCGGCTTTTGGCTCTGTCCGGGGGACAGAGCTGCTGCGCTCCCCTCCCCTGAAGGGGAGGGGTGATTTAGGGAATTCCGGTGGCAGGTGCGTCATCCGCCGAATAACCCATTCAGCAAAAAACACCGTCGCACCAGCGTAGGCTGGTGCCTATCACGTGTGTCTGGCGAGATCGACAGGCGCGATAGGCCCCAGCCTGCGCTGGGGCGACGGGTGGTGGTTGCAAATCCTCCCCAGAATAAGGGAGCCGTAGGCGTTGCGGAGCAACAGCGGGACCATGCGAAGCATGGGGGAGGGGCACGCTCTGGCTATCCTGACCTTCTGGCGTAGTGATACCCTGAACGTGCCCCTCCACCGTCTGCGACGGTCCCCCTCCCCCGGTGGGGGAGGAATTAGAATTACCGTGACAATTGCGTCATCCCCGAAATAGCTTTCGCTTGCAATGTAGGATTTGTTTTGGGATTCTGTGCGTTAGTCCCACAATTGTTGCGGGACCGGCTCTTTGAATATGTTGAACCTCACCCCGGCTTTCGGACCGGGTAAGCCAACGTCGCAACGTTGCGGTAAGTTTACAGAAATACCGCGTTTTGCGTATATGTTTGTAAACTTAGAACCCCGATGACATCTGCGTCATCCCCGAAATAGCTTTATACTATGGCCGGTCGGGCCAAAACCTTCTTCGTATCTTCGCGTCTTTGTGCGAGATTATATTGGCGCAGGGTTTCGACCGGGCAT
>NZ_JAAVVZ010000050.1 GCF_023910635.1 Sphingorhabdus sp. | reverse complement strand
TAAATCAATGTGCCGAGACGTGCAGACGGCTGTTGTCGACGCCCCGTTCAGCCAGAGGGGCAGTTGGCGATGTCGTCAGCGATGGTGGCAGGGCAAATCCTACATTTCAAGGGGGTGTGTGTGTTTATTGACGCCCGCTACTTGTAAGGCCCAAGAAACCGAACGCCATTAAAGTGGATCAGATGGGACGGTGAATCTGCAACCCAAACCTCGGTTTCCCAAGCGATATCGGCGACGTATTTCGACATCACCGTGCGCGTTGGAAACGCGGTAACATAGACAAGCCCGGCGGATGATGCCTCAAACAATTTCATCAGTTCGGCATGACGTTTTGCGTCAACAGGGCCGTGACTGGTAACGGACTCAACCAGTAAAAGCCAATCACGCTCTACGAAGTGCAAAATTACGTCGGGCATTTTACCATGATTATCGATAGATACGCCCAATTGCTGCAATCGCTCAGAGTCGAAATATCCCCATTTTTCGCCAGTATCGCCTGCGTAGATCAAAACGCTGCCGGGTGCGAACCTCTCAGCAAAATCTTCAATGATATCCCGGATAAGTTCACTGTGTACTCCGGCGCTTAGTTGTAAAGAGAACCCTTCACTGACTTTTACCGGTACACGGTGCATTTGCCTTTCACGGGCGTAGCGCTCAGCCAGACTACCTTTTTCCTGCAAATATTCTAGCAAAGCCTCGTCCCAGTTACCCGATCCGTGGCTTTGAACGAGTTTCAATGCTTCTGGTGACAATTGGTAAACGGCGGCGGGACTGTTAACAGGTCGCATCGGCTTATCGGGATTATACAAAACCAACCCAGCGTCTAAAAACTGATGCATAGTTTGTCGTCGAAACGTCTCACGCGAATTCGGAGCGTAGGTGATACCATAGGCATCGCGAACCCAATCCATAATCGGCGTTATGCCCATTAGTGGTGCGGAGGCATCGGTAAAATTCATTTGAGAACTGACATTCGCCAAAGCAAGCAGCGTCAGTGCCGACCTGGAATTGAGCTGTGCTTTTGGGAAACCCAAGGCCGTCAGAATTTTTAGGGCGACTTCAATATTGGTTTCCATCACTCAGCACCCGCTACCTCTATATCAATTTCGTTTTGCGTTGCATCGGGAAACAAGGTGCTCCATTTGCCAAATTCGATCAATCTCTCCCTACTCGGGAAAGGTAAAGACCGAAGATCGGTAGCATTGACTTGCGTGTGCCCGTTAAACTGTCGAAACCAATCATCGACGATTTTGGCGTTCAAATAAACGACCAAACCCCTTGCCAAATCCTCAGGTAATGGCCCTTTGCCGATGTGAATCACATTGAGGTGGTTTTCAAAGCCGATTGATGATGTAGGCAAATCAGCCGGATCAATAAGCGTAGCTACAATTCGACGATTTTCTTCTTTTGAGGAGAAACGCTTTACAGCAACATAGAAACCACGAGGGAACAGCCAACGGCGCGTTTCATCATTTTCTGCGATGGCGTTCGGCTTTTTGAAATTTGGTCGGGGCCAGACCAATTTGCCATCAATAAAGTGGCTGGGATAGAGCAACGGAACACTTCCAGGCAGCGGTTCCATCTGTAAATGCTTTTTCATCCGAAAATCGACAATTGGTCCCGTTGAAACTGAAACACCGACATCCTGTATTCTATTGGAATATATAGATTTAGAACTTAAGCTCGGCTCGACAGATTGACTCGGGATGCGTATAAACTGCTCTATGTCCTTAGTATGGACGATCCGTTCAAAGGAGACGCGGTCTGACGTCAGATCGCTGAAGCTGGCATCCGTAGAACGGGATATGATGACTTCCCCCTGACGAGCACCTTTCTTTAAGCGGATTATAACATTTTCCTGTAAAACATCATCGTCGGCAAATGCCTTATTGCGCGAGTCAAAAAGGTGAATTGATTGGATCGCAGCTCGATCCAAAAGAAATTTGCGAAACGACTTGTAATATGGACCGTTGCAAAAGCTGCGTGGAATGATTGCCACAAGCTCACCGCCATCTTTCAGCATATCGAGAGACAGTGCGACGAAGCCTGAATAAAGGTTGACGGTCTCAATGCCAACGCTTGACATGATCTGTCGAGCAGAAGAGCCGCTACCAATTTTTTTGTACGGAGGATTCAAAATTGCATGAGAGTAAATACGTTCGCTTGAACGAATTTTGGCCGCCGCTTTGGCGATGAAGTCTCCGTCGACTACCTCGGTCGAAATACGTTTATCGCTCTCAAGGCTAGTAAGTCGTGGCTTCAAAATCTCGATCATTTTGGGATCGAGCTCGTAAGCATGAATGGTAAGGTAATCATTAAACTTATGCATACTTTTCCAACGGGTAGCAAAAGCTGTCGAGAGCGAACCTTGTCCGGCGCCAGCGTCCAGCAAAATAACGTCGGAAATGTTTTGCAACTCAAACTGCTCAGCCATGAAAGCCGCGATTGCAGTTGGGGTCATGAACTGGCCAAGCTCTGCCTTGCGTGTTTCGGGAGCCGGTTCGGCTAGCTGAATGGGGCCGTCAGCCCGCTCGTCTAGGGCAAATAAGCTTAGCGCCGCCATGACCGTTTCATACCTCACTCCATAATTATGTCTTTGATTGCGGCGCATGTAAACAGAATTGGAATAAAAACTACGCTTGTTCGCGACTTATAAAATCGGCGCGCGGGCGGGGCTTTCTAAATCCTCCCCGAAACGGGGAGGGGGACCATCCGCAGGATGGGGGAGGGGCACAGGCCGGTTCTCCTAACGCCGAAAGCGTGGGCCATTCTGCGGGTGCCCCTCCACCCCCGCCTTCGGCGGCGGTCCCCCTCCCCCAAAAGGGAGGAATCACCAAGGACGCGATCTTTGCGTATTGCTATGCCGCGTGATGATCACCCCCCATCGCGCACCCCAACCTCCCAAACCCCCTACCGCCTTTCCGCCATGCTTGAAGGCGCGGGGCGGCCCTGCTAGGGGCGGCTGCATGAATGAACTCTCTCTCATCCGCAATTTTTCGATCATCGCCCACATAGATCATGGGAAGTCGACCCTGGCCGACCGGTTGATCCAACAAACCGGCGGGCTCACCGCGCGCGAAATGACGAGCCAAGTCCTTGATAATATGGACATTGAGAAAGAACGCGGCATCACGATTAAGGCGCAGACGGTGCGGCTGGATTACACCGCGAATGACGGCCTTACCTATCAGCTCAACCTGATGGACACCCCCGGCCATGTCGACTTTGCCTATGAAGTCAGCCGCAGCCTCGCCGCATGCGAAGGCGCGTTGCTCGTGGTGGACGCGGCGCAAGGGGTGGAGGCGCAAACGCTCGCCAATGTCTACCAATCCATCGAGCATGACCATGAAATCGTGCCCGTCATCAACAAGATCGACCTTCCCGCGGCAGAGGTGGACAAGGTCAAGGCCGAGATTGAGGAAATCATCGGTCTGCCCGCCGACAATGCCGTCCTGACCAGCGCCAAATCGGGCATCGGCATCGCCGAAGTGCTGGAGGCGGTCGTCACCCGCATTCCCCCGCCAAAGGGCGACCGCAACGCGCCGTTGAAGGCCATGCTCGTCGATTCATGGTATGACCCCTATTTGGGCGTCGTCATCCTGATCCGCGTCATTGATGGCGTCATCAAAAAAGGCCAGGAAATTCAGTTCATGGCCGCCGGCACAAAGCATTTGGTCGACCGCGTCGGATGTATGCGGCCAAAGCTTGAGATACTCCCCGAAATCGCGGCTGGCGAAGTTGGCATCATCACCGCGCAGATTAAGGAAGTCGCCCAAACCCGCGTCGGCGACACCATTACCGATGCCAAGCGCCCCGCCGCCGAAGCGCTCCCCGGCTTTAAAGAAGTGCAGCCCGTGGTGTTCTGCGGCCTGTTCCCAACCGACGCCGCCGACTTTGAAAAGCTGCGCGAAAGCATCAGCAAGCTGCGCCTTAACGACGCATCGTTCAGCTTTGAAACCGAAAGCAGCGCCGCCTTGGGCTTCGGCTTTCGCTGCGGATTCCTTGGGTTGCTCCATTTGGAGATCATTCAGGAACGCCTTACCCGTGAATTTGACCTCGACCTCATCACCACCGCGCCCAGCGTTGTGTATAAGCTGCAACTCAGCCGCAGCAAAACCGAAGACGCGTGTGAGATGGAACTGCACAACCCGTCCGACATGCCCGACGTCAACCGCATCGACGAAATTCAGGAGCCGTGGATACAGGC
>NZ_JAAVVZ010000049.1 GCF_023910635.1 Sphingorhabdus sp. | reverse complement strand
TTGGCCCCTTCGTCTAGCGGTTAGGACGCGGCCCTTTCACGGCTGAAACACGGGTTCGATTCCCGTAGGGGTCACCAAATTCTGCGGCTTTGGCCGGCAGATAGAAACATCCCCAACATTCCCCTAACAGACAATTTCGCCGAATTACTGGCGTTCCGTCGGCTGGCCTTTGGTTCCATCGTATTTCGATACATTTGATTGTTTTGCCAGCGCCTCAAACCGGAATCGATAACTCTCGCTGTAAAATTCCCTGATAGCAGGGAATTAACAGGGAAAATCTGAATTATCGATCAGGTTTTGAGACATGAAGCGTGTTGAAAGCCCCTGACATCCTGTGCTTTCTAATAAAAATCCCTAGACCAAGAACAGGGAATTAATTGCTGGATATCAGGGAGCTGATAAACTCATAACAGAGAAATATCCCCAAATAGAACATCTAATTCTTTATTACACAATACCCAGCCCAGAAACGGCTTCTCGTATCGTTTCCGCCACATTGGATGGCGCTAAGTGCGCGTAATGTTTCCGGGTAATCCGTTCGTCGGCATGGCCAAGCGCCTCGGCGATCACTGCCATGGGCACGCCTTTCCTTGCCAATCGCGCTCCATAGGTCCGGCGCAAATCATGAAAGCTAACATGTTCGAGACCCGCCGCTTTACAAGCCGCAAACATTGGCCGCATCTGATGCGCAGCGCCCCATCTCTTACCGTCAGGTCGCGGGAAAATCGGTTCGATCCGACTTTTGCCAATAATTGCTTCCGATACTAATCGAAAACCCTCGCTTTCTAGATACACCGCCCTTGGCGTTCCCGATTTTGTATCGCGTAACCAGAGTGATTTCGATTGCGCGTCAAAGTCACGGACTTCCAACGCGGCAAGCTCCGAGTAACGTGCGCCAGTAAGCAATGCCGCCGTCACCATTGGCCGAAAATGTGGATTGCAGGCGCTCACTAGCCTTCGTGACTCAGCATCCGCCAAGGATCGCAATCTCGGGGCATCTGCTTTTGCGAAAGGCTTCACCCGTCGCCATGCATTGTCGTCGAAAATCTTTTCGTTGCGATATGCAACGTTCAGCGCAGCCTTTAAAATAGTAAGAATCCGGTTAGCGCTGGAGCGGCGGCTACGCCTAGCATCGGCTGTGTTTGACGTCGGGCGATAGTTCTGGACCGCACCGGGCGCCGTGCGCAGGCGGGCGGGCGCATTGGCGAGTGCTATATGCCATTCCTGTATGATTTTAGCCGTAAGCTTGGCAGTGTCATGTGCTCCAATTTGCGGACAAATTATTGCCTCGATACGCCGGCGCGTATTTTCAAGATCTTTTCCGCCAAAACTTGCCAGATAATCATCTAGAGCATCCGAAACCAAATATGGCTTTGAATTGGGACAACCTTTTTGGCCCATGTCATCAAACCATTTGCGTGCAGTCTCTTGCGCCTGCTCAAAACTTAGTATTTTGGAGCCATCTGAATCGACCAAATCGTCCGCTTCCGCAATCGTCGCCTCTTGGTAAGAACATGATCCGCCTCGTTTCCGGAAACGAACCACCCATTTTCTGACACGCCGCCCTCGGTAATAACCTAAATGCTGCCCTTCACTCAAAGTCATCCAGTAAGGCTTCTTCCGGATTTCCAACCGAAGGCGCCGATGTCGATTTTGGAGGTCCGTATTTTCTACATTTCGCGCCATTCGATGCCCTCATGAGCTGCGTTTGCTTTCGCAGTTTCAATACGGATTTTGGCTCGGAATTGCGAGGCTTATCTTCTCTAAAAGTACTAATAGTCGAGCGTTTACAATAGGTTTCGCACGTCCGACGGCTTGACCGCAAATCCAGCAATTGAAATGGGTGGCATATGGAGCAGGGGTTGGCGAGGCGCAAAAATTTTTGCGCACAGGATTGGACTCCTCCGTCATCATGCGCGCAGGCAGATGGAGATCAATTAATATATTGGCACGGTATCTGAAATATGCCGAGCACAGTGTGTGGGAGACCTGCCGACGGTAATACTTCCCTATACCTGTCAACACCGAGCTAAGTTCGTGCATCTTCAAATGATCGCGAACGACAATGGTTTTCTATTCAAGGGTAGCGGAAGAAACATTAGGCCAACCGTTTAGTGCACCCCAGCAAGATCCAAGAGCGCCTGCCCATAGGATGTTTTTTCAAAAAGCTTACCACGTTGGATCAACTGATCGCGGTCAATGAACCCTTGGTGAAATGCAATTTCTTCAAGGCAGGCAATCAAAGTACCCGTGCGCTTTTGCATCACGCGGACGAACTCGCCTGCTTCAACTAAGCTGTCGTGCGTCCCGGTATCGAGCCAGGCATATCCCCGGCCCATCTTTTCGACGTAAAGCTCGCCTAGCTCCATATACATCCGGTTAAGTTCGGTGATCTCAAGCTCGCCACGCGCAGAAGGCCTAACGTCTTTAGCCATTTCCACCACGCGGTTGTCATAGAAATACAGCCCCGTGACAGCCATGTCCGACCGCGGCTGCGTTGGCTTTTCTTCGATGGAAATAGCGCGGCCCTCTACGTCGAGTTCCACGACGCCATAGGCTGTCGCATCTTTCACTTGATAGCCAAATACGGTTGCGCCTTGAGTCCGTGCCCTTGCCTTAGCGAGCAATGCACCAAAGCCTGCCCCAAAAAAGATATTGTCGCCTAGAACCAAGGCAGCCGGTTGATCACCAATAAACTCCGCGCCAATGTGAAATGCCTGCGCCAAGCCTTCGGGCTTTGGCTGCACTGCATATTCAAACTTTAATCCGATTTCTTCGCCAGTGCCAAAAAGGCGCCGGTAGTTATCGAGATATTCTGGCGATGATATAATCAGAATTTCGCGAATGCCAGCGAGCATAAGTGCTGACAGGGGATAGTAAATCATCGGCTTGTCGTAGATCGGTAGCAGCTGCTTGTTTATAGCAAGCGTCGCTGGATGCAGTCGGGTGCCTGAACCACCGGCCAAGATTATTCCGCGCATTTTATGTCCTTTTAATTTTCGAAACGTTCAGCAAGTATCGCATCAATTGCGTCATGCCAGTGCCTAGGTATGATTCCAAAATCCCGCTGTATCGCGGCCGTCGAGAGGCGCGAATTGCGTGGGCGTTCAGCCGGTGTGGGATATTGCGATGTTGGGATGGCATGTAAATCGGGAGTAGTTAGTCCGCGCTGAGTCATATTGGCGAATATCCTTGCTGACAGATCAAACCAACTGGCTTCACCACCATTTACAAAATGCCAGGTGCCATGTTGTGCATGCGGGTGTTCGGCCACCGAGAGTAACGCTTGGGCAATATCGGTTGCGCTGGACGGGCACCCGATTTGATCATTTACCACGCTGATTTCAGGTCGCTCAGATGCCAGCCGGATCATGGTGTTAACAAAATTTGCTCCGCCTGCGCTTACCACCCATGCTGTTCGGATGATCGCGTGACGCGGATTGAGCGTCCGAACGGCATTTTCGCCCATTTCCTTTGTTCGGCCGTAAACTCCGAGCGGGTTCACCTCGTCATCTTCGACGTACGGCGCATTCTTGGTGCCATCAAACACGTAGTCGGTGGAAACGTGGATTATGGGGATATCCAACTTCGCAGTTTCGGCCGCCAATATAGCTGGCGCGACTGCATTGACCTGCTCGGCTAATTCGGCATCGGTTTCTGCGCGATCGACGGCAGTGTAGGCCGCACAGTTGATGACGGCTGACCATGACTCGCTGACGACCATCTCGGCGATCGATTGCGCATTCGTTAAGTCCATTTGCGCCCGGTCAGGTGCGACTATATCCAAGCCGCGTTTCTCAGCATGCCGCAACACAGCTTGACCGACTTGGCCGGTCCCGCCCGTCAGAAGAATGGGTGCGTTTGACATCGTTAAGCGGTTTTCAATCCAAGTCTTTCGCCCTGATACGCGCCCGATTGGATCGCTTCCCACCACGCCCGGTTTTCAAGATACCATGTGATGGTCTTTTCCATGCCGCTTTCAAAGGATTCTATCGGTTTCCAGCCCAATTCGGTTTGGAGCTTGGTAGCGTCAATAGCGTAACGGAAATCATGCCCAGGTCGGTCGGCGACAAACTTAATCTGCTCACGATAGCTAATTTTATCTGGCCTTGGCCGGATACGGTCCAAGGTATCGCAAATCACGTGGACCACTTCGAGGTTGGTGCGCTCGGAATTGCCACCCACCATATAGCTGTTACCGACGCCGCCGGTTTCAAAAACAGTTTGCAACGCACGAACATGGTCATCAACATACAACCAATCCCGAACGTTTGATCCAGTGCCGTACACGGGCAATGGCTCGCCAGCCAAACATTTGATGATGACCAGCGGGATCAGTTTTTCTGGAAAATGAAAAGGGCCGTAGTTGTTCGAACAATTGGTGATCACCACAGGTAGGCCATATG
>NZ_JAAVVZ010000048.1 GCF_023910635.1 Sphingorhabdus sp. | reverse complement strand
AGTTTCAGGTCAATCGCGGCGAAGATGTCGTCGAGTTGCTCTTCCTTGCTCACGCCAACCATCGTCGATGCCACAAAGTCATGCTGTTTTGACCAAGCGGTTGCCAGCGTCACGGGCGACATGCCAGCTTCCCGCGCAATCGCGACAATCCGCATCGTGCTTTCCAATGCGCGGGGTCCGGCGAAACGTTGTGCCATTTCGACCTGACGTGATCCGGCCATTTCGAGATAGCGGGAGAAACGCGCGCCTTCGGGGCGGGCGCCGTCGAGATATTTGCCCGACAACACGCCGCCACCCAGCGGCGAGTAAGGCAGCAACGATATGCCCTCCAGACGGCAGACTTGTTTCAATTCATCTTCAAACCGGCGGTTGTTGATCGAAAAATTATTCTGGATGCTTTCGTAACGCGCCACGCCCAACCGTTCGGACGTCGCCAGCGACTTCATCAGGCCATAGCTGGTCTCATTCGAACAACCCAAAACGCGCACCTTGCCCGACCGTATCAGTTCATCGAGCACTTCCATCGTTTCGTCATAGGCAAGGCCGTGGTCGGGCCAATGCGTTTGATACAGGTCGATATAATCAGTCTGCAAACGGCGCAGGCTTTCCTCAACCGCGGTGATGATATTGTGCCGGTCCAGCGTCGTCATGCCGCCGCGCTTGGGGGATTTGAACCAAGTGTGGCTTGGGCCGGAAACCTTGGTTGCCATGATGATGGCGTCGCGGTTCTTACCCTTCATCCATCGGCCAATGATATCCTCGGTCCGGCCAACCCATTTAATGTCCGGCGGCACGGGATAGCCTTCGGCGGTGTCGAAAAAGTTGATGCCCGCGTCCAGACATTTGTCGAGAATGCGGTGCGCCTCCGCCTCGTCGGTTTGCGACCCAAAGGTCATGGTGCCCATGCAAATGTCGGACACGTAAATGGCGCTTTTGCCGATGCGACGATGTTCCATATTATTCTCTCCCTAATATTGTCCAGCCGCGCCAACGACCAAAAATGCGAGTGCGGCAAGCAACCCCGCCACGCGGTTTGAACGGAAATGGCCAAGCGCGTTGCTGCCATCGGATTTCAGAGAAATGACCTGCATTCCCAAATGAAAGGCGACCGGAAGGAGCGCGACCAACGCCTGCTTTTCGGGCCGAACGCTCCAAATCGCCATGCCCCAGCCCAGAATCGTCAAGACGTAGAACGCCGCCACGCCCAACCGGACGCTGCCGCCCAGCCGCAAGGCGCTCGATTTAATCCCGACCAAGGCGTCATCTTCGCGGTCCTGCATGGCGTAGATGGTGTCATAGCCAACGACCCAGAATATCGTGCCAGCATAGAGCCAGAACATCGCCGCATTGCCCTGCCCCATGATTGCCATCCAGCCGACCAATGCGCCCCAGCTAAACACCAGCCCAAGCCAGATTTGCGGCCAATATGTAATGCGCTTCATAAACGGGTAAGCGGCCACAAGCAGGATGCTGCTTAAAGCAACAATCTGCGCCTCCCACCGAAGCTGCAACAGCACCAGCAGGCCAAAAGCGCATAAGCCAAGCAGGAACGCCCATGCGCCGCGCAGGCCAATATCGCCGCTGGGCAAGGGCCGCGACGCCGTGCGTGCGACTTGCGCGTCGAGATCGCGGTCGACAATGTCATTATACACGCACCCTGCCCCGCGCATGACAATCGCGCCCAGCAGCATCCAGTATGCAAGGTCCCAACGCGCAATCAGCCCACCCGATAGCGCCAGCCCAAATATACATGGCCAGAACAACAGCCACCAGCCAATCGGGCGGTCCAACCGCGCCAACAGCAGCAAAGCGCGCAGCTTCACCGGCAACAGGGCAATGACGCCGGTATATTCGCTGTCTGGGACTAGTTTAGGCGTCATGGCAAAGGCCCTGCCAAAAATTATGGCGCACGTCATCTGCGAAGTTGAACGGGCGCAAGTTCGCAGATGACGCCGCCCGCTTTTGCAGCTAGGCACAAGGCCATGCCCGCAACACCCGCCTGGCCCCCAAAATCAACGCCGCGCTTGTTTGTCGAACAACCGCTGGCGCTGGGCGCGTCGCTCAACATATCTGGCAACAGCGCGCATTATCTCATCGGTGTGATGCGCCTGAAAGAGGGTGCGCCGGTCAAATTGTTCGACGATATTTCGGGCGAATATCTCGGCATCGTCACGCATATAAGCAAACGCGACCTTGATCTTACCGTCGAGGCAAAGCTCCGCGAACGCGAAACGACGCCCGATCTGTGGATCGCCCAAGCTTTGATCAAAAAGGACCGGTTTGACTGGATCGCCGAAAAAGCGTGCGAATTGGGTGTGGCACGCTTTGTGCCCGTGCTGACCGCGCGCTGCGTGGTCGATAAGGTGAAGGATGACCGTCTGCGCGCACATATGGTTGAGGCCGCCGAGCAATGCGAACGCACCGCCTTGCCGCAGATTGCGCCGCTGACGAAACTGGATGCCTTGTTGAAGGATTGGCCCGCCGAGCGGATACTATATTTCTGCGACGAACGCGGTGGCGCGCCGTTTCTGGACGCCATAAGCGTTGGCCCAGCGGCCCTGTTGATCGGGCCGGAGGGCGGCTTCACCGATAGCGAAAATGCCTTTGTTCGCGCGCATCCCTATGCGCGGCCCGTGTCGCTTGGCCCGCGCATATTACGCGCGGACACCGCTGCGGTTGCTGCAATATCGGTTTGGATGGCAAAGAACGGCGACTGGTCGGCTTAGGGTCAGGACCTCAACAGTGCATAACGCGATAACATTAATCTACTGGCAATATCGCCGCGACATTTCTAAACCGCCGCCATGAGCACAAAAACCGTTTCCAACAGCGTCGGTCCCGTCATCGAAACGCGCGATCAATTGGTCGCCGCAATATCCAGGGGTGAAAAGCCCAAGGACCGCTGGCGCATTGGCACCGAGCATGAAAAATTCGTATATAATCGCAGTGATCACCATGCCCCGTCTTATGACGAACCGGGCGGCATTCGCGATTTGTTAATGGCGATGACCGAATTTGGTTGGGAGCCTGTGTACGAAAACGGCAAGGTCATCGCCATGAGCGGCAGCGACGGTGCCATCAGTCTTGAGCCTGCCGGGCAGCTTGAACTATCGGGCGCGCCGCTGGAAAACCTGCACCAAACCTGCGCCGAAACCGGGCGGCATTTGAAACAGGTAAAGGCCATTGGCGACAAGACGAACACCAGCTTTTTGGGCCTTGGGCTTTGGCCTGATAAGACGCGCGCTGAACTGCCGATCATGCCCAAGGGGCGGTATGACATCATGCTGCGCCATATGCCGCGCGTCGGCAGCATGGGCCTCGACATGATGCTGCGCACCTGCACGATTCAGGTCAATCTTGATTATGCGAGCGAAGCCGACATGGCGCACAAGTTCCGCACATCGCTGGCGCTGCAACCGCTTGCCACCGCGTTGTTCGCCAATTCGCCATTCTTGGAGGGCAAACCAAACGGGTTCCTCTCCTATCGCAGCCATATCTGGTCCGACACCGATCCGCAGCGCACGGGCATGTTGCCTTTCGTGTTCGACGCCAATTTCGGCTATGAACAATATGTCGACTATATGCTCAAAGTGCCGATGTATTTCGTTTATCGCGACGGCAAATATATTGACGCGGCGGGGTTAGATTTCCGCGATTTCCTAAAGGGTGAGCTGTCGGTGCTGCCGGGTGAAAAGCCCACGGTCAGCGACTGGGAAGACCATATGTCCACCGCCTTTCCTGAAGTGCGGTTGAAAAGCTTTCTGGAAATGCGCGGTGCCGATGGCGGCCCGTGGAACCGCATTTGCGCGCTCCCCGCTTTTTGGGTCGGCCTGCTCTATGACCAAGCTGCCTTGGATGCCGCATGGGACGAGGTCAAGCATTGGACGATGGAAGAACGCGAGACGTTGCGCAGTGCGGTGCCCGCCCAAGGCCTGAACGCCGCAATACCCGGCGGCGGCAAGTTGTTGGACTTGGCGGGGCGCATTCTCGATATATCGTCATCCGGCTTGGCCGCGCGCAATTGCCTGAACGGCAGCGGTGACAATGAAACCGGCTATCTCGACCCGCTGCGCGAAATCGTCGCCAGCGGCAAAACCGTCGCTGAAATATTGTTGGAGAAATATCACGGCGAATGGAACGGCGATGTCTCGCGCGTCTATGACGAGATGAGCTTTTAGGGTCAGGGTCAGGACACCGGAATTCTAATTCCTCCCCCACCGGGGGAGGGGGACCAGCGAAGCTGGTGGAGGGGCACCCGCCGGTTGTCGCCATCTCGCGGTCATGCCCGGTCGAAACGCAGTGCCAATATAATCTCACGCAGGAGTCGAAGACAAAAAGAAGGTATCGGCCCGACCCGTCATAGTACAAAGCTATTTCGGGGATGACGCAGATGTCACCGGAATTCAGGGGGCGGGAAGCTCTGTCCCCCAGACAGAGCAAAAGCGCCAGCCGGGTGGGGCCCTCTCCCCTTGCGGGAGAGGGTTGCGCAGACTTACGAGCGCGCTCGTTAGTCGAAGCTGGGAGAGGGGTTGCGCCCTATCGGTCACGCACCACGCCGCGTTCGTGCAGATGGAAACCCAGCGCCAATATAATCTCGCACAAAGACGCAAAGACAAGAAGA
>NZ_JAAVVZ010000047.1 GCF_023910635.1 Sphingorhabdus sp. | reverse complement strand
CGAACTGGACAAGGCCGTAAAGTCCGCCCCCGACACCGCAATGTCATTGTTCAGCGTGCCATTGACCGTATAGCCAACCTGGTTGGCAAGCTTGCCCGAACGCAGGTCAATGGTGTCAGCGCCCGCGCCTGCCTCAATCGTCGTCTGTCCGGCAATGTCGATAGTGTCGCCAATGACATAATCACCCACGCCGATTTGGCGGCTGATCTGACCGCTGTACGCGTCATAATCATAGCCAAATTCTACCTGCACCGCATTGGTGTCGGCTTCGGTCAACAAGGCGTTAAAACCCCCGAACCAGTCCGAACGATGCCGCTTGGTCAGGCCAAGTTCGCCTGCACGGGCAAGGTTGATCGCGGTTTCAATGGCAAAGACGCTGTCGGACTCGGCTGCCACAATCGCGTTGATCACTGCGCTATTGGACAGGTAACTTTCATACGCCTGTGCCGACGCAATGTTGCCGAACAAGGCCGCTTGGTCAAAATTGGTCGCGCTCACGCCGCCGATTTCCAGCGTCGCATAGACCGCACGTTTGATGTAATTACTGCCGCCGATGATTTGGAAATCCGGATCGGTCAGGCCCTGATAAATGCCATAGCCGGTGATCTTCGCAAACGCGTCCTTGTCTTTGGTCGACACGCGATAGGTGATGAGATTGCTGTCCTGCGTCGATGTTGGGCGATAGACAAAATCCGACTTGCGCATGCCGTAATTGCCGGCGGTGACATCACCGGGCCGGGCAAGCCGCCCGCCGGTCGCCTCCAGAACATCGTTAAACGTCTCTGCCGCCACGCTCGCAAGCGAGCGCGCCGCATCCTTCGACCCGCCCTTGCGGGAATAGACATTGGTAACAATAAACTTGCCCTGCACATCATCCCACTGCGCATCCGCCCCCGAACGCGGCGTGCCGCCAAAGACCGAGCCGATGAGGCCGCCGATGATGGTACCAAGGAAGGCTCCAACCAAAGCCCCAATGGGACCACCAAATGCGCCTAAAACCGCTAAACTTTTTCCAAGAGCAACGCCCCCAATTACACCAAGGGCGCTACCGACAGCAGCCCCAATTTGTCCGCCGATTGTGTCGAACGAGACAACCTCATTGGCAAGACGGTTTCCAAGGAATGACGCAATAGCAGTTGGCAGGCTTGCAAGACCAATATTTGCAAATGGGTTTGCAGAAAGAGCGGCGCCATTCAGGCCTGCGATATTTGAAACAATCGTGTTTAAAACCGTGCCACTAACAGTGCTGCCTAATTCTCCCGCAAAGCCATCAAGACCAATAACGTTAATCAATTGAGCGGTTAAAAACGACGAGATTGCGCCAACGCCAGCGGATTTTAGGTTGGCGAGCAATTCTGGGCTGGATGTTGAGAACGCATCATCAATAGCTCTTTTTTGAGACTGTCTTCCAACTATGCCATCTAGCGCATCGCCTAAATTATCTCCCAATGTTTGCAAAACAGCCGAATATACAATTCCGCGTCCAGCGTTATTCCCGGCTAACCGAAAGCCTAGTTGTTGACCCAATATACTTCCGAAATCAGAAAATTCGACACCGATCGGATTACCGTTGATACGAATATTGGTATCCACTGCCTTATTATTTACGTAGCGGACGTCAACCGTTACCCCTGCTTTACCCGTGTAGCGGCTATATCCGTCTTGGGCTTTCGAGCCTGCTAGGTTCCCATTCCTGTCAAATTCAAGAACCAATTCTCTGCCGAACTTATCGACAACTATATCCCGTCCGTCTACGCTTATTCGCTTGAGACCCCGGGGTAATTGTTTCTCTGGTTTTGCTTCTGGCGGTACGGGCGCAGTGTCAATTAATTGCGGTGGCGATGATAGGCTTGCCGGTGCATTGCTGACCACATCGGGAAACGATACGATATTTTCACCACCTTGTGGATTTGGTGTTACCGTGATTGATTTAATTGCCCCCGTCGTTGGATCGACATATTTATATTCTCCAAGACTGTTCTTTAACATTTGGGAAACTTGGCGAATAAACTCCTGAAAAGGAACGCCTGCGTTTATGTTTAATTTAGACAAATCAATTTTTTGGGGTACATTGCTGGAATGTAGTAATAGGGTGGCGAAATCACCAGCCGCATAGACCACATTATGGGACGTTAGCGACGAATAGCGCGCTTGCTCGGCGATATTCGCATCCGCTGCCGCGGAAAAATTTGCGTCCGTTAAATCCAAAAATCCACGTGCATTAGCCGTTAATCCTGGAACCAAACGATAGCGGGCGTTGCCAGTTTCATCGGTTGGAAAGGTGGGATCAATTTGAACTAAATAGTTTCTAAATTCTTCTGATTGCCAAATGGCCTTCAAATGTTCCTGACCAAATGGAATATTATTAACATTTAAATCTGCAACGATCTGGTTAAACGCGTCAACATTTGCTCGCCCTTCATTAATCATGCGCTGCCGGACCATGGCCCTTACGTGAGCAGTGACATCAATTGTAGCTGAAGCCTGTTGGCTATTTCCAAGTTGAGCAATTGCTTTAGTACTGGCGGATATGGCAGAATAAGCCGAATTTGCAGCGCGGACAACATCAGCGGCGAATTTCTGAGCAAACTTCGCATGAGCTACCTCATGTGCAGTCACAAACAGTTGACTTACAAAACTCGCCTTTTCAATCGTATTTATTGAAAATGTAAGTGTGCCGCCTGCCTTAAACCTACTGCTTAATTCAAGAACTCTTAATCTTGTGAACGTCCCGTTTGAATTCCTATCAGCGACTATCAAACCATCGTAAAAGTTGTCGCGCTGCGGATTATCTTTACCATCTGATAACTTACTTGGCAAAATATCGATTTTTTTAAGTAAAGCGCGATCAGTTCCATTGTTCAGATCAACAGCATCATTTATCGCACTTGCAGCGCTTCTGTTTTTATCGATATTATTGACAAAATTATCAAATTTTTGAGAATTTTCTGGCGTGTTACCGACCAAAACCAAATATTTTGCTTTCGCATCATCAAAAAGCTTCTTAGCTTGCGGACTCAAATATTTGAAACGCGGTTCTGTTGATATTGCACTTAAAGGAGAATTTGATTGAAAAATCATCTCATTTAAATCCTTCAAAAATAGTAATATAATATAAACATTTTCTTAAAGATACAAAATCCAATGTTACTCGAACATATCCGGAACTACCTTTAATAGAAGAATATCCTTGCCACAAATCTGATATTGCCATCCTTGATTCAATTTCGTCATTATACTTTGTTAACATTGACCAATCATCAAAGTTTGTTTTACATATTTCAGTATAATTTTTCCCACGCTCTTCGTTTGATAATGATATATTTATTTTTTTAAGAGATTTTAATTGATATTTTTCGCAAATGTTAAAAGCAATTTCACCTATATATTGTTTTTGTGCCATGCAATCATATTCGTATTTGTCTGTTGACATTTCTAAATATGTTTTTTTGATATGCTCAATAAGTTCATCAGATGTTGGTTGGGATTGTATGTAAATAATCAACCCATCAAATTTGAATTGTGGCGCCGCCCGGATATTGACAGCATTTTTAACAATTTCAGAAACATCATTATCAATTGATGAAACCGGTGTAATGGAAGGCGGGTTGTTCTGTTGAGTGTTTGAAATCGCTTGTTTGCGAGATGCGGCATTAAGTTGGTTAAGTCGCAGTTGCGCCTCACTAATACCATATTGCTTCGTTCCTGACTGAACCGGAACCACCCGCCCACTGGTCCCATTGCCCACGGGCGGCGTATAGACCCAAATCGTCCCGCCGCTATCGGACGCGGCTTGGCGGTACAGCTTCTTTGCTGCGGTCAGGTCACGCGCAACGCCCGCGCCCTCCTCAAACCGTATCCCCAAATCCAACTGCGCCTGCTTATCCCCTGTGGATGCGCGCACAGCCAGCGCCTGCACCGCCGGATCAGCGCCGCCGGGCTTCAACGACACACCCATATATTGCTGACTCGCGCATCCGCCAATCAACAGCGCCGCCGCCAAAAGCGCCGAGAGGCAAGGCAAGTTGACATTGATCTTCATCCGCATAGCCCTCCCCCGACTCACTATATGTCCATTTTGCGTAGCATAATGGACCAATCCGCCAGATTGGCAAGTAACGCCATGGGATAATACTACATTTTATAAGATGATACATTCTCTAGGCCACAATCCGCGCCGCATATTCTGGCGCGTCGTTATCATTTGCGTAAATCGTGTCATTGCCATCACCACCATCGACCGTTGCGGCGATGTCGATGTCGAGTACCTTGCGATCGGCGGTCGCAAACGCCACCGTCGTTGCCGCAGCCAGTGCGCGGGAACGCGACAGGACAAAGCGCGCCTGACCGCTGGCCTCATCGACCACGACATGGTCGATCCACACCAACGGCTCATTGCCCGCGCCATCGACGATCGTGCCCGTGCCCGATACCGCAGCGCCGCCATTCGCCAAGGCACTTGCGCCAGCGGTGACGGTGGCGGAAAGCGTGAACCGCTCATTACCCTCCACGTTCAAAAACGCTGGCACGCCATTGCCGGTATTTGTCTGGCCAGTTGCAAAGTCAAAATCTGGCGCAACATAGGCCGGGTTGGGCACATTGTCGGCGACCACAGCGGTGCGCACGAACAATTCGGTGGCACCTGCCGCAAATGTCGCGGAGGTCGCGTTTACCCAAGTCACGCCGTCTGCCGACACCTGCACATTGCCCGCGCCCACCGCGCCATAGTCCACGCCGCC
>NZ_JAAVVZ010000046.1 GCF_023910635.1 Sphingorhabdus sp. | reverse complement strand
GGTGCGGCATTGCTGGATAAATCCAATCCCTCGAAAGTCATTGGCCGCACGCCCAATCCCATCCTATCTGCTGCTGATGAAGACCGTGAAGGCTATGTTCCCAACGTCGTCTACACGTGCGGAGCGATCCGCGTTGGAGATGATCTGTTCCTGCCCTACGGCGTCGCCGACAGCTCTGTGTGCTTCGCATTTGTAGCAATCCACCAGATTTTGGCCGCGATGAGATAGCAATGTTTGCGTTATCTGCGCCGGGAAGTTTCCACTATTGCTGTCTTTTGCTGACTTGCTCAAACAACACTGCGCGCGTCTATGGCTCAGACAGCCCCGAATACGGCTACAAATGGACCGAGAGCCGACTGTCTGCTTCTGTACATGGATCGATGAATAATCAACCCGTTCAAACGTACTTTAGCATTCGCCAACTGGACCCTATCAATTTTCAATGGCTTTCAACGTATGGGCAAGCCTTCCTAGCTTAGCCTTGCTACCAGGATAAACCGCGAAAACGTCAATAGTTGCCAAAGTAGCGTCTGGAAGAATGGCACGCAATCGCCCCTCGGCAAGATCAGCCGCTACGAGGTAAGAGGGCAAAACAGCGATCCCGGCACCCGAAAGTGCAAGGACGTGTGCCGCGGCCATGTCGCTAACCGTCCAGCGCGGCGTGATATTCAAATCTACAGAGCCGCCTTGCCACCCAATGCGCCAGTTTGTCCGAGCGGCATAGGTTCGCTGGACAATGCAGTCATGTGACAAAAGGTCGGAGGGCTTTGCAATGCCAGCCTGGCCGGCCAGATAGTCTGGTGCTGCACAGATATGTAATGCAAAACTGTCAATACGCCGCGACAGGAGCCCTGATTCCGAAGGTTCGGCTAGGCGGATTGCAAGTTCAAAGCCTTCATCGATGACATCGACATAGCGGTCAGATAGATCGATATCGAAGCGTAGTTTTGGGTGGCGCGCACTCATTTCAGCCAAACGCGGCACGACACAGCTTCGACCATACGCAGTCGGCATCGTGATACGCAGCGTACCTTGCGGTTCGGCAGTGCGCTGATGCAGTCGTGCTTCGGCGTCGGCAAGACGCAGCAGAATGTCACGAAGATCGGCCGCAAAACCCTGGCCTTCTTCGGTCAACGCAACGCGCCGCGTTGTTCGGTCGATAAGTCGTCGACCGATACGGGCTTCCAGCGCGGCGACGCGCCTGCTGATCGTCGACTGAGTCAGTCCAAGCTCGCGCGCCGCCGTCCCAAACGCGCCGCAATCGGCGACAGCAAGAAATGCTTCGCCTTCGGAAAGTTGAATTTTATTCATGCGTCTAATGCATTTATTATATCCATATTCTAATATATCAATCGATAAAATGAATGCCTAATCCCGTGATATTGTTTTCACTGGAGCCTTTAATGACACCTTCACAAATTCTTAGTGAACGCCGATCGATACGCGCGTTTCAGAACAAACCAGTTTCGGTCGGGACTGTTACTGCCATTATTGAAGCGGCGCGGCATACGGCTTCCAGCAGCAACATGCAGCCGTGGCGCCTATATGCCATGGCGGGTGATGATCTTGATCGATTGCGGGATGCGGTGCGCAATAGCCTTGCTGCCAATCCCACAGGGGAAGGCGCCGAATACAAAATATACGCTGAGCCGCTGAAGGACATTTACAGCGCGCGCCGCAAGCAATGTGCCGAGGACATGTATTCGAGGATCGGTATCGCCCGTGAAAACAAGCTGGGGAGGATGATGCAATTTTCTCGCAATTTTGACTTTTTTGGCGCGCCGGTTGGAATGATCCTAGCCATCGACCGCACGATGGAGCCGGGCCAGTGGGCCGATGTCGGTATGTTCCTGCAATCGTTGTTGCTCGTCGCGCACGAGCACGGGCTTGGCACCTGTGCCCAGGCCGCGTGGGCAGCAATGCCAAAAACTGTGCGCGCGCATCTGGAGATGCCGCCCGAACTCATGATCTTTTGCGGCATATCTATGGGTTATGCCGACCCCGACGCACCTATTAACGCTACTTTTACGGGCCGGGTGGACTTTGACGCAATCGCCAGTCTGCGAGGCTTCGTCGCATGACGACCAATGTAAATGCTCCATTGCTTGGAATCAGCATCGAAGAGCTGGCACCGATCAACACGCTTGCCGACGTCGAACGTCTGGAAGCAACCCCTATCGATGCACGTCTGACCGTCGCTTCGACCTATGCCCTAATCGAGCGTGCAGCGACATTGCGGCCCGATGCAATTGCTATTAGTTTCTTGCCGCTTGGCTTGGCATCTGACGTGGCATTACAGATGAGCAATCGCGAATTGCTTGCGGCAGTAACGCAGGCGGCCAACCTCTTCCATGAGCTTGGCGTGAGGACGGGTGACGGCGTTGCCATTTTGCTTCCGGTTCTGCCGCAATCCTATATCGCAATGTGGGGTGCATCAGCTGCGGGCGTTGCGGTGCCGATCAATCCGCTGCTGTCTCAGGCACATCTGGCGGAAATCATGCGCACGGCTAATGTCCGAGTGATCGTGACTACCGGTCCCGATGAGGACGCCGCCTTGTGGGCCAAGGTCGAGGGCATCCCGCAACTGCTCCCTGAATTATCGGCTATCCTCGTCGTGGGGCATGCGCCAGCCAGCGTGCGTGACTTCAATGCTGAACTGTCACTTCAACCAGAAAAGCATCTGGTCAGCGGCCGAAGGCCGGACCTCGGCGATATCGCTAGCTGCTTCCACACCGGCGGCACGACCGCTGCGCCAAAGCTGGTCAGCCATACGCACCGTCAGCAGCTTGTTACTGCTGTTCAGAGCGTGCTTGGCAGCGACCTTCGCGCCGGAGACGTGTTGCTTTCTGCGCTGCCGACTTTTCACGTCATTGCAGGCATTGCGAGTGGGTTGGCAGCGTTGACGGCTGGCGCTCAGTTGCTCCTTCCAGGTGTAAATGGCTACCGAAACCCATATCTGCTGATGGATTTCTGGAAGATCATTGAAAGGCACCGCGTCAACAGCTTTTCCGCAGTGCCGACGGTACTGGGCGCACTACTCGATGTTCCAGTCAATGCCGACATCACTTCGCTCAAATATGTGCCATGCGGTGCAGCGCCGCTGCCTATGGCTTTAATCCGTGCCTTCGAAACAAAGGCCAATGTCGCCATCATTGAAGCTTATGGCATGACCGAGGCAACCACAATGGTCGCAACCAACCCGCGTGGCGGTGAACGACGCCCGGGCTCGGTTGGGTTCAGGGTCCCCTATTTGCAAATCCGTATTGCATCGGTCGATGCATGCGGCACCTGCGTTCGTGACTGCGGCATCGATGAAGAAGGCGAAGTTTTTCTGCGTGGACCAAATGTTGTCGAACACTATCTGGAAGATGTGAACACCCTGCCGTCGCCGATCGCTGGCTGGCTTGCGACCGGTGATCTCGGACGCATCGACGAGCAGGGATATCTCTGGCTGTCGGGACGTTCGAAGGACCTGATCATCCGGTCAGGCCATAATATCGACCCGCGACTTATAGAAGAGGCTCTGCACAACCATCCCGCAATTGCAGCAGCAGCCGCGGTCGGCAAGCCCGATGCTTATGCTGGTGAAATACCAATGGCATTCGTGACGCTGCGCCCTGACCAGAGCACGACCAGTGAGGAATTGATGGCGTTTGCGCGCGAGCATGTTTCGGAACGGCCCGCTGCACCGTCGGAAATCGTCATCCTCGACGCGATGCCGCTGACTCCTCTCGGCAAGATATACAAACCAACGCTGCGCGATCTGGCCAAGGAGCGTGCAGCCACTACCGACATCGGAGAGAAAAGCGCATGACATCCAAAACAATCCTGCCGAAAGATCTATTTGCCGGCCAAGTCGCAATCATTACCGGAGGCGGCAGCGGAATTAATCTCGGCATTGCCAGCGTGCTGGTAGAACATGGTGCATCTGTAGCAATCTGTGGCCGGACGGAGGCTCGGCTTCAAAGCGCAAAAGCAGAGCTTGAGGGAATAGGTGGAAAAATATTCGCTGGTGTCGCCGATGTGCGAGACGCGGACGCGGTGAAGAGTTTCATCGACGCTGCCGAAACTGCCCTCGGCACAGCCTCGATCTTGGTATGCGGTGCAGCAGGGAATTTTCTCGTGCCCGCTGAGGAGCTGAGTCCCAATGGTTTCAAGACGGTCATCGACATCGACCTGCTCGGCAGTTTCAACGCGGCTCGTGCGGCATTCGATCAGTTAAGCCGGACCCGCGGCAAGATCATTTTTGTGTCGGCAGGGCAATCCTATGTACCACAGGCTTTTCAAGTGCATGCCGGCGCTGCCAAGGCTGGCGTCGATCAGATGATGCGCAATCTAGCTATCGAATGGGGCCAGCACGGCATCCGCGTCAATAGCGTCGTTCCCGGACCGATTGACGGGACCGAAGGGCTGGCCAGACTTTCGGCACTCGGCCAGATGGAAATGTATTTGAAAACAGTGCCATTGGGCAGGCTGGGCCGGGTCGACGAAATCGGACAAGCTGTAGCCTTCTTATGTTCGCCCCTCGCAGAATACATCACTGGCACTCAGCTGATCGTGGACGGCGGTGCAAACCTCGCCGGATCAGCGCTGTCAAACATGGCGATTGGCAATATGCTAACAAAGGACAGGTCGGCAACCAAGATTTAAGGCGGGTGACCTGAGCGTCTCATTTTCCGTTTCGGCCGCAGGCACTCGAAATGCGAGCGCTGTCAGAGACGATGCTTCCGTTGGAGCCCATACGTCTAAGGCCCACCTCCTGTCAGGTGCGCGAATAACTAACAAAAGTGGATTGTATGTCGAACCACCCAAACAACTGCATCAACCCCAAAACAGCTTCGCTTTGGGTTAAGCCTGCTTATCCGGATCAACATGGAGCCAATCGGCATGGCGCGGGGCTTTTTTGGTCTCGCTCCATTCCTGAAGCATCAACGGCGCGACGCGTTTTAATTC
>NZ_JAAVVZ010000045.1 GCF_023910635.1 Sphingorhabdus sp. | reverse complement strand
GCCCCTGAACCGCACGAAGAAGCCGGCAATGACGGCCCCTCCGTCGTCGTCGAAGACGGCTCCAACGTCGTCAGCGTGGACTTTGGACGGAAAAAGTGACGGGGCAAACCCGCACGGAAAC
Organism: Sphingorhabdus sp.; assembly: GCF_023910635.1. Taxonomy (GTDB): domain Bacteria; phylum Pseudomonadota; class Alphaproteobacteria; order Sphingomonadales; family Sphingomonadaceae; genus Sphingorhabdus_B. The sequence continues at coordinate 5,035 of NZ_JAAVVZ010000045.1, read as the reverse complement.
CGACAGTTTTGGGCCCATTGACGTCCCCGCAAACGCCTATTGGGGCGCGCAGACGCAGCGTAGCATCGCCAACTTCCCCTTCCCTGCGCATGAACGCATGCCGATGGGGATTGTGCATGCGCTGGCATTGGTAAAACAAGCCGCATCGCGGGTTAACCGTAAGCATGGGCTGGATCCGACGCTGGCCGACGCCATTGAAGCGGCGGCAGCAGAAGTGATCGCCGGAAAGCATGACGATCAATTCCCGCTGACCATCTGGCAGACCGGCAGCGGCACGCAATCGAACATGAACGTGAATGAGGTTATCGCCGGGATTGCCAATGAGGCATTGACCGGAACACGTGGCGGCAAATCGCCCGTGCACCCTAATGACCATGTGAATATGAGCCAATCGTCGAACGATAGCTTTCCAACGGCGATGCATGTAGCCATCGCCATGGCGGCACGCGACCAATTGTTAAGGGCCGTTCGGGCATTGGCAGCGGCTTTTGCGATCCATACCGAAAATTGGGCCAATATCGTCAAGATCGGACGCACGCATCTGCAGGACGCGACGCCTTTGACATTGGGCCAAGAATTTTCGGCCTATGTCGCGATGCTCGGTGACAGCGCAGACCGAATTGTTGGCATATGGCCCCGGCTTTCGCGGCTGGCACAAGGTGGAACTGCGGTTGGTACCGGCTTAAACGCGCCGCCAAATTTCGGCACAGATTTCTGTACCGAACTCGCCGCCCTGACCGGCGGGGTGCCATGGATCAGCGCGCCGAACAAATTTGAAGCTTTGGCGTCGCACGACACGCTGGTCGAAATGTCCGCCATCTTGAATACCCTCGCAGTCTCGCTAACAAAGATCGCCAACGACATCCGCTTGCTTGGCTCCGGCCCGCGCGCCGGACTTGGCGAGCTCATTCTGCCCGAAAATGAACCCGGCAGCTCGATCATGCCCGGCAAGGTCAACCCGACGCAATGCGAAATGCTGACCATGGTGGCCGCACAAGTTATCGGTAATCATCAGGCGGTGACGATTGGCGGGATGCAGGGGCATTTGCAGTTAAACGTGTTCAAACCGATGATTGGTGCAAATGTTCTGCGTTCGATTGAACTGCTTAGCATCGGTATGGACAGCTTTGCCAAAAACTGCGTCGCTGGTCTTGAACCCGACCGCGCGCACATCGCGGAATTGGTTGACCGATCGCTCATGCTCGTCACCGCGCTCGCGCCGATCATCGGCTATGACAATGCCGCCGCTATCGCCAAACAGGCGCATCGCGACGGAACCACCCTGCGCGAAGCGGCGTTGGCATCTGGACTGGTTGACGAAGCCACTTTCGATACCCATGTCAGGCCAGAGAATATGGTTTAGGAGACGCTTCATGCTAAAATCCATCGCAGGAGCCGTTATTGGCGAAGTTATTGGACGCAAGCAGGGTCATGGCTTGCTCGGCGCTGGCATTGGTCTGGTGGCTACACGCCTGGCGGCCCGCTCGATTCCTGGCCTGTTGCTCGTCGGCGGCGCAATTGTGGCCAAAACCATCTATGACAAGCGTAAAGAGCATAAGGACGCCTAACCCGCTTTCGTCACCCGCCGACCGCGCTTCCCTCTTGACGCCGCCCTGCCCTTTCGGGCAGTAGCGGTTATGGCCCATAACGAAACCCATAAGCCGTATGAATTGGAGCGCCGCGGCCTCCTGTTCGTCCTTTCGTCGCCTTCCGGCGCTGGCAAGTCCACGCTTTCGCGCATGTTGCTGGATGCGGATGAAAAGATCGCCTTGTCGGTATCCTACACAACCCGTCCCCCCCGGCCCGGCGAAATTGAGGGCGTGCATTATCACTTCACCGATGTCGCGACATTCAAACAAATGGCGGCGGACGGCGAATTTCTGGAATGGGCGCATGTTTTTGGCAACCGTTATGGCACGCCAAAGGCCCCCGTTGAGAAAAAGCTTGCGGCAGGTTGCGATGTCCTATTCGACATCGACTGGCAAGGCGCGCAGCAATTATATCAAGAGGCTGGCCCTGACGTCGTGCGCGTTTTCATCTTGCCCCCATCGATTGAGGAGCTGGAGCGCCGGTTATTAAGCCGCGCGCAGGACAGCGAAGCCGTCATTAGCGACCGAATGAGCCGCGCAAAGGCGGAAATCGGGCATTGGGACGGCTATGACTATGTGCTTATCAACGATGATGTGCAGGCCTGTTTTGAAAAAGTGCGGCAAATACTCGCGGCCGAACGCATGAAACGGCGGCGGCAAAAGGGCCTGATCGGCTTTGTCCGTGACATTGCTGCGACTTAGGGCCGCGAATTAGGGCCGCGAGCTAGGGCCGCGAATTAGGACCACGACTTAAGCCAATCCCGCCAGCAACAGGGTCAATCCGCCCAGCCCAATCGACAAATGCCAGCGCAGCTTCATCCAGCCCGCTGGCAAGGTGCAGCGCGCCGACAGCCAGCGATCCGCCAAGGGCGATAGCAGCAGGAAAAAACCAAGCCATGCCATCGACGGGCCGGGCCATTCCCAACCCAAAATCCACGGCGCATAGGTCGCAAGCGCCAGCAAGCTGGGCGCAACGGCAAGTGCAAATATGCCATTGGCCGACGCGTCATCCCGGCGCGTGGTCGCGCCAAGCGCCCACCACATGCCGCCAATGAAGCTGAAGATAAATGCGGCATAACCATAAGCCAAAGCAAGACCGGTCCAGCGATATTCGGAAGCCGACACCACCATCGCGGCGGCAATAATCTGCGGCAATAATCCTGCATAGCCAGCGATAAAGGCCGCCTTGGGAATGGGGCGTAAGGTGAATGTCTCGCTGTCTGCCATGGCTATAATCCTTGAATGCAAAGCGCCATTACCCGCTCTGATCACCCCCTGCGAGATGGGTATTCACCTATGTTCCCGGCGTCAGCAGGTCGAGAAAGCGGACCGCAGCCATAAATTCGCCTGCGCGGTCGTTGCGGTTTTTCTGCGCCCAATGGTCGGCGCCCCAATATTCTTCCTGCCAAAGCTCATCGAGGCAAGCGGCGTTCCAAATGTCTTCGGGCGTGCCAGCGCGCTCAACGACCGCCAAGGTTGCAACGAGCGACCCCGACAAATGCGCAAGCTTCGCCATGGCCGCCAGTTCAAACGTACCGCGTGCAGCGACCACCCCGCACAATGTGTCCAGCGTTGCTGCGGGTTGCGGCTGGTGCATGATGCCTTCGACAATCACGAAGCTGATGTCATAGCGCCCTTTCGCCCAATCCAGCCAAGGGTCCCAAATCTGTGCCTGCCGTTCGGCAAGAGCCTCGCCTGCTGCGCCGCGATAGCAAAATAGGTCGGTCTCACCATATGCGGCGATGGCGGCGGCAAAGCCAGCGCGATCCGGAGCGATCCGGTCAATGGCGGCATTGGCAAAGCCGGTCACGGGCATCAATATCGGGTTGAGCGTTTTTTCTACCGCTTCCCACTCGGCCACCACCGCGTCCGCCATTTTCTGCGTCGGCAGCGCGAGCGCATTGCCGGTCGGTGTCTTTACCGGACGCCCATCGAGCCTGACGGCTTGGCCCAAGGGGGTGGGTTCAAGCGTAACCTCTTTCCAAAACCGCCTCATAGACCGGGCTTACTTTTCCATCTTTTGGACAGGATTACAGGCACGAGAAGAAAGTCGAGTATACCGACCAGAAACAACAGATATCCCGCCGCCTTGGGCAGTCCAAACGCCTCCCGCGCGATGACGGCAAGGCCCACGACAAGCATGATTGCGCCCGTGATCCGGCACAGGTTGATGACCAGAAAGCGATATTGCGCCTGCACCTCTGCGCGGGCCTTGTCATCGATTGGCGTCATGCAAAATCCTTTAGATAGGCCTTCAGATCGTCCATGCTTTCGGCGATATAGTCTGCCCCTGCTTCGCGCAACTCCGCAACACGGTGATAGCCCCAATTGACGCCCACGGTGCGCGTTCCGGCCGCACGGCCCATATGGATATCATACACGGTATCGCCAATGACCACTGCATTGCGTGCGTCCGCGCCCGCATCGGCCAGTGCCTGATACACCATCGACGGGTGCGGCTTGGACGGGTGGCGGTCGGCGGTTTGCAGCGTTACGAACAAGCCCGTAATCGCATGATGGTCCAAACAGCGGATCAGCCCGCGATCGGACTTGCCCGTCGCCACGCCCAGATTCCATCCGTCTTCGTCCAGTTCGGACAATAAAGCCGCCATGCCGTCATATAATGGCTCATCGACCAAGCCACTGTTGCGCAGGTTGAGGAAAGCGCCTCGGTAATGTTCGGCCAACTCATCATGGGTTTTGTCATCGGCATCGGGCAACAACACCCGCATCGATTCCACCAAAGACAGACCAACCACGCGCCGTATATCCTGCCGCAGCGGCGGCGTGCGCCCCGCACCCTCAAACGTATGCTCCATCGCCATACAGATATTGGCCTGACTATCGACCAAAGTCCCGTCGCAATCAAATATGGCGAGGCGTGTACGCGATTTGGTCACTAATAAGCCTCCCTATCATACTGAACTCTTACCCGACATCCCGAACGTTTACCATCGTCACGCTGACCCCCTACCCGTCACCCTGAACCCTTACCCGTCACCCTGATCCCTTACCCGTCACCCTGAACTTGTTTCAGGGTCCATTTCTCCACCGCAACTGCCGGTCGTTTGGCACGATAGACCCTGAACCAAGTTCAGGGTGACGAAAAGGAGGACGTCATCAGCATAACGATAGGAGGCCGTAAAAAGCGACATCTTCCTGCCTTCGTGTCTTCGTGCGAACCAAAAAAGCAAGAAGGTTCGCACAAAGGCACGAAGACAATAAGCGACTATTTCTTCCCAGCAGGCTTTTTTGCAGGAGCCCTTTTTGCCGCCGCTTTACCCGTCACCCTGAACCCTTACCCGTCACCCTGATCCCTTACCCGTCACCCTGAACTTGGTTCAGGGTCCATTTCTCCACCGCAACCGACGGTCGTTTGGCACGATAGACCCTGAACCAAGTTCAGGGTGACGAAAAGGAGGACGTCATCAGCATAACGATAGGAG
>NZ_JAAVVZ010000044.1 GCF_023910635.1 Sphingorhabdus sp. | reverse complement strand
TAACCGCGCCTCGGTCGCGGCGGCGCTGAAAGAGAATATCCGTCCGAACAGCGGAAAAGTGAAGCTTTGGACGTCGATTCCACGCGCGGACCCCAATATGCGGCGCAGTGCCTATCTCGCGCTTACGACGCTGCGCAATCAACTCATCACCGCCGGGGTTCCGGCATCCGCGATGGAGGTCAGGGTTTACGAAGGGGCAGGATCCGCATCGGGCGGACTGCGTCTGTTTGTAGTCACAGAACCCTGACCATCTGTTGGGGCAAAAGAAACGTCAGGGTAAGGTTAGGAAAAACATCATGGCAGAAACATATACGTCAATACTACCGATGGAGGAAACGTCAGGCAGCCGCAGCTTCGTTGGCCCAGGCGGCAAAGCGGCGCTGCGCTGGGTTCAGGCATTCTGGATTCTGGCCTTTGTCGTCATCGGCGGCGCGACGGCATTTCAAGATGCAGTTGTCACATCCATCGCGTCCACCCCGCACCCGGAAATCGTCTACATCATTTTTGCGGTAGCCGGTGCTGCCGCAATTATGCTGGGCATTGTTTTGCACGATTTTCTTAAGGAACAAACTTGGTTTGATGTCCTGAGGTCCAGGTCCCCCGAAGATCAGGACCGGATGATCGCAGCATTACCCCGGACGGGCAGCATGGCGTATTTCTACCGGGTCTATATGCAAACGCGCGGTATGCCGCTCGCCACCCGTCAACCCGCTATGGAAGATGAAATGAGCGGCGTGGAAGCGCAAATGCTCGGCCGCCTTTCCATGCCCAATTTGCTTTCGGGCAGCCTTGTCGGCCTTGGTCTCGTCGGAACGTTTATCGGTCTGCTGCAAACACTGGACGAATTGTCCGGCGTGTTTGCTGCGCTCGGCGGCGGTTCTGGCAGCGATTCCGGCGCCATGTTCTCGACCATGATTGTGAAATTGCAAGGCCCGATGCAGGGCATGGGTACCGCATTCGTGGCGTCGCTTTATGGTCTTTTGGGTTCGCTCGTCATTGGCCTCACCGTCAGCAGCGTGAAATCAGCCGGGGAACGCCTGTTCCGCGACGTGCGTGAATTCATCAACGAAGAACTGTACCCAGCAGGCGGTGCTTTGGTTGTAGGCACCCCCATTGTTGGTGTGCAAGCGGCTGGTGCGGAGCTAAGCACTGCGTTCTCGCCCGAGCAATCGGCGATATTGCATACAATCATTCGTGAAGAACATCAGGCGATGCGCGATTTGTTTGTTCAATGGGAGCGGAGTTTCTCAAAGCGGTTTGACCAACTGTCCAATGTGGTAACCCATGTTAATCACCAGCTTGTGGACACCTTAAATACCGTAGGTGCGCAGGCCGAACGCAATGCAGACCAGTTGAAATTAGTGTCGGACGCTGGAGGGCGTCTGGCGTCCGCTATCGACGATAAGGGTGGCCGGTTTGTCGACCAAATCGACTCGCTGCGTCAGGACCTGTCGGTGGCCCAACATGGGGTATTCCCGGTATTTGGACGGCTTGCGCTTGCCTTGGCTGTTATCGGGGCAATCGCAGGACTCGCCGCAGCCGCGCTGTCCTTCGGTTCGGGTAGTGCTACCACGCCGCCGAAAGCTGCTCCAGCAGCAGTCGTGGCACCAGCAGCTGCACCACCGCCGGCAGCGGACTTAGCCACAAAGGCGCCGTCAAACACTGCCAAAGCACCGGAGCAGGTGATTGTTGCCGAAGGTGACAGCCTTTCCGGAATAGCAATAAGTAGGGGTATTCCCGTTGAAGCTATGATTGATGCAAATCCGCAATTGACTGACCCTACGCGTTTGTATCCGGGCGATACGGTCAATCTGCCGACGGCGGAGTAAAGCGGAACTGTGCAACATCGCAGTTTTTTTGAAAATATGAAAATAAAAGGCGGAGTGCGCAGCTCCGCCTTTTTTATGGGTTGTTCCGGCATTTTGGCACAGCGGGATTTTTGGCCGTTCACTGTCTCGCCGACATCGCATATCCGATCGCGCAAGGGTTCGCTTCGCGGCAGATTGTTCTGCCTTTGGGTCGACAGCCCCATCGCAATACCCACTCCGGCGGTGCATGTTGCGTGCGCTGCCTTATTCAGGCCACCGGATTGGCGGCCAAAAGATACCGATTGTTAACCAAAGTTTATTTCCCTTAACGCATTGTTTTACTGACTATTGATGATATATTTTCTATAAGCATGGAAGGGAGTGATGCATGATATGATCGAGAACGGAAAAATTCGAAAAGCACATGTCATCGGTCCGCTTGGCGATCTGTTAACTATGGAAAGCCTTCCTCCGATTGGCACCACACGATGGGTCGTTCGCCGCAAGGCCGAAGTCGTCGCTGCCGTCACCGGAGGATTGCTGAGCATGGACGAAGCTTGCAAACGGTATAACTTGACGATGGAAGAATTCGCGTCGTGGCAGCGCGCCGTTGATCGTTCGGGCCTTGCTGGACTGCGGGTAACGCGCGCGCAACATTATCGTGATTTATACAAACGCCAACAAAAGAACTAACGCCATCTTGCTCTGCTCGGCACAGCCGCCAACGCGCGGCTGGCCGGAACCGCCTCACGCGCTATCATTATAGTTCCCTCAAAATGACATGACAGCAAGGACCGGTATACAGGCATGAAAAAGCCCGCCGCTGCGTAAGCGCAGGGCGGGCTCATATTCTATACGGAATCAGTGCCGATTATTCGGCAGCTTTCTGCATGTCTTTGCCAGCTTCTTCAACAGCGGCGCCGGCTTCGGCTGTTGCGTCACCAGCGGCCTCTGCGGTTGCGTCGGCTGCGCCTTCTGTGGCAGTCATCGCGTTCTCTACTCCAGCTTCCATAGCTTCGCCAGTTGCGTCGGCGGCTTCGGCGGTTTCCTCGGCAGCCTTTTCACCAGCTTCGCCACATGCGGTAAGCGATGCTGCAAATGCAAGAGCAGCAACGGTTGCGACTAATTTCTTCATCTTGATTCTCCTAAGTCCCTATAATCCCTCGCGGGCATGATGAAGGTAACGGATGAAGGCCGCCATGCGCAACTATTTTTCCAGCCCGCGTGAAATACCCCATTGGCGCGCAACGGTGTAACCGAGATAGCCAGTGCCAAACAACGCATATAAAGGCTCTGGCAGGCCGTTGAGATACGCGTTCATTCCGCGCGCAATATTGGCCGCGGCCTCTGGCTGAACCGCGGCAATCAACCCCATCGGGATCGCCCACAACAGCATGGCATACATGACATACAGAAAACTGGGCCGTGCGCGGCTTGTCCATGGGTCTGCGGATTGCGCCTCCGCCAAGACGGCGGACAATTGCGTGCGCAATGCATCCATCTCCTGACTGCCTTGCAGCTTGATCAGTTCCAGCTTTGCCGCATCCCGCGCTTTCGGGTCTGGAATGATTTTGTCGATCAGGCTCGCAATAGGGCCGATGATACCTTCAATGAGTGACATGGCATGCTCCTATCAAAAATTAACCAATACGGCTTGTGAGCCAGCCATATAGAAATGCCTCTTGCGCAGGGCGCGCTTCGGCTAAGCGGACATAATGGGCCCCTTGCAACGCATCGATTGCTCTGGTCAGAACGGTCTCAGCCGGTGGCCCGCGTTTTGCCAAAAATACCGTCAGCGCGCGCAAAGTGTCGGGGCCGATTGTGCGGTCTACGGCTATGTCTGGATAATCCGCGCCATTGCGGTTCAGGGCATTCAATGCGCGTTGCAAAAATCCGATTGCTGTGCCGGTGCCCATATTGACGCCAGTGTCAAATAGCTCACATGCTAATATCGGTGCGATCTGCGCCACATTATCGAAGGCAGGCGCGCGCCAATATTGCTTTTCATAAATCAACGCCGCAACGCTGCGCGGCAATTCTTCCATCTGCCCCATATAGCCATGCCGACGGGCAACCGCCTGTGTGATGCCCCAGCGCGTTGGTCCACCCTTATCGGCAGGGTGGTCGACAAAGCCACCCTCACGGGCAATCAGGTCGTCAATTAATTCGTCAATATTGTCGCGCATTAAAGCACCCTCACTTTCAAAATATATAATAACCAAATGGGTTATTTGTAGGAAAGTAAAATGTGCCAAACGCACGATCTACGCTGGTTGGCGCGCCGTTGAGCTTTTATTTTTCGGTAGAATTTTTGGTCGGGACGACAGGATTCGAACTTGCGACCCCTACGCCCCCAGCCCGTGATTTAGGGGGTTCCGGGTGCACCGTGACGCACGTGAAAAACCTTACATAAACTTCAGAATTCTGACATTTATTGAGCATGGCCGTTGTTGCATCGGGTGCCACTTTGTTCCCGTCTAATTCATCAAGTTGCACCATCACAGCAGCACCACATTGATTCGAAGGCGGTAAACTATGCGTGCAGCTCTGACCCAAATGGTCTTCCTCAAACGTCCCATATTGTCAGCCAAAGTCGATCATCGCGACACGCGGTTGAAGGGTCTAGGATCATGCCCCGCGGCACGAATTCTTATCATTACGAATATGCGCGCGCCGCATTTTTCAGGGTTGATCGACGAGTTTGTTCCAGGCGAAGCAGCAGTGATCGACGATATCGTCATGGGATTTGAATATCCGGTTGTAGAGCGATTCTGTCGCCGCGTTGGTCCGTTTTGAACTATTATCGATTATTTTAGATGGAATTACGTAAATTTATGCAGTGGCTGATGCATCTCATGGGCATGCGTATGTCAGGAATTCGGTCCGTATTGGCCTACTATCATTAAATTTACATAATATTACTTCAATTTACATATCTATTGTTGGATTTCATGTGTATGCGAAGAATTAAGTCCGTTTTGGACCATTTGTTTTTGGTGCAGAACCCTTGCTTCGGGTCATTCCCCTCGGCATGAAATCTTATTGTTGCGAATATGCGCGCGCCGCATTTTCCTGGGTTGATTGACGAGTTTGTTCGAGGCGAAGCAGCACTGATCGAAGATATCGTCATGGGATTTGAATATTCGGTTGGAGAGCTATTCTCTCACGGATTAATGTGATTCATCATCGGGTCTACATAAATTCGTAAATTTACGTAAAATTTACCAAGTGGTTGGTGGGTGTCATTATTATGTCACAAATTCAATCATTTATGGGCTTAAATCCATCTGATTCGTTATGGTATATTATTTCTTCGTGAGGCGTATGTCCCTAGATAAAGTGCAGAAAGGCAAAGCATGGCTACGATTATTCGACTGACGGCAAAGAATGGCGCGATTAAGGAATTTCCTTTTGTAGGCAAGTTCAAGCTTGATCCCCAGTTTCTTGGTGCGAAAGTTGAGGTAATCGACAGCGTTACCGGAGCTTGGGTGTCAGCCGTTAAAGTCCGTATTCGTGGCAAGAATGTTGATCTATCATATTCTGAAGACGCGCAACCACGCGAGGCAAAGCCCGAAGTTGCTACCGAGAGCCAGAGCTCTTCGGATGCAGGCTTGAAAGACGGTTCCAATTTGTCTGACTTAGATACCGGCGATACAGGG
>NZ_JAAVVZ010000043.1 GCF_023910635.1 Sphingorhabdus sp. | reverse complement strand
TGGCAGGAGTTGGGGGACTCGAACCCACGACCCTCGGTTTTGGAGACCGATGCTCTACCAACTGAGCTAAACTCCTGCACTCCGCTTTTCAGCGGAGAAGGGTGCCCTTAACGCCGATATGCGCAAGGGGCAAGTCTGCTTTCGACAATATGCGTGGTCAAAAGATTGTCACCCCCGCTTTCGCGGGGATGACACGGATTTTTGGACTGCGGGCCTTTAGCGTTTAGCCTTTAGAATTTGAACCCGGCCTCAACGCCCCAGACGCGCGGTTCGTTGACGAAGCCGGTCAGGTTGTTGAAGTCGATGCCGCCGACGGCGGACGTATCCTTGGTGATGTTACGGACAAAGGCCGAAATATCGAATGCGTCGGTTTTGTAGCCAATGCGCACGCCGCCTTCGAGCATGCGTTTGTCCTGGAATTCAACTGATTCATACAAGAAGAAGTTGATTTTTGACCGGTACGCCCAATCGGTGAAGGCATAGACTTCGCCATTTCCAACAGGCACGCCATAACGTGCGGTCCAATTGGCGATCCATTTGGGGCTCTGCGGCAGGCTGTTGCCGTCGATGTTGACGATGGCGGCGGAGAAGGGCGCTGCGGCAACGACGATGGGATCAAGCGGGGTGCACAAGGACACGTTGGGGAATGTGTCCACGCGGGTTGCGCCGCATGCTGCGGTGGTCAGGCCGGTATCTTGAATGCTGGTGTTGTTATAGCTTAGGCCAGCGGTCAACAACAGTTCGGGCAGGGGCTTGAATTCAATGTCGGCTTCAAAACCATAGCCACGGACCATATCGGCGTTGATCAGGCGGTTGGCGTTGACGCCGCCGCCGACTGCGGTCAGTTGCGCATCGTTCAGCTCATAATAAAAGCCGTTGATGTTCAAACGTGCACGTCCGTCGAGCAAGGTCGATTTGATGCCGCTTTCATAGGATGTGATCGTTTCCGATTTGCCCACGGTCACGCCGCTTTCCAACGGCGTTGCGGTTGCGGGTGGGAACAGGATGCGGCCCTGAATCGACGGCGCGCGATAGCCACGGGCAACGCGGGCATAGAAGTTCACGTCATCGGTGGCCGCATACGTGCCGCTGAGATCCCAGGTCAGGTTATTGTCGCTGACATCACGGCGCACCGTGCCAAGCGGGTTTCGCAGGAAGCCGGGAAACTGGCTATCCTTGCTGCGTACGGCGACAAAGTCACGCTTGTCATCATTATACCGCAATCCGCCGGTGACGCTGAACTGATCAGTCAACTGATAGGTCATCGAACCGAACAGGCCATAAGCCTTGCTGTTTTGAACCTGCGAGACAAGGATGTTGACGCCATCGGCGGCGTTGCTTGGATCACCCAGCGTCGAGTAATTTTCCGAAACGATCTTCAGGTCTTCGTCAAAATAGAAGACGCCCGCCTGATAGCTTAACGGGCCGTCAGTGTTGCTGGCGATGCGGAATTCCTGCGTGAACTGCGTCAGATTTGGCACGCTGTCGCGGGTTTCGGCGGTGAATGGAATCTGACCCGGGCCAGTAAGGTTTGGCGGCAAGAAGTTCGCGCCAAAGCCACCGTCGACATCACCAACCGAGGTTGCATCACCCTTCCAATAGCTGGTGACCGAAATCAAAGAGACAGGGCCAGCATCATAGGTCATGCGCGCGGTCATATTCTGTGTGTCGACGCGCTGTTCGTTCTTGCCGTCGGTTGACACGCGATAGCGGTTGAAGTTTGCGTTCAGGCCCTCTTGCCCGCGCGTGAACACATTGGCGCGGAACACGCGCGCCGTGCCGTCCAACGAACGGAACTGGCCGGTGAGCAAAATGTCGAAATCATCGCTTGGTTTGATCAGGAACTGCACGCGCGCGGCATATTCTTTATACCCTTCAAACGCGTCCTTCGTGGTCTTGGCGGGCAGGACATTGTCGATATAATCGTCTTGGGTTTGATACATGCCCGACACCCGGACGCTGACCTTTTCGCCCAAGGGACCGCCAAAGCCGCCTTCGACGTTGATGGCGTTAAAGCGGCCATAAGAGATTTTGCCATAGCCACCAGCGACATCGCTTGGTTTAACGCTGTCGAACTTGACGATACCAGCGGTGGTGTTGCGGCCAAACAAGGTGCCTTGCGGCCCGCGCAATACTTCAACGCGCTCCATATCGAAAATCGGGAAGCCCTTAAGGATTGGGTTTTCCAAAACGACATCATCATAAATCAAGCTGACCGGTTGTGATGCGTTAAAGTCAAAGTCGGTGTTGCCAAGGCCGCGAATATAGAAACGCGGAAAGGTGCGACCAAAGGAGGATTCGACCAACAGGCTTGGCACGCGCCCCGACATGCCGCGAATATCGACGCCACCTGCGGTCAGCGCATTCAACTGATCGCCGCTGACGGCGGTGACGGACAATGGCACATCCTGCAGATTTTCTTCGCGCCGTTGTGCGGTGACGACGATTTCGTCCAAAGCTGCGCTGTTTTGCGGGGTTTCGTCCTGCGCAAAAGCGGCAGGTGCAATGAAAAGGCCGGTAGTGGCAACCGCGATAGCGGCGCTGGATGCCATGATTGAGCGGATGGAACGCATAAACTTCTCCCTGTGGTGACGAACTCAGGAGGCGGAATCATAGTCGCGCTCCGGATACTCAATTATGGATTTACGGTGCCCTGTCACAGAATCAACAAGGCTTTGCAATAAAAGTGAAATTTTGGCCCGACTGTGGCAGTTTGGCACTAAGGGTTTGGGGTCAGGTCAACCGACTGCACAAAACCATCGAATTGCCCTTGGAGAGCCCGCAGTCAAACCCAAAGAGCATGTCCGGTGATTTTGGTGCACGCAGAGGCGCGGAGGCGCAGAGGCGCAGAGGCCAGCCGAAGAGGCGCGGGGGAGTTTAGGGGTTTTTGTAGCCGTTGCCGTAATTTCTGACACGGGGTTGTCTGGAATTAGTGCAGTTTCAATTTAGCTTTTATAGCCAGTATACGCTACCAAGAAACCAGTGCACGAATATGGTTTCGGAAAGCGGTTCTGAGTCGCCCTTGGAACCCCCCAGACCCATATGCACACATACGAACCACCCTACCAAGTTGCTCGTCGTCAATAGTCAGAGAATTTGCCGCGGTAATGCTGCGCTGAAGCTCGAGGATTAATGTTTGATAACCGCCCTGACCGTTTGCTGCTTTGTCTATTTCCGCTCGTTCATTAGCCGTAAGTTGGAAGGTAACATTTCCCATAACGTTCTTCAAACCTCTCCTTCGGCGAGAATCATCCCGTCCGCATATAGTCGTCGATTGTCGGAATTAAATTCATATTTTACGTCACATAACAACCCATGCAAATCCACTAGTTTAAATCCTGTAGGACGATATTCGGACATGATAGAATTGGGAACTGGCACTCGCCGGATGGCAAATGCTAAAAGCAAATGGCGGGCATCTTGAGCTACTTTGAAATCATCTGAGGGCGAAAGATAAAAAGAACGCATAGTTGTCATTGCGCTGCCTTCACCGTAAATTTTACATTCAAGATAAGTGGGCCGACCGTCAGTATCGTAAAGCATAATATCTGGATAACCAGTAGACCGAAGTTTCCCGCCCTTCGAGACAGGGCGTTCCGCCCGAAGCCCTTGCGCCACTGCTGCCTCGATTACGAATGGCTCGATGTCGTTACCAACCTCGTTAGGTCGATTCCGAATAATTGGTGCGCTTCGAACAGCCTTGGCGCAACCTTCGGCTGCTGCAACCAATTTTTGGATTAATGCCTTATCCTGCTCACATTGGAGATCTATGGGCAGAACACTCTTGTCAGACATGGCCTTTACCACAACTGGGAAAGGCAAGTTTCGAATAGGCTTTAGAAATTGTGCTAGAACGTCTTCTAAATTTTCAATACGATCCTTGTCGGTCACATTCTTCTCAATATAACAATTCGATTGGTGTTAGTGCCGCCTCTGTTGTTGGAAACACCCCAACAATTGGCAGTCTTAGTGAACTCTTGTTGGTTTATCATTACGCCCAATTTATGGAACGGCAAGCCTTCTGCAGCACTCCAGACAAGACGTTCTAACAATACCTTTCCGCCTCTGACTTCTCCCACCTCGAAAGCTATGTGCCCTCCAGGACGAACGATCCGTGCCTGTTCCGTCAAAACGCCTCTGACCATTTCTGACCATGCCGCTTCCGTTTTATGCATACCAATTTTTATGCTTTTGGCATCGATTCCGGCAAACCAGCAGCGAAGCCAGTTGTCGTCGGCATACTGAACGACGTCCAAAAATGGCGGTGAAGTAACCACGAGAGCGGCGCTTCCTGTTGGAATCGTCGGAGAATCAGAAGCTGGAGCAGCTGAAAGGCAGCCTTCTGGATGAGGTGCCATCGTTCCATTAGAGAGCAAAGTTCGTGATTTCTTTAAGATGATCTTTATAATATCGCGTGGTGGCGGTGACTGATTGCGTTTGGCATTAATTTTCAATTGCGAAACAACACTGACTGCCTGATTAGGTGGCAACGTGTAAACTGAAAAAAATCCCGGAGAATGGCCTGTCAGACGATTGATCGCTACCATTCTGATCCAGTCGACTACTTGGTCGGGATTGGAATCTTCCAACGGCGCATTTTCTTCCAGCCATTCTTTAAGAACCGTGAGCTGTCGAAGAGTGACGGGGTGATAAAAGGCTAGCAAGTCTTCGCGGACCGAAACGTTTCGCTCCCATGGAACGATCGCCAACTTTGCTGCAATCGCATTTAGAGACGGTGGATTAAGTCTCGGGCGGGTGAGCAAAACTGACAATGGGTTGATATCGTTCGCTAAGGGTCGCCGCCCCATCAACGCCGCTTGAACGGGCGTAGTTCCCCGACCCATAAATGGGTCATGCACACCTTCGCCGACGTTCGTCAGTCTCGAAATGAAGAATTCGGGAAGTTGCGGCTTGAAGCAGGCTCGGTAGCTTACTTCATGAATTGAATGAGCCTGCCGTTGACCAGCGGTCCAAAATTCGTTGACCATATAAGGCAGTCCTTCTGCCTCCATTTCAACGGTCTTTGATCCAAACTCGGAAAACTGACGAACTTGATCTAAGAAATCCAAGTCAGCCTTTAGCTTTCGCTCGACCGAACGTGCGGGAGAAATGGGCTCTTCCGGAAAAAGATTATCGAAATGCGCCAACGCACGCGCCGCGACGGGATGAACATATGGAAGGTCAAATATTGTGTCTGAATCGCTCATCGAGATAGAGAACACAATGTGAACAAATTTGTCAAGTGCGGTTTGATTTTCATAGAAACAAGGTAACGTAGCCGTCTACCTGGGCCAAGCGCTAAGTGAACTTTCTCCCCAGAAATATGGAATTACGGTGATGTTTTGGAATTCCGCATTCCGGCGACAATTGCGTCACCCACGAAATAGGTTTGGAGGATAACGAGACGGGCCAACACCTTCTTCTTGTCTTTGCGTCTTTGTGCGAGATTATATTGGCGCAGCGTGTAGCTTTGGCAGTGCGGTGCACTCGCGCACTCATTGGCCCATGCCCACCCGGCTCGCCCTTCTGCTCTGTCTGGGGGACAGAGCTGGCGAGCCCCCCTCCCGCCTGCGGGAGGGGAATCTCAGCGCGGTTTCCGTGGGTCGGGCCAAAACCTTCTTTGCGTTCTCGGCGCTTCTGCGTGATATAAAATGCATCTGGTGTTCGGTCGCCCGCCTTTGCCTTGCTGCGGTGCGTGGTGAGAAATTAAGCCCCTACCCTTCAGGCGTGGAGGGACCAGTCCCCCGGACTGGTCCGAGAGGCTCCACGGGGTTGGGGTGGGGTATATAGCTTTGCGCAACGTCGACAGACCC
>NZ_JAAVVZ010000042.1 GCF_023910635.1 Sphingorhabdus sp. | reverse complement strand
AGCCAATCGGCATGGCGCGGGGCTTTTTTGGTCTCGCTCCATTCCTGAAGCATCAACGGCGCGACGCGTTTTAATTCGGCATGTTGCTGCGCGGTGCCGATGTTGCAGGCAAGCTCCAATCGGTGGCCATTGGGGTCAAAGAAATAGATCGACCGGAATATGCCGTGAAAGGTCGGGCCAATTACATCTATGCCTTGGCCCTCAATATGCGCCTTGGCGGCCAGCAATGCGTCCATGTCCGCAACCTCAAACGCGATATGTTGGACCCAGGCCGGGGTATTGGGGTCTTTGCCCATTTCGGGCTGGTTCGGCAGTTCGAAGAACGCGATGACATTGCCCCCGCCGCAATCCAAGAAGATATGCATATATGGGTCATATTCGCCTGTCGATGGCACATGATCCTCGGCAAAGGCGGTGGTGAATTCCATGCCCAGCACATGCGCATACCAATCCGCCGTCGCCTTTGCGTCCTTACACCGATAGGCGACATGGTGAATGCGGCTCAGCTTTACGGGCGCGGTCATGCCACTGGCTCCACCTGAAGCGCGCCGCGTTCTATCTGGTCGCGCTCGATGCTTTTGAACAAGGCGGTGAAATTGCCTTCGCCAAAGCCTTCGTCTTTTTTGCGCTGAATGAATTCGAAGAAGACAGGGCCAATCATGGTTTGCGAGAATATCTGCAACAACAAGCGCGGGTCGCCATCTTGCGTCGACCCGTCGAGCAAGATGCCACGCGATTGCAACGCATCAACCGGCTCGCCATGGCCCGGCAAGCGTTCCTCCAACATATCATAATAGGCCTTGGGCGGTGGCGGCGCAAAGGGCGTGCCCAGCACCTTCAACCGGTCCCAGCAGGCCGGCAAATCATCGCAGGAAAAGGCGATATGTTGAATCCCTTCGCCATTATAGGCGCGCAGATATTCATCAATCTGCCCGCCGCCGGCCTTGCCCTCTTCATTCAACGGAATGCGGATTTTGCCGTCCGGCGCAGTCATCGCGCGGCTGGTGAGGCCGGTATATTCGCCCTTAATGTCGAAATAGCGGATTTCGCGGAAGTTGAAGACGCGTTCGTAAAAACTGCCCCAATGCGCCATGCGCCCGCCATAGACATTGTGCGTTAGGTGATCGATGATCTTGAAACCGGCACCAACGGGGTTGCGGTCAACACCGGGCAGATAGTCGAAATCAATGTCATAAATGGACAAGGCATCGCCGTAGCGGTCCACAAGATAGATCATCGCGCCGCCAATGCCGCGAATGGCGGGCAAGCGCAGCTCCATAGGCCCAGTGCGCGTTTCAACCGGTTCGGCACCGCGCGCAATCGCTTCGTCATAGGCAAGGCGCGCGTTCTTTACGCGAAACGCCATGCCGCACGCCGACGGGCCATGCTCCGCCGCAAAATAGGCCGCAGGGCTTTTGGGTTCGTAATTGGCGATCAGGTTGATTTCGCCTTGCCGCCACAGGTCCACATCCTTCGACCGATGCCGCGCAATCCGGCTGAAACCCATGCGTTCAAACACCGGTTCCAGAAGGCCCTTTTCCGGCGCAGAAAATTCGATGAATTCGAACCCATCGAGTCCCAACGGGTTTTCGAACAAATCGGTCATATACGCGCTCCTGCAAAAACTGGTTACATTTGCAACCAGTTTACGTAATCGTCAGGCATGAGTCAATGCGCGTGACGGTTCAGGTAAAGTGCAAGCGGCGGTATTTGCCCCGGAAGTAGAGCAATGGGTCACGGCGTGGCTCAAAGCTCGCTTTTTCTACGCGACCGACCAAGATGAAATGGTCGCCAGCCGCGTGCAAGGCATGGCGTTTGCATTCGAATATGCCAAGCGAGCTTGGCAAGATCGGCGCGCCATATTCGCCCACTTCCCACCGCGTTCCGGCAAAGCGATCTTCGCTTTTCCCTGCGAACAGGTTGGAAACGGGTTGCTGCCCGATTTGCAGAACGTTGACAGCGAAATCATCAATGCCGCGCAAAACCTCTGCGCTTCCAGAATTATTGGCGATGCACACCAGCAACAAAGGCGGGTCCAGCGACACGCTGGTAAAGCTGTTGGCGGTCAAGCCCACAGGCTTCCCATCCGAGTCATGCGCGGTGATAATCGTCACGCCTGTCGCGAAACACCCCATCGCATCGCGCAATGTCCGCGCATCGGATCCGGAACGATATTCGGGAATGAAGCGCGGTTGCTTGCGCTCCAAAAAGTCGATGAGTAGCCCGTTAAACGCCTCTGCCCGTTCCGCCACGATCAGCAAGCCACCGCCATCGACGTCAATCGCCTCAACATTGGGAAGCCGGTCCACAAATTCGGGCCGTGCGGCATCAGGGTCGACTTGGCCCAAGGCACCACGAATGATCAGCGACGGCAAACCAATGTGCGCCGCTGCCTCGCAAAGTGCCTCACCCACGCCATTAATGTCGAATGCCGCAAATATGGCTTTGTCATAATCTGCCGGGTTCAAACCCTGCCCAAGCGCCGCCGACATACGGTCTGCCGCCGCGCGCACCGCCTTTGTGTCATGACCCACAGGCGGATCGACGAATATCAGGCCCGATGCCAGGGTCGCAGCGTCTTCGGCCAAGGCCATGGTCGCAATCCACGCACTGTGCGACGCCGCAACAACAACGGGGCGCGTCCGCATTTGGCCCAGCACTGCGCGCAAATCTTCGACATAAGCAGTAAAGTCATACCGACCGTCGGACGGCCATTCGCTGCCGCCATGGCCGCGAAGGTCGACATTGATGACATGGCGTCCAGCCTGTTCCAAACCAATGGCCACATCTTCCCACACTTTGCGCGTTTGGCCAAAGCCATGCAGCAGGACAATGGACGGGTCATCGGCAGAACCAATATCGTCGGCCTCAAGCCTTATGCCTGCAAAGCCCTTAAATTCTCTTACATAACGAAGCGACATTCGTCCAAACCCCAAATTCTGTCTAACGGTGTCATATTCTAACTGTCCGTGCACGCTTACTGCATTTTACGCAATAATTTATGCGCGCTCGGTGGAAATAACCGCCATCGTAATGCGCGAAATACAAACCAGCTTGCCGGCTTCATCCTCTATCCGGATTGACCAAATTTGCGTCGTGCGGCCAATCGATTCCGATGTTGCCGTGGCAAATACAAGACCATCCTTTACCGGGCGAATATGGTTGGCGTTGATTTCCATGCCCACGGTCGCAAACTTGCTTGGGTCAACCGTCATGGCAGCAGCAGTGGAGCCTACCGTTTCGGCCAAGACGACCGATGCGCCCCCATGGAGCCGGCCATAAGGCTGCTTCGTGCGTTCATCGACGGGCATCTGTGCCTTGATCCAATTGTCCCCATAATCGATGAATTGTATGCCGACAAAACCGGGCATGCAATGTGCACCGCTGGCGGTTAACGCCGCAAGATCAAGCTTTTCGTGAAACCATATCGTCATGCAATCTCCATGCGCGAAGCGGCGCGCACTGTCTAGGGTCAGGACCACGTAAATGTACCTTCGCGGCGTCAAAATCGTCTCGAACCGCGAAGGTGCATTTACGTGGCCCCGACCCTAGGTTTACAAAAAACGCCGCTTATGCATATATGTTTGTAATCTTAAGGGGCAGAATCCTGTCCCCAATATGCCGTCACGCCCAAAGAGAGGAAACTACATGCCCACCACCCCACGCGAATTCGATATCATTGTTTATGGTGCCACGGGCTATACTGGGCGTTTGGTGGCTGAATATCTGAAGGACAAAACTGGCCTGAAATGGGCGATGGCGGGGCGTAGCCTTTCCAAGTTGGAGGAAGTCCGCGACCTGATTGGTGCCGCCGCAGACACGCCATTGATCGTTGCCGATGCGTCTGACCCCGCTTCGCTCGACGCGATGGTCAAGCGCACTAAGGTCGTTTTGACAACCGTCGGGCCCTATCAATTATATGGCAATGAACTTGTCGCCGCCTGCGTCGCCAATGGAACCGATTATACCGATTTATGCGGCGAACCGGCATGGATGCGTCAGAAAATTGACCAGCATGACGACGCGGCAAAGGCGTCGGGCGCGCGGATCGTGTTTTCCGCTGGCTTTGATTCCATCCCCTTCGACCTTGGCGTGATGATGCTGCAAAAGCATTGCGTGGCGACATTTGGCGCGCCCGCACCACGGGTGAAGGGCCGCGTGCGCGCCATGAAGGGCACGTTTTCCGGCGGCACCGCAGCCAGCCTGAAGGCGACCATGGCCGCCGCTGGCAAGGACCCTGCGGTTATCGGTTATTTGACCAACCCGTTCAGCCTGTCGGCCGATTTTGCTGGCCCGCCGCAGCCTGCGGGCAATAAGCCCGAATATGACGAAAGCCTCGGCAGTTGGGCGACCAATTTCGTCATGGCGCCGATCAACACCAAAAATGTCCACCGCACCAACCATTTGCTCGGCCATGCTTATGGTGCAGATTTTGTCTATGATGAAATGGTGCTGACGGGCCCCGGCGAGCAAGGCGAAGCCATGGCCAAGCATGTCGCCTCCACCCCGATGATGGGCGGCGCGGATGATCCCAAGCCCGGCGAAGGCCCGACCAAAGAAGAACGCGAAACCGGCTTTTATGACGTGCTGTTCATCGCCGAATATCCCGATGGCCGCACGGCGCGATTCAGCGTCAAGGGCGACCGCGACCCCGGCTATGGTTCGACCAGCAAGATGATCAGCGAAACCGCGATTGCTTTGTGCGAACAGGATGGTCCGGGCGGCGTGACAACACCGGGCGCTGCCTTGGGGGAGCACCTTGTGGACCGGTTGCAAAAAAATGCCGGATTGATTTTCGCTGTTGAAGGCTGACCGCTTCCATAATTCATCAGGCGGGCTTATAGGGCGCAAGCCATGTTAGGTCGCCTTTTCAAAAAAGCTGTTGCCCCACGCCCGCTCGATACCGCGCGGGTGCCCGACGGCGTGCGCATATATGCCATCGGCGATATCCACGGGCGCGATGACTTATTGTCTGCCTTGCTGGCCAAGATTGAAGCCGACGACCAAGCGCGCGGCGTGGCCGATACGCAGATCATATTTTTGGGCGATCTGGTCGATAGAGGCCCCGGCAGCGCGGCGGTCATTGAAACCGCGATGGCGTTGAAGGCATCTGGCAAAAATGCCCGGTTCCTGATGGGCAATCATGAGGAAGTGTTTGTCAGCGCCTGCCGCAAGGGCGACCCAAAGGTTACGCGTTTCTTCCTGCGCATTGGCGGCGAGGAGACGGTCTTGTCGTATCCGATCACCCGCGCCGAATATATGACATTGGATATGGAGCAACTGACCGATCGACTGGCGACCTTAGTGCCGCAAGCGCACATCGCCTTTGTCGAAAGCTTCGAAGACCAGATTATCATTGGCGATTATGCCTTCGTCCATGCCGGTATTCGCCCCGGTGTCGCTTTGGCAGACCAAAAACCAAGCGATTTGCGCTGGATACGCGACGAATTTGTGGGGCAACGCGGCGATCTGGAAAAGGTCATTGTCTACGGCCACACCATTTACGAGGAAGTAGAAGAACGCGGGTCACGCATTGGCATTGATACCGGCGCGTATAATTCGGGCAAGTTAACGGCCTTGGCGCTTGAGGGCGGCGATCGTTGGTATCTGCAAACATGACGGGCGGGGTAATATCATGAAAAGACTGTTCGTCTGCGCGAGCATCATCGCAATTGGCCCTCGTCGCCCCCTTGGCCGCAGCGGCCAACCCCCCAGCCAAGCCAAAAGCCGAGCGCCTGAAAGCCGACGTTGAAAAACTCGTCAGCTTTGGCACGCGCCATACATTGTCATCGGCAACGGACCCAAAACTCGGCATCGGTGCCGCCCGCAAATGGGCGCACAGCGAATTTGT
>NZ_JAAVVZ010000041.1 GCF_023910635.1 Sphingorhabdus sp. | reverse complement strand
GCGCGATTTCGCTGGACAAACTGAATGCATTCGGCCAAGGGGCCACCCAAGAAGACATTATCTTGCCGATAGAGGCAGGGCTGGTCGACATCCCGGCTCTTAACCTCTCCCCGGAACAGGCAAGGGCGGTCCAACAGGGCCGCGTCTTGACCGGGATTGCCATGAAAGATGGGCTACATTGGGCGAGGGGCGCGGATTTGCGCCCACTTGCACTAATGGAAAACATCGACGGGATATGGAAAACCGTCCGTGGCTTTAACCTTACTCCATGATGTTCGAAGGAAAAATATGTCTATTACTGCAGAACGTAAAGCCCAGGTCATCAAAGAGCACGCACGCGAGCCTAACGATACCGGATCACCAGAGGTGCAGGTTGCAATCCTTACCGACCGTATCAATGCCCTGACTTCCCATTTCAAAGACCACCACAAGGACAATCATTCGCGTCGTGGTCTTCTTCAAATGGTCAACAAGCGTCGTTCGCTTCTCGACTATCTGAAAAAAATTGATGGCGCGCGTTATGCCGCCCTTATCGCGAAGCTTGGTCTTCGTAAGTAACCTAGTCGTTCGGCCCGCTTCGGCGGGCCGTTTACGTATTGGGTCATCCTGAACGTGTTTCAGGATGCAGAAATTCCGTCTCATGTCATTCTGACACAAGTTTAGGGTGACATGGCCGGTAGAAGGACATTCCAGCAATGAGGCTGGACTGTCATCGGGGCTCGAAAATGCCCCATCCGCGGCGGATCGGTATTTCCGCAACTCAAGAGGCCCCGCATCGCATTGGGCATGCGGGTCAAAGGAAAATTTATGTTTAATACGAAAACTGTATCAATCGAGTGGGGCGGACAAACCCTGACACTCGAAACGGGCAAAGTTGCCCGTCAAGCTGACGGCGCTGTTATGGCATCGCTCGGCGAAACTGTTGTGCTTTGCGCGGTTACCGCCGCAAAGTCGGTGAAGGATGGTCAGGATTTTTTCCCGCTCACCGTTCACTATCAAGAAAAATATTCCGCAGCCGGCCGTATTCCCGGTGGCTTTTTCAAGCGTGAGCGTGGTGCGACCGAAAAGGAAACGCTGGTTTCGCGTTTGATCGACCGTCCACTCCGTCCGCTGTTCCCAGAAGGTTTCTACAACGAAATCAACGCAATTGCACAAGTTCTTAGCTATGATGGCGAGAATGAGCCTGATGTATTGGCGCTTGTTGCTGCATCGGCTGCAATGACCATTTCGGGCGTTCCATTCATGGGCCCCATCGGCGCAGCACGCGTGGGTTACCTGAATGGCGAATATATCCTGAACCCAACCGACGCGCAGGTTGCCGAAGGCGACCTCGACCTCGTCGTTGCCGCAACCTATGACGCCGTGATGATGGTGGAATCCGAAGCCAATGAGCTTTCGGAAGAAATCATGCTTGGTGCCGTCCTGTTTGCACATGACGCGTGTAAGGAAGTCGTCAAGGCCATCATCAAGCTTGCTGAGCAAGCCGCGAAGGAGCCTTGGGCAATGGCAGAGCAGGCTGATTTGTCAGCCGCTAAGGAAAAGCTGAAGAAGCTTATCGGCAAGGATATTGCCGCTGCGTACAAGTTGACCGACAAGTCGGCACGCTCGAACGCTTTGAATGTTGCGCGTGCAGCGGCAAAGGAAGCTTTCACCGACGCCAGCCCGCAGGATCAGATGGCCGCAGGCAAGCTGATGAAGAAGCTGGAAGCGGAAATCGTTCGTGGCGCCATCCTTAAGGACGGCACACGTATCGACGGACGCACCACAACGCAAATCCGTCCTATTTTGGCAGAAACGCATTTCTTGCCACGGTCACATGGTTCGGCATTGTTCACCCGTGGTGAAACGCAGACCATCGCAACCTGCACCTTGGGCACCAAGGACGCAGAGCAGATGATCGATGGCCTTGGCGGTCTGCATTATGAAAACTTCATGCTGCATTATAACTTCCCACCCTATAGCGTTGGTGAAGTCGGTCGCTTTGGCGCACCAAGCCGCCGCGACATCGGCCATGGTAAGCTTGCATGGCGCGCGCTGCACGCCGTGTTGCCAACCAAGGAAGAGTTTCCTTACACCATCCGTATCACCAGCGACATTACCGAATCCAATGGTTCGTCGTCGATGGCATCTGTGTGTGGCGGAAGCCTGGCGATGATGGACGCTGGCGTTCCAATCAAGCGCCCAGTTTCGGGTATCGCAATGGGCTTGATTCTTGAAGGCAAGGATTTCGCAGTCCTGTCGGATATCTTGGGTGATGAAGATCATCTCGGCGACATGGATTTCAAGGTAGCCGGTACGTCTCAAGGCATCACGACGATGCAGATGGACATCAAGATTGCGGGTATTACCCGCGAAATCTTTGAAGCTGCATTGAACCAGGCCAAGGAAGGCCGCGCGCATATCTTGGGCGAAATGGCCAAGGCATTGGGCGAAGCCCGTGGCGAGCTGTCCGCGCATGCGCCGCGTATCGAAACCATGCAGATCGACAAAGCGAAGATCCGCGACATCATCGGTACCGGTGGCAAGGTCATCCGCGAAATCGTCGCGACCACCGGCGCAAAGGTCGACATTGATGACGAAGGTCTTATCAAGATTTCGTCGTCTGACATCGCGCAGATCGAAGCGGCCCGTAAGTGGATTTCGGGCATCGTTGAAGAAGCAGAAGTCGGCAAGATTTATGACGGCAAGGTCGTCAACTTGGTTGATTTCGGCGCATTCGTAAACTTCATGGGTGGCAAGGACGGTCTCGTCCACGTCAGCGAAATGCGCAATGAGCGCGTTGAGAAGGTTACCGACGTCGTCAGCGAAGGCATGGACGTTAAGGTCAAGGTTCTTGAAATCGACCCACGCGGCAAGGTGCGCCTGTCGATGCGCGTTGTGGATCAGGAAACCGGTGAAGAGCTGGAAGACACACGCCCGCCCCGCGAAAAGAGCGAGCGTAGCGATCGTGGACCCCGTCGTGAAGGCGGCGGCGGTGGTGGACGCGGTGAAGGCCGTGGCGACCGTGGCCCGCGTCGTGATGGCGGTGGACGTGATGGTGGACGGGGCGAAGGCCGCGGCGACCGTGGCCCACGCCAAGACCGTTCAGAAGGCGAAAACAAAGGCGGGGGCGACCCCGACCATGTGCCAGCTTTCTTGAAGGATTAAACCTGAGTTCCCCTCCCGCAGGCGGGAGGGGTTAGGGGAGGGTTCAACCCAAACAAAACATCCTGCAAAAGGCAGGGGAGGAAAGGGGCAGCTTCGGCGGTCCCTTTTTTTATGGTGCCATATAAAGGGTAGAAAATATACCTTTTCGGTGTTATATAATTATAAACGTTCGAATATGATCCCGACAAAAGTGCAGCCAATCTGGCGAAACACGGTATTGATTTTGAACAGGCGCAAGCACTTTGGGACGATGATCGGCGTATCTTTAGACCAACTTATCAGGGCGTAGACGGCGAAATCCGTTGGCTGTTGGCTGTTGGCTGTTGGCTGTTGGCTGTTGGTTGGTCTGATTGATGACAAGCCATGGTCCGCTATATTTGCCGAGCGCGAAGACATAGTGCGGATCATCTCGGTTAGGCGATCACGCGACAATGAAAGAGAGGCGTATTATGGGCAAAACAATTGATATTGAAGAGTTCGAACAAAAGTTCGACGCTGGTGAAGATATCTCCGAATATATCGACTGGAGCAGCGCACGCCGTCCAAGCGTTGCGGCAAGGCGCGTCAATGTCGATATGCCGCCACATATGATTGCGCAACTGGATGTGCAGGCAAGAAAGCGCGGCGTAACGCGGCAAGCGCTGATCAAGATGTGGCTGGCGGACCGGTTGGAGCAGGCGGCTTAGGGTCAGGACCTCTTAAATCCACCTTCGCGGCGTCTAAATGGCAAAGACATTCCCGCTTATGTTCGCGCCCCTTTTTTGTTTGGGAATTCACCAGCATTATGGCAAATAAAGCCCATGACACGGCAGAGTTCGAAATCCGTCATCGGCACCAAGGCCTTCGCCGCAATTACTGCAGTCGAAGGACTGACGCTAAGCGCTGCAAGCAAGACTCGCCTTGCGAACTTGAAAGCCAATGGCCTCAACAATGATGAGCGCCGCGCTGAAATCATCCGTGCCTATCGGGCCGCCCGATAATTGTGAGCGGCGGCGCTTTAGTTATAAATGATTCTGTGGCTATTAACGGTCAATGACACCTCAAGATTTCATCGCCAAATGGCGCGCCGCCGAGCTAAAGGAACGCAGCGGCAGCCATAGCCATTTCAATGATCTATGCGCACTGCTAGGTCTTGCTGATCCTGCAACAGCCGACCCCAAAGGCGAGTGGTTTACGTTTGAAAAAGGCCTCTCAAAAACCGCAGGAGCACAAGGCTGGGCCGATGTCTGGCGCAAGGGATGCTTTGCGTGGGAGTATAAGGGGCCACGCAAAGACCTCGACAAGGCGTTCAACCAGCTTTTGCAATATAGCGTTGTACTGGAAAACCCGCCCTTGCTGATCGTGTCCGACATGGACCGCATCCGAATCCACACTAACTGGACCAATACGGTGCAAGAGGTGCATGATTTCACCCTCGAAGACCTGATCGATGGCGACACGCGCGAGAAACTGAAACGCGCCTTTACCGATCCCGAACATTTCAAACCAACCAAAACCCGACAAGCCCTAACCGAAGAAACCGCAAAAGAATTTGCCGGCATTGCCCAGCGCCTGCGTGATCGGGGACATGACCCGCACAAGGTTGCCCACTTCGTCAACCAATTGGTGTTCTGCATGTTTGCCGAAGATGTCGGTCTGCTGCCCGACAATCTGTTCACCAAGATGCTCAAGGCCAGCCGAACTCGGCCTGAACGATTCGAGATGAATGCGCGTAAGCTGTTCGGGGCCATGGCGACCGGCGGCGATTTGGATTTCAGCCCTATCGACTGGTTCAACGGCGGCCTATTCGCCGACGATTTTGCCCTACCGGTTGAGGCGAAGGACATTGACGAGCTATTGTCCGCAGCAGAGCGCGATTGGTCACAGATTGACCCGTCGATACTGGGCACTTTGTTCGAACGTGGATTGGACCCTGCCAAGCGCAGCCAGTTGGGCGCGCATTATACCGACCGTGAAAAGATCATGATGATCGTAAAGCCGGTGATCATCGACCCGTTGGAGGCCGAATGGGCTGATGCGCTTGAGAAAGCCAAAGCCGCTATCGAAACTGCGGATGCAGAGGCAGAGGCAGCGTTGCAGGATGCCAAGGATCGAGGCGAACTGGCTGATGAAATTCGATTGCTAGAAGGAGCATTGCGGCCTGGTCGTCAGCAAAATCTTTTCAATAACTTACCTCGGCAAAAGCGGGTTCGCGAGCTGGATGTCGTTCGAAAAAAATTGCGCGATGCAAACGCCAACGTGATGGCTGCACGCGACCTTGCGAAAAAACAACGGGATGAATTTCTGCTTAGACTCAGGAATTTTAGAGTTCTCGATCCTGCATGCGGCTCAGGCAATTTCCTGTATGTCGCCCTCCGTTCGCTGAAAGACATCGAGCATCGTGCGAATATCGATGCCGAAATTCTCGGCGTAGAGCGTGCTTCGCCGCAGGTCGGCCCCGAATGTGTGCTGGGCATCGAACTAAATCCCTATGCCGCCGAACTGGCGCGCGTGTCGGTGTGGATCGGTGAAATCCAATGGATGCGGCGAAATGGCTTTGACGCGGCGAAGAACCCGATCTTGCGAACGCTCGATACGATTGAGTGCCGCGATGCGGTGTTGGCGTGGGAACCAAAACCCTCTCCGGAACAGGCCGATTCCCGCAAAAATTCCTCCCCGGAACGGGGAGGTGGCAGCCCCCTTGGGCTGACGGAGGGGGCCCAACTTGCCGACCGCGCTGCTGCTGATAGAGGGGACCCCTCCACCGCTTCGCGGTCCCCCTCCCCGTTCCGGGGAGGATTTTCGGAGGATGCTGAGCCTACCCTGATCCCCATCCGGGCAGAATGGCCAGCGGCGGATGTGGTGGTAGGCAACCCGCCCTTCTTAGGCGCAAGCAAGATACTTGGCGAATTGGGCGACAACTATACCGCTGCTTTGCGAAAAGCATGGGGTAGCGACGTGCCCGGATTTGCAGACCTAGTAATTTATTGGTTCGCTATGGCATGGAGCCAGATGCAGGCTGGCAAACTAACCCGCGCAGGGTTGGTGGCTACAAATTCAATTCGAGGTGGCGCGAATCGCGAAGTGCTAAAGCCAATTGTCGAACACGGTCGAATTTTTGAAGCATGGAGTGACGAACCTTGGACCGTCGATGGTGCCGCTGTTCGAGTGTCTATGATTTGCTTTGGTCGGGGTGTCGAACGGCCGAAACTTAACGGGCAACTAGTCGAGAAAATTCTTCCCGACTTGACCGCAAATGAAAGTGACTTTGACCTTACAAAGGCCGCTCGGCTTTCCGAGAATGCTGATATTTGCTTTGAGGGCGTAAAAAAGTACGGGCCATTTGACATAGACGGTACGCTGGCGAGGAAATGGCTGTGCGCTCCACTTAACGTAAATGGACTTCCGAATTCAGTTGTATTGAAGCGCCTTACGACAGCAATGGATATTGTGCGAAGACCAGAAGACCGCTGGGTAATCGATTTTGGGCCAAATTCTTCGTCAACCGAAGCGGCTTGCTTTGAAGCCCCATTCTCCTTCGCTGAAGAAGTGGTGAAACCTTATCGTGATCAAGTTCGCGATGAAAAGACTAGGATAAAATGGTGGTTGTATGAGCGTCCCCGACCCAAACTAGTTTCAAAACTCAGTCCGCTCGCCCGCTATATCGCGACTCCTCGTGTCGCGAAGCATCGAATCTTTATCTGGCTTGAGAAGGCGTGCAATCCAGACACGGCCATCGACGCCATCGCCCGAGACGACGACACCAACTTTGGCATCCTCCATTCGACCTTCCACGAACTCTGGTCGCTGCGCATGGGCACTTCGCTTGAGGACCGCCCACGCTATACCCCGTCCACCACCTTCGAAACCTTCCCTTTCCCCGAAGGCCTGACCCCAAACATCGCCGCCGCCGATTATGCCGATGACCCCCGCGCCATCTTTATTGCCACCGCTTCCGCGCGGTTGAATGAATTGCGCGAAAACTGGTTGAACCCGCCGGACCTTGTGGTGCGCAAACCCGAAGTCGTTGCTGGCTATCCCGACCGCATCTTGCCCCGCGACGAGGTGGCGGCCAAGGAACTCGCCAAACGCACGCTCACCAACCTTTACAACGCCCGCCCCGCTTGGCTCGACAATGCGCATAAGGCATTGGATGAGGCGGTGGCCGAAGCTTATGGCTGGGGCGATGACTGGCGCACCGGGTTATTGACCGAAGACGAAATACTGGCACGATTGTTCCGCCTCAATCAGGAACGGGCAAAGGTTTGATTTTGGCATGGACCGTTAGGTTAACTTGCGAACTTAACCAGACGATTTCTGCCAAGAACAATATTGACTTTCCCAAAACTGTCTCATATAGAAGACATCAATGATCGATGTCCGTCAGACCAAAATCTTCATGGAATGGCGCGCCGGGCTTCGGGATGCTGTTGCCAGAAAACGCATCGGCGCAAGGATTGATCGGCTTTCGTTCGGTAATTTTGGCGACGCGAAATCGGTCGGTGAGGGGGTAAGCGAGTTGCGGCTCGATTTTGGTCCCGGCTACCGCATCTATTTTGTGCAGCGGGGCGATGTGTTGGTCATCTTGCTGTGCGGCGGTGATAAATCCACGCAGGCCCGAGATATCGCCAAAGCCAAAAGGCTGGCGCAGGAATTGGCCAAGGAACCAAATGGAGAATGATATGGGTTTAGAAACATTTCCCTTCGATATCGCCGATGAGCTTCACGATGATGAGGCGCTGGCGATTTATCTGGATGAGGCGTTGCAGACCGGTGATCCGGCCTATTTCGCGCACGCGCTCGGCAAAGTCGCCAAGGCGCGCGGTATGACCAAGATTGCGCGAGAGGCGGGGTTGAGCCGTGGCTCGCTCTATGCGGCGCTTAGCGAAGGCGGCAATCCGACCATTGCGACACTGATGCTGGTCATGAAATCGCTTGGGCTTAGGTTTGGAGCTGAGCAAGTCGATAAGGCTGCCTAAAAACCGTGCCATCTAAAGCCGCCTCAGGCCCAAAATTAAGATGCTGAAACAAGTTCAGCATGACGGGCGTGGGCGTTACAAAATATCGGACGTGGGCGTTACAAAATATCGGACTTGGGCAACACAAAACATCCTGCAAAAGGATTGAACACGAAGGCGGCGACTTAGGCGGCCTCTTTTTATACCCTACCGCGCCGCAGTTCATCGCCGATACACAATATTTCGGCCACGCTATGTGCGTGTTTATGCGCCGTGCCAAGCAAAAGGCTTGG
>NZ_JAAVVZ010000005.1 GCF_023910635.1 Sphingorhabdus sp. | reverse complement strand
GCCGTCTTCACCGCTTGCTCCTCCGCCGATAGCCCACGGAAGATGATTTCCACCGCGCCTTTTGCGCCCATCACGGCGATTTCGGCGGTTGGCCATGCGTAATTGAGGTCGCCGCGTAAGTGCTTGGATGCCATCACGTCATACGCGCCGCCATAGGCCTTGCGGGTGATGATGGTGATTTTGGGCACCGTCGCCTCGGCATAAGCGAAGAGCAGTTTCGCGCCATGCTTGATGATTCCGCCAAATTCCTGCGCGGTGCCGGGCAGAAAGCCCGGAACGTCAACGAAAGTGATGATCGGAATTTCGAACGCATCGCAAAAGCGCACAAAGCGCGCGGCTTTTTTGGAGCTGTTGATGTCGAGCACACCGGCCAGCACCATTGGCTGATTGGCGACGATGCCCACAGTGCGGCCCTCAATGCGGCCAAAGCCGATGATGATGTTCGCCGCATGGCTGGGTTGAACCTCAAAGAAATCCGCCTCATCGACTGTTTTGCGGATCAGCTCATGCATATCATAAGGCTGGTTCGCACTTGGTGGGATCAATGTGTCGAGACTAAGTTCCATCCGGTCCCAAGGGTCTTGCGTCGGACGCTCTGGAACACCTGTGCGGTTATTCTCGGGCAAATAGTCAAAGAAATCGCGCGTCGACAGCAACGCCTCAATATCATTTTCAAACGCATTGTCGGCAACGCCTGACTTGGTCGTATGCGAAACTGCGCCACCCAGTTCCTCTTGCGTCACAACCTCATTTGTCACCGTCTTCACGACATCAGGCCCCGTGACGAACATGTAAGACGAATCCTTCACCATGAAGATGAAGTCGGTGATCGCCGGAGAATATACCGCGCCGCCGGCACATGGCCCCATGATAAGCGATATCTGCGGCACCACGCCGCTCGCCAGCACATTGCGCTGGAACACCTCGGCATAGCCGCCAAGGCTGGCCACGCCCTCTTGAATCCGTGCGCCGCCGCTGTCGTTCAGGCCGATGACTGGCGCGCCGACCTTCATCGCATTGTCCATGACCTTGCAAATCTTCATGGCGTGCGCTTCGGATAAGGAGCCGCCAAATACGGTAAAGTCCTGGCTGTAGACATAGACCAAACGGCCATTAATCGTCCCGCTTCCGGTGACAACGCCGTCACCGGGTATCTTTTGTTCCGCCATACCGAAATCGGTACAATTATGTGTGACATAGGCGTCGAGCTCTTCGAAGCTGCCTTCATCCAATAAGATATCAAGGCGTTCGCGCGCGGTCAGGCGGCCCTTGGCATGTTGCGCATCAATACGCTTTTGCCCACCCCCCAGTTTCGACGCCGCGCGGCGTGCCTCCAGTTCAGCAATATTGGCCGACATGGCATTCCCCATAAGCAATTTTGTTGACCAAGGCCTTGGCATCCTGTCACAACAATTGCAAATTTATCGTGCGATTAAATGCTGTTTAACCAGCCATAGATTGCAGGCTGCAAAAATCCAAAAAGCGCGTTATAGCGCCGCGTCATGGACGAACATCATCCCATTAAAGTTGCCGCGCTATATCGCTTTGTTGCATTTGACGCGCCAGAGGAATTGCAACCACGTATTCAGGCACAATGCGCGGCTTGTGGCATCAAGGGCACGATATTGCTCGCGCAGGAGGGCATCAACGGAACGGTGGCAGGAGTGCCTGGCGCTATCGACGCCTTCATATCATTTTTGCGGGATATTCCCGGTTGCGCCGATCTGGACGTGAAATATTCGCATGCCAAGGAAATGCCCTTTTACCGGATGAAAGTGCGCCTCAAAAAAGAGATTGTTACGCTCGGCGTCGAGGGCATCGACCCAAAACGTGAGGTGGGGACTTATGTGCAGCCTGAGGATTGGAATGCGCTGATTTCTGATCCTGACACGGTGTTGATCGACACGCGTAATGATTATGAGGTGGCGATTGGCACATTTGCAGGTGCGGTTGACCCACAAACCAAGTCCTTCAGCGAATTTCCCGATTGGTTTCGCGCACATCGCGCGGAGCTGGCGGCGGGCAAAACAAAGTTTGCTATGTTCTGCACCGGTGGCATCCGCTGCGAAAAATCAACGGCATTTTTGAAAGCCGAAGGCATAGAAGAGGTCTATCATCTCGAAGGTGGCATATTGCGGTATCTGGAGAATATTCCAGAAGCACAAAGCAAATGGCATGGTGAGTGCTTTGTGTTCGACGAACGCGTGTCGGTGAAGCATGGCTTGGAGCTTGGCGAAATGGAGCTTTGCCACGCGTGCCGCCGCCCGATTTCACCAGCAGACAAGGCATCAGCCCATTTCATTGAGGGCGTGTCGTGCCCCGCTTGCTATGCCGAACGCACCGACGATGACCGCGCGCGCTTCGCCGAACGGCAAAGGCAGATTGCCTTAGCCAAAAAGCGCGGCAAGCAGCATATTGGCGTCAATCCACGTGATGATATTTAGTGTTGGCTTTACACCCTTAAACCAAACGCGCCGTTGCGGCTAAAATGACCGCCCTGCCTATCCTCTACAGTTTCCGCCGCTGCCCTTATGCCATGCGCGCACGCATGGCCCTCGCCGCCAGCGCCGTGCAAGTTGAACTGCGCGAGGTCGTGTTGCGCGACAAGCCGCCTGAAATGCTGGAGGCCTCACCAAAGGGCACCGTGCCTGTTCTGCTGCTGCCCGATGGCAGGGTGTTAGAGGAAAGCCTCGTTATCATGCGCTGGGCGCTCGCACAAAGCGATTCCTTGGGCTGGCTGACCCATGATGACCAAAACCTTGTTTTGGCCACTGACGGGCCATTTAAGATAGCCTTGGACCATTATAAATATCCGCATCGTTATGGCCTGACCGATGGCACCGCACATCGCGACGCCGCCATGGCGCATCTTGCTCACCTGAACACTCTTTTGACCCGTTCGCTTTATCTCGGCGGAGCAAGGCCCGCATTCACCGACATCGCCATATTCCCCTTTGTCCGGCAATTTGCCGCAACCGATGCCATATGGTTTGCTACTTTG
The DNA here is from genome assembly GCF_023910635.1 of Sphingorhabdus sp. GTDB lineage: Bacteria > Pseudomonadota > Alphaproteobacteria > Sphingomonadales > Sphingomonadaceae > Sphingorhabdus_B. Next base: position 188,023 of record NZ_JAAVVZ010000005.1, on the reverse strand, counting down.
CCCCTACCCGCGCTGCAAAGCTGGCTTTCCGGGCTGGTGGGCAGCGATCTGTTTGCAAGTATCATGGCTCGCTATAAGCAATGGAAAGCAGGCGACGCGCCCGTTCACTTTCCCTGACCCTATTTCATCAAAACCAATTCTTCGGACATGCTTGGGTGCAAGGCGACGGTATCGTCAAAATCTTGCTTGGTTAGCCCTGCCTTCACCGCAATCGCCGCCGCCTGAAGTATTTCGCCGCTATCGGGACCGATCAGGTGCAGGCCCACGACCCGCTCTGTGGGACCGGCCACAATCATTTTGTACAAGGCCCGCTCATTGCGGTCGGCCAACACGTTTTTCATCGCGCGAAAATCGCTTTTGTACACCTTGACGTCGTCAAACTGCGCCCGTGCTTCGGCCTCCGTCACGCCGACGCTGGCGATGGGCGGGTTGCTGAACACCGCGGTTGGAATACAATCATAATTCACCGTGCGCGGGTTATTGCCGAAAACGCTGTCGGCAAAGGCATGCCCCTCACGAATGGCAATCGGGGTCAGTTGCACGCGGTTGGTGACGTCGCCAACGGCATAAATGCTGGGGATATTGGTGCGGCTGTCATCGCTAACCTTCACCGTTCCGTCTTTACCCAGCTCAACGCCGATATCCTCCAGGCCAAGCCCTATTGTGTGCGGCGTGCGTCCGATGGCCCACAACAGCAAATCGGTCTCGATCACCTCTCCATTGTCGCCTTCGATCAAAAGCGTGCCATTGTCTTGCTTGGTCACCGATTTGATGCCGAAATGGAAACGGATATCGATGCCTTTTTGGCGGCTTAGGTCGACTAGCCTGTCGACAATTTCGTGATCATAGCTGCGCAGCACACGGTCGCCATGTGTCACAAGCTTAACTTCGACGCCCAATTCATTGAAAATACATGCAAACTCATTTGCGATATAACCACCACCCGCAATCACGGCGCGCTTGGGCAGTTCGGGCAAGCTGAAAATCTCGTTTGACGTGATCCCATGGCCAGCCCCCGGAACAACGGGGACCGAAGGCCAGGCACCCGTTGCAATCAGGATATTTGCCGCCGTGACATCTCGCCCGCTGGAAAGTTGAACGCTGTTTGGCCCAGTCACGCCTGCGCGTTCGTGAAAAACCTCGACCTTGTTGTTGCCGAGCGTCTGGCCATATAGGCCTTCCAAACGGTTGACCTCCGCAGCAACATTGTCGCGCAGAACGTTCCAGTCGAATGTCGCACCTTGGGTGTTCCAGCCAAAACGTTTTGCGTCGTGCAAATCTTCGGCAAAATGCGCGCCATAGACCAGCAGCTTCTTGGGCACACAGCCGCGGATGACACAGGTGCCGCCAACGCGATGCTCCTCTGCCACAGCAACGCGGGCACCATGCGATGCCGCGATGCGTGCGGCACGAACGCCGCCGGAGCCTGCGCCAATGACGAAGAGGTCATAGTCAAAATCAGCCATATATTATTCTTTCCTGTGTTCCCGCGATATGGGGGCAGGTTCATATGTTTACCAACGGTAATTCTCGCGCAGTGTTATCGAACACATACCCATAGCTTAGATATCACCAAGCGCCGCCGCGATCAGCGCCGAAGTAGACGGGTCAAAACCGCTTGGGCCATTGTCGCTTATCCTTTTGGCAATGTGCTTGCCCAGTTCAACGCCAAATTGGTCAAATGGGTTAATTCCCAGTAAAACAGCATTTACGAACGTCCGGTGTTCGTAAAAGGCAATCAACGCGCCGAGCGTTGACGGTGTGACGTCATCCAGCAATATCGTCGTCGATGGCCGGTTGCCGACATAATTGCGCGCCAGATCATCGGATTTTTGCCCCGCCATCAATGCCGCGCCTTGGGCAAAGCAATTGACCAACAAGGTTTCATGATGCGCGGTATCGAAATCATGCCCCGGCGTCTTGCTGGCGATGAATTCAACAGGGATCAGATGCGTGCCCTGGTGCAGCAATTGGAACACCGCATGCTGGGCATCGGTGCCCACCCCGCCCCATGTCACAGGGGCGCTGTGGCGTCCAAGCGGCGCGCCCTGGGCGGTCACCGACTTGCCGTTTGATTCCATCTCCAACTGCTGAAGATAATCGGGTAACAGGCGCAGACGTTCATCATAGGCAAATACCGCCCGTGTCTGACACGCCTTCGTCTGGGCGTAATACAGATCCGCAAATGCCGCCATTGTCGGGGCGTTCTCCATAATTTGGGCATTGCGGAAATGCGCGTCCATAGCGGCTGCACCATCCAGCAGTTCCTGATACACCGCCCAACCAAGGCCAAGCGCGACGGGAAACCCGATTGAGCACCACAAGGAATAGCGTCCACCCACGGTCTCGTTAAACGGCAATACGCGGCTTTCATCGATGCCCCATTCGATGGCTTTGTCGGGATAAGCCGTCAGCGCCACAAACTGCGCATATGGGTCGGCCACGCCGCCGTCGCGCATCCATTCCATTGCGCTGGTGGCGTTGAGCAATGTTTCGGTGGTGGTAAAGGTTTTGGAAGCGACCGCGACAATCGTCTTGTGCGGGTCCATATCCTTCACCGCCTCGGTCAGCGCCGCACCGTCAATATTGGATACGACTTTGACGTCATAACGCGCGCCGTCGCGGCCAAGTGCATCGATGAGCAATTTGGGGCCAAGCGCCGATCCACCAATGCCGATATGCAATATATGGCGGATATCGCCCATCAGGCCGGCGTCAATAGCCTCAACCAATCCGCGCATGCGTTGCTGAAGCGCGCGGGCATAAGCGACAGAATCGGCATCGCCAGTGCCCCGTTCGGCGGCGTGCTCTGCCGCGCGCCCTTCCGTCACATTGATTGCGGCCCCCGAAAACAAAGCCGTTTTGGCGGCATGAAGCTGCATGTCTTCCGCAAGCTTGGCGAAATGGCCTAAGGCTGCATCATCAAGATGTGTTTTTGACAGGTCGAAGCGCAACCCCATTTGCTCGATGGTCATCTTGCGCACGCGATTTGCGTCCGATGCGAACAGGTTAACCAGCGATTGCGGTTGATGCTGTTCGAGCGCAGTCCATAGATTATCGGTCATTTTCTATCTCTTCTTTATGGGCGTCGCAACGCAGCGTGAATCTCGGCGCTGGCAAATAACGCGCCTTCACGGTAAAAGGCCAGCCTATCCGTCATTCGACGACAATATTTTGCGAGATTCTGTGACTTCAAATACCGAAAAGCTGGGCGATTTACCTGTAAATGCGCCTGCTCCGTCAGAATGGCGCGAATATGGCAGCTTTTTGCTGAAGCTTGTATTGTTCGTTTTCATCTTGCGCAGTTTCATCGTGTCGCCCTTTAACATTCCGTCGGAATCGATGCAGCCACGCTTGCTCATCGGCGACTATCTGCTGGTGGCGAAATGGCCATATGGCTATTCCAAAAACAGCCTTCCTTTTGCATTACCGATTATCCCCGGACGGATTTTCGCGAGCCAGCCAGAACGCGGCGATGTCGTGGTGTTCAAGGCCCCAATGTCAAACGGTACAGATTATATCAAGCGCGTCATTGGCCTGCCCGGTGACGTCGTCCAAATGCGCAATGGCATCCTCGAAATCAACGGCGTTGCGGTTAAGAAGGAGCGGATTGCCGACCTTGTTATCCCGGTCACGCAAAATATGCGCGATGCGGCAGAGCTTGAGCGCAATCCCTTTCCATGCTGGCGTCCTGATATGGAGGAACCGGCGGCTAAGGGCGGCACGCAATGCCGCTACCCCCGTTTTCGCGAGACATTGCCCGAAGGCAAAAGCTACGAAATTCTGGACCTGCAAAATGGCCTAGAAGGCGACAACACCGAAGCATTCGTTGTTGGTCAAGGCGACCTTTTCCTGATGGGCGACAATCGCGACCGAAGCGCGGATAGCAGATGGTCGCCCATTGATAAGCCCGGTGCGATTGGCATTGTGCCGCAAGAGAATCTTGTGGGTCGTGCTTTGGTGTCTGTGTTTTCCACGGATGGATCGTCGCACTGGGTGCTGCCATGGACTTGGTTTACGGCAACGCGCGCGGAACGCATTGGACAAGGATTTTGACCAGCGACGAACAAGCGGCTTGGCTGGCGGAATTACTTCCGAAGAAGCCAAAGGATTTGGCACTTTACCAACGCGCACTGACGCATGGCAGTACGGGACAACCGGACTATCAACGGCTTGAATTTCTCGGCGATCGCATCTTGGGGCTCATCATCGCTGATATGCTCTATCACCGATATAAGGATGAAGCCGAGGGTCGCCTGTCGCACCGGTTAAATGCTTTTGTGTCGGGCGTGACCTGCGCCGACATTGCCCGGCAAATTGGTCTTCCGCTGTATATCAGGCTTGGCAAGCAAGCCCGTGATGATGGAGCGCAACAAAGCGATAATGTGTTGGGTGACGTCATGGAAGCCATCATTGGCGCGGTGTATCTCGACCATGGTCTACTCGTCACCCGCGATCTTGTAGAACGGCTCTGGAGGCCACTTCTCGAATCCGCAAACGGCGCCCCAAAACACCCCAAATCCGAACTCCAAGAATGGTGCGCCACCCATGGGCGCAAGGTTCCTGAATATGTCATCACCAAAAAAGAAGGCCCTCCCCACGCCATGAGATTTGAAATCACCGTCACCGTGAAAGGCTTTCCGCCCGTCACGGCCACCGCCAATAGCAAACAGGCCGCCGAAACCGGCGCGGCACAGGCATTTTTGGAAGCCCACGCATGACCAAAAGATGCGGACATGTCGCCATTATCGGTGCGCCAAATGCGGGTAAGTCAACCTTGGTCAATGCTCTGGTCGGGCAGAAGGTCGCGATCGTTAGCCCAAAGGCGCAGACCACACGGACGCGCATGTTAGGCGTCGCCTTGGCCGGCGAAACGCAGATCATCTTGGTCGACACACCGGGCATTTTCGCGGCGCAACGCAGGTTTGACCGCGCGATGGTGGCTGCGGCTTGGGACGGTGCGGGTGATGCCGACATGATCGCATTGATCGTCGATGGCCGTGCAGGCGCAGGACCAAAGGTCGAAAAAATCCTCGACGGATTAAAAGATCGCCCTGAACGCAAATGGCTTGTGCTCAACAAGGTTGATATTGCGGCCAAGGACAAATTGCTCGCCCTCACCACGAAACTGACTGACAAATGCGCATTTGAGCAGATTTATTATATCAGTGCCGCCACCGGCGACGGGCTTGAAGAATTCAAAACTGCGCTTGCCGACAATATGCCGGAGGGCGAATGGCATTTCCCAGAGGATCAGGTGTCAGATGCAACCGACCGTCTGATTGCGTCAGAAATCACGCGCGAACAACTCTATCTGCAACTGCACGAGGAGCTTCCCTATGCCAGCGCCGTCGAGACTGAAAAATATAGCGAACGCGAAGATGGATCGCTAGAAATCCATCAGCAGATTTTAGTAGCACGCCCTACCCAGCGCGCCATCGTTCTAGGCAAAGGCGGCACGCGGATTAAGGCCATTGGAGAGGCGGCACGTCTTGAACTGGCCAAGCTCATGGGCGTGAAGGTCCATCTTTATTTGCATGTGAAAGTGTATGCCAAATGGGACGAGGACCGCAGCCTGTATCGCGATATTGGGCTTGAATGGGTGGAGTGACGCGGCGCGGTTTATACCCGAACCACGTCGCCCCAGCGCAGGCTGGGGCGACGGGTGGATGTATTTCGTTGCTTACGTCTTTGCTTTTGCCGCTGGCTTGGCCTTTGCCGGTGCCTTCTTCGGCGCAGCTTTCTTCTTTGGCGCGGCCTTTTTCTTGACCTTGCCCTTGGGTGGCATCGCGGCGCGGGCGTCAATCAACTGTGCAGCTTCCTCAAGCGTCAGCTCGTTAGGCGAGATGGACTTGGGCACTGTCGCGTTAGTGGTCCCGTCGGTCACATAAGGACCAAAGCGCCCCTCCATCAGTTTAATCTCCGCATCGGTGCGTGGATGCTTACCGAACTCCTTCAACGGTGCACGTGCGGCACCCCGGCCACGGCCCGGGTTGGCCAAAGCTTCTGCCAGCTTCACAACCGCGCTATTCATGCCAGTTTCAAACACTTCAGTCGTCGACTGCAGACGGGCATATTTCCCATTATGCGCCAGATAGGGTCCATAACGACCGATGCTTGCCGTGACTGGCTCGCCGCTCTCGGGATGTATCCCGATGGTGCGTGGCAGCGATAGCAGCTTCACCGCCCATTCTAGTCCGATGTCCTCGGCCGGAATATCCTTGGGGATAGAGGCGCGTTTGACGTCAGCGCCCTCGCCCATTTCGAAATAAGGGCCAAAACGGCCTGACTTTTTGCTGACTTCTAATTGTGTTTCGGGATGCTGGCCAAGCACTTCTGGACCGGTGTCCTCCCCACTCTCGCCGCCGGGTTGCGCAAATTTTCTGGTATATTTACAGTCCGGATAATTGGAGCAGGCAACAAAAGCGCCGAACTTTCCGCCGCGCAGGGCCAGCCTGCCCTCACCGCATTTCGGGCATAAACGCGGATCGGTCCCGTCTTCGCGCTCTGGAAAGAGATAGGGCGACAGAAAGATATCAAGCTCCGCGGTCACTTCCGACGGCTTCTGCTCCATGACCTCAACCGTTTTCGGTTTGAAATCACGCCAAAACGCCTCCAGAAAGGATTGCCAATCGGCACGGCCGCCGCTGATTTCATCTAACTGGTCTTCAAGGCCAGCGGTATAGTCATAAGCGACATAACGTTCGAAAAACCGTTCGAGAAATGCTGTGAGAAGTCGCCCGGATTCTTCTGCAAAGAAACGATTTTTCTCAACGCGGACATAAGCGCGATCTTTCAGCACCTGAATGGTCGATGCATAGGTCGATGGACGGCCAATACCCAGTTCTTCGAGACGCTTGACCAAAGTCGCTTCCGAAAAACGCGGTGGTGGTTGCGTGAAGTGCTGCGTTTTTTCCGCAGCGTGCTTGGCTGGCGCGTCGCCAACTGTCATGGCTGGCAAGATCGCGCCATCTTCGCCGTCGCTATCATCCAAGCCTTCTTCATATACGGCAAGAAATCCCGGAAACTTCATAACTTGCCCGGTAGCGCGTAAGCCAGTCTGACCGGTACCGTCGAGTAGATCGACAGTTGTACGTTCCATGCGGGCAGATGCCATCTGGCTGGCCATCGCGCGTTTGAAGATCAGGTCATAGAGGCGGCCATGGTCGCCTGAACCTGCCCTGTCCTTGCCAAAATCGGTTGGACGTATCGCCTCATGCGCTTCCTGCGCGTTCTTCGCTTTGCTCTGATAAACGCGCGGTTTCTCCGGCAAATAGCCGCTGTCAAACCGATCTGAGATGGATTTGCGCGCGGCGGAAATGGCGCTGTGGTCCATTTGAACGCCATCGGTTCGCATATAGGTTATCGCGCCATCCTCATACAGACCCTGCGCAATGCGCATTGTATGGCTGGCGGAAAAGCCGAGTTTACGTGCCGCTTCCTGCTGCAATGTCGAGGTTGTAAACGGAGGTTGCGGATTGCGGGTTACAGGCTTTGTTTCAACGGTCTCGACCGTGAATTTGCCTGACTCGACGGCAAGGCGCGCTTGTTCCGCGTCCGCTTCGGTCTTGAGATCCATCTTGTCTAGCTTCTTGCCCAGATATTGGATCAAGCGGGCATCAAATTTTTGGCCCTTATGTTCCATTCCAGCCTTCACAGACCAATATTCCTGCGCGCGGAACGCTTCGATCTCACGTTCGCGTTCCACAATGAGGCGCAGCGCAACCGACTGCACACGGCCAGCGGACTTTGCGCCAGGTAGCTTGCGCCACAAGACCGGCGATAGGGTAAATCCTACCAGATAATCCAGCGCACGGCGGGCGCGGTAGGCGTCAATCAGGTCTAAATCCAACGCGCGCGGTTGTTTCATCGCGTCGGTTACAGCCTGCTTTGTTATGGCGTTGAACGTCACCCGACCAACCTTGGCCGGCAACGCCTTTTTCTTCGCGAGCACTTCTTGCACATGCCAGCTAATCGCTTCGCCTTCGCGATCAGGGTCGGTCGCCAGGATAAGGCCATCCGCCTTTTTCGCCTCGTCGGTAATCGCCTTAAGCTGTTTTGCCTTATCGGCATAATTGTCCCACAGCATTTCAAAGCCATTATCGGGGTCAACCGAACCGTCTTTGGGCGGTAGATCGCGGATATGGCCATAAGAGGCCAGCACCTTGAATCCGGGGCCCAGATATTTCTCGATTGTCTTGGCTTTTGCAGGTGATTCTACGATAACTAATTGCATGATATTTTTTGCTTTTCTAAAATCTCTCGCGTACGCGTATAGGCTGATGGGGTAAGGCAGGCCTCGTCAAGACGAAAAATGCGGCTGTGTTTTATGTCGCCAAGCGGACCTTCCCACCTGCGCCGCGTTCGAGTTTTCCGGCCAGCTCGAATTCGAGCAACACCATCTGGACGGTCGATGGACTGCTGCCAGATTGCCGCACCAATTCGTCGACCGCAACATAGGTCATGCCCATCAGGTCGATGACTGCGCTGCGTTCGGTATCGCTGCCGTCATCGGCTATTATGGTCATCGACGGTTCGTATTTGACCGATGGCGCAAGCATGCGGTTGTCCAAGGGGGAAATAAGCTCGGCAATCTCTGATGCGTTCTGCACCAAAGTTGCGCCCTCACGGATAAGCTGGTTGCAACCACGCGACCGTGGATCCAGCGGCGACCCTGGAATAGCCATGACCTCACGCCCCGCCTCCGCCGCCAGGCGCGCGGTAATGAGCGAACCCGACTTTGGCGCAGCCTCAATCACCACCGTTCCAGCCGACGCGCCAGCGATGATCCGGTTTCGATACGGGAAATGCCTTGCGCGTGGTTCGGTGCCCGGCGGTTGTTCAGCAATCAAAAGCCCGCGCTCGGCAATTGCGTACTGAAGTGCGCGGTTTTCGGGCGGATAGACCACGTCGATACCGCCAGCAATAACCGCAACTGTTCCGCCTTCGATAGAGCCTATATGCGCGGCCGTATCAATACCGCGCGCGAGACCCGACACAACAGATAAACCCATTTGGCCGAGTTCAAACGCCAGTTGCCGCGCAAACTGGCAGGCGCCTGCGGACGCGTTACGCGCCCCGACAAGGGCCACCGTCGGACGCGATAACAAACCAAGATTGCCCTTCACGCAGATGACGGGCGGCGCATTGTCCATGTGTGACAGCAAATAGGGGTAGTCTGCGTCATCCATGAAAACATGGCGTGCGCCAAAGGCTTGAACAAACTGAATCTCCCGGGCAATGGCTGCCTCATTGGCGAGCACAACGTGCTTTCCGCCGCCGCGACGCACGAGATCAGGTAAAGCCTCCAGCGCGGCCCGCGCGCTTCCAAAACGCGCCATCAGCTGCCGATAACTAACGGGACCGATGTTGGGGGAACGGATCAAGCGAAGCTGATCAAATTGCATCTGGCGGTCCCCCATTCCCAAGATCAACTTTTACTTTTGCCAATTCGCGGTTCAGTGCCGTCCATAAGATTTCCGATATTGGCCCGATGTTTCCAAAAGACGATCAACGAGCAGGCGGTGAGCAACGCAAGCAGTTCATAATGACCAAAAACGAGTGCCGCGACAGGCGCACAAACGGCGGCTACCAAGCCGGCCAGCGATGAAAGCCGCGATATCAGCAAGACGCCAATCCAAGCGGCCGCGTAAACCAAGCCGCCCTGCCAGAACAGGCCAAACAAGATACCCGCATAGGTTGCTACGCCCTTGCCGCCTTTGAATTGGAGCCAAACCGGGAAAATATGGCCAAAAAATGCCCCGGCTGCCGCAAGAATTTCTCCACCGGGAAGATAGCTGCTAGCCAGCCAGACCGCGAAAAAACCTTTCAGCAGATCAAGCAGCAACGTCAGCGCAGCAAGCCCTTTGCGTCCCGTCCGCAACACGTTCGTCGCACCAATATTTCCTGACCCAACCGACCTTATGTCGCCGCCGCCCGAGAAACGCGTGAGCAACAAACCGAAGGGGATGGAGCCAAGCGCATAACCAAGCAACAGACCCGCAAACATGTTGAACCAAAGATCACTCACCACACGAATCCCCAAATGTCTGTATCGTGTAGCTGTTTTGTTCCGCACGCTCAAGGTCGTCACCTTGCTAGTTCGACCGCTGGCGTTTATCGCCTTATCATGACGATGGTTCCAGATAGCGCACCGCTGTTGTTTTTCGATTCCGGCATTGGTGGCCTTTCGGTATTGAAGGCCGTGCAGGCAGCCCTGCCACGCGCGCCAATAGTGTTTGCGGCCGATTATGCGGGTTTACCGTACGGTACCAAGACTGAGGCAGAGATTTCGGCGCGGGTGCCAGCCTTACTTGGCCGCTTGGTTGAGCGTTATCAGCCGCGCCTTGTCATTATTGCCTGCAACACCGCCTGCACTATCGCCCTGGGTCATGTGCGCGCCGCTTTGAATGTGCCCGTGGTCGGCACCGTTCCCGCGATCAAGCCTGCCGCCGAGGCAAGTCAGACTGGCGTCATTGGTCTATTGGGGACGGCGGCAACCGTCCGTCAGGTCTATGTGGACGAACTTCAGGCCGATCATGCCCCGCACATGCGTTTGTTGCGCCATGCCGCGCCTGAACTCGTGCGCACGGCTGAAGCAAAAATGCGCGGCGAATTTGTTGACCCAGCAATTTACGCCAGAGCGATGGCTGGCTTGATAGAACAACCCTTTGGTGAACGCCTTGACGTGACTGTACTTGGCTGCACGCATTTTCCTTTGGTAGAAGAGGAGTTATTGGCCGCGGCTCCGCATATGCGGTTTGTCGACGGTGCCGCCGGCATCGCACGCCGCATCTGTCATTTGACTAAGGATCAAAACTGGCCCGAAAAGCCCGCAGACGGTGTATTCGTCACGACCGGGGAGGTCAGCGCGTTGGGATCGCTGCTTCCGGCGTTATTTTCTTTGGGTGTGACGCAGATCACATCACTGTAAGCGAAAATATCGTTAGGGTCAGGACCACTTAGTTCCACCTTCGCGGATTGGGGCCATTTTGACCCCGCGAAGTTGAATTTAAGTGGTCCTGAACCAAGAGCGGAACCAGAATGACGCTTATTGCAAGTCGTTCGCGCTGGATTTTTGCATTGCCCGCTATTATTGGGGGTCAAAATGCCGCGAGAGTGGTTTCAAACCGGGGTTAATGTCCGTGAATTATAACGCTGTTTTCGAAAAGGCGATTGATCGACTTCATGCCGAGGGGCGCTATCGCGTATTCATTGATATCCTTCGGAACAAGGGTAGCTATCCCAACGCGCGCTGCTTTGCTGGTCATAACGGCCCAAAGAATATCACCGTCTGGTGCTCTAATGATTATCTCTGCATGGGGCAGCATCCCGACGTTATCAGCGCCATGGAAAACGCTTTGCATGATGTGGGTGCCGGTTCTGGCGGAACGCGCAACATCGGCGGAAACACCCATTACCATGTCGAACTTGAGCAGGAGCTTGCGGACCTACATGGCAAGGATGGCGCGTTGCTGTTCACTTCAGGCTATGTTTCGAACGACGCGACTTTGTCAACGCTCGCTAAGGTTCTGCCGGGCTGCATCATTTATTCGGACGAATTGAACCACGCGTCGATGATCGCTGGCATCCGCAACGCAGGTTGTGAAAAGCGCGTTTGGCGACACAATGACTTGGCGCATCTTGAAGAATTGCTCGCAGCAGATGATCCTGAGGCACCGAAACTAATTGCCTTTGAAAGCGTCTATTCGATGGACGGCGACGTTGCCCCCATTGGCGCGGTATGCGATCTTGCCGACAAATATAATGCCCTAACCTATTGTGACGAAGTGCACGCCGTGGGCATGTATGGCCCGCGCGGCGGCGGTATTTCAGAACGTGATGCGGTGGCAGACCGTGTGACCATCATCGAAGGCACGCTTGGCAAGGCTTTCGGCGTTATGGGCGGCTATATCGCAGCGGACCAGAATATCATTGATGTGATCCGTTCTTACGCACCTGGCTTCATCTTCACGACATCCTTGTCGCCCGTTTTGGTCGCAGGCGTGTTGGCCGCTGTGCGCCATTTGAAGGCTTCGAGTGTAGAGCGCGATGCGCAACAAGCCAATGCCGCTATGCTGAAAAAGCTGTTTGCCGACGCAGGCCTGCCCGTGATGTTAAGCAACACGCATATCGTACCGTTGATGGTCGGCGACCCCGTGAAAGCCAAAAAAATCAGCGATATATTGCTCGCCGAATATGGCGTATATGTGCAGCCGATCAATTATCCAACAGTGCCACGTGGCACGGAACGGTTACGCTTCACACCAGGGCCTCAACATGATGAGGGCATGATGCGCGATTTGACTGCGGCGTTGGTAGAAATCTGGGGCCGCATGGAAATGCCGGTCGCTCAGGCGGCCTGAGCAAGCAACTTCACGAACAGTTCCCGATCCACGTTTCCGCCTGACAAGGTTACGGCGGTAACAGCTTTTGGTTGAATTTTACCTGCAAGCATAGCAGCCAGCGCAACCGCGCCGCCTGGTTCCACAACGAGGTGCAGCTTTTCAAACACCACGCGCATCGCGGTCGCCACTTCGTCGGTCGTGACCGAAACACCCTGAGACACGCGGCTTCGCAAAATCTCAAAATTCACAGGATAAGTTTGCGGCGTTTGAAGCGCGTCACAATAGGTTGGGTGCGTGAGGTCTTTGACAGGCAAAATTTCACCAGCGTCAAGTGAACGAATGATGTCATCCCATCCTTCAGGCTCAACAATGGCGATTTCTGCGACCGGACACGCCAGCGCAAGGCCGGATGCCAAGCCACCGCCGCCGCAGCACGAAACAATCATATCCGGCCCGGACAAGCCGAAACGCTGAAGTTGTTCCGTGATTTCGATCCCAGCCGTCCCCTGCCCTTCAATGACCCACGGATCGCCAAATGCGTGCACCAATGTTGCGCCGCTTTTGGCAATCAACCCGGCGGCGATTTCGTCGCGCGATTCGGTGGCACGGTCGTAGAGAACCACGTCTGCGCCAAGCGCCTTCGTCGCCTCCAGCTTCATGCGTGGCGCATTGGATGGCATCACAATCGTCGCCGATATTCCAAGCTTCTTCGCCGCCCAAGCAACGCCTTGTGCATGGTTTCCGCTAGAAACGCCAACAACACCCCGCGCGCGTTCTTCTTCGTTCAGGTCGGACAGGCGATGCCACGCGCCGCGGATCTTGAAAGCACCAATGGGCTGAAGCATTTCCGCCTTGCACCAGATGGTTACGCCGTCCACCTCAAGTGGTAGCAATGGTGTTTTGGGTAGAATATCGGCAATTTTGGCCATCGCCCGCCGAACGCCCTCGTGCGATGGTATTTTGCGGGCCGCAGCCAATTCTTGTTCTGTCATAAAAGGCCCCTATATGCGTGCGCTGAACGAATCTCTGATAAGAGGAAACAGAAGATGAGCAAGATATTGGTTATTGGCGCCGGCGGCGTGGGTTCGGTTGCTGTCCATAAGATGGCCATGAACGCGGATATCTTTAGCCATATCAGCCTCGCAAGCCGCACTAAGTCGAAATGCGATGCGATTGCTGCCTCGGTCAAGGAACGGACAGGTGTCGACATCGACACCTTTGGCCTTGACGCCGATGACGTGCCTGCGACCAGGACATTGTTGAACCAGATCAAGCCAAGCCTAGTTGTAAACCTTGCCTTGCCTTACCAAGACCTCAACATCATGGATGCGTGTCTGGCCGCTGGTGTGCATTATATGGATACGGCAAATTACGAGCCGTTGGACGTCGCGAAGTTCGAATATCATTGGCAGTGGGCGTATCAGGATCGTTACAAGGAAGCGGGCCTCACCGCTTTATTGGGTTCGGGTTTTGACCCCGGCGTCACCAGCGTGTTCACGACCTATCTGAAAAAGCATTATTTCGACCGCATCGATACGCTCGATATATTGGATTGCAATGGCGGCGACCATGGTCAGGCCTTTGCCACCAACTTCAACCCCGAAATCAACATTCGCGAAGTTACTGCCGTGGCGCGGCATTGGGAAAATGGCGACTGGGTCGAAACCCCGGCGATGTCGGTAAAACAAAGCTTCGATTTTGAAGCGGTTGGCCCCAAGAATATGTATCTGATGTATCATGAGGAAATCGAAAGCCTCAAAACACATCTTCCCGAAATCAAGCGCATCCGTTTCTGGATGACCTTTGGCGATGCGTATATCATGCATCTGAACGTGCTTCAGGCGGTCGGCATGACACGGATTGACCCTGTGTTGTATGAAGGCAAGGAAATCATCCCGCTGCAATTCCTCAAGGCTGTATTGCCTGAACCCGCCTCGCTTGGCCCGACGACCAAGGGCAAGACCAACATTGGTTGCATCGCCACTGGTCTTGGCAAAGACGGCAAGGAAAAGACGCTCTACATCTACAATATCTGTGACCATGAGGACGCGTACGCCGAAACCGGCAACCAAGCCGTCAGTTACACCACCGGCGTTCCGGCGATGATCGGCGCAGCGATGCTGCTCACGGGCAAATGGTCTGGCGCTGGCGTGTGGAATATTGAACAGTTTGACCCCGATCCGTTCATGGACATGCTCAATGCGCATGGTCTGCCGTGGCAGGTGAAGGAACTGGACGGGCCTTTGGGCTTTTAACTCCGGACGGAACGTTGAAATTTGAACGTCACCCTGAACTTGTTTCACCTGTGGTGACTTACGTTCCAGGGTCCATTTTTTCTCTCAATCCTTCGGTCCGCGTGGCACGATAGATGCTGGAACGTCAGTCACCAGAGGTGAACCAAGTTCAGCATGACGTCGGTGGTTTGATACAGGGGTGAATAATGACATGGAAACCAAGGCAGGCGATCCCGGCGCATTTGCGCATTTTGACCTTCACCGCGTACCCTCGCCCGCCTTTGTGGTGGATGAGGTTGCGTTGCGGCGGAATCTTGCCATTTTGGCGGACGTCAAACTGCGTTCGGGTGCTAAGATATTGTGCGCGATGAAGGCTTTTTCCATGTGGAAGGTCGCACCGATCATCGGCGAATATCTGGATGGTGTATGCAGTTCGGGCCTGTGGGAATCGCGTCTCGCACGGGATTATTATAAGGGCGAAATAGCGACTTATTGCGCTGGTTATAAAGAGGCTGACATGGCCGAAATCGTCGCCATTTCCGACCATGTCATTTTTAACAGCCCATCGCAGCACACACGTTTTGCGCCGTTCCTGAATGACAGCGTCGATGTCGGCCTTCGCATCAACCCGGAACATGCCGAGGGCGAAGTCGCGAAATATGATCCCTGCTCGCCGGGATCGCGGCTTGGCTTTCCGATTAGCCAGTTGAAGGCAGAACATCTCAAAGGCGTATCAGGTCTCCATTTCCACACCTTATGTGAACAGGATTTCGAACCGCTCAAGCGCACTTGGGAAACGCTGAAACCGCACATAGCGCCCTATTTTGGGCAGTTAAGCTGGCTGAACTTCGGTGGTGGTCACCATATCACGCGCGCCGATTATCAACGGGATGAACTGGTCGCGTTCATTCAAGACGTCCGCGCCGAAACGGGCCTCGACGTCTACCTCGAACCTGGCGAAGCCATCGCGCTCGATGCCGGGATATTGGTCGGCGAATTGCTCGACGTTTTTGAAAACGGTATGCAGGTTGGCATCACCGATATTAGCGCCACCTGCCATATGCCTGACGTCATTGAGGCACCCTATCGCCCTGCGATGCTAGGAGAGCGCTCAGAAGGCTCTCCTGTGCGTCTGGGAGGGCCATCTTGCCTCGCCGGAGACATTATCGGCGATTATGTGTTACCTGTTCCAGCAGAGCCCGGAGCGCGTTTTGCCTTCCTTGATCAGGCGCATTATTCCATGGTGAAAACGAACACGTTTAACGGCGTGCCTTTGCCATCGCTCTGGTTGTGGAATAGCGATAGCGATGCACTGGAATGCGTGCGTTCTTTCGATTGGACCGCGTTTCGCGACCGCCTGAGCTAGGCCGTGAACGAATCACTTTACAACTATCCCAGCATTTCCTAAGGCGCTCGTCCGCTGCCCCAGGGGGACTTCCAATAACCGCAAGGCAGCCTTGTTGTTTCAATTTATCTTTTGGGGGTCCCTTGAATTGTACGAGAACACTGACGCACTTGCTGTAGTCCGCGCCCTCCGCCCGGACGAACCAATCACGCTCCTTCGCCCACATGCTGCTGCGCGCGCTGCTCGTTTCTTCGTTGAGAAGTTTCAGGGTAAGTCGCTTTACGCCGTTAAAGCCAACCCGTCACCCGCGTTGCTCGAAACCCTTTGGGAAGCTGGCATCACACATTATGATGTTGCATCCTTGGGTGAAGTCCGGTTGGTCCACAAATTTCTGCCCGATGCGAAGCTGTGCTTCATGCATCCGGTCAAGAGCGAGCGCGCCATCGCGCAGGCCTATCACAACCATAATGTCCGTACATTCAGCCTCGACAGCCATGAAGAGCTGGAGAAGATCGTGCGTGCAACACATGGCGCGACTGACCTTGAACTGTGCGTGCGCATTCGTGTGTCCTCTGAGCATGCAAAGCTAAGCCTTGCATCAAAATTTGGCGCTGATCCGTCTGAAGTTGCCGACCTGCTGGTTGCAACGCGTCAGGTCGCCGACAGCCTTGGCATCTGCTTCCATGTTGGTAGTCAGGCCATGACGCCAACAGCCTATGCCGAAGCCATGGAGCATGTGCGTGCCGCGATTGTCGAGGCGTCCGTCACGGTTGATATAGTAGACGTCGGTGGTGGCTTTCCATCGGTTTATCCCGGCATGGAGCCTCCCGCGCTTGAGGGCTATTTCGACGTCATTCATAACTGCTTTGAAGATCTGCCGATTAGCTACTCTGCGGAACTTTGGTGCGAACCTGGCCGTGCATTGTGTGCCGAATATGCATCGCTGCTTGTGAAGGTCGAGAAGCGTCGCGGTAGCGAGTTATTCATCAACGACGGGGCTTATGGGTCGTTGTTTGATGCGGCACATATCGGCTGGCGCTTCCCTGTGGCGTTACAGCGCTCGGACACGTCAATTGGTACTCAGATGGCTGAATTCAGTTTCTATGGGCCTACCTGCGACGATATGGACCACATGGCCGGACCTTTCATATTGCCAGACGATATGCAGGCTGGCGACTATATCGAAATCGGCATGCTCGGCGCGTATGGCTGTGCCATGCGGACAGAGTTTAACGGCTTTGGTGAGACTGAAACGCTGATTGTCGGGGATCAGCCGATGGCTACGCTTTATGACAGGGCACCAGCCAATGATGCAGGCGTTCGGGCAACGCGATCGCAAAGCTCAAAAGTCTAAGTTACATTTGACAATTTATCTGAGGTGCACCACCCTCCCCATCTACATAGACGGGGAGGACTTTCTGCATGAATACGCCTATTTTGGCGCCAGCGGCTGCGTTGGTAGTCTGGTCGCTTATAATGCTGTTCTGGATGGCGGGGACGCGGCTTCCGGCGATGTCAAAGATTGGCATGGACCTCGGCAAGGCTGCCCCGGGCGGTCGCGGGCAAGATATTGACCCCAATGTACCTCCCTCAGTTGCGTGGAAATCCCACAATTACGCGCATCTTATGGAGCAACCGACGATTTTCTATGCCACGATCATGATCTTGGCAATCTCCGGCGGCGCAACCGACCTGTCCGTCATACTCGCTTGGGGCTACACCGTTTTGCGCGTGATTCACAGCTTATGGCAAGCGACGGTCAATACCGTCAGCATCCGCTTTATGTTCTTTTTACTATCGACCGTCTGCCTGACTATATTGGCGGTACAGGCGTTACTTGCGACTATTTAAGGGGGAAAGTTTTATGGAAAGCGCAATTTTAGGTCCAGTTGTCGCGCTTGCGGCGTGGACCATGATTATCTGGATATGGATGTACGCCACCCGCCTGCCAGCGATGGGCCGTGCAGGCATTGACGGAACCAAGGTTGTCGGGTCCACTGGTGGGGCGCTGCGCGATGCTCTTATCGCCAAGGGCGAAGAAAAAGCATCATGGGTTGCAGACAATTACAATCACTTACACGAGGCACCTACAGTATTTTATGCGGTGTGCTTAGTGCTGGCGATGGTAGGACAAGGTGACAATTTGAACGCGACTATTGCTTGGGCATATGTCGGCCTGCGCGTCGCCCATAGCTTAGTTCAGATTTTGTCCAACCGCGTGATTATACGCTTTGCGTTGTTTGCGTTGTCATCGATCGCACTCTTGATGCTCGTGGTGCATTCCGTGATGTCAGTGCTGCTCAACTAACGGCTAAAATGGCCTACTAGCTCGATATGGGTTGACCAGCGGAACTGTCCCACCGGCCAGATCCGCTGCAACCTGTATCCAGCAGTAATCAGCGTTTTCGCGTCACGCGCAAAGCTTGCCGGATTGCAGCTGACATAGGCAATATTTGCCACATTAGACGCTGCAAGCTGCGCCACTTGCTCCTTTGCGCCGGCACGTGGCGGATCAAGCACCACCGTCTGAAACTTATTCAACTCCTCAGGCGTCAGTGGCCGCCTGAACAGATCTCGATGTTCTGCAAACATCGTCCGACCGGCGCGCCCCGCCGCCGCCTTTAAGGCAAGGCTGGCCTGAAGATCGGCCTCGCCAGCATAAATTTTTCGTCCCGCACCCATCGATAGCGCAAAAGTGCCTGACCCTGCGAACAGGTCGGCGATGATAGTATCATTACCAACGATTGCGTTCACCGCATGAACCAACGCAGCCTCGCCATCGACTGTGGCCTGAAGAAAGCCATAAGGTTGATAACCGACAGCTACTCCGCCCAATGTCACCGTCACGGGTTCAGGTTCGTAAAACGGAACTGGGCCATAGCCTTCATCAAGCGACAGCCGCGCGAGATTATGGGTTTTGGCGAATTCGGACAGCAACTCGTGCGTGTCGAGATCATTTGCGATCCAGTTCTCAATGAGAACGTCAACGCCTTGGTCAACCATCGCCAATTTAATCTGCACCTGACGCGCACGGTTTAGCCGGGGCTCAAGCAATGTCCGCATCGGCGCAAGCAAGGCAAACAACTCTGGCGCCATGACATCACACTGACGTAAGTCGATAATTCGATGGCTTTTCTCCGTGCTGAAACCAAGCTGAAACTGCTTGCCTGCCCAGGCCGAACGCACCGCGATACGGCGGCGCGTCTTTGGCGGCGACAGATGCACGGACATCACTTCGCCGATGTCGACTTGTTGCGTGGCAAGGGCATGCGTCACGCGCTCTGCAATAAACAGGCGCAGGCTGTCTTCGTCCAGATGCTGCAATTGGCAACCACCGCACAACGGAAAGTGCTGACATGGCGGCGTAACGTGGTGCGAGCCGTGTATCAAACCGCCCGACGGTTCCACAATGTCGCCTGGTGCTGCCAAAGCCACATAACGGCCATTTGCAGTGACGCCATCACCGCGTGCCGCGACCCTGATAATCTCTTCCGTCATTTCCATACAGCCCCATGCCCGTGAAGGGGCAAGCAATCAACTGGCGTGTTTGGCAATTCCTCTGCTATTTACGGGCGGCGTGTTTTTAAATTGCGCGGGCAGCCGGTATTTGTCGTCGCCAGAGGACAGTTCAATCATGCCGTCTTCGAGCAGACTGATGCGCATTTCGTCAAAGCCATCCGCCACAGATAGCCCTCTACCGTTATTGAGAAGGTTAAACCTTCGAAATCCGCCATTGGGGTGGCGGAGAACCAGCATAATAGTGCCATTTGCGGTAATCTGTTCGGTGGAGCAGACGCGCGCGAAAATAGCAGAACCTGCCAACGCACATTCTATTTTGCCATCCGCTTTGGGTTTCTGTCCGGTGTCGACCTTATTTTGCGGAGACACGCTATCTTCGCCTCCGCAGCCCGCCAAGGCACCAAATAGCAAAGTGCCACAAAGCCAATTAGATATCGGCGAAGACATGCGTCTCAGCTGCGCCACCGGGATGCGTCACTGCACCTTTATAGGCTGGACCTACATTTTGGGCATAACGCCAGATTGCACCAGACTGATAATCCGTCCGGCGCGGTCTCCAGTTCTTGCGACGTTCTTCAAGGACTTCAGGTGCAACATTCAGATCGATTACGCCCGTTTCGGCATCAATCATTATCTCGTCACCATCCTCGATCAAGGCAATCGGCCCACCCAAAGCGGCCTCCGGTCCAACATGGCCAATGCAGAAGCCGCGCGTTGCGCCAGAAAAGCGACCGTCTGTAATGAGCGCAACTTTTTCGCCCATCCCCTGCCCGTACAGCGCGGCAGTAGTCGACAGCATTTCGCGCATGCCGGGGCCGCCTTGTGGTCCTTCATAGCGGATGACAATGACCGAACCTTCGCGAATTTCCCTTGCTTCAACCGCCGCAAAGCAATCCTCTTCACAATCGAAAACCTGAGCCGGACCGGTAAAAGTCAACCGGTCCATGCCAGCAACTTTCACAATTGCGCCTTCCGGAGCCAGTGTACCGCGAAGTCCGACAACGCCGCCAGTGGGGGTTATAGGTGCGGTTGCGGGATAGATGACCTTTTGATCCGGGTTCCACGTGATCTGGTCGATATTCTCGCCAAGTGTCTTGCCCGTAACAGTCATGCAGTCGCCGAACAACAGCCCCTCAGCCAGCAAGGACTTCATTAGCATGTAGACGCCGCCGGCATCATACATGTCGCGCGCGACAAACTGGCCACCGGGTTGGAGATCGGCCATATATGGTGTGGTCTTAAATGCATCAGCCACATCGAACAGATCGAAATCAATGCCGGCCTCATGCGCCATGGCGGGCAAATGCAAAGCGCCGTTGGTTGATCCCCCTGTTGCAGCAACAATTCGTGCTGCGTTAACAAAGGCTTCGCGTGTACATATGTCACGTGGTCTGATGTTGCGTGCGAGCAATTCCATGACTTGGACGCCCGCCGCATGCGCAATTTGGTCGCGGGTGGAATAGGGCGCTGGTGCCATGTTGCTGTTGGGCATTGAAAGACCAATCGCTTCTGCAACGCAGGCCATGGTGTTTGCGGTATATTGCCCGCCACATGCCCCATGGCCGGGGCACGCTACGCGCTCAAGTTCTTCCAATTCCGATAAAGGGCAAGCGCCCGCCGCGTATTTGCCGACGATTTCAAACACGTCCTTAACCGTCACGTCTTTGTTGTTGTAACGGCCGGGCAGAATGGAGCCGCCATACACAAAGATCGATGGCACGTTTAAACGCAACATCGCCATCATGATGCCGGGCAGCGACTTGTCGCATCCTGCAAAGCCCACAAGCGCGTCATAGCAGTGACCACGTACCGAAAGCTCCACCGAATCCGCAATGACTTCGCGACTGACGAGTGAGGATTTCATCCCCTGATGCCCCATGGCGATGCCGTCCGTCACAGTGATGGTATTGAAACGACGCGGCATTCCGCCGCCCTGCTCCACGCCCACCCGGGCGATATCGGCCTGCGCATCCAATGTCGTGTTGCACGGTGCGCTGTCATTTCCAGCGGACACCACGCCAACAAAAGGCCGCGCGATTTCTTCTGCAGTCAGACCCATTGCGTAATAATAGCTGCGATGCGGGGCGCGTTCGGGCCCTACAGACACATGGCGGCTTGGCAATTTGGACTTGTCGAACTGGTTTGGCATACTGACCTCCGTTAAGCCGAGTGCTTTAAGCCTTTTTATATGGATAAGCCAAGCTGTTCCGACACAAAATGGCACATTTCTGCCAATGTGCGTGCATATCTTGCTTGGCCATCGGGGTCGCTTGATACATCCTGCCGCATCTCGATGCCGATATAGGGGATGTTATTGGCTTCGGCATGTCGGTTCATCGTCGCGTTCAGCAGTTTGCCGGAATAAGGAAGCTGGTCGCCAACAATATATCCTGCGTTTTCAAGAAAAGGGATCGCCAATTTGGATGCCCTTTCCTGTTCATTGTACAAAACCCCAACTTCCCAAGGCCGTGCCTCTTGTGGTGTGCTCTCAAGGGCTGGCGTGAAGCTGTGGAGCGATAAAATCAGTGCCGGACGGTGTTGCGACAGCAACTGCGCCAAATATGTGTGATATGGCCAAAAAAAGCGTTCCAGCCGCTCCTCTTCCTCCTTATGCCCAAGGTCGTTGCCGGGAATGACCACAGCGTCGCTTTGCTTGGGGATCGCCGCTGCATCATGCGCGTCGCGATTTAAGTCGACAACAAGGCGCGAATACCCACCCAGATAGGCCGCAAAGCGCGCGTCTTGTGTGATCAAGCGCGCAACCTCGGCGACGCCAATGTCCCACGCAATATGGGCGCTAAGGAGCGCCGGGTCGATGCCGAGAGCAATATCTTCGGGGACGCGGTTCGACGCGTGGTCCCCGACGATAAGAAACCCGCCTTTCTGCGGCGTTCCCAATATTTCCAACGGAGCATCGTTCATCGCAGCATAGTGGCCATCGACCACCAATGCGGATCAAGCGTTGCTCTTGCGGTCTCAAGGGCTGCTGCATCTTCAAACAAGGCAAAGCAAGTCGCCCCAGAACCAGACATGCGGACGAACGCAGGGTCTGCCCGCGACAGTCGGTCAAGAATGTCCGAAATAGCAGGGCAAATCGCCGCAGCAATTGGTTCAAAGTCGTTCTGGCCTGTAATCGCGGCGTCCCAAATATCCCCGCGATCAACTGCGCCGCCGTCAACGCCGTTCCATGCGTTGAATATCGCCGCTGTAGAAACGGATTGAAGCGGGTTTACCAATAACACATGCCGCGCGGCGATGTTGCTATCGTCCAAAAATGCCAGCGCGGTTCCGGTGCCGCTGCCAAAGCTCGGACGACTGAAAATACATGCGGGAATGTCGGCCCCCAATGGCGCGAGGATATCGGCCAGCTCCTGTTCGGTCGCATCCAAGCCCCAAAGCTGGTTAAGTAGCCTTGCGGTGGCTGCTGCGTCCGCTGATCCCCCACCAATGCCAGAGGCAATCGGCAATCTTTTGTCGAGCCGGATCGCTACACCTTGCGTAACGCCAAAGTGCGCCTTTAAGGACAAGGCCGTTTTCAGCACCAAATTGCTTTCATCGGCCTTTAAACCGGCGCCAAAGGGACCATCAATCTCCAGACTCAGCGCATCCGCAAGGCTTGCAGTAAGAATGTCGCCATCCTGCACAAAGGCGAACAGCGTTTCGATGTCATGATAGCCATCGGCCCGCCGTTTCCTGACGTGCAAGGCAAGGTTTATCTTTGCAAAGGCTGTTTCAGAATATTCCACGATTAGACCTTAACCCCCGGGTGGTAACCAATGCGCCACCCTGATTACATATTGGGGTAGTTCGGCCCTCCGCCACCCTCTGGCGTCACCCAATTGATATTCTGGTTCGGATCCTTGATGTCGCAGGTCTTACAATGAACGCAGTTTTGCGAATTTATTTGATAGCGGGCGTCCTTACCCTCTTCTTCAATCCACTCATACACACCCGCAGGGCAATAGCGCGCTGATGGCCCCGCAAACTCCATAAACTCGCTGTTTTTCTGAAGGTCCATGTCTTTGACCTGCAAATGAACTGGCTGGTCTTCGGCATGGTTGGTGTTCGACAAGAAAACCGACGACAGGCGGTCAAAGCTGAACACGCCATCGGGCTTTGGATAATCGATACGTTCGCCTGCATTTTTCTTTTTCAGCGCCTTGTGGTCCGGATGGTGCTTCATGGTGAATGGCATGCGTATGCCAAAATTCTCCAGCCACATGTTCACACCAGCGAGCGCGCTACCCAAAAGGTTACCGTATTTTTCGACCAGCGGAAGGACGTTGCGTACCATTCGCAATTCTTTGTAAATCCAGCTATTTTCATAGGCGGTCTGGTACGAAGTCAGCGCGTCATGTTCGCGGCCCGCAGCCAACGCTTCCACCGCAGCTTCAGCCGCCAGCATGCCGGATTTCATCGCCGTATGCGTGCCCTTGATCCGCGGCACGTTTAAGAATCCGGCCGAACACCCGATCAACGCGCCGCCAGGGAATGCAAGTTCAGGTACCGACTGCCAACCGCCGTCGCTAATCGCACGTGCGCCATAGGAAACACGGCGACCACCGGCGAGTATCTTCTTAATCTCAGGATGCGTTTTCCAACGCTGAAACTCTTCGAAGGGTGACAAATAAGGATTTGAATAATTGAGCCAAACAACAAAACCCAAGGCAACTTGATTGTTCGCATGATGGTATAAAAACGCACCGCCATTGGCATCCGTCAACGGCCAGCCCTGGCTGTGGATTACGCGTCCGGCAGAATGCTGCTCGGGCGGAATGTCCCACAATTCTTTAATGCCAATGCCGTAAACCTGCGGCTCACAATCCTTATCCAGCGCAAATTGCGGCTTGAGCAATTTGGTGAGATGACCACGCACGCCTTCGGCAAAGAATGTATATTTTGCATGCAATTCCATGCCGCGCATATAATCGACTTTATGGCTGCCATCGCGCGCAATGCCCATATCGCCCGTCGCGACACCCCTGACCGAACCATCGGCGTTGTAGAGAATTTCTGCGGCCGAAAAACCGGGGAAAATTTCTACGCCCAGATTTTCAGCCTGCCCCGCCAACCAGCGGCACACATTCCCAAGCGAGCCGGTATATGTGCCCTTATTATGCATGAAACCGGGGGTCAGGAAATGCGGCATGTTGAACTTGCCGGTCTTGGTCATTACCCAGTGCTGATTGTCATTCACCGGCGTATCGGCCAGCGAACAGCCCAACGTGCGCCAGTCAGGCAGCAGCTCGTCGAGCGCCTTGGGATCAATGACCGCACCGGACAATATATGCGCGCCCACCTCGGAACCTTTTTCAAGGATGCAGACGCTGGTATCGGGGGATAATTGTTTTATGCGGATTGCGGCCGAAAGTCCCGCTGGCCCCGCGCCAACAATAACAACATCATAGGGCATCGACTCACGTTCGCTCATTGCCTTTATCCTTTACCCGGCAGATAATTCAGGCCATCCCGATATACGAACAGCTCGTGGGAATTGCCATGCCAAGCAATTGACCCTGCCGTCAACTGGTGACTGAAGGGATTTATGGAGGATCGGGGAAAAATTACCGCATTTGCTGTGGTTGAATCATTATCTGGTTGGTGGGAACTGGCTGGTGTTGATTCGGCTGTGCGCGAAAGCACGGTCGATTTGCTAGCGCAGGACGCTGTCGATACGTCCCCGAATGCACCCGTCGTTGCCGCTGCCGAGAAAAAACAGGCAGAGCCGCCTGCGACGCCCAACATCATCTGGCCCAACGATATTGCTGCCCTTCGCGAGATGGTGGTCGGTGGTGCCCCCCTGCCCGGCAATGCTTATGGTCCCGTCCGCTTTCCGCCTGTCGGCCCGGTTAGTTGCGAGGTGATGGTTATTTCGGATCTGCCAGACATATTGCCAGCGCCAGAAACCACGACGTCTTTGAATGCGGCTCTTCTAAACCGGATGCTTGCTGCAATCGGGATCGATACAGCACTATGTTATTGCGCATCGTTGGCGACGAGCATGCCGTCAACAGCGGAGGTTCCTGAACACGACTTGCCCGCCCTCGCCGCGCTTATGCTGCATCAGATACAACTGATTAGACCAAAATCGCTGGTGATACTCGGTTCCGCCGCATGCAAGGCTCTGTTAGGCGAAGAATTGATGAACGCACGGGCGGAGTTACGAAATGTTAATCATGATGGCCTCAACATAACAACGCTGGCGACATTTCATCCGCGAACCCTTATTGCGCGACCTGCCATGAAAAAGCAGGCATGGAGGGATTTGCAGATGTTTGCGAAAAGGGTGCTCCAATGAGCAAAGGAATATCTAATTTGAAATGGCTCGCTTTTGCGCTGGCTTGCGCCCCCATTGCGACAGCGCACGCAAACACAAGCGATGGATTTCGCGCAATTGTTCCCGTTCAGCCGGCACCCAATGTTCTTAGCGCACAAGAAAAAGCCGTTTTCACAGCGATCTATGACGCTATCCGTGCGGAAAAATGGGACGAGGCTTCACGCATGATTGATGCAGCGCCCCAAGGCCCCATGTCCGCAATGGCGCGCGCGGAATTATATGTCGCACCCAATAGCCCAAAGGTGGAGGCAGCGCAGTTGCAAGCCCTGCTTGAGGATGCACCTTATTTGCCGCAGGCTGAACAATTGGCGACCATGGCACGTAAACGCGGTCTGGAGATGCTTCCCAATCGGCCTGGTATCCGCCGCTTTTCATGGCTAGGTGGCGCACCAAAAAGGGATTTGCCCGCAAGTAAGGCAAGCGATAGCGTGCGTGCCGAATTGCAGGTTTTCATTAAAAATGACCAATCTTTTGCCGCCGAACAGTTTTTGGAAAGCAAAGCATTGGAACTGTCGCCCGAAGCGCTGACGGAATTACGCTATCGTGTGGCATGGTCTTATTATATCGAAAATGACGATGCATCCGCAAAGCGCGTTTCTGCTGTCGCGCATGTGGCCGGTGGAGAATGGGGCACGCAGGCCGCCTGGGTACTTGGCCTCTCTTCTTGGCGGCTGGGTGATTATGCCGCTGCCTATAACGCCTTTGACGATGTTGCCCGCTTGGCCAGTAACGATGATTTAAGGGCCGCAGGGCTCTTCTGGGGCGCACGCGCGGCCATGGCCGCAAAACAGCCGCAATATATTCAGCCCAAGATGCAAAAGGCGGCGCAACTGTCAGAAACCTTTTACGGCTTACTCGCCAGCGAAGCGCTTGGCATGGAACCGATCGTGCGCAAGGCAGCGAAAGTCGTCAAGCTAGATTGGGCGAGCTTGAAAGAGCAGCAAAACGCGATTTTGGCGGTATCCCTGACAGAAATTGGCCAGAATAAATTGGCAGATCAGGCACTGCGCCATCAGGCGAGAATTGGCGATGCGCGGCAGCATGCAAACCTCGCGCAATTGGCCGGCGCATTGAACTTGGCTTCTACCCAGTTCTGGTTTGGCCATTATGGTCCATCGCGTGACCAGAGCAACCTTATGGCACGTTACCCCCTGCCCAATTGGGAACCAACCGGTGGCTGGCGCGTCACGCCATCATTGGTCTATGCCCACACGTTACAAGAATCCAATTTCCGTACCGACGTGATCAGCCCTGCTGGCGCACGCGGCCTCATGCAGGTCCGCCCTGGAACCGCTCAGGACCTTGCACGGGCGCGCGGTGCGTTCTTCACGGCATCCGAATTGGACCGTCCGACGATCAATTTGGAATATGGCCAGTCCTATTTGGAAAAGCTGCGCGATTTGCCCGCGACGGGCGGACTTTTGCCCAAGGTAATCGCGGCCTATAATGCAGGGCCAACTCCGGTAACACGGTGGAATAGCGAAGTGCGCGATAATGGCGACCCGTTGCTGTTCATTGAATCTATCCCCTATTGGGAAACGCGCGGGTATGTGGCGATCATCCTGCGAAATTACTGGATTTACGAGATGCGTGCAAACAAGGCCTCTGGCAGTTTGACAGGCCTAGCCCAATATATGTGGCCAAAATTTCCGGATGCTAATGGCACAGTCACCGCGCGCAGGATGACGGGAGGCGTCATTGCAGCTCGATGAAAACAGGGCGTTCAAGCCGGTAAACATCGCGATCCTCACGGTGTCCGACACTCGTGGCATCGAAAATGATACCAGCGGCGATATTTTGGCAGAACGGATAGTCGCCGCCGGACACAAAATCGCTGATCGCGCTATTTTGCGCGACGACACCGCGTTAATCACTGCACGGCTGCATAATTGGATCGACGACGATCACGTCGATGTTGTCATCTCAACCGGTGGCACCGGGTTAACCGGACGCGACGTGACACCCGAAGCTTTGGACCGTGTTAAGACCAAGGATATCCCTGGCTTCGGCGAACTGTTCCGCTGGTTAAGCTTCGCAAGCATAGGCACATCCACCATACAGTCGCGCGCCTGCGCCGTGCTGGCGGGCGGGACGTATATTTTTGCCCTTCCCGGATCAAACGGCGCAGTTAAAGACGGCTGGGACCAGATTTTGGTCCATCAACTCGATAGCCGCCATCGTCCCTGCAATCTTGTGGAATTGATGCCGCGCTTGCGCGAAATGTAATTTAAATGGCCCGCCAAGCCTATTTTAGCCCAAGGTCGCCGCGACCGGGCCTCAATCTTCCAGCACAAAATCCTTAAACTGGGCACGAAGCGCCACTTTTTGAATTTTGCCAGTGCCGGTGTGCGGAAGTTCGTCAACAAACAGCACACGGTCAGGCATCCACCATTTGACGATGCGTTCCGCCAGATAGGCCTTCACCGTCGCTTCATCGACGTCAGCCCCCGGTTTTTTGACAGCGATTAGAACGGGCCGTTCATCCCATTTGGGGTGCGGGATACCAATTGCGCCTGCTTCGGCAATGCCGGGGCAACCAACCGCAATATTCTCAAGCTCAACTGAACTAATCCACTCGCCGCCCGATTTGATGACATCCTTCACGCGGTCCGTGATCTGCATCGTGCCGTCCGGGTGCAGCACCGAGACATCTCCGGTATCAAACCACTGATCCGCGTCAACCGCGTCCGCCTCGGCCTTGAAATAGCGTTTAATGACCCATGGCCCGCGAATCTGAAGCGCGCCAGACGTCACACCATCGCGCGGGGCGACATTGCCGTCCTTGTCGATCACGCGCAGCTCAACACCAAACGGCGTGCGACCTTGTTTGCAAACCACGTCGATCTGCTGTTCGAGCGTCAGTTCATCCCAATTGGGCGTTGGTGCCCCCATGGTGCCAATGGGCGATGTCTCAGTCATGCCCCATGCGTGCGATACATGCACGCCCGACGTCATCAGACGCTCAATCATGCCACGCGGCGCAGCCGAACCGCCAATCGTGACCAAACGCAGTTTGCCAAGTGTCGCATCGCGCCCGGCGGCGGCCTCTGCATCCAAATGCGCGAACATGGAAAGCCACACTGTGGGCACACCTGCGCTATGGGTAATGCCTTCTTGCAGAATTAAGCCATGCAAGGTTGCCGCGTCATTGGTGGTCGAAAACACGAACTTCACCCCCGCAGCGGCACCTGCAAAGGGGAGGCCCCAGCTTGCCGCATGGAACATCGGCACGATCGGTAGCAATGCCGACTGCGGGCTAAGATCAAAAATGGATGGCGCGATTTCAGCCATCGCGTGCAACATGGTCGAGCGGTGTTGATACAAAACACCCTTTGGATTGCCCGTTGTGCCGCTGGTGTAACACAACATACACGCGTCGCGTTCGTCGCCCGTTGCCCATTCATAATTGCCATCTTGCGCGGCGATGAACGCACCGTAGCTGTCGTCGCGGTCAAACACGACATAATGCTCAACGGTCTTCAGATGCGGCTTCAGCCTGTCTATGATGGGTTGGAACATTGCGTCATACATCAACACCTTATCTTCGGCATGGTTCATGATGTAGATCAGGTCTTCGTCGAACAGCCGCACATTGACGGTGTGGATCACTCCACCAAAGCCAATCGCGCCATACCAAGCGGCCAAATGCCGGTGATGGTTCATGGCAAAGGTGGCAATCCGGTCGCCCTTTTGCAGGCCCAAACCCGCAAAGGCTTGCGACAATTTGCGCGCTTCGGTTGCGACGCCAGACCAGTTTGTGCGTTCAATATTGCCGTCGGTCCAACGCGTCACGATTTCGCGCGTGCCATGTTCGCGGGCTGCGTAGTCGATCAAATGCGGAACGCGAAGGTCCCAATCTTGCATGGTGCCGTACATCAAAATCTCTCCCTCATACCACGCCGCAGGATACTGCAGACGCAATTTCTGTCTACGATTTTCGCAGTTCAGCGCACCAATGCCAAAACAGGACCCAGCGGCGCAAGCTCTACATTTTCGATACCGTCAATTATACGCACTTGAGCAAGCAAAGATGCATCAATCTGGAAGCGGCGACCAAGCACGATATGCACCCATCGTCCGTCGGCAGCCCGGGTTTTGATGACCAACTCGCTTCGGCCACCGCCCAATGGCGCAACGATTTGCGCGAGTTGCGCCATGGCTGCTTCATGTGTCACATCCAACTGCATTTTCAGCCGCGACACGCTCGTCAAGCCGCTGAGGGCTTTGGCGCTTTTTACCGTAAAGCTTGGCGTTTCGTCGCCGGGCCGCATGTCCATTTCGCAATCGAGCAAAAGGCACTCCGCGTCTTTTGCCCACTCGGCAAGTTGTGTGCCGACCGCCTCGTCAAAACATCGCACCGAAAACTGGCCGCTATTGTCCGAAAAATCCGCAATCATGAAACGCTTCCCCTTGCGTGACTCGCGCCAGCGGATGCCTTCGATCAATGCCGACATGGTGGCGGGGCGGCGGATACCTTCGGGTATTGGTCCGCTGTCGAGCCAGACCGCATAAGGTTTTGCGCCGTGGCTAATGGCCAGCGCCTCATATTGCGAACAAGGATGTGCCGAGAAATAAAACCCAAACGCGTCCTTTTCCTGGTTCATTTGTTCGCCGGGTGCCCATTGCAGGCTGCTGTCGATCCGTAGCGCCGCCATGTCGGACCCGCCCTCACCAAACAAGCCGCCCTGCCCGCTTTCGCGTGAATCGCGCGCGGATTGCGCTGCCGCCAAAAGTGTTTCCGCTGCGGCATGGACCGCGCCACGGTTTGGTTCCAAATTATCAAAAGCACCCGCAGCAGCGAGATTTTCAAGGCTTCGGCGGTTGATCTGACTTGGATCGACCCGGTTGGCAAAGTCATCAAGGCTTTTGAACAATCCCGCCGTCGCGCGTTCTGTGACCAATATCTCCATCGCCCGTTCGCCGACATTTTTGATGCCGCCCAACGCATAACGCACAGCATGCTCCCCATGCGCATTGGTCTCAACGGTAAATTCGGCCTCGCTCCGGTTGATGTCCGGCTGCAAACAAGTGACGTCCAGCCTGCGCATATCGTCTATGAAGGTCGCAAGCTTGTCGGTTTGATGCATGTCGAAACACATGGATGCAGCATAAAATTCTTCGGGATGATGGGTTTTTAGCCAAGCAGTTTGATACGCCAACACAGCATAAGCGGCGGCATGGCTCTTGTTAAAGCCGTAGCCCGCAAATTTGTCGATCAAGTCGAAAAGCTCGTTCGCCCGGTTAGGAGGGATCGCATGCGTTGCGCAGCCGGTGACGAAGCGTTCGCGTTGGGCATCCATTTCGGCCTGAATCTTCTTACCCATTGCACGGCGCAGCAAATCTGCTTCCCCAAGGCTGTAGCCGGCCAAAATCTGCGCGGCTTGCATAACTTGTTCTTGGTAAACAAAAATTCCGTAGGTTTCGTTCAACACGGGCTCTAGCAATGGGTGCGGATATTCAATGCTCTCCTCCCCATTTTTGCGGCGGCCAAACATGGGAATATTGTCCATTGGACCCGGACGATAGAGCGACACGAGCGCGATGATGTCACCAAAATTGGTTGGCTTCACCGCCGCGAGCGTGCGGCGCATGCCTTCGGATTCCAACTGGAACACGCCCACAGTGTCACCGCGTTGCAGCAATTCATAGACCGCAGGGTCATCATGCGGCAATAGGTCGAGATTGATCTCCACCCCCCGCTTGGCGAGCATCTGGCTGCCCTTTTGCAGGACAGACAGCGTTTTTAATCCCAAAAAGTCGAACTTAACGAGGCCTGCGCTCTCGACATATTTCATGTCGAATTGCGTGACAGGCATGTCCGAACGCGGATCGCGGTATAGGGGCGCCAATTCTGATAATTCGCGGTCACCAATTACCACACCGGCAGCATGTGTTGAACTGTGGCGTGGAAGGCCCTCCAGTTTCATCGCAAGGTCGAACAAGCGTTTCACCTGCGCATCACGCCGATATTCTTCCCGCAGCTCCGCCACGCCGGACAAAGCGCGTTTCAAATCCCATGGGTCAGCGGGCAGATTTGGTACTTGCTTGCACAGCCGATCAACTTGGCCATAGCTCATCTGCAGCACGCGCCCGGTGTCGCGCAGAACCGCCCGCGCCTTCAGCTTTCCAAAAGTGATGATTTGCGCAACCTGACGTGCGCCGTATTTTTTCTGCACATAACGAATGACTTCCCCACGGCGCGTTTCGCAAAAGTCGATATCGAAGTCAGGCATTGACACACGGTCGGGGTTTAGGAAACGTTCGAACAGCAGGCCGAGCTTGATGGGGTCAAGATCGGTAATTGTCAGCGCCCAAGCGACCAGCGAACCTGCCCCCGATCCACGGCCCGGGCCAACGGCAATATCTTGTTCCTTTGCCCATTTGATGAAATCGGCAACGATCAGGAAGTAGCCCGGAAAACCCATAGCGCAGATAACATCGGCTTCAAACTTCAACCGGTCAAAATAAACTTGCCGCTCCGCAGCGTCAGTTATGCCCGCAATCTCAAGCCGCTTTTCAAGCCCAAGCCGCCCGTCTTCGCGCAATTGCGCGTCTTCGGCGGTCCGGTCACCGGCAAGGCTTGGCAGTATCGGGCTTCGATAGGGCGCAAGGGCGGCGCATCGCTGCGCAATCACGAGCGTATTGGCCAGCGCCTCGGGCACATCAGCAAACAATTCGCGCATTTGCTTACCCGTTTTAATCCACGTGTCGCGGCTGCTTCTACGGCGGTCCTCGCTTTCGATATAGGCGCCGTCCGAGATGCACAGCATGGCGTCGTGCGCGTCGAAGAAATCGGGTTCCGCAAAAAAGGCGGGATTGGTGGCAACCAAAGGAATATCGCGCGAATAAGCAAGGTCAATTAGCGCGTCTTCCGCCGCTTCTTCAACGGCGTCGTGGCGCCTGCTGAGTTCGATATACAAACGGTCGGAAAACAGCGCCTGTAGACGCGTCAGGTAGCTGGATGCCGCGTCATGCTGCCCTTCACTTAACAATCGGGCCAATGCGCCCTCCGCACCCCCTGTAAGGGCGATCAGGCCGTCCTTATGACCGGCAAGCTGTTCCAGCGTGACATGTGCGTCAAGGTCTTCGGGGCGATCAAGATGCGCCATGGAAACCAACCGGCAAAGATTGATATAACCGCTTTCATCTTGGGCAAATAATGGCAACCAGTCGCGGATGAACTTTCCGTCGGACGTCGGCCGCCTGATTGCAAGCAGCGCGCCAATGATCGGTTGCACGCCGTAAGATTTCGCGCCGTCCTGAAATGGCATAACGCCATAAAGGCCATTGCGATCACAAATCGCAATCGCTGGAAAACCAAGCTTCTTCGCAGTTTCGCCAATCGCCTTGGGCTCAATCGCGCCTTCCAATATGGTGTATGCCGAATACACACGGAGGGGGACGAAGGGTACATAAGCCATGCCCCATCGTTAGAACACCCGCCTGATTCGACAAAGTCTGTTTTAGGCTAAGCTGTGGACAATCAGGCTGCCTCGGCGAGCAATTTTTCAATGTCCTTTGCCAACGCCTCTGGTTTGACTTGTGGACCATGGCGGGCGACGACATTGCCTTTGCGGTCGACAAGGAATTTGGTGAAGTTCCATTTGATACCGCGTGAACCCATCAGGCCCGCTTGCTGCTGCTTCAGATAATGCCACAGCGGATCTTCATCGGTTCCGTTGACATCAATTTTCGCCGCCAATGGAAAGGACACATCATATGTGAGCGAACAGAAATTCTGAATTTCTTGTGCGTCGCCAGGCTCCTGCGCGCCGAACTGGTTACATGGGAAAGCTAATATTTCGAGGCCTTGGTCCTTATATTGGCGATAGAGCGCCTCCAGGCCCTTATACTGCGGTGTGAAGCCGCATTTGGACGCTGTGTTCACCACCAGCAACACCTTGCCCTTATGCGCTGCCATGACCTCGGTGCCGCCACCGGGCATTTTTACTGTAAAATCATAGACTGACATATCGCGTCCCCTAATTTAGCCTAATTTACCGTCATGCAAGCGCACGATGCGGTCCATCTTGGCCGCCAATCGCTCATTATGTGTCGCAACGATCGCTGACGACCCCTCTTCACGCACCAGCGCCATAAATTCGCCAAGCACGACATTGGCCGTGTGCTCATCCAAATTGCCAGTGGGTTCATCGGCCAGCACCAGCTTTGGCCGGTTCGCCAATGCCCGCGCGACTGCGACCCGCTGTTGCTCGCCACCTGACAGTTTTGCCGGGCGATGGTGCAGGCGTTCGGCCAGCCCCAACTGAGTCAACAAATAGGTCGCGCGGTCATGCGCAACATCGGGCGCCGCATCCGCAATCAACTGCGGCAAAATCACATTTTCCAACGCGTCGAAGTCCGGGAGCAAATGGTGAAACTGATAGACAAAGCCCAATTTCTGGCGGCGTATCTCCGTTTGGCGGTCCACGCTGGCTGCGCTGACTTCCTCACCATCCAATTTGATCGATCCTGAAAAGCCACCTTCCAATAAGCCCACAGCCTGAAGCATGGTCGATTTGCCTGATCCCGATGGGCCAAGCAATGCCACAAGCTCGCCTTTCCCAACGACAAGGTCTACACCACGTAAGACTTCGATAGTGACATCGCCTTGCACAAATTTGCGGCGCACATCGATAAGTTCCAAGATATTATTCATAACGCAGCACCTGAACTGGGTCCGTACTTGCCGCCTTTAGCGCCGGATACAAAGTTGCAAGGAAGCTGAACAGCAAAGCAAGCCCGCAGATCGCCAGTACTTCAAACGGGTCTGTGCGCGACGGCAGCTCGGTCAAGAACCGGATCGATGGGTCCCACAAATTCTGACCGGTGACAAACTGAATGAAGTTCACGACCGATTGCCGGAAATACAGGAATATCGCGCCCAATATCATCCCCAACACAATTCCGGATGCACCAATCAGCAGGCCGACCGTCATAAATATCTTCAGCAGCGATTTTCGCGACGCCCCCATGGTGCGCAATATGGCAATGTCGCGGGTTTTGGCGCGCACGAGCATGATGAGTGACGACAATATGTTGAACACCGCAACGAGCACGATAATCGACAGCACGACAAACATCGCGACACGCTCGACCGCTAAGGCCTCAAAAAGCGATGCGTTCATGCTTTTCCAGTCGACAATCTGGCCCTTATTCTCAAGCTTGGGCAATAAGGGCATGAGAATCTCGTTCACCTTGTCCGGGTTTTCGGTCTTGACCTCGATCATGCCGATTTCATCGCCCATGAGCATCAGCACTTGGGCGCGTTCGATGGGCATGATGACAAACGCCTTGTCATAGTCAAACACACCCACCTCAAAGATTGCCGCGACCTCATAGGATATCTCACGCGGCACGGTGCCAAATGGCGTGGTGCGACCGGCTGGGTTGATAATCGTGACGTTCTGCCCGACCTGCACCCCCAAATTTTGGGCAAGCCGCGATCCAATCGCAACCTTGTCTTCATTGGGGCTTAACCTGCGCAAATCGCCGGCGACGGTTTTGCCCTTCAACGTGTCGTTTTCTAGGATATCATTGACCGACATGCCGCGCGCCAATATGGCCTCCACCCGTCCATTGAAGGTCGTGAGCAATGGCTGTTCGATCAACGCCGTTGCATCAGTGACGCCATCCGTTTGCTTCACATCGGTGAGGATTTGCCGCCAATCTTGCAGACGGCCGCCATAGCCCTGAATCACGGCATGCCCATTGAGGCCAACGATTTTATCAAATAATTCGGCGCGAAAGCCGTTCATCACGCTCATCACAATGATCAACGCCGCGACACCCAACGCAACCGCGACAAGGCTGATGCTGGCGACTAAGAAGATAAAGCCCTCGCCCTTACCCGGGAGCAAATACCGGCGTGCGACCATGCGTTCATATCGCGACAATATCATGTGCGGACACTCATCCATAATTTCGGCATAGGCTGTTCTTAGGTTCCGCCATCACGACTGGCAAGTATTGTTGCAACGGCGCAACAGCATTGGAAAAAGCGTTAGGCAGAGTCTGGTTCCATTTGCAAAGCCCATCGCAAAGGCAGATGCAGTCATCGAATTCGTCGCGAGCCGTAAATGGCCGATGGTTCAGGGGGAAAAATCAGACCCGCCGGTGGGGACCGGTAGAGGACTGAAACACAGCGCTGTAAAAGCTGCAGAGCGAGGCCGTTCGGATTATCCGGGCGGCCTTGTTTTTTGTTGTAGTCGATGTTGCAGACGATTTTTTGTCATGATTTTTTAGCCTTGCAATTTTTTAGACACATCCCATCTTGCCAGTCGGAGGCCGAAAGGCTCCAAAAACGAACATGCTGGCCGCTGCATTTGTGGGGTTGGCGACGAACCAAATTGCTTGAAGGAGAATTTGTAATGACGCGTTTTGATTTTACACCTTATCGCCGGAATACTGTTGGCTTTGACCGCCTTTTTGAGCTGCTCGAAACCACGGGCCGTGCCGCGCAAAATGAAAATTACCCACCGTTCAATATCGAACGCACGGGTGAGAATGACTATAAGATCACGGTCGCCGTTGCCGGGTTCAAGATGGATGAGATCGATATCGTTGCGCAGCAAAATTTATTGATTGTGACCGGCAGCAAGCAGTCCGAAAGCAACGATAATCGCGATTTCCTGCATATGGGAATCGCCAACCGGAACTTTGAACGCCGGTTTCAACTGGCCGATCACATTCATGTGATCGATGCCGACATGGCCGATGGTCTTTTGATTATCACCCTTGTCCGTGAAGTGCCCGAAGCGTTGAAGCCGCGCAAAATTGCGATTGGCGCGAAAACAACGCCAACGGTCATTGAACATGATGACGCGCCCAAGAAAAAAGGGCCGCGCGCCGCTTAAGCGTTAGACATTGAGGCGGGACGTAGAAACGGCCCGCCTCATATTCCCCTTTTACCTCTTATACCAATCGACTCTGTTTCACCGCCGCCTTCACAAAGCTTGCGAACAAGGGATGCGGCGCAAATGGGCGTGATTTCAATTCTGGATGGAATTGCACGCCGATAAACCATGGATGGTCCGGACGTTCGACAATCTCGGGCAGCTCACCATCGGGGGACATGCCGCTGAACACCAGCCCGCCCTGCTCCAGCGCGGCCTTATAATGGACATTTACCTCATAACGGTGACGATGCCGCTCGGATATCTGCAGCGTGCCGTAAATCGACGCAACGTGGCTATTGCCATCCAGCACGGCATCATAAGCGCCCAAACGCATCGTGCCGCCCATATCGCCGCCCGTTTCGCGCTTTTGAATACCCTCTTGGCTCATCCATTCGGTGATGATGCCAACGATTGGTTCTTTTGTGGGGCCAAATTCGGTACTTGATGCGCCCGACAGTCCTGCGGTGTTCCGTGCGCCTTCGATACATGCCATTTGCA
The DNA here is from genome assembly GCF_023910635.1 of Sphingorhabdus sp. Classification (GTDB taxonomy): domain Bacteria; phylum Pseudomonadota; class Alphaproteobacteria; order Sphingomonadales; family Sphingomonadaceae; genus Sphingorhabdus_B. Next base: position 150,845 of record NZ_JAAVVZ010000005.1, on the reverse strand, counting down.
TGCCAAGGCAGATGCCGAAAAAGGGCACCTGACGTTCACGCGCGAATTTGACCGCCGCAATCTTTCCTTCGGAGCCGCGTTCACCAAATCCACCCGGGACCAAAATGGCGTTCATAGGCTCAAGCGCGGTGGCGATGTCATCTTCGGATTGCTCGAACAATTCGGCATCAATCCATTTGATGTTGACCTTCACGCGGTTGGACAAGCCGCCATGCGTTAAAGCTTCGTTCAATGATTTATACGCGTCGGCAAGGCCGACATATTTGCCGACAACGCCTATGGTCACTTCGCCTTCGGGGTTGGTTTGTCGGTCGATGATATCGTCCCAACGGCTAAGGTCAGGCTCGCCTTCTGATTCAAGGCCAAATGCCCGAAGCACTTCATTATCGAGTCCTTCGGCATGATATTGCAGGGGCACAGCATAAATGCTCTTTGCGTCCAAAGCAGGGATCACCGCCTCTTTGCGCACGTTGCAAAATGCTGCAATCTTGGCGCGCTCTGTTTCCGGCAGCGGATGTTCGCAACGGCACAGCAACACATCGGGTTGAATACCCAAGGATGTCAGCTCGCGCACGCTGTGCTGTGTCGGCTTTGTTTTCAGCTCGCCTGCTGCGGCAATATACGGCACTAACGTCACATGCACGGACAAGGTTCGTTCGCGGCCCAGCTCGTTGCGCAACTGGCGAATGGCCTCAATAAACGGTAGCGACTCGATATCGCCAACGGTGCCGCCGATTTCGCACAGAACGAAATCTAAATCCTGTGTTTCGGCCTTGGCGAATTCTTTAATAAAGTCGGTAACGTGCGGGATGACCTGCACAGTTGCGCCCAGATAATCACCACGGCGTTCTTTTTGAATGATATTCTGATAAATCCGGCCAGACGTAATATTGTCCGACTGACGCGCCGAAACGCCGGTGAAGCGTTCATAATGGCCAAGGTCGAGATCGGTCTCCGCCCCGTCATCGGTCACATAGACTTCGCCATGTTGATATGGCGACATCGTGCCTGGATCGACATTCAAATAAGGGTCGAACTTCCGGATGCGGACGCGGTAGCCGCGCGCTTGCAAAAGGGCGGCAAGCGATGCCGCCATAAGACCTTTGCCAAGCGAGGAGACCACGCCACCGGTGATAAAAATGAACCGTGTCATGGGAGAAAAGGGTTAAGCTACCTTTTCACCAAAACACAAGCGCGCGAATCCGCCAGATGAAAATTAACCTGTGTAAAACGGGTTTTTCGACCGGAACGATTATTTGTCGAGCGGAACTTCGGTAGCGGGCGCGGGCGCGGCAGGCGTCGCAGAGGCAGGCGCATTCGTAACTGGCGCAGTTGGCGCTGCAGGCACTTCGGTCCGTTGCAAGCTATTGTCGATTTCGCCGCTATTGCCCTTTTTCGCAGCGACAAAAGCCAGCGATATCGACAGCAGGATGAACAAGGTCGCCAATATCGTGGTTGTGCGCGTCAAAAAATCTGCGGCACCCCGGGCTGACATAAGGCCAGATGGGCTTCCCCCCATGCCCAAGCCGCCGCCTTCGGAACGCTGCATCAAGATGATGCCAACGAGCGATGCCGCGATAATGCCCTGAACAACGATGAGAAAATGAAAAAGACCCATGAGAGAAATTCCGAATATGAAAGGCGATGTGCCAATGATTATGCCGCCCACATAGCGAGCGCATCAATATTCTTCAATGCTATTCGCCGCTGGCTTGGGCTGCGGCCAATATCGGTTGGAATTTGGCTGCGGTCAGGCTCGCCCCGCCAATCAACCCACCGTCGACATTTGGCACCGCCAAAAGTACCGCGGCATTGTCGCCGTTCATGGAACCACCGTATAAAATACGGATATTTTGGCCTTCCGCGCCAAAACGCTCCACCAAAGCAGCGCGAATGGCGGCATGCATGTCCGCAACATCGGCGGGTTCGGCAACGCGGCCCGTTCCAATGGCCCATACAGGTTCGTACGCAACGCTAAGCCAAGCGCTTGCGGCATTGTCTGGTAACGAATGCGCCACTTGACCAAGGACAATTTCCAACGCCTTGCCAGCTTCGCGTTCATTAAGCGTTTCGCCGACGCATAATATGGCTTTCAAGCCCGCAGCCTTGGCAGCCTCGGCTTTGGCGCGGATATCACTGTCCTGTTCATGCTGCGCGGCGCGCCGTTCGCTATGGCCAATGATGGTCAGCACGGCGCCTGCATCCGATAACATCTCGGCAGAAACGCAGCCTGTATGCGCCCCTGCATTTTGCATGTGGCAATCTTGGCCGCCAATTGGAAACGCCCCAACGGCGGTGACGGCACGTTCGATAAGCGTGGCCGGAATACACAAAGCCGAATCCACAGAATTATGAAGCCGCGCCACGGCATAAATTGCTGCTATTTCGCCTAGATCAGCGGAAGTGCCGTTCATTTTCCAATTCCCGACGATAAACTTACGCATCTGACACCTCAAACTTTTATGGGCTACGAATCTTTCTGGGCTATCCATGCTTTCCGCCATTTGGGCAAGTCTATCCCTTGATTGCCAGCGGCTTGCCGCCTAAAGCGTCACGCAAAGGGCACTTAGCGCCGCATATGCAGGAAATCGCAGTTCATGATTAGCTCCATCCGTTCGCTCATTAATTCAAAATTCGGCGCGATTTTCGCGCTCGCTTTCATTGGATTAATCGCCATTGCCTTTGCCCTTGGCGATGTCAGCGGCTCAGGCAATTTCGGTGGATTAAGCGGCGGTAATGTCGCCCGCGTAGGCAACAAGAACATCACCTTAAGTGAGCTCAATGACTCATTGGAAAACCAATTGAGGGCGGAGCGGCAGAACAACCCCACGCTTGATATGACTCAATTTGTCGATGGCGGCGGGCTCGATTCCACGCTGGCACAATTGATCAATCGCTATGCAATCACGGTTTTTGGTGAAAAATATGGTGTGGCGGTTAGCAAACGGCTTGTAGATTCCGAAATACGCAAGATACCTGGTGCCATGGGATTGGATGGAAAGTTCAGCGCCGACGCGTTTCGCGCCTTTGCACAACAAATTGGCGTCAGTGAAAAAGCAATCCGCGACGATTTGACCCAAAATTTATTCGCGCAGCAGATTTTGCCCGCAGCCGCCAGTGGGCCAGCCGCACCGGACGGCATGGCTTTGCCTTATGCGTCGTTGATGCTGGAACAACGTGCCGGACAGATTGCGTCGATCCCGGCCACGGCATTTTTGCCAACACGCCCGCCAAGCGAAGCTGTGCTGGCGAAGTTCTACAGCGACAATGCTGCAAAGTTTACCATCCCCGAAAAGCGGGCCGTTAGCTATGCTATCTTTGGCCGCGACATCATCGCGCAACGCGCCAAGCCGAGCGAAGCGGACATTGCCGCTTATTACAAGGCCAATGCGGCGCAGTTTGCGGCATCACAAACACGCAACATCAGCCAAGTCATCGTCCCAACCGAAGCGGCTGCAAAATCCGTAGTGGCGCAGGTTGCTGCTGGTAAATCGCTGTCGGCGGTTGCCAATGAACTGGGGCTGTCGGTAACGACAGCGGCAAGTGTTACCAAAGACAGGCTGACAAACTCCACAACGGCAGCAGTGGCCAGCGCGGTATTCGCCGCCGCACAGGGCAGCATTGCGACGCCTGCGCGTGGTAAGCTGGGTTGGACTGTGATCCGTGTCGATGCCATCAACAATGTCGCGGCAAAGTCTCTGGCGGCCGCGCGCGCCGACATTGAGAAGGAATTGCTCAAAACGCGCAGCGAAGAAATGCTGACCGAAATGACAGCAGAGATCGAAGACGCGTTTGCAGACGGCGCAACGATTTCCGATGTAGCAAAGCAAAATGGTTTAACCGTCAACACCTCGCCGAAGTTGCTTGCGACCGGACAGGACATTAGCAATCCTGCCTATAAGCCAATCCCCGAAATGGCGGCGATGTTGCCTGCGGCATTCCAGATGGAAACCAACGGCGAGGCGCAATTAATTGAGTTGGTCCCTGGCGAGAAATTCGCCATGATTGCGGTTTCTGATTTTGAAGAGGCTGCGCCGCCACCATTGAATGGCGTCCGCAGCATAGTTCAGCAGCAATGGGCTTTGTCGGAAGGCGCAAAGGGCGCACGTGCTGCTGCGGATGCTTTGCGCAAGGCCGCAGACGCTGGTCAGTCGCTTCAAACGGCGCTTGCCGCCGCAGGTATCAAGGGTGCACAAGTTGAACGGCTCAGCGGCACCCGCGCTGACATCTCACGCGAAGGTCAACCTGTTCCCCCGCCATTGTCGATGATGTTCGCCATGAAAAAGGGCACGGCAAAAATTCTTGCGGCAGGTGGGGATCGCGGTTGGTATGTTGTCCACCTTAATGACATTATAAAGGGCGATGCGCGCGGTAATGTGCCCATGCTTATGGCACGCAAGCAAGAACTAACGGGCATATTGCAACAAGAATATGCAGCGCAGATGATCGTATCTGCCGCTAAAAATGCCGACGTTGAAAAAAATGAAGGCGGAATAGAAGAGCTCCGCACCCGCCTGACAAACCGTGATGGAAACTAAGCCGCAGCTCATCTGGCGAAAGCGCATTGCTGACACCGAAACACCGGTGTCGGCTGCGCTGAAATTATTTGAGGCAGAGCGCGGCGATTTCATTTTGGAATCGGTCGAGGGCGGCGAAACGCGGGGTCGTTATAGCCTTATTGGCATAGCGCCGGACCTTGTGTTCCGCGCCGCCGGAAATAAGGCCGAGATCAACAGCCAATGGATGACCGATCGCGAAGCGTTTGTGCCTTCCTTGCTCCCGTCGCTCGATGCCTTGCGCGCCTTGGCAGCCGCATGTCGCATGGATGTCCCTGAAGAATTGCCACCTGCGCTTGCCTGTCTCGTGGGCTATTTCGGCTATGAGACCATCGGTCTTGTCGAGAAGCTTCCGCGCGCGCCGCAATCGGCGTTGGAATTGCCGGACATGCTGTTCGTGCGGCCAACCGTCATTCTTGTGTTCGACCGCTTGAAGGACGAAATGTTCCTTGTATCGCCTGTCTGGACGGGCATGGAGGACGCGCAAGCCGTTGCGCGCGCCCATGAGCGTTTGGATGAGGCGGAACGGCTGCTCGATGCGGGGCATCTCGCCCAAGCGGAACCGATGGCGCAGAGCGATGGCCAAGAGCTAAAACTGCAACCTGTCCTACCCGCCGGGCGCTATGCCGAAATGGTGACTTCCGCCAAGGACTACATAGCCGCGGGCGACATTTTTCAGGTCGTATTGGCGCAGCGTTTCACCGCGCCCTTTGGTCTGCCGCCTGTCCACCTCTATCGCGCATTGCGGCGCATAAACCCTTCGCCGTTTCTGTATTTTATCGACCTTCCGGGTTTTGCGCTTATCGGGTCAAGCCCCGAAATCTTGGTGCGTGCGCGCGGCGGGGAAGTAACGATCCGTCCCATAGCGGGAACACGGCCGCGCGGTAAAAGCAGCCTTGAAGACGCGGAAAACAAGGCGTCCTTGCTGGCCGACCCCAAGGAGCGCGCAGAACATCTCATGCTGCTCGACCTTGGGCGCAACGACGTTGGCCGCGTGACCAAAAGCGGAAGCGTGACCGTTACCGGCAGTTATATGGTCGAATTTTACAGCCATGTGATGCACATCGTGTCGAACGTGGTGGGCGAGCTTGCCGATGATAAGGATGCGATTGATGCCTTATTCGCTGGCTTTCCGGCAGGCACGGTGTCCGGCGCGCCCAAGGTCCGGGCATGCGAAATCATTGCCGAGCTGGAGCCTGAAACCCGTGGCGCTTATGCGGGCGGAGTAGGCTATTTCTCGCCCAATGGCGACATGGATAGTTGCATCGTCTTGCGCACTGCGGTGGTGAAAGACGGCATCATGCATGTGCAGGCTGGCGCTGGCATCGTTGCCGACAGCAACCCCGAATATGAACAACGTGAATGTGAGGCAAAGGCTGGCGCACTCATCGCCGCAGCCCGCGAGGCCATTCGTGTAGCCGGAGAGGCTAAATTTGGGCAATAGCTTGACGTTCACGTAAACGCCGCTAGCCTGACTGCATGCGTAGATTGCTCCTTGCTTCACTGGCTGTTTTGTCGGCTATATCTTCCCCAGCCTTTGGCCAGTCTACTGCGCCTGTTGAGGCGGATGCTGTGTTTCTGGATTATGTGTTTTCAACGGGCGAACGCCTGCCCGAGGTAAAGATTCACTACACCACTTTGGGCACACCAAAGCGCGATGCGCGCGGCGACATTTCGAACGCTGTGATGATCCTGCATGGCACTGGCGGAACAGGACACCAGTTCTTCCAACCGCAATTTGCAGGCGAGTTGTTCGGCCCCGGTCAAGTGCTGGATACGTCGAAATATTTCATCATTCTGCCGGACAATATCGGACACGGAAAATCGTCAAAGCCAAGCGATGGCATGCGTATGGCGTTTCCGAAATATGATTATAGCGACATGATCGCGACGCAGCATGCGTTGGTCACAAAGACGCTGGGCATCAAGAAATTGAAGCTTATCCTCGGCACATCGATGGGCTGTATGCATGCGTTCATGTGGGGTTCGCGTTATCCCGATGCGGTGGAAAAACTTGCGCCTTTTGCTTGCTTGCCTGTCGAAATTGCAGGCCAGAACCGCATGTGGCGCAAGTTGTCCATGGATGCGATTAAGGCTGACCCCACTTGGAATGCAGGAAATTATACCGCACCGCCCATGTCCGGGCTGCGGACCGCAGCGACACTTAGCCTTATCGCTGGCGCGAACCCGCTTGCGCTTCAGGCGCAATATCCAACGCGCCAAGCAGCCGAAGCCTTTACCGACGAAGCCTTTGCCCGTGTGGTCACGCGCAACGACGCGAATGACATCATTTATCAATTGGACTCGTCGCGAAACTATAATCCATGGCAAAGTTTGGAGGCGATCAAGGCCCCAACTCTGTGGATTAATTCAGCCGATGATTTCATCAATCCCGCCAATTACGGTATCACCGAACTGGCGGTGAAGCGCCTGCCCAAGACGAAATTCATCCTCATTCCAGCCTCGCCCGAAACAAAGGGCCATGGCACGCACAGTTGGGCGAAATTCTGGAAGGACGAACTCGCCGCCTTGTTGGCGCAATAGTGCCTCTTCCACCCACGCGGCAAAGCCGCTAGGGACGCCGCATGATCTTAGTCATCGACAATTATGACAGCTTTACCTGGAACCTTGTCCATTATCTGATGGAGCTTGGGGCGCAGGTCGATGTTGTCCGCAATGACGACATTTCGGCGGGTCAGGCATTATCATCGGGTGCGCAGGCGTTCCTTATTTCCCCAGGGCCAAAAACGCCAAACGAAGCGGGCGTGAGCCTTGATCTTGTGGCCGCTTGTGCCGATGCCGGAAAGCCACTGCTTGGCGTGTGCCTTGGCCACCAGACGATTGGTCAGCATTTTGGCGGAACCGTTGCGCGCGGTGGGTTAATGCATGGCAAAACCTCCCCTGTTACCCATGACAATAGCGGCTTGTTCGCAGGATTGCCCTCCCCGTTTCAGGCGACGCGTTATCATTCGTTGATTGTCGAAAATGTCCCCTCAAGCTTAGTTGTGAACGCAACAAGCGATGACGGCCATATCATGGGTTTTCGTCACGCGACGCTGCCCATTCACGGCGTGCAGTTTCATCCCGAAAGCATCGCGACGGAGCATGGCCACGCAATGTTGGCCAATTTCATGCGTATTGCGGGAATGACGCCAAAGGAACGCGCATGAACCCCTTCGGTCCCCTGCCCGATCCGCAACATCTGTTCGACCATGACGAAGCAGCACAGGCCTTTGCCGACATCCTCGACGCCCGCGCTTCGGAGGACGAAATCGAAACCTTTTTGATTGCGCTAACCGCGCGCGGAGAGACGATGGTGGAAATCGCGGCTGCGGCGCAGGCGATGCGCGACCGCTTGATCCCCATAGACGCGCCAGAGGGTGCGATAGACGTCTGTGGCACGGGTGGTGATGGGCACCATACGCTAAATGTCTCCACCGCCGTATCTTTGGTCGTTGCCGCCTGCGAAGTGCCTGTCGCCAAGCATGGCAACCGTGCAGCATCGTCCAAGTCAGGTGCAGCAGACACTCTGGAGGCGCTTGGCCTCAACATGGAACGTGCTGGAAAAATGGCGGAGGCGACGCTGAAAGACCTGGGCATCTGTTTTCTGTTCGCCGCCAACCACCATCCCGCGATGAAGCGTATTCAGCCGATCCGCCAACGCATTGGCCAACGCACGATCTTCAACCTGATGGGACCATTGGCGAACCCTGCGCGCGTCAAGCGGCAGCTTATCGGCATCGCGAGGCCAGCCTATGTACCGGTCTATGCAGAGGCGCTGCATCATTTGGGTACCGAACATTCTCGGATTATTTCAGGCGACGAAGGCTTGGACGAACTCAGCCTGGCGGGCGGCAACGAGGTTGCGGTCGTCGAACCCGAAGGCGTCCGCTTCCAACGCACCAGCGCCGCTGATGCAGGTCTGCCGGTGTATCCAGTTGAAGCCATTCGCGGCGGTGATGCCGAGCATAATGCGTTGGAGCTCCGCAAGTTGCTACAAGGCGAACATGGTGCCTATCGCGACGCCGTTTTGTTCAATGCCGCAGAGGCGTTGCTGGTGGCGGGCGTGGTCCAAACGATGCCCGAAGGGGTCGAGGAGGCCGCAGAGGCCATTGATAAGGGCCTTGCCAATGCGTTGCTAAATTGTTGGGTGGCATATTGACGGTGGACAAGCTTGCAGAAATTTGCGCGACCAAGCGCGTCGAAGTGGCGGAACGCAAGCTTCAGGGCTTGAGCCATTGGGAGACGCCGTCGGCCCCGCGCGGTTTTGAAGCGGCGTTGCGGGCCAAAAGCCAGACCGGCATCGCACTGATCGCGGAAATCAAAAAAGCCAGCCCATCCAAAGGTCTTATCCGTGCGGATTTCAATCCGGCGGCGCATGCTGCGGCTTATCAGTCTGGCGGCGCGGCGTGCCTGTCGGTGTTGACCGATGCGCCTTATTTTCAGGGGCATGAGGATTATCTGATTGCCGCACGCGCGGCGTGTGACCTGCCTGTCATCCGCAAGGATTTCATGGTCGACCCGTGGCAATGCGCCGAGGCGCGCGCGATGGGCGGCGATGCGATTTTGATCATTGTGGCGGCGCTGGATGATGTCGTGATGACAGAGATTGAGGACGCCGCAGGCCAAGAAAATCTGGACGTGCTAGTGGAGGTGCATGACGAGGCCGAACTGGAACGTGCGCTCAAACATCTGAAATCCAAGCTGATCGGCGTGAACAACCGCAATTTGAAAACCTTCGAGGTTGATCTTGCCACGACGGAGCGTCTGGCGAAATTGGTGCCGGATGATGTCTTACTCGTCTGCGAAAGCGGCATTTCGACGCATGCCGATTGCCTGCGTATGGCGAAAGCCGGTATTAACACATTCCTTGTCGGGGAAAGCCTGATGCGGCAGGACGATATTCAGGCCGCAACGCAAAGGCTTTTGACCGGGCATGGCTGATCTTACCCATTTAAACGCCGATGGCGGCGCGCATATGGTCGATGTGTCGGCCAAGGCGGACACTGCGCGCGAAGCGGTTGCTGAGGGCCGGATATCCATGTCTGCCGAAGCGCTTGCGGCGATACGCGCGGGCAATATGAAAAAAGGCGATGTGTTGGGCACGGCGCGGATTGCTGGCATAATGGCGGCGAAGAAGACCAGCGACCTTATTCCTTTGTGTCACCCTTTGATGTTGTCCAAAATCAGCGTTGAATTTGAATATGAGGCCGCCGCCATTCGTGTCGAAGCGCGGGTGCGGTTAAACGGCCCGACGGGCGTGGAGATGGAGGCCTTGACCGCGGTCAGCGTCAGTTTGTTGACCCTTTATGACATGGCCAAGGCGCTCGATAAATCGATGGTGATTTCCGACATCCGGTTGCTATCCAAAACGGGCGGCAAATCGGGCGATTGGCACGCATGATTTCGGTGGACGAAGCGCAAGCCAGATTGCTGGCGCTGGTCTCTCCTTTGCCCCCTGTTGAACGAGAGCTTATGCAGGCTGTGCGGCATTATTTGCATGCGCCGTTGATAGCCATGCGCACGCAACCTGCGGCGGACCTGTCGGCGATGGATGGCTATGCAATCGCCGTACAAGACTTTCCCGGCCCATGGCGCGTAATCGGTGAAAGCGCGGCGGGGCGCCCTTTTGCAGGCGCCCTCCACCGTGGCGAGGCCGTCCGCATTTTTACCGGCGCTTATGTGCCCCAAAACGCCGATTGCGTCCTGATACAAGAAAATGCCGTCCGCGATGGCGATAGTTTGCGCGCGACCGTTGATCGCGTGCCTATGCCCGGGGCCAATATCCGCCGCCTTGGGGGCGATTTTCGCGCTGGTGACGTGGTGCTACCAAAGGGCACATATTTGGACGCAGGGGCAATATCCGTGGCGGCGATGGCGGGGCATGGCAGGCTCATTGTGGGCGGCATTCCGCGCATTGCGATCGCCGCCACCGGCGACGAATTGGTGCCCGCCGGGTCCGCCGCTGGCCCAGCGCAAATCCCATGCTCCAATAGCCCGATGTTGCAAGCCATGCTCGATGGCCTGCCCTGTAATGTATTTGACGCAGGGATATTGCGCGACGATTTGTCGGCGCTTGAGACCAGCCTTTCGGCGCTGTCCGAGCGAGCCGATATCATCGTCACCACCGGCGGGGCATCGGTCGGCGACCATGATCTGGTGCAAAGCGCATTGTTGAATATCGGCGCGCAGATGGATTTCTGGAAAGTCGCGATGCGTCCGGGAAAACCGCTTATGGCCGGCAAAGTTGGGAACGCGGTCGTGCTCGGCTTACCCGGCAATCCGTCCTCTGCCTTCGTCACCGCATTTCTGTTCCTCTTGCCGCTTATCCGGCACATGGCGGGGTGCACTAAGCCCCTGCCCGCATACTTTGCAGCGGCGACCGCAACCGACTTGCCCGCAGGAGGAGACCGCGCCGAGTATTTGCGCGCCACGGTCGAAGGCGGGGAGATCACCCCGTTCATATCGCAGGACAGCGGCCTGACCCACACCTTATCCCAAGCCAATGCGCTACTGGTGCAACAACCCCATGTTCCGCCGCGAGCAAAAGGGACAATGGTGCAATATATGCGCCTGTCGTAAAATCTGGAGACAATGTCTGCGATTATGCTTGACTTAACCGCTTTTGTTCTCTAATCGTTCCATTCATGTTCAACAGGATGGGACCCTGAATATGCTCACGGCAAAACAGCACGAACTGCTTATATTCATTAATCAGCGATTGGATGAAAGTGGCATTTCTCCTTCATTTGAGGAAATGAAAGAGGCGCTTGATCTGAAGAGTAAATCCGGTGTGCACCGTTTGATTGGCGCATTGGAAGAACGCGGCTTTATTCGGCGATTGGCCAACCGCGCGCGCGCGCTTGAAGTGATGAAAATGCCCGAAGGCGGGAATATGGGCGGTAACAATGTGGCCCGCTTTGCGCCTGTTAAGGAAAGCAAACCGCAGATTCAGATTCCTGTTGCCGCCAATGATGTCATGGAAATTCCCTTCCACGGCAAGATCGCTGCCGGTGTGCCGATTGAGGCGCTTGAAGGTCAGAATTCATTATCGGTGCCGATGGCATTATTGGGTGCAGGTGAGCATTATGCGCTTGAGGTATCCGGCGACTCGATGATTGAGGCGGGGATATTGGATGGCGATTACGCCCTGATACGCAAGGCAAACACGGCGCGCGATGGCGAAATTGTGGTGGCTTTGGTGCGCGGCGAGGAAGCGACATTGAAATATCTGCGCCGTGAAGGTCAGAAAATCCGCCTTGATCCCGCCAATGGCAGTTATGAGCCGCAATATTATGCGCCGCATGAGGTTGAGGTTCAGGGTAAGCTTGCCGGACTGTTGCGCCGATATCATTGATGGGATGCGTCCGCCGCGCGCGCGTTGAGTGCGGCCTGTACCCAAGGTGTGTGGCGGTTGCCCTCATGCGCGGTAACCACGCGTTGTGCATCCAGATAAAAGGCCAGACCGCCGCTTTGTTCAAGCAATCGGCGGTCCGCCTTTATCCATTTGGGGCGGCAGGATTGCGGCAACCATCGGTCGCTCACGACGATGTCGACGCGTTTGCACGCTGCGGCCATTTCCATGGACGCAATGGGGGTGCGTGTTCTGGTGGCCAACAACGTCCATGATCGCGTTGCACCCGTCACGGTAATCACGCAATTGTCCAACGTGCATTGGACGCCGGGCCAATCCTCAATCGGCGTAGCTTTTGCAAAGCTTCCGGCTTTTTCAAAAATCATCCCGCGCACAAAATCACCCGCCCTTCCGCGCAGTAACGCGACCTCTCCATCTGCACTGACCAAGGCCAAATGCTTGCCATCACCCGTCACCAGAATATCCGGTCGCGGTGCCGTCACCATTGCGATGATGCCGATCGCGCAAAGCGTAACGCCACAATAGCGGACATTTGTGGTCAGCAAGCCAAATATCAACGCGCCAACAACGAAAGCAGCAAAGGCCCATATCGGCATCGCAGGCATCATCGTGACCGCGCCGGGCAGACCGCTGACGGAATGCGCGAGCGCCAAAATCGCGGCGATGCCCTGCCCTGCCAGCCACCAAAATGGCTGCCCCAAGCCAATCAGGTCAAAAATCAGCGCCAATGCTTCCAACGGCATGATGATGAACGTCGTCATCGGGATGGCCACCACATTGGCCAAGGCACCGTAGAGCCCTGCCTTGTGAAAATGAAACAGGGCGATGGGGGTAAGGACAAGCTCAATAGCCACGCCGGTCAGGATGAGCGACCCGACCGCCCGCGCCGCCTTTCGCGCCAAGCTTTCGTCGCGCCGTTCGGTCAGCCGCCTTATGAACGGCAGATCATGCATGACCACGATGGTCGCAACGGCGGCAAAGCTGAGTTGAAAACTCGGCCCAGATATGGCCTCGGGCCAGAATATCAGGACCATTAACGCACCAAAGGCCACCAATCGCAGCGTGAGCGCATCGCGCCCCAACGCCAGCGCAATCAAGATGAGAACCGCGGCAATGAATGATCGGACCGTTGGCACTTCGGCCCCAGTTAACAACGTATATGCCAGCGCAGCTATAGCTGCCGTTGCTGCGGCAACGACGGGGATGGGAATCCGCAATGCAAGCCATGACGACAATGACAAAAGGCGGCTGACCGCGATGAAAATGAACCCGACCACCGCCGTCACATGCAGCCCGCTGATGGATAGAAGGTGCGCCAAACCGCTGTCCCGCATGGCTTGTGCGTCGGCCTCGCTGATATGCCCCTGATCCCCCGTGACCAATGCTGCGCCTATGCCGCCGCTTCCGGGGGGCATGGATGCCAGTATATGCTCTGTTAGCGCTGTGCGCTGAGTCGCGAACCATGCCCCGCTGTCTGCTTTCTGAAAAAGCCGGACATCGCCCAAAGCCGTTCCGGTCGCGCCAATCTGTTGAAACCACGCACGCCGGGCAAAGTCATATCCGCCGGGCAAAGTTGGCCCTGCCGGAGGCAGTAAGCGTGCGCGCAGGAGAATGATCGAGCCGGGCTGAAAGTCGTCTTGATATTGTTCCGGTGACAGGTTCACACGCACAAAAGGCGGCAAGTCCGAGCTATCGCCCGTGGCGAGCCGCAGCCGGTAAACATTGCGGGCGGAGATATTTTCAACCGCTTCAACCCGCCCATAAAACTCCCCAGTCCATATTTTTCCTAAAACTGGCTGGGCAACGGTCGTTGATCGAAAGGCAATCAGGAAGAAACCAAGCAATATCGCAACAGCCGCCATTCGGGCCATTTGCCGCAAGCGGCTATATGGTGGCGCCAAGTTCCCGAAAAACAATAAGGAAGCGCATGACATTGCCAATCCGGCCCAAGCAGATGTGCCAAAAAACTGCCAGAATGCGACGCCGAATCCAATACCAACGGGAAGCCATAAGGGTAATTGGTCGCGTTCGCGGTCGAGCCAGTTTTCCAGAACTGCAAACAGCGCCCTTGGCGCACCGAACCAGACGTTTACGTCCTCAACCAAATTGCCAGATTTCTGTTCCACCGCAGCTATTTAGCACCAAGAAATGAAAGCGCAATTTATCCGCGATGCGCAAGCCATTGTTTGCCTTGACGCCCATGGAATTTCCTATCATTGGGCTAGTCAACGACATAGCCATATTCTCCCCACGAAACATTGGCACTTGAAGGGCCTTAAATTGTCGTCACGGGTGCCTACCGCGTCCCGTGTCATAAAAAAACATGCCTTTCTAAAGGGCAGCCCGGTAAATAGCTTAGAAGATATGGAGTTTCAGAATGGCCGATAAAAACGCAACGCTCACCGTTGGCGACACCAGCTATGACTTGCCCATCATGCAAGGGTCAGAAGGCCCTGACGTGATCGACATCCGCAAGCTTTACGGGGCGTCGGACCATTTCACCTTTGACCCTGGCTTCACATCGACGGCAAGCTGCGAATCGGCGCTGACCTTTATTGATGGCGACAAAGGTATTCTTTTGCATCGGGGTTACTCCATTGAAGAGCTGTCCGAACGGTCGAGCTTCATGGAAGTGTCCTATCTACTGTTGAACGGTGAACTGCCAAACAAGGCGCAATTGGACAAGTTTAGTCACACGATTTCGCGGCACACGATGCTGCACGAACAATTGGCAACTTTTTACCGTGGTTTCCGCCGCGACGCGCACCCCATGGCCATAATGTGCGGTGTGGTTGGCGCGCTATCGGCGTTTTACCATGACTCCACCGATATCAGCGACCCAACACACCGAATGATTTCAAGCCACCGTTTGATCGCGAAGATGCCCACAATCGCGGCCATGGCGTACAAATACTCGGTAGGGCAGCCTTTTGTCTATCCCGACAACAACTTGTCCTACACCGGCAATTTCCTGCGCATGACTTTTGGTGTTCCAGCGGAAAAATATGTTGTGAACCCCGTTATTGAGCGCGCGTTGGACCGGATATTCATCCTCCATGCCGACCATGAACAGAACGCATCCACCTCGACCGTCCGCTTGGCCGGATCATCGGGCGCTAATCCCTTCGCCTGTATTGCTGCTGGCATCGCTTGCCTGTGGGGCCCCGCCCATGGCGGCGCGAACGAGGCTGCATTGAACATGCTGCGCGAAATCGGCACGCCTGACCGGATCCCGCATTATATTGATCGCGCAAAGGACAAGAATGACCCATTCCGTTTGATGGGCTTTGGTCATCGGGTTTACAAAAATTATGACCCGCGCGCTTCGGTCATGCAGAAAACGGTTCGTGAGGTTCTTACCGAATTGAATATCAGCGACCCGATTTTCGACGTTGCGATGCAATTGGAAGAAATGGCGTTGAACGACCCCTATTTCATTGAGAAGAAGCTGTTCCCGAATGTAGATTTCTATTCCGGCATTATCCTGTCGGCGATTGGTTTCCCGACCGAAATGTTCACCGTATTATTCGCATTGTCGCGCACGGTTGGCTGGGTTGCCCAGTGGAACGAAATGATTTCGGATCCCGCACAGAAAATTGGTCGCCCGCGTCAGTTGTATACCGGACCAAGTCACCGTCCTTACCATAGCTTAGACTCGCGCTGAATTATCGGGGAAGGCGGAGCGTAAAGAATGCCCCTCCGCCTTCGGCATCTCCGACGGTAAGGTCGCCGCCCATCGCCCGCGCCAGACGGCGCGAGATATACAGGCCAAGGCCACTTCCGCCATCGCCCGACCTACCCAAACGTTCAAATTTGACGAATATACGCTCTCGGTCTGTCGCACATACGCCGCTGCCTTGGTCGGAAACCGAAATAATAGACCAATCGGGTTCAGCGCGGATGTCCAAACTTACCTCGGTTCCGTCTGGCGCATAACGGATGGCGTTTGTGACCAAATTCAACAGAATCTGTAGCACACGTCGGAATTCTGCGGTGGCATTCACCTGCATTGCTTCGTCCGGAACTTTCACATTAATGCTATGGTCGGCGGCTTTAAGAGCGAGAAGCCCAGCCACGCGCCGCGCCATATCGCCAAGTTCAATTCTATCGGGCGCGGTTGTAAATCCGGGCCTTTCAACAGCTTCTAAATCCCCCAGATCTTCGACCAGAGCCGTCAGGTGGCGCGCAGCATTAGAAATATCGCGCGCATAGGTGGCGTAATTATACCGAACGGGTCCAAGAAGCTCATTTCCGATTGTGTCGGCATTCGCGATGATGCGGCTTAACGGCCGATGTAGAATAGGCGTGAGATTTTTCCCAAAAACAAACGTCGGATCGACAAGTTGCGATCTTTTGTAGCCGACAGAAGCGCCTGTAGGGGCACTGGAAATATATAGCGCATAGCCCGTATATTCGCCAGACGAGCTGGTTTCCGGTTCGCCCCATAACAAGGTATCGTTATTTGTATTTAAACTGGTGCTTGATCGGCCAATTGCCGCGAATTTTTCTATGTCGCGGAGATATATGTCTCCAGTATCACCAAGGAGCCGCGTGACGACATGTCGCGCGCCACAACCGAAATCTTCCTGATGAATGACATCGCCCACTGGACCGGTTGCACGGACCAACCTCAAAGCTTGGTCAAAGTTGAGCGTCATGGTCTCATCCATTACGCTTGCCCAGGGCAACTTGCCTGATGGATCCGGATTTCTTGCGGTTTTGCTCCGCCAACTCAAAATGGCGATACGCACATTCTCGCCTGCTGGCTCCGCTTCGACCCACAATTCGAAATTGTCGGTGCCATCTGACACGATCAGTGCGCGCGCCAAACGCATTTGAAGGCGGGAAACAATCTGGACCAACCCAAATAGCGCTGGACAGGCAATGATGCCGCCGCGCGTTCCGCCTGCACCCGCATGCAACTTGGTCAGCCTATCATCGGCGCGCAGCAAATGGCCGTCACGCGACAATTCGCCCGTAACGGGCAATGACGAAAGTGCCGCACCCGTCATTTCAGACCAAATGTCAAAAGTGAAAGCCGCGATGCCGACCAGGATGCGACAGTATTCAGCGCGTCTTGCCTGCTGATTTTCTCGTAATTTGCTTCGAATATCGCGGCCTCACGCGGGGTAAGCATTTTACAACGGACATCCAATAATATCGGTAAAGCATCAGCCTTCGCTATGCCGACTGCTGCGATTAAGATCATGAATGCCACAGCAGATTCAAAATCTATAATCCGCAATATATGGTCATGTTCCAAATTCAGTTCCGCACTCAGCTGCGCTACGAAAAGATGCACGCCGCACGTGGCCGGATTTAAAAGGTCATCGCGCAATTCATCATTTAGGAAATGAACGATTTTGCGCGCTGCAGCAGGAGCAGTGCGGGCTTCGTCGTATAAGGCGATAAGTGCGTGGGCTGCCTTGATAACAACTTCAGAGCGCTCACCCTGCGACACCTCAAGCGCTGCGACGACTCGCCAGCAGCTTTTGTAAAGAAGTTCAGGCGGCAGGTTTAGAAACGTCCGCCCCTCCGCCCGCAGGTGCAGACTATCGGCGGCAAGCAGTATCTGTGCAGCATCCGCAACATTCCTGTCCGGGTGGTCCAACAACCCAGTCACAAATGCAGGTTGGCCTTGGCCAAGACGATCATTTATTTTGTCCTCCGCCACCCGCGCCATGGCAAACTCGACCAACGCCGTTTCGCGTAAGAAGCCGGACCGAACCAACAACGGCCATGTCTTTGGTTCACGAGCGTTGCCCGCAAGTTTTACCTCAATGTCGCGCACAAGTTGAAGAAGCTTGACCGAAACAGCGCTTATCATCGCTTCAGAGGGAGAAAGCGTGGCTGATGGGAAAATGATAGCCGCCGTATCAAGGCACAGGGCATCCACATCGCGCGCATGTGCGGTCGCGATCGAAAGCAAATCTTCATGCGGGTCAAATGGTGGATTCAACGCCAATCCCATATGGTTAACAGCCATGGCTATAGGGATTTTAGGTTAACGCGGCTTTAAGCTTAGTTTGATTTTTTGCCTTCGGCGTCGCGCATCATGCTTGCGATCATCAGAACGCTAAGCTGTAATACCATAATCCATTGCAATATATTAGTTATTCCGACGGTCGCGGCCCCAATGATAGCAAGTAACGCCAAAGCAGCAGGTGAATGCAACACCTGTTTAGCCCAACCAGGCATCACCATTTTGTGGGTAAGATATGCAAGCGAAGCGACGGCAAACGCCGCAAATAAGCCGTTGTCATCATAGGATTCCGCCACATAAGCGCTACCGAACATCGTCAATATGATCAGCGTCCAAGTGACAACTGACAGGCTTTGTATGTGATCACTGCCATCCGCATCATCTGTCACCGCCAAACGCAGTGCGTTCGCCGCGATGGATAGAAATGCCGCGACAGTTGCTGCTGTCACCAGATTTCCAAGCCCCAACGCAAGTGCCGCCAACGCTATTACAGGGGCCGCGAATTTAGTCGCGGTTGCGGCAGTTGGGCTTTGCCAGATAAGCGGAACAAGACGGGCGAGAATCGGACCGAACAATTGTGCCTCAATATAGCCTGCCCTGCTTGCAACACGTCGCCGAAGTATCTGGCGATTGAGTTCCGAAAAGTCCTGCGCGCCCGTCAGCACGGTCAGCGTGCCATTATGAACATGTTGTTGAGACAGTGGGCGGAAGGGAACTTTAGCCAGCAACGCCTGCCGCAGCAGGGATGATATAATGCTCCAGTCTTCTGGCAGGTCACGCAACATCGCGATAGCTTCATATCCAACAACCGAGACACCAGCCCACCGTGTGTTGATATCAATACGTTCAAACGCGCGATTTTCGTCACGGCCATCAATTGTGGCGATGAAATTTTCAGTAGATTTAAGAAGTGTTTCAACCAGCCCTAATTGCACATATAACTGCCCGGATTGCACCCATATGCGATCATCGGCGTTGATGTGACGCAGGATATCCCCGCCCGTACGGACAAAATCGACCGTCAGTTTTCGCGAAGCGCAACGGTCGGCCAGCGCGATTAACACACCGTCGATATTTTCAACTTCAATCAGGAACCGTTGGATGCCGGCACGCGCTAGCGTCGTTATCTGATATTCAATCAAGGATGCGCCCGCCAAGTCCGAACGCCCAGCACCATTAGCAGCATCCTGTCTGCTGCCATCATCGCACGCGACGGAGAGCAAAGCGATTGTCGGGAAATTCGAATTTCGAACGGAAGGCATTGTCCAGATATGAACGTTAAGGCCGTTTTGCCAAAGGAAATATGATATGCCTGCCTACATAGGTGCGTTAAAGTGCTCAATTGCGACACTCACTTTGCCATAACCTGACCCTAATCCTCGGTCGTTTCATTAACCTTTGCGCAATTTGATAAGTTTGCGTTTCTCTCACCGAATATTGTGTTAGATGGGGCCCTATGACTTCTCGCTCCAAAATCGTCGGCCTGAACCGCGAAATCGCTGAAACCGAACCCAAAACTGCTGTGCAGGATGTAAACAGCAATACCGACGGCCTTGCGGAAAATAATCAAGCGGCGGAGTATGATTATGATCATGGGGTGGACGAAACGTCCTACCATGCGGGTGTCGGGCAATATGTTGCCCCAACCCTGCTGTTGGTCGCGTTCGTTGCTTGGTCGGCGTTTTTTGGCCTAACATATTGGTCTGAAGCGCAATTCGGTCTAAACAATGATCGGTTTGTAACGCTGATCGCGACATGGGCCATTCCTACGCTTTTAATATCTGTCCTATGGCTGCTGTCCATGCGTAACAGCAGCCGGGAAGCCTTACGCTTTGGCAAGGTAGCGAACGTGCTGCGGACGGAAAGCGACGCGTTGGCAGTACGGATGCGTTCGGTGAACGAAGAAATATCGCTTGCGCGCCAATTTCTGTCCGAAAATGCGCGTGAGCTGGAAACAGTCGGTCGTCAATCTTCAAAAAACTTAGTGGACTCTGCGCGAATGTTATCGGCTGCTCTTGCGGATAGCGATGAAAAGGCAAAGACGCTGGAATCGGTGAGCAACGCCGCCAATACAAATTTGGAGCAACTCCGCAAACATTTGCCTGTTGTGACAAGCGCAGCCAAAGATGTCAGCAACCAGATCGGAAGCGCAGGTAATGATGCGCAGGTGCAGATTAAGGCAATGATTGCCGCCCTTGAGCGCGTAAGCGATGCGGGTAAATCGGTAAGCGACTACATGGAGAATGTCGAAACGCGCGCGGATGACTTGTCCAACCGGCTAGAGCAATCGTTGAGCGACAATGTGAAGCTGCTCGACGACAAAAGCGCGGAAGCGCTCGACCGAAGCGCCGAAATGGCCACGCTTATGGACAGCGCCGCACAAGCGATTTCCAATGGCATCGCGCAGGCATCAAGCGATGCCGACACTCTCATTACCCGCAGCAAAGCCCAAATCCTGGCCAACCTCGCCGACCTACGTCGCGCTTTGGGTGACATTGAAGGGCAATCCAGCCAGGAAGAAGCTCGCATTCAGGCCATAATCGCCAATATTAGCGAACATATTCAAACCAGTGCGGCGCAGATTTCAGAGATTGATCGCACGGCCACGGACCAGACGTCGAAACTTGCCTTTGCCGTATCGGCGCTGGCTGAACGCAGCCTTTCACTGGGAAGCGCCCTGTCCGACAACCAATCAACCACGGGAAGCTTATTGGACCAATCGGACAAGTTGATTGAATCACTCAGCGCGGCAAATCTGGAAATAAGCCATAAGATTCCCGCCGCGATGGACAGTGTGAATGCGCGCATGACACAGGGCATAGAACAAGTGAACTCGGCTCTTGCTGCTGCGGAAGCGCTCGACAATATAAGCGACGGAACGCTTGGAAAGCTCAACGATATTGAGCAATTAATCTCCGCGCAACATGACGCTGTTGGCGCGTTGATGGCGCAAAGCGATGCACATTTTGCCGCACGCCATGAACAAGTAGATGCCCTCGGCGCTGCGCTCAAGCAAACGCAGGCTCTGCTGCAAGACATGTCGGATCAAGCAAATGACAATTTGGTCACATCGTTGCTTCGCGTGCGTGAAACAACGCGCGCTGCCGCAGAAAGCAGCCGCAAGATTCTCGACGAGGAACTGGCGCATATCGCCGATCAGTTGACCGAACAAAACCGCGCGGCATTGGCCAATGCAATTGATGCGCAGGTCGCGTCGATGAATGAAGCTGTGCAGGAAGCCATATCGCGCAACATCGAATTGTCGCAAACCGCCTCTTCTTTGGTGGCCAAACAACTTGGCGAACTCAACGACATGACGGTGAGCCTTGAAGGCCGAATAGCAGATACGATAAACAGCTTTGAATCGGTCCAAGATGACAGCTTTGCCCGTCGCATGGTGCGTTTGACCGAATCTTTGAATTCCACCGCCATCGACGTCACCAAAATATTGTCCAACGACGTTACAGATACCGCATGGGCAGCCTATTTAAAGGGCGACCGGGGCGTGTTTACCCGTCGCGCCGTGCGCTTGCTGGATTCACGTGAGGCAAAGATTATTGCCAAACATTATGGCGATGACAGCGAGTTCCGCGAACATGTGAACCGTTACGTTCATGATTTTGAAAGCATCATGCGCCTGTTGCTCAGCACGCGCGATGGCAACGCGATTGGCGTTACCTTGCTGTCGTCGGACATAGGCAAGCTTTACGTGGCGCTGGCGCAAGCCATTGAGCGGCTGCGCCAATAAGTTCTAAACAGGCGGGTTAAACAACCCGTCGAAACTGTCGCGGTTTATCCAGCCATAGCTATAATTGGCGTAATATAACGCAAACAAAGCAGCCGAAAGCATTGTCGTTCTCAGCAAAATCTTCTGGGGTTGGAAATTACCCGGCGCACTATCCGCTTGGCCTGGAGTCTTTGGAAGGCCCAGTTCGTCATGCGTGCGCACACCGATGGGCAAGATGACGAACGCCGTCATCACCCAAAACAGCAAATAAATGGCAATAATCGAGGTCCAGGTCATGCGGTCTCCACTATCAAAACATCCACGATCGGCTTTTTACCCGTCCAGCTTACCGCCACACGGCGCACCGCCAAACGCACAGTTTCGCGCAACTTGTCATAATCACCGCGATGGTCCTTCACCGCCTTAACAGCAGCGGCAGTGGCTTCTTCCAGAAAATCGTCCAGATCTTCCTCAATCGGCACACCGTGCAATCGGATTTCAGGGTTGCCGAGCATCCGGTCTTTAGCGTCTAGCGCGAAGGCGACCGAAATCAGGCCATACCATGACAGGCGGCGGCGTTCGTTCAATGTCGCGCCGTCGGCGGCGATGATGGTGTCCCCATCGAGGATCAAGCGGCCAGTCCGTTCCTTGCCGATGATTTTAGGCTCACCGGGCGCGAGGCGCACCACGTCGCCATTGGATTGCACCACTGCCTTTGGCACACCGTGTGCCCGCGCAAACCGCGCCTGTTCCGCCATATGCCGGCGCTCGCCATGGACGGGAATAAGGATTTCTGGCCGAACCCAATCATAGAGCGCGGCAAGTTCCGGTTGCCCCGGATGGCCGGACACATGCACATGCGCCTGCTTTTCGGTAACGGTCAGGATGTTACGTTCGGCAAGCTTGTTCATGATCACGCCAATAGCGATTTCATTACCCGGTATCTGCTTCGACGAGAAAATAACCGTGTCGCCTGCTTCCAGCTTCACCGGGTGATTGCCCTCGGATATGCGCGCCAAAGCCGCACGTGCCTCGCCCTGCCCCCCTGTGGCGACCACGATAACGTCGTGACGTGGGAGGCTATCGACGCTCTCCATATCCACCGTCTTAGGCATATCTTTCAAATAGCCATTCGCCTGCGCGGCTTCGATAATCCGGTGGAGCGAGCGTCCTGCGAAACATAAGGTGCGGCCGCTTTCGCGCGCGACCTCGCTTAAGGTCTGCAACCGGGCAGCATTGGACGCAAAGGTTGTGACAACGACCCTGCCCTTGGCGGCCTTAACAGACTTCAGCAGGTCTTCCTTTACGCTGCCTTCACTGCCGCTAGTTTCCGGATTGAACACGTTGGTAGAATCACACACCATCGCCAACACTTTGCTGTCGCCAATGGCGGTCAGCGCTTCTTGCGTCGACGGCGTGCCCAATACGGGGTGCGGATCCAGTTTCCAGTCGCCGGTGTGGAAAATCTTCCCATAAGGCGTGCTTATCAAGCAAGCGCTCATTTCAAGGATCGAGTGGGCCAAGGTGACGAATTTAAAGTCGAACGGCCCCAAGGAAAACGCACCTTCCATCGGGATCACGTTGAGTTCCACGATGTCGGCGATGCCTTCTTCTTCAAGCTTGCCCCGGATGAGAGTTGCCGTGAACGGTGTGGCATAGAGTGGAACGCCCAAGTCGGCGGCAAAATAGGCAACGGCACCGATATGATCTTCATGGCCATGGGTTAGAACGATACCCAGAAGGTCGTCCTTGCGCTTTTCGATGAATTCCAGATCAGGCAGGACAAGGTCAATTCCGGGATATTCCGAATTCGCGAATGTCAGGCCCAAGTCGACCATCACCCATTTGCCCTGACAACCGTATAAATTGACGTTCATTCCGATTTCGTTGGACCCACCAAGGGCAAGGAAAAGCAGTTCATTTTTTGGGGTCGTCATGAGTTAATGTCTCTATTCCTATATAAAAGCGCCAGCCCCCGCAGCGTCAAATCGGGCTCTACCCGGTCAAATAAATGGCCATGTTGCTGAAACAAGATGGCCAAACCACCAGTCGCAATGACCGATACTGGTTCGCCAATTTCAGCTTTCATCCGTGCGAGGATCCCTTCGATCATCGCCACATAGCCCCAATAGATGCCAATCTGCATTTGTCCAACAGTCGTTGTACCAATAACGCTTTCATTTGGCGGTGGTTCGATTGCAATTCGCGGCAACATGGCTGCGGCGGCATAGAGGGCATCGAGTGACAGATTAACGCCCGGCGCAATGCTGCCCCCACGATAGGAACCATCTGGCCCTATATAATCAAAGGTGGTTGCTGTGCCAAAGCTGATGACGACCTTGTGCCCGTCGGCCAAGGACTGCGCGGCAATGGCGTTTACTGCGCGATCGGCGCCAACGGCATGCGGTTCTGCCACACGCAATGGGATGCCCCAACCGACGCTTCCGCGTCCGGCAACTAAGGCCTCACACCCAAAATAGCGTGTCGCGAGCAACTGCAAATTGTGCAAAGCGCGCGGAACGACCGTGGCAATAATGACTGATGTAACATCATTGCGGCGAAAGCCGGCCATCTGAATGAGTTGATCCAACCATACGGCATATTCATCCGACGTGCGCCGCGCATCGGTCGCAATCCGCCATCGCTGCAATATTTCGCCAGCGTCATTGACCAATGCAAATTTCACATTGGTGTTACCCGTATCAATCGCGAGCAGCATAGCCCACTCCTGCTAAATTAGAAAAACATCGGCGGCGTGAATGGCACGAATTGAACCATCCGCCAAGCGAAGCCGCAAAGCACCATCATCATCGAGCCCGGTATACAGACCGTCTACTTCCTCTCCATCA
The DNA here is from genome assembly GCF_023910635.1 of Sphingorhabdus sp. GTDB lineage: Bacteria > Pseudomonadota > Alphaproteobacteria > Sphingomonadales > Sphingomonadaceae > Sphingorhabdus_B. The sequence goes on along the minus strand of NZ_JAAVVZ010000005.1, from coordinate 126,355 downwards.
GGCAGTTTTGCCGTCAAGGCCGTGCCGCGTGGGTGGGCATGCGCTTCCCAATGCCGGACGATGGTCCCCAACCCCGATTGCCGCCAGACATTGAGATAGCGGGCGAACGCCTCGGCCACGATCTCCAGTGCCGTTTGGGCATCGGGCGGCGTTGCGCCAAGTGTCAGCAGGTCAGACACCTTCCGATCCAGATTTTGCGGGTGCCAGACAAGGTTTAGGCCAATGCCCACAACCACCGCGTCAGACGCGCGTTCCAACAATATGCCGCATAGCTTTGAACCGTCATGCGCCAGAATGTCATTGGGCCATTTAAGGATAAGTTGAACTTGCGGCGCAATGTGCCGGGTCGCGTCATATACGGCAACGGCGGTTACGAAAGCCAGACCTGCGGGCGAAGGGTCTGTATCGCGCAAGCGCACAATGGAACTGGCAAAGAGGTTGCCCTTCGGGCTTTCCCAAGCACGGCCAAGTCGCCCACGCCCACCATCTTGCGCATCGGCGCGAAGCCATAACCCCTCGGGCGCGCCTTGTACCGCCCGCAATAAGAGATCCGCGTTCGTTGACCCAGTTAGCGCAACTTCTTCAAAGATGGGCGTCAGAACAGCGCCCTCGCGGCATAAGCCGTCCAGATGCCAAGCGCAGGTATAGCAAAATAGCCCAAAGGTGAGTTCGCAGCGGCTAGCACGCCGCCGGTCCAGATGAGAACCTTATCATCGCTTTCAACAATCACATCCGCAGCATCATCAAAATACATGACCTTGACGACCTTCAGATAATAAAATGCACCAATCACCGACGCGGTGATGCCAATGACGGCCAGTGGCAACAGGCCAGCGGCCACCGCGGCGTTAAACACCACGAGCTTACCCCAGAAACCGAATAATGGCGGAATACCGGCAAGGCTGAACATGAATATCGCCAACGCGGCGGCCAAGGCAGGACGCGTCTTGGATAGACCGGATATGTCGGCAAACTCTTCACGATAGCCGCCGTCCTTATCCTTCAACTGCATCAGACAGACAAAGCTGCCTAAGGTCATGGCAACATAGATCACCAAATAGACCAGCATGGCAGAAATGCCCTGCTCCGTTCCGGTGGCAAGGCCAATCAGGATGAAGCCGACATTGTTGATCGAGCTATAAGCCATCAGGCGTTTCAGGTTTTGCTGCCCAATGGCGCCGACTGCGCCGATGATGATCGACATCAACGCTACGGCTATAATGATTTGCTGCCACACCAATATTTGCGAGCCAAATGCCTCAAGCACGATGCGGATGGTCAACGCAATTGCCGCAACCTTTGGCGCGCTGGCGAAGAATGCGGTTACAGGGGTTGGCGCACCTTCATACACGTCCGGCGTCCACATGTGGAAAGGCGCGGCGCTAATTTTGAAGGCCAGGCCCGAGAGGATGAACACAATGCCGAAGATCAGGCCAAGGCCGACCTCGGTATCCATGGCCGTGCCGATGGCAGCAAAGCTTGTAGAGCCTGCAAAGCCGTACACCAAAGACGCGCCGAACAAGAGCATGCCGCTGGCCAATGCACCAAGGACGAAATATTTAAGCCCGGCTTCTGCCGAACGCCCGTCCGAGCGCACAAAGCTTGCAAGGACATAAGCGGACAAGCTCTGCAGCTCTAAACCAATATAGAGAGAAATCAGATCGGTTGCCGAAACCATCACGCCCATGCCAACACAAGACAATAGGATCAGCACCGGATATTCTGCCCGCATCGCACCCGCATTCTCCAAGAAGCGGGGCGCAATCATCAATGAGATTGCGGCCGCAATGAAGATCAATATCTTGGAGAAATTGCCAAATGCATCATTGACCAAAAGGCCATCAAAAGCGGATGAATTTGTGCCATTCATCATAAAGTTGATAACAAATGCGGCAGCGGCACCAAGCGCAGTAACCGACAATATGCTGATCAAGCGACCGGCCTGTTCACGCCACGCCGCCACAAGCAGCAGGCCAAGCGCAGAGAAGCTCAAGATGACTTCTGGGCGGACCAGAGAAAGAGAGGCGTTAAGTTCCATTATCAATGGCTCCCCTCAGCCACGTTTTTTTCCGGACCATGCACCACGCGATACCGCGCGGTTGTCGGGTCGACTAATTTCAGCTTGCTGTCCCCAACGGGTGCAGCGCGTTCAATGCGGGCGACAATCGTCGCCACGTCGCGGCGGATGGGTGCCAGGAATGTTTCCGGATATACGCCCATCCACAAGACAACGACCCCGATGGGCGCGAGGAGCCACATTTCACGGCCATTGACGTCCGACATCGCAGCGGCATCAGCATTGACCTGCGGCCCAAATGCAATGCGGCGGTAGAGATACAGCATATAGCCGGCACCAAGGATAATGCCCGTGGTCGCAATGAATGTGGCCCAAGTCGACACCTTGTAAGCACCCGAAAGGCTCAAAAATTCACCCACAAACCCGCTCGTTCCGGGCAAGCCAACGCTCGCCATCGTAAACAGCATGAACAGCAAGGCATATTTGGGCATATTGACGCTGAGGCCACCATAACGGCTGATCTCACGCGTATGCAGGCGGTCGTAGATCACCCCTACGCACAGGAACAAGGCGCCCGAAACGAGGCCATGGCTCAACATCACGATGATCGCGCCTTCGATACCTTGTTGATTGAAGGTGAATAGGCCGACGGTTACAATCGCCATGTGCGCAACCGATGAATACGCAATCAGCTTTTTCATATCCTGCTGCACCAACGCAACGAGCGAGGTGTAGACCACGGCAACCATCGACAGACCAAACACCAATGGAATGAAGTCAGCGCTTGCCTCTGGAAACATCGGCAAAGAGAAACGCAAAAAGCCGTAACCGCCCATTTTGAGGAGCACGCCAGCCAATATGACTGAACCGGCAGTGGGTGCCTGAACATGGGCATCGGGCAGCCATGTATGCACTGGCCACATGGGCATTTTCACCGCGAAGGATGCAAAAAATGCGAACCACAGCCATTTCTGCGCTTCTGCCGGGAAATCGGTATTCAGCAAGGTTGGAATATCCGCCGTGCCCGCAAATTGGATCATCCACAGCATCGCGATCAACATCACGAGTGAACCCAGCAAGGTGTAGAGGAAGAATTTGTACGACGCGTAAATGCGGTCCTGCCCACCCCAAATGCCGATGATGAGATACATCGGGATCAGGCCGGCTTCAAAGAAGATGTAGAACAGCAACAAATCCTGCGCCGCAAAAACGCCAATCATCAGCGTTTCCATCAGCAGGAACGCCGCCATATACTCGCCGACGCGTTTCTGGATGGATGTCCAGCTTGCACCAATACAAATCGGCATTAGGAATACCGACAGCATGATCAATGTCAGCGAAATGCCGTCAATGCCAAGCCGCCAGCCAATGGGGCCGAACACATTAAAGCTTTCGGTAAACTGCCACTGCGCGCCCGCTGGATCATAATACAGCCAGAGCACGACACCAAGCACCAGGTTCAGCAATGTCGCCGACAGCGCAATGATGCGCGCAAGTTCAGCGCGCACAAATAGGCATATTGCCGCTGCGACCACTGGAATGGCCAGCATGATCGAAAGTACAGGGATATCCGCGGCGTTCATTACACTCTCACCATCATCCAGCTAACCGCGATGACCAAGCCAAGAAGCATCACAAGCGCATATGTATAAAGATAACCCGACTGCATTCGCACAGCCAATTTGCTACCGAAGGAAACAAACGCCGCCGAACCATTGGGGCCAAAGCGGTCAATAATCCCGATGTCGCCTTGCTTCCAGAACAGACGTCCGAACCAAAAGGCTGGGCGCACGAAAACGAAGCTATACAGCTCGTCAAAATACCATTTGTTGAGGAAGAAACGGTAAATTGGCGCAAAGGTCGTCGCCAAACGTTGTGGTGCATCTTGCGACCTTTGGTACATCAAATAGGCCGTGGTCAGGCCAATGAGCATTGCCACGGTCGACGACAATTTCACCCACAACGGCACTTCGTGCATCGCATGCATCAGATGCGCGTTGAAATAAAGCGTGCTGTTTGCCCAAAACGCTTGGCCCGCTTCCGCATCAATAAACGCATTGTGGAAGACAAAACCTGAAAAAACCGCACCGATGGTCAGCAGCGCCAAAGGCGTCAGCATCGACCATGGGCTTTCATGCGGATGATAGCCCGCCGTTCCGTCACTGGTCGCGGCATGCGCATGTGCATCATGGTCGCCATGATCATGCACCGCGTGCTGGATATGCTCCGATTGCTCCCAACGCGGCTTTCCAAAGAAAGTTAGGAACATCAGACGCCAGCTATAGAAACTCGTCAGCAACGCCGCGATCACACCGATGGCAAAGCCATACATGTGATAGGTGGATTCGCTGGCAAACGCGGCCTCAATAATGGCGTCCTTTGAATAAAAGCCTGCAAATCCGGCTACCCCAAGGATACCAACACCGGTAATCGCCAGCGTGCCCGCCATCATCGCCCAAAATGTGAGCGGGATATGTTTCCGCAAGCCGCCATAATAACGCATATCCTGTTCATGGTGCATCGCGTGGATGACCGAACCAGCGCCGAGGAACAGCAACGCCTTGAAAAAGGCATGCGTGAACAAATGGAACATGGCCGCGCCATAGGCACCGGTTCCGGCTGCAAAGAACATGTAACCCAGCTGCGAACAGGTAGAATACGCAATAACGCGTTTGATATCGTTCTGCACAAGACCAACCGTTGCAGCAAAAATCGCGGTCGTGGCTCCAACAATCGTAACTACATCTAACGCGAACTGGCTGGTTTCAAACAAGGGCGACAGGCGGCACACCATGAACACGCCAGCGGTGACCATGGTCGCCGCATGGATAAGCGCGGAAACGGGCGTTGGGCCCTCCATCGCGTCCGGCAACCATGTGTGCAGCCCAAGCTGCGCCGATTTACCCATCGCACCGATGAACAGCAATATGCACAGCAAGCTCATGGTATCAACGCGCAGGCCCAAAAAGCCGATGCTTGACCCTACTTTATCGGGCGCGGCAGCGAGGATTTCGGGGATCGAAACCGTGCCGAACAACCAGAATATGCCGAAAATGCCAAGCATGAAGCCGAGGTCGCCGACCCGGTTGACGACAAATGCCTTGATCGCCGCTGCATTCGCGCTTGGTTTCTTGTACCAAAAACCGATCAGCAAATAAGACGCAAGGCCAACGCCTTCCCAACCGAAGAACATCTGCACCAGATTGTTGGCCGTAACCAACATCAACATCGCGAAGGTAAACAGCGACAGATAGGCAAAAAAGCGCGGCTGATCGGGATCTTCCTCCATATAGCCCCAGCTATAGAGATGGACGAGCGCCGACACGCTGGTGATGACAACGAGCATCACGGCAGTCAGCGCATCAACGCGTAATTCCCAGTCAAAGCTTAGGTCACCCGACTGCACCCATGTCATCACGGGCTGCACATAAGCCGTTTCACTGCCATTCAGGAAACCGATGAAGATCGGCCAGCTTAGGAACGCGGCAATAAACAAGCCAGCGGTTGTGATCGTCTTGGCTGCCAACGCGCCAATGAAGCGCTGGCCAAGACCGGCGACCAGCGCAGCCAAAAGCGGCAGAAAAACAATGATATGGATTGCAGTCACTGGATGTTACCCCTTCATCCGGTTGACGTCATCAACCGCGATTGTGCCACGTCCGCGGAAATAAATAACTAAAATCGCAAGGCCGATTGCCGCCTCACCCGCCGCGACGGTCAAAACGAACATCGCAAAGATTTGCCCGGTCAGGTCGCCCAAAAACACGCTGAACGCCACCAGATTGATGTTCACCGCAAGCAATATGAGCTCAATCGCCATCAATATGATGATGACATTTTTCCGGTTCAGGAAAATGCCCAGCACGCCCATAACGAACAATATGCTGCTGACGACGAGATAATGTTCGATACCAATCACAGCTCAATCCCCTGCCCGACGGGCTGATTAACAATGCGCGTCGCGTCTTGCGGGCGGCGCTGAACCTGGCTGCTGATGCTCTGGCCGCGTGTGCCGTGGCTGCGGCGATGCGTCAGAACGATTGCGCCAACCATCGCGACCAGCAAGATCAACCCTGCCGTTTCGAACAAGAACACATATTTGCTATACAGCAACGCACCAATCGCCTCGATATTCGGCACGGTCGCCGATAGCGTCGCAACACCAGCCTCAGGCGTGCCAAGTTTAACGGCACCAGCCTGATACGCGCCAATGCCCAACACCAGTTCAGCCACCAAAACCACCGCGAGCAAAAGCCCAAGCGGCACATTCTTGACGAAACCTGCACGCAATTCCGCAAAATCAATGTCGAGCATCATCACGACGAACAGGAACAACACCGCAACCGCGCCGACATAGACAATGACCAGGAGCATCGCGATGAATTCTGCACCGATCAGGACCATAAGGCCTGCGGCGTTAAAGAACGCAACAATCAACCACAGCACGCTGTGCACCGGATTTCGGGCAAAGATGACCATCGCGGCGGACGCGATGACAATGCTTGCGAAGATATAGAAGGAGACGAGTTGGATCATGCCAAAACCTCAGTAAGTATCAAAACGTCGCACCAGCGTAGGCTGGTGCCTATCTCGCCTATCGTTCTAGACGGACAGACGTGATGGGCCCCAGCCTGCGCTGGGGCGACGAAGTTTTTGTTGGTAAAGGTGAGCACTTGTGTCATTCCAGCGCCGCCCTTAACGATAGGGTGCATCGGCGGCAAGGTTCGCGGCAATTGCCCGCTCCCATTTCGCGCCGTTGTCGAGGAGCTTGGCCTTGTCATAGAGCAGTTCCTCACGCGTTTCTGTTGCGAATTCGAGGTTCGGCCCCTCGACAATGGCGTCTACTGGACATGCCTCTTGGCAAAATCCGCAGTAAATGCACTTGGTCATGTCGATGTCATAGCGCGTGGTCCGGCGGCTACCGTCCTCGCGTGGCTCGGACTCAATGGTAATGGCCAAGGCGGGACACACCGCCTCACATAATTTGCACGCGATGCACCGTTCCTCACCATTGGGATAACGACGCAGCGCATGTTCGCCGCGAAAACGTGGGGAAAGCGGGTTCTTTTCGAACGGATAATTGATCGTCGCCTTTGCCTTGAAGAAATATTTCAAGGTCAACATGTGCGCCTTGACGAATTCCCAAAGGGTGAAGGTTTTGATGAGGTGAGCGAGCGTGGTCATGCGAAATGTCCTGTGAACATAAGATAGCCGCTCACCAAAAAGACCCAGAAGAGCGAAATCGGTAAGAACACTTTCCAACCCAAACGCATCAATTGATCATAACGGTAACGCGGCACGGTTGCCTTCACCCATGCGAAGATGAAGAACATCAAAAGGATTTTGGCGAAGAACCAGATGATGCCTGGAACGGCGTATAATGGTGCCCAGTCAACAGGTGGCAAATATCCGCCCCAGAACAGGATCGCGTTCAGCGCGCACATCAACAGGACGTTGGCATATTCCCCCAACCAGAACAAAGCGAAGGCCATGGAGGAATATTCGGTCTGATACCCGGCAACCAATTCGCTTTCCGCTTCGGTCAAATCGAACGGCGCGCGGGCGGTTTCCGCCATTGAGCTGATGAGGAACATCACCGCAATTGGGAACAGCAAGGGGTTGAAGGCATAGGCGTTGATAAAGCCAAATATATGCCCACGCTGCCCCTCAACAATACCGCTTACGTTGAAGGTGCCAGCCCAAAGAACGACGCAGATCAAGATGAAGCCAATGGAAACTTCATAGGAAATCATCTGCGCCGCGGCGCGCATCGCCGAATAGAATGGATATTTGGAGTTGGAGGCCCATCCCGCAATGACCACGCCATAAACGCCCAAGCTACTGATCGCCAGAATGTAGAGCAAGCCGACATTGATATTCGACAGCACGACGCCATCGGCAAAGGGAATGACCGCCCACGCCATTAATGCGACGGTAAAGGTGATGATCGGCGCGATCAGGAACAAGCCACGGTTCGACGCGCTTGGGATGATGGTTTCCTGTAAGAATACCTTCAAGCCATCGGCGAAACTTTGCAGCACCCCAAATGGACCAACGACATTGGGTCCCCGGCGCAATGCGAAAGCCGCCCATAATTTACGTTCCGCATAAATGATCATCGCCACCGCGAGCATCAGCGGCAGCGCGATCAGGAGGATTGCCGCGATTGTAGCTGTGAACCATGCGGCCTCATAACTCATGCCGAGATTTTGGAAGAAGGATGTCATTATTCCACTCCACCGTCACATCCACAAACGTCATGCTGAACTTGTTTCAGCATCCATCGTGCAGCACATCCAGACGCCGAAAGGCAAAATGGACCCTGAAACAAGTTCAGGGTGACGTTGGAAGGTAGAATTGCGCTAGCGCTCGTCATTCCGCCGCCTCCAAATATTGTGTGCCATGCAACAGTTCCGCCGAGCATTTCTGCATCGTTTCGGACGCGCGGCAAATGGCGTTGGTCAGGTAGAAATCCTTGATCGGATAATCGACAATTTTACCGTTCACATCCGATGGCAGCGATGGTTCTGACCAACCATAATCCGCCAACCCTTCAACACCCAAAGCAGGCACGGCCTTCGCCATTTCGGCGCGCAAGGCGTCGAGGCTGTCAAACGGCAGGCGCTTGCCCAGCACATCTGACAAAGCGCGGAATATGGCCCAATCTTCGCGGGCATCGCCGGGCGGGAATACCGCGCGCTCGCCGCGTTGAACGCGGCCTTCCAAGTTCACATAGGTGCCCGATTTTTCGCTATACGCTGCGCCGGGCAAAATGACGTCGGCATGATGCGCGCCCCCCCCCCTATTAAAATCGTCGCCATGATGGCCGACATAGACTTTGAAGCTGTCGGCAAACAGGCTGTAATCCACCTCATCCGCGCCAAGGAAAAACGCCAGCTTCGGCTGGGCCGCCGCCAGCTTCTTGATGCCGCCGTCATGTGCGTAGCCAAGCATTAGGCCACCCATCCGCGCCGCGGCAAAATGCAGAACGTTAAACCCGTTCCAATCATCGCGGACGAGCCCATATTTTTTCGCAAAGGCCAAAGCAGCGCCGTGGACGCCATGATAACGCAGCGCACCACCACCGACGATGATCGCCGGACGTTCAGCGGTCTTCAATGCATCGGACAAGGCCTTAGGCAATTTGGTCAGCGCGCTCAGGTCATCGCCCAGCCACTCGACCTTATACGTCAGGTCCGTCACGGGTCCGATGGCAAACACCTTTGCCTTACGCTTGCGAATGGCCTTTTGAAGCCTTGTGTTCACCAATGGTGCCTCACGCCGCAAATCGCTGCCGACCAACAAGATCACATCGGCATTTTCGATGCCGGATATCGTGGTGTTGAAATTCACCGCAGACAGGGAGGACGTGTCATAAGCCAATCCCGTCTGGCGACCTTCTAACATTGATGCCCCAGCCAGCTCGCGCGCGGCGAACATGGTTTCGCAATCGACCTGATCCCCTGCCAGCACCGCCGCTGCGCCGGTCCAATGCGCCTTAATGGCTTCAAAAGCCTCAGCCCACTCTGCCGCGACCAGCTTCCCATCCTTGCGGATATAAGGCTTGTCCAAACGGCGATGCATCAGGCCATCAACGGCATGGCGTGTTTTGTCCGACGCCCATTCTTCGTTCACATCGTCATTGATGCGCGGCAAGGCGCGCAATACGGCCCTGCCCCGGCTGTCGAGACGGATGTTGGTGCCCACGGCGTCCATGACGTCGATGCTTGGGGTCTTTTTCAATTCCCACGGACGCGCCTCAAAAGCATAAGGTTTCGCGGTCAAGGCACCAACGGGGCACAGGTCAACGACATTGCCCGAAAGCTCGCTTTGCATGGCGTGCTCAAGATAGGTCGTGATTTGCATATTCTCGCCGCGACCAATCGCGCCAACCTCTTCGATGCCGGCGACTTCTTCGGCAAAACGGACGCAGCGGGTGCACTGAATGCAGCGCGTCATCACCGTTTTGACGAGCGGCCCCATATATTTTTCGGTAACCGCGCGCTTGTTTTCCTCAAAACGCGAAGCACCACGCCCATAAGCCACGCTTTGGTCCTGCAAATCGCATTCGCCACCTTGGTCGCAAATCGGGCAATCAAGCGGGTGGTTGATGAGCAAAAATTCCATCACCCCCTCACGCGCCTTTTTGACCATTGGCGTATCGGTGCGGATGATCTGGCCCTCGGTAGCGGGCAACGCACAAGACGCCTGCGGCTTTGGCGGCCCGGGGGCAACTTCCACCAGGCACATGCGGCAATTGCCCGCGATGGACAGCCGTTCATGATAGCAAAAACGGGGAATTTCCTTCCCCGCCATCTCGCACGCCTGAAGGACGGTAGCGCCAGCAGGGACTTCGAGTTCGAGACCGTCTACAGTGACTTTAGGCATGTTTACTCCGCCGCCTCCAACAATCTGCCGTCATGCTGAACTTGTTTCACCTCTGGTGACTGACGTTCCAGCATCCATTGTGCAGCATATCCAGACCCAGAAAGGCGAAATAGACCCTGAAACAAGTTCAGGGTGACGTTTTTGGAAAAATCGACCTTCATTCCGCCGCCTCCAACATATTGTCACCCTTAGCCTCAATAATCCGCCGTTCCATCTCGGGGCGGAAGTGCTTGATCAGCCCCTGAATCGGCCATGCCGCCGCGTCGCCTAATGCGCAAATGGTGTGGCCTTCAACCTGTTTGGTCACATCATACAAGGTATCAATGTCGCCAATCTCGGCATTGCCCGTGCGCATCTTTTCCATCACGCGCCACATCCATCCTGTGCCTTCGCGGCAGGGTGTGCATTGGCCGCAGCTTTCATGCTTGTAGAAATAGCTCAATCGCGAAATCGCGCGCACAATGTCGGTGGATTTATCCATGACGATAATGGCCGCCGTGCCAAGGCCGGAGCCAACAGCCTTGCAGCCGTCGAAATCCATCGGCACGTCCATCATCATCGCCGCAGGGACCAATGGCACTGACGAACCGCCGGGGATGACGGCAAGCAAATTGTCCCAACCGCCGCGAACGCCGCCGCAATGCTTTTCAATCAGCTCGCGAAACGGGATGCCCATTTCTTCTTCGACCACGCATGGCTTTTCGACATGGCCGGAGATTTGGAATAGCTTAGTACCATGGTTATTCTCGCGACCAAAGCCTTTGAACCACGCCGCGCCGCGCCGCAATATGGTTGGCACGACCGCAATGCTCTCGACATTGTTCACGGTCGTCGGGCAACCATACAGCCCTGCACCTGCCGGAAATGGGGGTTTCAGGCGCGGCTGGCCCTTTTTGCCCTCAAGGCTTTCTATCATCGCGGTCTCTTCGCCGCAAATATAGGCGCCCGCGCCGCGATGGACGAATACGTCAAAATCATAACCCGACTTTGCGGCATTCTTGCCCAGCAAACCTGCCGAATACGCCTCGGCAACCGCTTTTTCGAGAACCTTGGCTTCGAAAATATACTCGCCGCGAATGTAGATATAGGCCGCACGGGCGCGCATCGCAAAGCCAGCGATCAGCGCGCCTTCAATCAGTTTATGCGGATCGTGGCGGATGATCTCGCGGTCCTTACACGAACCGGGCTCAGATTCATCGGCGTTGATGACGAGGAAATTGGGACGTTCAGGCGTCGGGGCCTTCGGCATGAAGCTCCACTTCATTCCCGTCGGGAAGCCCGCACCACCGCGACCGCGCAGTCCCGACGCCTTCACTTCCTCAATAATCGCATCCTGCCCGACCTTCATCAGGTCAGCAGTTTTGTCCCAATCACCACGCGCCTGCGCCGCTTTCAGGGCGAAGTCCTGATAGCCGTAGAGGTTGGTGAAAATGCGGTCTTTGTCAGCGAGCATCAGCCCAAACCTCCAATAAAAAACCAAGCCGCCCCAGCGATCAGCAAACCAATAACGGCCAGCTTAATAACGCCCTTGAGCAATTTCCACGCGACGAACGCGGCGATGAGAATGCCGATGAGGGGGAGAAATTCCATTACGGCAATACCTCGCCTAAACTGCGGTCATGCTGAACTTGTTTCACCTCTGGTGACTGACGTTCCAGCATCCATCGTGCCACGCAGACCGAAGAGTAAAGGAGCGAAATGGACCCTGAAACAAGTTCAGGGTGACGTTGAGTTGGAAGGTAATGGCTCACTTCCATTCCCCCCGATAGTCATGGTTCTTGTCCACCATCGCATGCAAGGTCGTTACGCCACCATAAGGTTCCACCGTGTGCCGACCCGGCAATTGCGTGCCGACCTTTGGCTGCTTGCCCTCGGCCAAGTCTTTTAGGATCGCGGTCATGCTGCTATGATCAAGATCTTCGTAATTATCGTCGTTGATCTGCACCATCGGTGCCGACGCGCAATTGCCCATGCATTCAACTTCGGTCAGCGTAAACATGCCATCAGGTGTCGTCGCATTTTTCACTAGCCCACGGCTCTTGCACGCCGCAATAATATCATCCGACCCGCGCAACATGCATGGCGTGGTCCCGCACACTTGCACATGATAACGGCCCACGGGCGCGAGATTGTACATCGTGTAGAAGGTCGCAACCTCATAGGTGCGCATATAGGGCATGCCGAGATAGTTCGCGACATATTCGATCACCGGCACCGGCAACCAGCCTTGCGTCTGCGTTTCTTCGCCGACCTGACGTTGCGCCAGGTCAAGCAACGCCATCACGGCCGATTGCTGCCGTCCGGCGGGATAGCGGCCGATATACATATCGGCTTTGGCCTTATATTCCGGCGAAAAGGCAAAGCTGCCCCATGTCGCACGGGTTTCTGCTTCGTTGGGGATTGCTACTGAATCAGCCACCACACACTCCGTCACCCTGAACTTGTTTCAGGGTCCATTTATCTGCACGCTCAATTTTTGAAATCGAACGCAATGTTTCCGATTCAGTTTGGCCACTGCACGCGCCGGACTGGCTGCACGATGGACCCTGAAACAAGTTCAGGGTGACGAATGAAGAGAGCTGAGGATTTGTCATCGCACAAACTCCACGCGACTGACTTTGTCGCCTTCAAAACTGTAGATGGACATCACTTCAAACGGCTCTGCCGTCGCTGAGCGAAACACACGTTCATGCAACGCGACATAATCGCCGAGTTCATAGGCAGTCAGAATTTCGGCCCTGTTTTCCGGAAATTCGGCGAACATGGCGTTCAGGCCTGCCCGCGTGCCTTCTTTCCCCTCACGCACCACAGCACCGCGATAGCTGGCTTCGCAGGCATCGCCGGTCATCAACGCAACGTAAGAGTCAGCATCTTGCGCGTTATAATGCACGATCATTTGGGTGGCTGTCGAGAGTCTAGTCATCGGAAACGCGCCGCTTAACACAGTTTCGGCTTCGTTGGGGATATTTACTGCGTCAGCCATGTGCTTCTTTCCGTCCCCAAATCCGCCCGATATACGCGCCAAACATCATGGCCGCAGCGGTCGAGCCCACTTCTTTTGCCGACACCTCGGCATGAAACAAATAGAGATAGGCCGCGACCAACGCGACCGAACCAAATGCCGCCGATGCCAAAAACATAAGCTCGCGAGACATCAGCGGTCACACTCCCCAAAAACGATGTCGAGCGCGCCCAAGATTGCGGTCGTATCCGCCAGCATATGCCCACGAGTCATGAAATCCATCGCTTGAAGGTGCGAAAAGGCTGTTGGCCGGATTTTGCAGCGATAGGGCTTGTTGCTGCCGTCGGCGACTAGGTAGACGCCAAATTCGCCCTTGGGGCTTTCGGTGGCGACATAGACGCTGCCTGCGGGCACTTTGAAGCCTTCGGTGTACAATTTGAAGTGATGGATCAACGCTTCCATCGACTGTTTCATTTCGGCGCGATTGGGCGGTGCGACCTTTCGGTCGTCGCTGCATACCGGACCTTCGGGCATCTGTTGCAAGCATTGCTTCATGATGCGGACCGATTGGCGCACTTCTTCGACGCGGACCATGAACCGGTCGTAGCAATCGCCGCGTGTGCCGACGGGAATGTCGAATTCCATCCGGTCATAGACGTCATAAGGCTGGCTTTTGCGGATATCCCAGGGGATGCCCGCGCCACGGATCATCGGGCCGGAAAAGCCCCATTTGATCGCGTCTTCCTTTGACACGATCGCGATGTCGACATTGCGTTGTTTGAAAATGCGGTTGTCGACTACCAACGACATTGCGTCCTCAAACAAGCGCGGCATGCGGTCATCGAGCCACTCGGCAATATCGGTTAAAAGCTTTAACGGCACATCCTGATGCACGCCGCCGGGACGGAACCATGCCGCGTGCATACGCGCACCGCTGGCGCGTTCATAAAAGCCCATGATGTCTTCGCGGATTTCATACAGCCACAAAGGCGGCGTCATCGCGCCGACATCGATAATGTGGTGCGCAATGTTCAGCGTGTGATTCTTGATCCGCGTTAGTTCGGCGAACAATACGCGCAGATATTGCGCGCGAAGGGGCACTTCGAGGTCCAACAACTTCTCAATCGCGAGCACATAGCTATGCTCCATCGCCATCGGCGACGCGTAATCCAACCGGTCGAAATATGGCAAAGCCTGCAAATAGGTTTTATACTCGATCAGTTTCTCGGTGCCACGGTGCAAAAGGCCGATATGCGGGTCAAGCCGCTCGACGATTTCGCCATCCAGTTCCATCACCAGACGCAAAACGCCGTGCGCTGCGGGGTGCTGTGGCCCAAAGTTGATCGTGTAATTCTGGATGACTTCATCGCCAGTGGTCGGCGCGAGATCTTGCTGCATGCTCATGCCTTGTCTCCCGTCGCCTTTGGTTTGCGCACGCTGCGCTTGACCGCTTCTTTGTTCGCAGCGTTACCGGCACCGGTCTGCGCCGCGGTATCGGTTGTTTTGGGTGTAGGCGGCGGCGGCGCGCCGTTGCCAGCGCCCTCGCCGCTTTTCTCATCGCCCGGCAGGACATAATCCGCGCCTTCCCAAGGGCTAAGAAAGTCGAAATTGCGGAAATCCTGCGCCAATTGCACGGGTTCATATTTCACGCGCTTTTCCTCTTCGGAATAGCGCAGCTCAACATAGCCCGACAACGGAAAGTCCTTACGCTGCGGGTGTCCCGAAAAACCGTAATCGGTCAGTATGCGGCGCAAATCCGCGTTGCCGGAGAATAATACGCCATACATGTCGAACACTTCGCGTTCCAACCATCCGGCGACGGGCCAAATGCTGGTGACCGACGGCACAGGATGATCCTCATTCGTCGTCAAATGCACGCGAATACGGTGGTTTTTGGTCAGGCTCAGCAGACAATAGACAATTTCAAAACGTGGGTCACGATCAGGCCAGTCAACGCCCGCAATTTCCATCAACTGCTGATACGCACATTCGTCGCGCAATTGGATCATGCATTCGACCAACGCATCACAGTGAATGTGCACGGCAACTTCACCATTGGCTTCTTCTATAGAAACCAAATGCTTGCCCATCGCTTTTGATATAGATTCTATCGTGCCATCGGGCGTTTTGATCAGGGGCGCAGAATGGGTCACCGTTCGATGGTCCCTGTCCGGCGGATTTTGCGCTGCAACTGCATAATACCGTAAAGCAACGCTTCGGCAGTGGGCGGGCACCCGGGTACATAAATGTCTACCGGTACAACACGGTCGCAACCGCGCACAACGCTGTAACTGTAATGATAATAGCCACCGCCATTGGCGCAGCTACCCATGGAAATGACATATTTGGGTTCGGACATCTGGTCATAGACCTTGCGCAACGCAGGTGCCATTTTGTTGCAGAGCGTGCCTGCGACGATCATCACGTCCGACTGACGCGGTGACGCGCGCGGTGCGATGCCAAAACGTTCAAAGTCGTAACGCGGCATATAACCGTGGATCATTTCAACTGCGCAGCACGCAAGCCCAAAGGTCATTGGCCACAAAGACCCGGTCCGCGCCCAATTAAACAGGTCTTCGGCCGAAGAAACGACAAAACCCTTGTCGTTCACTTCGCTTTCAATATCCTTAAAGAACGCTGCATCCGGCGCTTGCACGTCAGAGTGTGATGGCGCGATTACTCCCATTCGAGTGCTCCCACTTTCCATGCATAGATAAATCCGATGACCAATTCGAACAGGAACAGCATCATGGTGCCCCAACCGATCCAGCCTGTTTCACCCAGGCTGACCGCCCATGGAAACAAAAAGGCGGCCTCAAGATCAAAAATGATAAACAAAATCGCAACGAGGTAGAAGCGAACGTCAAACTGACTACGCGAATCTTCGAATGCTGGAAAGCCGCACTCATACTCGGTGAGCTTCGCCTCGGTAGGCTTGTGCGTGCCAGTTAATCGTGAAACACCCATCGGCAGAAACACAAAAGCCGACGACAGCGCAAGCGCCACCACGAGGAAAAGCAGTATGGGCAAATATTGCGACAAATCAGTCATATCAGACTCGTTTCCGAAACCCCGTAAGTTGCGGCGCTTTTAGGCAGAAGAATCCAGACCTGCAAGGCCAAGACTCGGCATTTTTGGTGCCATTTTCGCGATTTATTTTATGGCCCCAACCAACAGCTTATGTAGCTTGCTGTGGAGAATGTCATTTGCCGCCAAAACCTGAACATCTGCGATATGCGGGCTGCGTCCCCGATAGTCGGTTACAAAGCCCCCCGCCTCGCGCACAAGCAGACATCCAGCTGCCGTATCCCACGGAGATAAGCCGCTTTCCCAGAAACCATCATATCGGCCAGCGGCCAGCCAAGCGAGATCAAGGCTTGCTGCGCCAAAACGCCGAACGCCCGAAACCGAAGGTCCGATGGCCCCAAAAATCTTGGTCCATTCTTCAAAATCGCCATGGCCCTTATAAGGCGTGCCTGTGGCAATCAGAGCCTCGTTTAGCTGACGGCGTGCGGATACCCGTAAACGGCGGTTGCCAAGCCAAGCCCCCTTGCCCCGTTCGGCCCAGAAGCTTTCGTCCGTGATCGGGTTGTAGACAAGACCCGCGAAAATATCGCCCCAGCCCGAACCATCAGGCTTTGGATCTTGCACGGCAATCGAAATCGCAAAATGCGGAATTCCGTGCAGGAAGTTGCTCGTTCCGTCGAGCGGATCGACTATGAAGCGTGGTTTACCCTCCGCACCTGAAATCTCGCCGCCTTCTTCCATTAGAAAGCCCCAATCGGGACGTGCGATTTCAAGTTCCCGGAAAATCGTATCTTCAGCGCGCTCGTCGGCTTTCGATACAAAGTCTGCAGGCCCCTTTTGGGAAACCTGCAAATGTTCAATCTCACCAAAATCGCGGCGAAGCTTGCCACCCGCTTTACGAGCTGCTTTTTCCATGATGGTCAAAAGACCGGTTAATGCTGGCATTAGTCAGCCTTCCGGACATATTCCCGTTCGTAGACATCGACAACGATCCGCGTACCCGCGCTGATGAACGGCGGCACCATCACGCGCACGCCATTGTCGAGAATTGCAGGCTTATAGCTAGATGACGCCGTCTGGCCTTTTACCACTGCGTCCGCTTCGACAATCGTAGCCTCGATTTGGTCCGGCAAAGCGACCGAGAGCGCTTCGTCATCATACATTTCCATCACAACGTCCATGCCGTCCTGAAGGAAAGCGGCAGCGTCACCCAGAAGGTCGCTAGGCAAAGTCACCTGATCATAGGTTTCCTTGTCCATGAACACCAGATTATCGCCCTCTGCATAGAGAAACTGAAAATCTTTCTGGTCAAGGCGCACTTTTTCGACGCTTTCGGCCGAACGGAAACGGATATTGTTCTTGCGGCCGTCGCGGAGATTCTTGAGCTCAACCTGCATATATGCGCCGCCCTTACCCGGTTGGGTGTGCGCGGTCTTTACGACACGCCATAGGCCGCCTTCATATTCCAATATGTTACCCGGCTTGATTTCAACCGCGTTGATTTTCATGAGTGCACTCGCTTGACAGATGGAAAGAGCAGGCACGCAAAAACGTGCCGATGGACGCGGCCTTTAACGATGACGGCGCCATTAGGCAAGCAATGCGTTGAACGCCCTGACCGCTTCGGCGGGACCCTGCGGATGGTTCCACACCGCGCTGCTCACCGCTATGAAATCCGCGCCTGCATCGATTAATGGCTTGGCATTGTCTGATGTGATGCCGCCAATGGCAACGCAGGGGACCTCCGTCACAAACGACCATTTCTGTAACGTGTCGAGTTCAGCGACATGCTCAACCGTCTTCGTCGCTGTGGGGAAAAAAGCGCCAAAGGCCACATAATCGGCCCCGGCCTCGGCTGCCTCCATCGCCAGATGACGGCTGTTATGACACGTAACGCCAATCTGTGCGTCGCGGCCAAGCAGTTCACGCGCCTCACGCACGTCGCCATCGCCCTGCCCCATATGCACGCCGTCGGCTTTCAACCGCTTGGCCAAAGCCACACTGTCATTCACGATGAACGCGACGTCATGCGCGGCGCAAATGGCCTGCAATGGTTCCGCGAGCGTCGCCGCCTCATGCTGATCCACATCTTTTACCCGAAACTGGAACGCTGCAACGGGACCAGCGGATAAGGCAGCCTCAAGCTGGGCGGGAAATTCACCGCCTACGTCAAGCGGTGAGATCAAGTATAACTGGCAGGGAAATTCTTTCATGCCGCGCTCATTAGCGGGGCTTTAGGCTGGCGGCAAACTTCTTGCGCATAAGTGGTCCTTACCCTAGGTTGCGGATGCTGCGTGGATTTCGTCAATGGCGCTGGCAAGCGCGGCATCAAATTCCTCTCCGGTCATCTGGTGACGTAAATCTTCCAACAAAGCGCGGGAGAAGCTGGCGATCATGCCTTTATTCTTGGCGAGTTCAGCACAAGCCTCGGGACGGGCATAGCCGCCGGAGAGCGCGACAACGCGCAGCACGCGCGGGTGATTGATCAGCGCATCAAACGTACCTGCCTCTGCGGGAATCGACAGTTTCAACATCACCTTGTGATCGGCCGATACGTTATCGAGCGCTTTCAAGATTTCATCGCGCAGGATGATGTCGCTGTGCGCGCGATCAACGCTTTTGATGTTCACCTCAGGCTCGATAATCGGCATCAATCCAGCAGCGAGGATTTGTTCGGCCACATCAAATTGCTGTTTTACGATCGCGGCAATGCCGGATGGCGAGGCTTGATTGATGACGGAGCGCTTTTTTGTGCCAAACACGCCTTTGGCTTTGGCGCGTTGGAGCAACGCATCCAAGTCTGGCATTGGCTTCATCATTTGAACGCCGTCTGCTTCGTCCTCAAGCCCCTTGTCTACCTTCAGGAACGGCACGACGCCGCGCTCTTGCAATGCCATCGGCACGGGTTTGCCGCCTGCTTCACCGTCCATCGTGCGTTCGAACAATATCGCGCCCAGCACCTTCTCGCCGGAAAAGCTTGGTGCAGTAATGATCCGCGCACGCATGTTGTGGATAAGGCCGAACATCTCTTCATCGGTCGTGTAGGCATCTTCCTCTATGCCATAGCCCTTGAGCGCCTTGGGCGTTGATCCACCGCTCTGATCGAGTGCCGCAATAAAGCCCGAGGCGGTGGACACTTTTGCAAGCATTTCGTCGTAATTCATTGTTGGCATCCCATTATCTGGCCTTGCATACGTATGCATCGGCAATTGAAAAAAACGGGGCATTGCCCCGCAGGTTTAAGCGATATTTAAAGCATCGACCCCCGGAAGCGGCTTTCCCTCCATCCATTCGAGGAAAGCGCCGCCTGCAGTCGAAACAAATGTGAAATCTTCAGTCACGCCCGCATGGGCAAGAGCAGCAACGGTATCGCCACCCCCTGCAACCGATACTAGCGACCCTTCCCGGGTCAGGGCAGCCGCCGTCCGCGCCAATGAGACCGTTGCGGCGTCAAAAGGTTCAATCTCGAAAGCACCCAATGGCCCGTTCCACACCAAAGTGCGGCAGTTTTTCAAAACATCGGCCAATGCCTCAACAGCGGCAGGGCCCACATCTAAAATCATTTCATCCGCTGCCACTTCATGCACATTGACCGTCCGGATTGGCGGGTTTGCGCGGAATTCGACCGACGTTACAACATCATAGGGCAGATGGACCGTGCAGCCTGCTGAATCCGCCGCATCCATAATCGCATTTGCTTGATCCGCCAGATCATGCTCGCACAAGGATTTTCCGACATTGACACCGCGCGCAGCCAAAAAGGTATTCGCCATACCGCCGCCGATAATCAAATGGTCAACCTGCTTGACCAGATTGTTTAGCACGTCGAGCTTAGTGGAAACCTTTGCCCCGCCAACGACAGCGGCGACGGGATGCTCGGGCGAGCCCAAGGCAGCTTGAAGCGCCTTCAACTCGGCCTCCATGGCACGGCCAGCATAAGCTGGCAGGACATGCGCGAGCCCTTCAGTCGACATATGCGCACGATGCGCCGCAGAAAAGGCGTCGTTTACGTAAAAATCGCCGTTGGTGGCAACGGCGCGTGCAAGTTCAGGATCATTCGATTCCTCGCCCGGCCAAAACCGCGTGTTTTCGAGGAGTGCGATATCACCATCGGCCAATATACCAATGGACTGCGCAACCACATCACCCGCTATTTCCGGCACGAACATGATCTCGCGGCCGAGCACCTCTTGCAAGGCATCAAGCACCATCGATACCGACATTTCACTATGCTTCGCGCCCTTGGGACGCCCAAAATGTGCGAGCAGAAGGACCTTGGCCCCCTTATCCGCCAGTTCCAGCACCGTCGGCAACAACGCACGCATGCGCGTTTCATCGGTCACGCGCCCGTCAGCCATAGGCACGTTCAGGTCAACGCGCACTAAAGCGCATTTGCCCTTGATATCGCCGAGGTCGTCGAGCGTGCGGAATGCCATTGATCAATCCTTACAGAAACTTGCCCATGACACCGGCGGTATCAACCATGCGGTTGGAGAAGCCCCATTCATTGTCATACCAGCTCAATACGCGCACAAGCTTGCCGTCGATCACGGCGGTTTCCAAGCTGTCGATCGTCGAACTTGCGGGGCAATGATTATAGTCAATTGAGACCAAGGGCTCATCCGAATAGTCTAAAACACCCTTTAAAGCGCCTATTGACGCCGCTTTCAACAGGGCGTTGACTTCTTCGACGCTGGTATCGCGCTTTGGGGTGAAGGTCAGGTCAACGATGCTGACATTCGGCGTAGGCACGCGGATCGCAGAACCGTCCAGCTTGCCCTTCAGCTCTGGCATAACTTCGCCAACAGCGCGCGCAGCACCTGTCGTTGTGGGGATCATCGACATGCCCGCAGCACGCGCACGACGCATGTCATCGTGGATTTGGTCCAAGATCTTTTGATCATTGGTGTAGCTATGGATCGTGGTCATCAATCCACGTTCAATACCAATGGCATCGTTCAGGACCTTCGCCATTGGCGCCAGGCAGTTGGTCGTGCAGCTTGCGTTTGACACGATGATATCGGCGGCGCTCAACACTTCATGATTGACGCCAAAAACAACCGTCTTGTCGACATTCTTACCGGGCGCGGAGATCAGAACGCGCTTTGCGCCAGCCGCGAGATGCTTTTCGGCGCTGACGCGGTCTGTAAAGAAACCGGTGCACTCCAACGCAATATCGACGCCATTGGCGGCGTGCGGCAAATTGGCCGGGTCACGTTCTGCCGTCACATGAATACGCTTACCGTTGACGATGATGTCATTGCCATCGGCCTCAACCGTGCCGGGGAAGGCCCCATGTACGCTGTCACGTTTGAACAATAGGGCATTTGCCTTGGCGGGTGCAAGATCGTTAATTGCGACCAGTTCCAGATCATGGTCATCGCGTTCCAAAATCGCGCGGGCGACCAAACGGCCAATGCGACCAAAACCGTTAATTGCTACTTTCACTGTCATATCTGCTCCTATCAGCCCAAGCGGGCGACAATTTGAGGGGTGATTTTGTCAGCCGTCAGGCCAAAATGTTCATAAAGCGCCTCAATGGGTGCAGAAGCGCCAAAGCTGTCGATACCGATCCGAAGTCCGTCGCCGACATAACGTTCCCACCCCATGGTTGTGCCAGCCTCAATGGACACGCGCAGCGTATCTGTTGGTAACAGTTCCGTTTTGTACGACGCCGGTTGTGCGTCAAACCGCTCCCAGCTTGGCATCGAGACCACGTCCGCGCCAATGCCTTGTGCTTCGAGCCTGTCAGCCACCACAGCAGCAATCTCCACTTCGGAACCGGTCGCAACAAGGATGACCTTGCGTGCCGCTTTCGCCGCGCGCAATTTGTAAGCACCCTTGGCGGAGAAATTCTCGCTAATGTCCGTGCGCAGTTGTGGCAGATTTTGCCGCGAAAGCGCCAGCACCGAAGGCGTGGACGCGCTTTCAATCGCCAAGGCCCAGCATTCGGCGGTCTCAATCGTATCACATGGCCGATACACATCCAAATTTGGGATAAGCCGCATCGACATAATCTGCTCAATGGGTTGGTGCGTCGGGCCATCTTCGCCAACACCGATGGAGTCGTGTGTCATGACGTAAATGACACGGGTTTCTTGCAGAGCGGACAGCCGAATGGCGGCACGGCAATAGTCGGAAAAGATAAGGAATGTGCCGCCATAAGGAATGATACCACCATGCAGCGCCATGCCGTTCATCGCCGCAGCCATCCCAAATTCGCGAATGCCATAATTGATATAGCGACCCGAATAGTCATTTTTATCCAATGTGTTGGTGGACGCAGTGCGGGTAAAGTTGGAGCCCGTCAAATCGGCAGACCCACCCAACAGTTCCGATATCGCTGCCGTTGCAGCCGTCAGCGCGATTTCGGATGCCTTTCGCGTCGCAATCTTTTGCGGTGCCGCAATCAAGCTATCGAGATGCGGCTTCAGCCATGCATTCATTGGTTCGCCCGACATGGCGGTTGTGAACGCGCCGTTCTTGGCCGATACCGAGAGCCTAGAGTTCCACTCCGCATGTGCAGCTGCACCTGCTTTACCCGTTGCTCGCCATGCCCCAAGGATATCCTCAGGTATTTCGAATGCAGGATAGGGCCAGTCAAGAGCAGCGCGTGTCGCAACTATTTCATCTGCGCCAAGCGGGCTGCCATGCGGCGCTTTGGTACCTTCTTTATTGGGTGATCCCTTGCCGATTAACGTCCGGCAGGCAATTAATGAGGGGCGATTATCCGCCAATGCTGCGTTAATTGCGCGCTCTATGTCATTGAAATCATGACCATCGCAAGCCTCAACATGCCAGCCACTGGCAAGATACCGTCCTGCAATGTCTTCGCTGGTGGAAAGGTCGGTCGAACCATCGATGGTGATGCGGTTGTCGTCCCAGAACACAATCAAGCGTCCCAACCCAAGATGCCCGGCCAGACCAACGGCTTCATGGTTAATGCCCTCCATCAGGCAGCCATCTCCAGCCACAACCCAAGTCCGGTGATCGACCAGATCATCGCCAAAGCGCGCATTCAGATGGCGTTCCGCAACTGCCATACCGACGGCCATAGCTAAGCCCTGCCCCAATGGGCCGGTGGTGCATTCAATGCCGTCGATCAGGAAGTTTTCAGGATGTCCCGCACATGGGCTACCCAATTGACGGAAATTGCGGATATCTTCGATGGTCGGGCTTGCATAGCCAGTAAGGTATAAGGTCGCATAAGCGAACATCGAACCGTGGCCAGCGGACAAAACAAAACGGTCGCGGTCGGCCCAATCGGGGGCTTTTGGGTCGAATTTCAGAAATTTTGAATATAGCACCGTTGCGACATCGGCCATGCCCATGGGCATGCCGGGATGACCACTATTTGCGGCCTGCACAGCATCCATGGCCAGTGCCCGAATTGCATTGGCCATTTGCTGGTCACTGACGGTCATGTTCTTTTTCCCCAATGGTTACTCCCAGGTGGGAGCGGGTGGCGGGGCACATTCATTTGAGCAGCACCGCCGAATCGTTGGACCGAACCCTTGCGGTTTCAAGCGCAAAGCGTCAAGTGAGCGAGGGGGCTTTTCCCCATGAATTTGTGCTTATAAACGCGTTCACACATTTGCATACGGCAAAGTCTCTGCTAAGCTTCCTCAGCAAAGGAAACTAACCCATGATAGAACAACGTTTTTTTGTGGCAATCGGCCGTATAGAGAGTGCCCTGTCGCGCATCGAAAAATCGGCAATCGCGCCTGCATCCGCAGGCGATAATGACCTTGCCGAACGGCATGAGAAGCTAAAATCTGAAACACGCATGGCCGTTCAAGATTTGGACAAGATTTTGGCGGATGCGCGCTGATGCCCGACGTTAAATTATCTATCGCTGGTCGCGACTATTTCGTTGCGTGTAACGCCGGAGAAGAACAGCGCCTGCTGCAACTGGGCGCTATGGTGGACGCCACTGCGCTTGAAGTGGCTGGCGGCGCACGTGGCTTGACAGAAACGCGCGCGCTGCTGTTTTCTGCGTTGATGCTCGCCGACAAATTGCATGATACAGGTGGCACAGTGACCGCCGATACTGCGGGGCCTTCGGCCGCAATGATGCAATCCTGCGATATATTAGAGGGGGTTGCGACCCGGCTGGAAAATCTGGCGCTAAGGCTTGAGAATTAACGTAAGTGGCTTATATTGGATGATGGCGGAACTGTCCGGCACGAACTGATGAGAACATCCCTGAGGCGATTATCTATCTAAGGGAGCTGTCCCTGCCTGGGCCGTTTGGGAAACCTTAAGGTCCAGATCACACGGTGCCCACCTGACGTCCTGGCGTCAGAGGATATTCCGGGAAACGACCCATGGTGGTTCCGCCAACATTTTTCAGGAAAAATTGTGCAACCAAATTTTGACAAGCAGTCGCAGCGGTTGGAATTCCGCCATAAGCGTGACCAGTTTGTAGATGCACTGTCGCCGCAGGATCGCGCGCTGGCCTTCTCCAGTGTACCAAGTCCGATGGCGCAATATCTTTTACCGGGCAAGATTGTGGCCGGTTACATCGCTATTGGTTCCGAAGTTAATCCAGCCGCATTGTTGACACAGGCACATAAAATGGGCTGCGACATTGCCCTGCCCCATGTTACGAGCAAGACCGCACCGATGCGCTTCCTGCGTTGGACGCCCGGTGATGATCTGGTTCCCGGCCCCTTTGGATTGCAGCAACCTGCCGAAGATGCCCCCTTATGCACGCCAGATGTCGTTCTCGCACCCTTAGTGGCCTTTGATGCCCGTTTGATGCGGCTTGGACAAGGTGCCGGACATTATGACCGCGCCTTGAGCCTACTGGACCAAGCCGTGGTTATTGGCCTTGCATGGTCCGTTCAACATGCGCCCGCCCTCGCATCGGACATTTGGGACATGCCATTGGACGCTATACTCACTGAAAAATCATGGATGACCTTATGACAACACCACGCAAACAACCCACTTGGCGGAAACCTGCCGGAATGATGGCAATATTGCTGATTATATTGCTCTGGTCGGGCATCATTGTCAGTGCATCCGATTTTATCGGGGCGCAGAACATTGCGATCCAGAGTATCATCTATCTGGTTGCAGGTATCATCTGGATAGCGCCGATGCGGCCACTGATGATCTGGATGGAGACGGGATCGTTCCGAGCACCACCTCAAGCGTAAATACTTGAAAGAAGTGGCGCGAGTGACGGGGCTCGAACCCGCGACCTCCGGCGTGACAGGCCGGCGCTCTAACCAACTGAGCTACACCCGCTAACTTGCGGTGGGGGCGCACTATAAGCGGCGCAAGATTCTGTCAACGCCATTTGTCATAAAAGGGCATATTCGGCGACATCACCTTTCACCAACTTAGGGCCAGGACCTTTTAAACGCACTATCGCGCCGTCAAAATGGCCTCAAACCTCGATGGTGCATTTAAGTGGTCCTGACCCTAACAAAAGAATGCCCTAATAACGTCACCCAGATACTTCCGGGAAGGCCCGTAGAGCGCACATATAGGGGTTGGTGCGGCAACACAGCACCACCGATCGTTCTTGAGCCCCTACGCGCCGCGCAGGGACGCCCGTGCCGAGTTGCAAATCAGGCTGTGAACAACAGGACGGGCGTCTCGATCAGTTTTTTGAGAGCCTGAACATAATTGGCGGCATCCCAACCATCGACGACACGGTGGTCGCAACTGATGGACAGGTTCATCAACTTGCGCGCCTCAATAGTGTCGCCAACAAACATGGGGCGCTCCACAATCTTGTTCGGGCCGATAATCGCCACTTCTGGACGATTGATAACGGGCGTGGTTGCAATCCCGCCGAGCGGGCCAAGCGATGTGAGTGTCAGGGTTGAGCCCGATAGCTCTTCGCTTTTTGCAGAGCCACTGCGCGCCGCGTCGGCCAAGCGCGCGATTTCGGTCGCCAATTGCCAGATATTCCGGTCCTGCGCATCACGAATGACAGGCACCATCAGGCCAGCATCGGTCTGCGTCGCCATACCCAAATGCACGGCACCATGGCGGGTGACGATTCCAGCTTCATCATCGAAACGCGCGTTGATCATCGGAAACTGCGGAATGGTCTTGCAAATTGCGACGATCAACATCGGCAACATCGTCAGCTTTGGCTTTGACCCGCGATTGGCGTTCAAGTCTGCGCGCATCGCTTCGATGGCGGTAACGTCGAATTCCTCGACATAAGTGAAATGCGGGATGTGCCGTTTCGACGCTGCCATATTGTCGGCAATCCGGCGGCGCATGCCGATGACCTTGACGGCCTCATCCGCGCGCCGCGCATGGAACTGCGCAGGGCGATAGCCCAACTGCGTTCCATAGGTTAAAAACGCATCGAGGTCGGCGTGGCGAACATGCCCGCCTGCTGCCTTGACGTCCGCCAAATCGACCCCAAGGTCTTTGGCGCGCTGACGCACGGCGGGCGATGCCGTGACCTTGTCGACGGCGGGCGTGGCATGCTGCATTGCTGTTGGGGCGACGGGTGGAGGGGCAACGGGTGGAGGGGTGACTTCTGCGATAGAGACAGGCTCTGGCGCATGCGGATTTTCATCCTCGACCACAGCCAAAATCGGCTCTTTTGCTGGCTTTTCTGCCTCATTGTCGGCATCGCCAGCGACCTCAATTTCCACAAGCATCGCGCCAATGGCTATCACATCGCCCGCTTCGCCCGCAACCTTGGTGACAACACCCGAAACCGGGCTTTCCATTTCAACCGTCGCCTTGTCGGTCATCATATCGGCAAGCGGCTGGTCTTCGGAGATGATATCGCCAACCTTCACGTGCCAAGCGACGATTTCGGCCTCTGCAATGCCTTCACCAATGTCAGGCAGATTGAATGTAAATTTGGGCATCGCGTCAGTCCTTCATGATCTTGTCAAAGGCGCGGGCAAGCCGCACGGGTCCAGGGAAATAGGCCCATTCCAGGCTGTGTGGGTAAGGCGTGTCAAAGCCCGTCACGCGCTCAACAGGCGCTTCAAGATGATAAAAACACCGTTCCTGCACCTGCGCCGCCAATTCCGCGCCAAAGCCGCTTGTTCGCGTCGCTTCATGCACGACCATGCATCGGCCTGTTTTCTTAACCGATGCCTCGATGGTTTCAATGTCGAGCGGCAACAATGTACGCAGGTCAATGATTTCGGCGTCAATGCCATGTTCGGCAACGACAGCCTTCACGACATGCACCATAGTGCCATAGGTTAAAACGGTAACCGCCGCGCCTTCGCGCACAACCGCCGCCTTGCCCAGATCGATACGATAATAGCCTTGCGGAACTGCACTTCCGTCATGTTTTGACCATGGCTCAACGGGGCGGTCATAATAACCCGTAAACGGGCCATTATAGATGCGTTTAGGTTCGAAAAAGACAACCGGATCATTGTCTTCAATAGCCGCGATCAAAAGGCCCTTGGCATCATAAGGTGTGGCCGGAATGACGGTCTTGATCCCACACACATGGGTAAATAGGCTCTCCGGACTTTGGCTATGCGTCTGCCCACCGAAGATGCCGCCACCAAAGGGCGAGCGCACCGTCATGGGGCAAATAAAGTCATTGGCCGAACGGTAGCGCAAGCGCGCCGCCTCGCTCACCAATTGGTCAAGGCCGGGATAGATATAATCGGCAAACTGAATTTCGGGCACGGGGCGCAAGCCATAAGCCGCCATGCCAACGCCAACGCCAATGATGCCGCATTCGCTAATTGGGGTATCGAACACGCGCGTCTTGCCATGCTTGGCTTGCAACCCCGCAGTCGCGCGGAACACGCCGCCGAAATAGCCGACATCTTCGCCCATGATGACGACTTCGGGATCTTTGGCGAGCATGATATCCAACGCGCTGTTAATCGCCTCGATCATATTCATCGTTTTTGTGGCAGGCTCTGACATCAACGCGCCTCCCAATCGGGGCCAAATTTATCCTCTTGTTCCTCAAGCATTTGCGCGCATTGCTCTTTCAGATGCCACGGCATTTCTTCAAACACATCCTCGAACATCGTCTCGAACGGATGATGTAAGCCATGGCCGAGAATACCATTTTGTTCAGCCTCTTTCTGAATGGCCTTCACATATTCCGACAATTCCACGAGCAGCGCGTCATGCTGTGCATCGCTCCACGCGCCGATGGTAATGAGGTGGTCCTTCAACCGCGTGACTGGGTCGCCCAACGGCCACAAAGCATATTCCTCTGCCGCCCGATATGCGCCGGGGTCATCTGAGGTGGAATGCCCTTCCCCGCGATAGGTGAAATATTCAATCAGCGTTGGCCCGCCATTATTGCGGGCGCGGTTGGCGGCCCATTGCATCGCCGCGTAAACCGCCAGCGCATCATTGCCATCCACGCGCAAGCCCGCGATGCCATAACCTATGGCCCGCGCGGCGAAGGTCGTCCGCTCACTTCCAGCAAAACCGGAAAAGGATGAAATCGCCCATTGGTTATTCACAACCTGAAAAATAACCGGCGCGTTGTACACAGCGGCAAAGGTCAAGGCGTTGTGAAAGTCACCCTCCGCCGTTGACCCATCACCGCACCAAACCGCCGAAATACGGGTATCTCCGCGTGAAGCAGATGCCATCGCCCAACCCACAGCTTGCGGATATTGCGTGGTCAAATTACCCGATATGCTGAAAAATCCATATTCCTTGGCCGAGTACATAATCGGCAGTTGACGGCCCTTCAGCCGGTCACCGCGGTTGGAATAAATCTGGTTCATCATGTCCACGAGCGGATAATCGCGTGTGATCAATATGCCCTGCTGACGATAGCTTGGGAAACACATGTCATCAAAATGCAGCGCCATTGTCGTTGCAACCGACGTCGCCTCCTCACCAAAAGACTTCATGTAGAAGCTCGTTTTGCCCTGCCGCTGTGCCCGAAACATACGATCATCAAAAGCACGCAAAAGCAGCATTCTTCGCAACATGACCTGTAGAGTAGCGACATCAAGCCCGGGGTTCCAACTGCCCGACGCCTGATGGTCATCGCCGAGCACACGGACAAGACCATAAGCCAAAGGGTGAATGTCGGCCGGCATTACATGTTCGTCGGGGCGCGGATGGGCATCAACCGCAGGGACAATGATATCGCTAAAGTCGGCGACATCGCCGGGGCGGAATTTTGGTTCGGGGATGTGCAGATGCAGCGGCGCGAGATTGTCTTTCGTAGATTGCACCATGTCCATCTCCGCTCTCAACCGCCTGAACGACTCAGGCAATTTATTATCCATGCTTGATATAATATTTCAAACAGGACTTTAGGTCAACATAGCTGACCTAAATCGAGCTTAGACCGCAACAGGCGCGGAAATATGGGCCTGCGGATGATAATCGACGACCTCGAAATCTTCGATACGATAGTCGAAAATACTTTCGGGCGTGCGCAGTAGCTTTAGCTTAGGGGCGCCAGACGGTGTCCGCGACAATTGCTCTTCGACCAAGGGCGCATGATTCAGATACAAATGCACATCCCCGCCCTGCCAGATTAGTTCACCCGCTTGATACCCGCACACCGCTGCGAGCATCCGCGTCAGCAATGCCGCGGAAAATGCGTTAAAGGCAAAGCCAAGTCCCAAATCGCAAGAGCGCTGGAATAAGATACAGCTTAAAACACCATCGGCGACATGAAACTGGTATGTTTTGTGGCAAGGCGGCAGTGCCATTTGGTCCAGTTCGGCAACGTTCCAACCTTCGATGATATGTCGGCGTGAACCCGGATTGCTTTTCAGGCTCTCAACAAGCAGGCTAACCTGATCAATGCCCTTATCAGCCCGGCGGAATAGTCCGCTTTCTGTGGCTTCGTAACGCGGCCAATTCACCCATTGCGCGCCATAAACGGGTCCAAGGTCGCCCCATTTTTCGGCGAAATCGGCATCATCGATTATGCTTTGTTCAAAATCATCTTGCGAAATATCTGTGCCGGTTTCGCGGCGGTAGCGGTCCAACGGCCAATCGGTCCATATCTTGACCTTTTGTTCCAGCAATGGCCGGATATTGGTGTTTCCCGTCAGGAACCACAGCATTTCGCGGGCTGCCGTCTTCCAATAAACCCGCTTTGTCGTCAGCAACGGAATGGCATCGTCGGCGAGCGAAAAACGCATGGTCGCACCGAACAGTGCCTTCGTCCCGACGCCCGTCCGATCGCGCTGAACTGTGCCAGTTTCCCAGATCCGGCGCATCAACGACAGATATTGTTCTTCATAATGTGGCATATTGTGCATGTGCTATCGCTAAGCGCCGCGTAGCGTTTTTGCAACCTTGCCCATATCTTATTGTTGGGCGCGCTTTGTCGGCAAAATGGCCGATTGCATGTCGGCCACGCGACATCATCAAACTTAGGGTCAGGACCGATTAAAGAAGTGACGTTAATTCAGTCAGTCGAGCAACAATTGTTCACAATTCTTGCGTTGGGGCAGCATAAAATTGCACTTATTGCTGCGCTTCGTTCCGTAGCTGTCGCATGACCAAATCCGGATGACACATCGGCTTTGACATGCGGCACTTCAAGGATTTGTCGATGACGCAGCCAAAATTGTTAACATTGACCGTCGGATTGTTAACCGAACTTGGGAACGGAATAGCATTATTTTGTCCCGCAAAGAGCGGGCATGATTGAGAAACCGTTTTCTAAGCGCCCCAAAGCGCACAAAAGCGTTCTACGCAGAGCGGCGTTGCCTATGGCCGTCGCCGCGTTAGCCGCGGAGCTGGCATTTGCGAATGTGGCAATGGCGCAGACCTCTCAAGCCGCTGCATCCAACTTTTGCGCAGACAGTGCTGTTTCGCTCGCCTTTGGCAATAACATCCGTGTTGAACCTGCCGCTGGACCAGTAAGTTTGACAAAGGCCAGCGCAATCTTAGGTGGCACCATGAGCAAGTTGGAGCAAATGCGCTCCGCTCAGGCTTCCGGTCCATCGATTGCAGCCGCCGTTACGCCCCATAAAACAATAATCTCATCCGAATGTTCCCGCGAGCGCGCCATATTTGCCGCGCCGGGCATTACTGCAACCGCCGTCGCCAAAGATGCGGTCTTGGGTGCACAATCGGTCGTCATCGCACGCACACCTTTTGACAGTGATTGGGCTGCGGTCCAGCACCCGAATGTTGCCAGCATTCAAAATGCGGTCGCGAAATCTGGCGCACGCAGTGCCATTGATAAGCTACAACAAGTGCAAATGGTCAATCGGTGGATCAACCAGAATGTCGCTTTTGGTGACGATCAAATTGTATACGGGCGCGCTGACTATTGGGCCCCGGCGAGCGAAACATTGCGCCGCGGCGTTGGTGATTGCGAAGATTTCGCCATTGCCAAAATGGATATGCTGGCTGCACTCGGCGTGGCCCGTGCGGATATGCGCTTAATTATCGCGCGCGATCTTGTGCGCAACGCGGACCATGCCGTTCTTATGGTGCAGCTGGATGGCGGGTCGGTCATGCTCGACAATGTAACCGATCGCTTGCTTGATGGCCGCGCACCCAATGACTACCGCCCGATCATGTCGTTCAGCCAGAACGCAAAATGGGTGCATGGGTATAATGTGCAACAGCACAATGCGCAGGTTCGCTTTGCCGCATTACCGGCGACTTTTGAACCAGACATTCTTACAGTGACCGAAGAACTCGAATTGCCCACGATCTCGATCGCGTGGCTCGGGGTCAGGACCCTAACGCTCCGTTAGTGCTTCCGAACTTGCTTTGATCACTGGTTTCAACAGGTAACGCAGAACGCTTTTACGTCCGGTCATGATTTCCACATCGCAAATCATGCCTGGCGTGATCGGCAAACGCTTCCCGGACTTGAGCAAATAGGCGCGATCCGTTTCAACAATTACGGTGAAGTAAGCCTGACGCTCAACCTCGTCATATATACTGTCGGCCGAAACCTGCGCCACGCGACCCGACAAGCCGCCATAGATTGAAAAATCATACGCCGTGACTTTCACATTGGCACGGTCACCGATCTTTATAAAGGCGATGTCACCAGGGGCCACGCGTGCCTCGATCAGCAATTTGTCGCCCATCGGCACAATCTGCATGATTTTCTGGCCAGCATTTAAAAATCCGCCGACAGTTGTCACCTGAACATCGTTGATGACACCCGCTACTGGTGAGCGGATCTCCGTGCGGCTCAAGCGGCCTTGTGCACCGCGCATCGTCTGTTCATTCACCGCAATTTTCGTGTTGATCTGCGACCGTTCGTTCAGCGCGTCCTGACGATATTGGAATTGCGATTCCGACATTTGTGCTTGTGCTTCGCGGATCGCGGCGATGGCACGCGATGCGCCCTGACGCGCTGCGTCCAATCGTCCACGCACATCGACAAGCTCGCGCTGCGCAGACAATAATTCGGTTTGCGGCACGATGTTTTTCTCTGCCAGCGGACGGATCATGTTCACTTGATCCTGCGCCAATTTAAGACTCGATTCCAAAGATGCAATCGTGGCCTGCGCTTCGCCCAGATCACGTCGACGTTGTTCAACAGCAGCCGACAACGCCCCTACCCTGCTGCGTTGCGCGGATTGCCGTGCCGCTTGCAACCGTGCCTCATCAACGCAGCTTTCACCAACACAACCATCAGCACCACCGGTTTCCCGGTTCAAACGCGCGGCACTTGCCGCCAAACGCTCGGTTTCTGCTTGCAAGGAACCCAGCTCAGACGACGATGTTGTGTCGTCAAAACGTACGAGCAACTGACCTTTTTTGACGGTCTGTCCTGACCGGACAAGAATGGCTTCAATGGTCGAAGGTTCTGCGGCTTGCACCAACTGCACCTTGGACGAAGGGATAACCCGACCCTGCCCACGTGTGATTTCATCGACTTGCGCAAGGCTCGCCCACAAAATGAAAAGCGATACCCCAACCGCACTGAAAAATATAATCCGTTCGCTGGCATTTAATTGCGCGAACCATAAGCGAAATTTCATTGTGTCGCCTCCACAGCGGGTAACTGAGTTGTGGCGGGAATATTGGCCTTTGCGGCGCTTTCGGGGCCCATCTTCATGGTCAATCGCCATGTTTTGCTGGTGTCAATTCTGCCGCCGACATCATTGTCTGCACGGCGGTCAGACACATGTTTAGCGGGCGTCAGGGCACCCGGGATATCCAGTTCCGCATCCGCATCAACAGCGATATCCGCACCCATATTGGCCAGGCTTGATACCGGAGGGATATACTCGCCGCCGCGATACACACCGCTAAAGGCAACGCGCCTGCCCCAGTTGCCGGGCCATCTGTAAAAGATATGGGCGCCCATTTGCGTGATTTTGTGCAGTTTCGGCGCCCAATAAGGCGAGACATAATTGGCATGATAATGGGTCGCCATGCCAACCGACGACGTTACCGTTCCTGCAAGGACCTGCTCGGCCACCTGCCGTGCCTCGGCCCACGCCTTGGCACCTGGCGCGCGAAGTAATGAGCCATCGCAGGCAAAGCTGAACTGGCAACCTGGCCGGTTGCTGCCTTGGTAGATCACGCCGCACACCGACTTTGGAAATGCGGGATGACGCATACGGTTAAGAATGACCTGCGCCACGGCAAAGCGGCCAGCGACAGGTTCAAAGCCAGCTTCATAATACACCGCTTGAGTCATGCAGCGCAGAGCCTTTTCTGCATCGGTCAGGCTCTTGTCGGTCAGGTAAAATGGCTTTGCAGTTTCAATCGGGCCTTTGCCCAAGGGGATTACCGCGTTCAACATTTCCGCAGCTTCACCTTCGGCTGCGACATTGGTCTGGTCATACTGCGTCACTTGCGTCAAAATAATCTGCTCCTGCGTAAAAGCAGGTGCAGGAACCTCGGCTGACGCATTCGGCAACAGGCGGCCATATACGCCCTGCCAATCAAGTTTGGTCACCAAGAGTGCCATAGCCATACTAAGGCCAATCAGGGCCGCCACGACCTTGCCGAGACCGCTTTTGCCGGGTGCAGTGCCGCGCGGTGGTAAATCATCGCTGACGACGGCCGCTGAGGCTCTGGGAGGGTCATCATGCATCATGCCGCAACCCCATTCGCCATCGCTTGCGCCATAATCTGTTCGCGCGGGCCATCGGCAACGATTTTGCCGCGATCCATTACGATCAACCGGTCACATAAAGACAACACGGCATGCCGATGCGTCGACACGATCAACGTCTGCCCCGGATAGATCGCGGTTTTCAGCAGCTCGACAAAACGCATCTCGGTCCGCATATCCATTGCGCCTGTAGGCTCATCAAGAAACAGTAGCTTGGATGGCGCTGCCAACGCGCGGGCGAGCACCAGAAATCCACGCTGACCACCAGAAAGATTGCGGCCCCGTTCGCCAGTGCCTCGGTCAAAGCCACCGTCATCGCGGCCCAGAAATTCGTCTGCGCCAACACGGCGCAACGCATCAATCAATGCCTCATCGTCGGCATTTGGCGCGCCCATCAACAAATTGTCTTTAATCGACCCGCTAAACAATTCGGCATCTTGCCCGACAAAGCGAAGCTGCGAACGCAAGTTGATCGGACGATATTGGCGGTTGTCCAACCCATCAATGAGTATCGATCCCGCGTCAGGATAATATAACCCACAAAGCAGCCGTCCCAAGGTCGACTTACCAGAGGCAACACGTCCGATGATGGCTATCTTTTCGCCAGGCTTAATTATAAGATTCAGCCCGGAAAGTGCCTCGCGATTGCTTTCCGGATAGGAAAAGCTCACGTCATCGAGCCTGATATGGCCTTCACGCACAGTCGGGACGACGCTTCGGCTGCCGAACGAACGCTCGTCATGCGTGTCCATCAATCCGCCAAGGCTGTCGAGCACGGTCAATGCTTGCCGCCCGCGCGTCATCAGAAACGCCAATTGTCCCGCGGGAGCCAATGAGCGCCCGGCGAGCATGACGATCGCGATAATCGCGCCCATCGAAATCTTGCCAGCATCAAACATATAAAATCCGCCGATAACCAGCGCGATGCTTGTCACTTGCTGACACATATTGGCCAAGGTCACGGCGGTCGCGTTTAGGTGCCGCAAACGTTCTTGCGTCTGCGCGCTCATACGCGCAAGATTGCGCCAACGCCCAATTACGCGGCCTTCTGCGGCAGTGGCCTTTAGCGTTTCGGCACCGCTGATCGCTTCAACAAGCAAGCTGTGTTGCAAGCCCGCATCTGCTTGTGCGTCGAGCGTCGCGGCAATCATTTTGCGTTGCAGGATATGACCTGCAAAAAACATAATCGCAATGATGACGACGGGCACCATCGCCAACCAACCAGCCAAAATCGCGATCAAGCCGACAAACACCACCAGGAACAAGATATCCACCAAAAGGACAGCCGTCGTGGAGGCAAAGAAATCACGCACAATTTCGAATTCGGACACGCGGCGGACCATTCTGCCGGTATCACCCGTGCGCCCCGACAACGGCATGTTGACTAACTTGCCGAAAATCTTCTCGGAAAGCTTTAGGTCCAGCTTGCGGCCCAATTCATCCAGCAATGTCGAACGCGCCATGCGCAAGGCAAAGTCAATTGCGAAGGCCAACAATACGCCAATTGCCAAGACCCAAAGGCTAGACACAGCGCGATTTGGAATGATGCGATCATACACATTCATCGAGAATAAAGGCAGCGCAAACGCCAATATGTTGATGATGAAGGCCGCGCCAAAAACAGGATAAAATTCAGGCTTCAGCTTGCGGAGTTCCGACCAGAACCAGTTGTCACGTGACGTCTTTGGTACGTCAGAGTCATCTATCCCGCGCGCCCGCACCGCTGCACCACCGACATGGATGGCTTGACCGACATAGACCGAGTCTACCTCGGCTGTGTCCGTCCAAACCGGCTCTGCCGCGTCGGCCTTCCATAACAGGACTTGCTCCTTGGCCGCTTCGTAGATGATCGCCACGCTGTCATCGTTAAGGCGGATCAAAGCAGGTAGCTGGTGCACCTTTGTCGGCAAGCGCGCGCCGTGAATGGGCGCGCAGGACAGCCCAGCGAGTTCAATCGCATGTTCGGCCTGGTGAAAAGGCAATTGCCCGTTGCCGTTTAACGGCAACGTCAAAAACAAGCTCTCCGGATCCGGGAGATCGTTTTCACGGGCAAGCCTTTTGACCGCCGCGGCTATTGTATCGGGTGCAATTTCTCCGAAAACAGCGACCGCGTCGGCCAATTCAGTATCTAAACGACTATGCAACTCTCTACTCCAAACTGGGCGATGCCCCACACCGCACTCAACGTGGGTAACGTCTACGCTGCAATTCTGCGGCTGCTGGCGGACCATAATCGAAGCGTGCCCTTGCCGAAGCTTCGGCGCCCTGCGGTGCAGCCATATTCATCGACGCCAACAGTTTGTTGGTCGACGCTAACACCCGGTATTCCGCAAATTGTTCCGCAAAACGTGCGGTATCTAGGCGGACCTGAACATTGTAGCGGGTGTTCTGCGCGTCGAGCACATCAAGCAACGAACGGCGTCCGACGTTGAACTGCTCACGATAGGAAAGCAGCAAGTCATCGCTGACTTTGCTTTGCGTGGACAATTCTTCGCCAACCTTGCGCTGCGTAGACATGCTGTTCCAAGCACTACGGACGTCTTCTTCGGCAAAACGACCCAATTCGTGCAGGCGGAAACGTGCCTCGCTCGCACGGCGGACCATCTCTTGATATTTCGCGCGATTTATACCGCCGTCAAAGATGTTCCAACGCAGGAAAACGCGCGCTTGAACGTCATTAGTCTTGCCTGCAAAGCCATCAATGTCTTCGCCAACACGACCACGGGCATCGACGCCAATGGTGGGATATAAGTCGCCCTTGGCCTTTGACACCATTGCATGGGCGGCATCAACGTCGGCAGCCGCTTCTTTAACCCTTGGGTTGTTCTGCCGCGCTTCGGCAACAGCTTCGCCCAAAGTCGGCGTGATGGCCGTTCGCAGGGATTGCGGCATGGAAGCGCCCGTCACAGTCAAGCCTGTCAACGTTTGCAGCTTGATCTGCGCGTTCACCAATGCTTCTTCAGCTTCAGCCTTGCGGACGATTGCAGCTTGCAAGCGTTCTTGCGCCTGTTGCTGATCCGCAATGCTGATTGAGCCCTGCTGGACGCCCTGCCCTAAATCACCGACAAGATTTTGGTGAAAGGTCACATTGTCGTCGGAGGCCGCAGAAATGCGCTGTTGCAACAAGATGTCGAGATATTGCCGCGTCACGAGCAAAGCGATGTTTTCCGAACGCTCCGCAACGCGCAATGCCGCGCCATCGGTTCGTGCCGCTTGACGCGTCAGCTCTCCACGACGGCGACCGAAGTCAATCAACGTCTGCTCGGCAGTTATGCCGGCTTCGAGCGGATAAAGTGTGTCGTCTTCAATACCCAATGTCCGCCGGGTTGGATTTTCAAGGCGGCGAATCCCTGCCGAAGCTTCGATATCTACGCGGGGCAGATATAGGCCCTGCGCTTGTTCGCGTTCAAATTCGATGGCTTCCTTGTTCATGATCGCCTGATTAATCTCAGGGCTTGTCTCCAAGGCAGCGGCAATCGCTTGGTCAAGCGTCAGAACGCCTGAATTGTCGGTCATCGCTGCTTGCAGCGCCAACCCCGTTGCCACAGTTGAAGGCGCAACATCGGCTTCGGCAAATTGCGACATTGTCACAAATTCAGCGTCGCCCGCAGCAGGTGCACCAATTTCGATAACAGGTTCAACCGCCAAATTTGGGACGAGCACAGATGGTGCCGTCATGATTTCTGCGATTGCCACCTCAATGGAAGGAATGGCAGCGGTCGCAACCTGGGCGACGATTGATGCCGCCTGATGGGTGGTGGCCACATTGCCCGATGCGGCAAAGGTGACAGATGAAAGCGATGCCACCGATACGGTGAACATTAAAATAGTGCGGGTGTTCATTGTTCTTCTCCCCTCAATTACTTGCCGTGATTTCAACGCGGCGGTTCGTTGGATTGCGTTCGCCATCGGCGGTCGAAACCTTTGGTTCAGCTTCGCCGCGACCGCTCACCATCAGCGCAGATGCGCTCAGGCCAGCGGCCTGCATTCTGGCCGAGACTGCCTCAGCGCGGCTCTTTGAGAGGGCGTCATTATAGCTATCGGACCCGGACCGGTCAGTGTGTCCAATAATGCTAAATTTATTCCAGCCACATGCCGCCTTGTTGGCCGTGACAAAGGCGATGGTCTCATCTGCATTTACCGGCAAGACGATCGAGTCCCAGTCAAAGAACAAGGTAGCGGCAAGCGCCGAGTCACATGCCGGCGAACGCGGCGGAGGCGGCGGTGGTAGGGGCATCGCGACGACTGGCTCTGGAACAGGCGCAGTCATCAACCGGTGATATTTCTCACACCGCGTCAAGCTTTGGCTGTCACGGATTGCGTTTTTCAGAAAGCCAGTGGCAATGCCGCACCAGACTTTTGCTTCGGAGGCATACATGTAAGTGCTGCCAAGCGATGCAAGTACCGCCGGGTTCGTCGTTGCCGCAAGCGCCTCGTCATAACGCCGCTCAACCTCGGGACGCAAATCCCGGACTTCCATAGACGTCAGATCCACCATTTGTGCGGAGGCAGGAAATGCAACACTAACTGCTGCTCCAGCCACCAATGCCTTTATCAAAGACCGTTTCATACTGTTTTCCTCCGAAGTATTTCTTGTTTCTTATCCATTACTTATCATCGCCATGTCATAATGATGCGCGCCTGACAGATCGTTGCTGGCCAACGCTGCCAACTGGAAAGCATCAACGCCTTGGCTGAGGATGCCCGCCAGCAGTGCGCTGTCATTTGCCCCGCCACCTACGTCATTTGCTGGCACACCCAACGCAGCGGTGAAGGCGTCAATCAGGCGATCCACCATCAAGTCTGGCATAGCCTCACGCAGCGCATCTTCGATGGGGAGCGGTAGAGCGGCATTTTCGCCTGCACCTGCCGATGTCGATGCCGAAAAGGCTGCGATATCCAGCATGCTGTGCATGACCTGATCACCGCCACCAAAGGCGACAGCAAAATTGCCCTGATCGTCGGAAACCGGATCAGCTTTATCCTCAAGCAAAGCGGAGCGCTCGGCCATCGGCGCATCTTGGAAGCTGCGGGCAACTTCTGCTTCTTCCGACGGACGTAGGCTGCTGGCGACGTCATGCGGGCGTTGAGCGAAGTCGTGCGTGAGTTTGAAAGCCAAATCGGATATAAAAGACGCTCCGCCCGTTGACGCAAGAGAAGCAACCTCATTTCCAATGCCTGGATTTTCGCTGACGAG
The DNA here is from genome assembly GCF_023910635.1 of Sphingorhabdus sp. Lineage (GTDB taxonomy): Bacteria > Pseudomonadota > Alphaproteobacteria > Sphingomonadales > Sphingomonadaceae > Sphingorhabdus_B. The sequence continues at coordinate 86,766 of NZ_JAAVVZ010000005.1, read as the reverse complement.
CGCGCCCAATTGGTCCAGATTTCCATCGGGCATCGCAGCCGCATTTTCCGCAACCGAAAGGCCAAGTAGTGCCGCCGCAATAACCGACGTGGTTGCATTACTTGTCCGAATTTGATCGGCGGACCGGCTTACGACAGAAGTCGTGCCATTTGTCGCGAATGCGGCATCCGCGACAATGCCCGTTGAACCATCGGCCTTGGCATAGACAGATTGTCCGGCAACACTGACGCTGCCGTTTGCGGTGGAATAAGCGATACCATCCGAGACCAGGCCAATGCTAACAATGCCCGCGTCCGACAGGCTGCGATATTCGCCGGCGTCAGTAATGCCGTTGCTATTAGCATCCTGCCACACACCGAACTTGGCGAAATCTACGTCATTGGCGTCAAGCACACCATCGCGATTGCTATCATAATCAGCCGCCAACCCTTGGAGATCGGTAAGGCCGTCGCGAGCAAAGACGATTTCCGAGCCGTCGTTGACGATTCCATCACCGTTGCGGTCCAGCGCCAGCAACCCGTCATCCGAGCCAACCCAAGCCGTGCTTTCGGCACTGCCATCGCCGTGATAGTCGAAGGTTACGCCAGATGTTATGCCGAGGAATTCAACGCCATCGCCGTCGATGTCGAGGACCACAGGAGCAGTGGCATCCACAAACACATTTAGGGTCGACGTTGACGTTGTGTCGCCATCCCGGTCAGTCGCGGCGACATCAAACATCAGATTGATGTCCGAAGGCAAAATGGTGCGGCTGATATCCAGAGATGTAAAGCGCACACCCTGACCGCTGCCGCCGACACCCTCAACTAAAACGCGATTAAATTCGTTCATGATGGGGTCAATTACCGTCGCAGTGCCCGTCACATTGAGGTTGGTGTAAACGACCTCTTGCGTACCAAGATTGTCATTAAAGACCGTCACCTTGATAAGGAGCGAACCGTTGATATTGTCATTCCGCAAAGTGATTGAACTTACATAATCTGGGTTCGTGAGCGGTGCTTGATTGCCGACTTGTCCAGGATCGTGAAATTCGATTGTGAAACTCTCTCCGTTGCCAACGAACTGGTTGTCGACCCCAAAACCTTGGGTTGAAGAATTGACTCCATTACCGCTGCCCGTAAATTCAACACGACCGTCCGGCGTTTCCACGAACGGCGTCGGGCCACCCGCAGTCAGCCCAAGCAGCGAGATGGTTTCCGTTGACGCCGCAGACGGTGTGACCAGCGTAAACGCATAGGTACCGTTGCTGTTCACTTGAAGCGTGAACACCGTGATTGGTGGATTGCCACCCGCTCCATCCGGATCCGTAGTCGCCGTCAACAAAGCACCATTGGCGTTCTGGACGGTCGTGTAAGTAATACCTAGAAGTGCAGGCCCAGTGATTGCAAAGGAACCATGTCCGTCAGCACCTTGTGTGTAGGTAAATGTACCGTTGCCAATGGTGTTGGCTGCATTGACGACGGTGATACCTACAAAAGTGCCAAGTGAACCTGCATCATCCTTGAACGTCAGCGCATTGGCGATGTTCGCCGTAGCACTGGCGGTATCGCCGTCGCCATCGGTCGAGGTCGCGGTCAACGTAATCAGGTTCGCTGCCGATAGGGTCGTTGACTGGTCAGGACCCGAGTTGGGCGCGTGCACAACGGCGCGCTGTTGATCTAATGTGACGGTGCCCGATCCGTTCACTGTAACGGTAAAGACGAGCTCATTGCTAACCGCAGTGCGGCCTTCAACAACACTGCCATTAAGGAGGAGGTTTACCGCTTGGCCTGTGGCTGTATCCACAAGGCCGCTTGGACCTGCAACAACGCCAAGCGTATAAACCGTCGCGCCAGCACCATCGGCGCCATAGTTGGTGGTAAATATACCTGCAAAGCTGGCGCTCGCATCATCGCCAAGAACCGTCTCGTCAACCGTCAACGTTGGCACCGCACCAAGCGCGCTCACCGTTGGACCGTCATCGGCAAAGCGGACATTGCCGCCAAGGTCGAGAACAACCGCTTCGGATGCGCTATCGCCGTCCTTGTCGACAATGGTCGCAGTGCCGGTCAGCGCCACCTTGCCATTGGCAAGGACCGCAAACTGGTCATCAAACGGCGCAGTGGTCGTGCCTTCGACCGCATGGTCGATCTCGGCCAACTGGGTCAGCGTGACAACGCCGGTCGTTGGGTTGGTCGCAAGCGTGAATATCAATGCACCGCCTGCCCGACCTTCGAGGACATTGCCGTTCATACCAAGCGTGATCGCAACACCATTGCTGGCAAGACCCGAGTTGGCATCTGTTACGCTGAGCGCATAGGCCCAAGTCGTTGTACCGGCACCATCTGCGCCATAAGAAGAGCTCGCAATAGTAAACGCAGCCCCGAAGTTGGCAGCGGAGACCGACGTGTCAGACAAGTCACCGATAGTCTCTGCATCCTGCGTGGTCAGCAATACCGTGTTGGCGTCCACAACCGCTGCATCAATAGCTGGCGCATCATCCTTGAACGTCAGCGCATTGGCGATGTTCGCCGTAGCACTGGCGGTATCGCCATCGCCATCGGTCGAGGTCGCCGTTAGCGTAATCAGGTTCGCTGCCGACAGGGTCGTTGACTGGTCAGGACCCGAGTTGGGCGCGTGCACAACGGCGCGCTGTTGATCTAATGTGACGGTGCCCGATCCGTTCACTGTAACGGTAAAGACGAGCTCATTGCTAACCGCAGTGCGGCCTTCAACAACACTGCCATTAAGGAGGAGGTTTACCGCTTGGCCTGTGGCTGTATCCACAAGGCCGCTTGGACCTGCAACAACGCCAAGCGTATAAACCGTCGCGCCAGCACCATCGGCGCCATAGTTGGTGGTAAATATACCTGCAAAGCTGGCGCTCGCATCATCGCCAAGAACCGTCTCGTCAACCGTCAACGTTGGCACCGCACCAAGCGCGCTCACCGTTGGACCGTCATCGGCAAAGCGGACATTGCCGCCAAGGTCGAGAACAACCGCTTCGGATGCGCTATCGCCATCCTTGTCGACAATGGTCGCTGTGCCAGTCAGCGCAACCTTGCCATTGGCAAGGACGGCAAACTGGTCATCAAACGGCGCAGTGGTCGTGCCTTCGACCGCATGGTCGATCTCGGCCAACTGGGTCAGCGTGACAACGCCGGTCGTTGGGTTGGTCGCAAGCGTGAATATCAATGCACCGCCTGCCCGACCTTCGAGGACATTGCCGTTCATACCAAGCGTGATCGCAACACCATTGCTGGCAAGACCCGAGTTGGCATCTGTTACGCTGAGCGCATAGGCCCAAGTCGTTGTACCGGCACCATCTGCGCCATAAGAAGAGCTCGCAATAGTAAACGCAGCCCCGAAGTTGGCAGCGGAGACCGACGTGTCAGACAAGTCACCGATAGTCTCTGCATCCTGCGTGGTCAGCAATACCGTGTTGGCGTCCACAACCGCTGCATCAATAGCTGGCGCATCATCCTTGAACGTCAGCGCATTGGCGATGTTCGCCGTAGCACTGGCGGTATCGCCATCGCCATCGGTCGAGGTCGCCGTTAGCGTAATCAGGTTCGCTGCCGACAGGGTCGTTGACTGGTCAGGACCCGAGTTGGGCGCGTGCACAACGGCGCGCTGTTGATCTAATGTGACGGTGCCCGATCCGTTCACTGTAACGGTAAAGACGAGCTCATTGCTAACCGCAGTGCGGCCTTCAACAACACTGCCATTAAGGAGGAGGTTTACCGCTTGCCCTGTGGCTGTATCCACAAGGCCGCTTGGACCTGCAACAACGCCAAGTGTATAAACCGTTGCGCCAGCACCATCGGCACCATAGTTGGTGGTAAATATGCCTGCAAAGCTGGCGCTTGCATTGGTCGCAAGAACAGTCTCGTCAACGACCAAAGCAGGAACTGCGCCTAATGCGGTTACCGCAGGACCGTCGTCAGCAAAGCGGACATTGCCGCCAAGATCGAGAACAACCGCTTCGGATGCACTGTCGCCATCCTTGTCGACAATGGTCGCTGTGCCAGTCAGCGCAACCTTGCCATTGGCAAGGACGGCAAACTGGTCATCAAACGGCGCAGTGGTCGTGCCTTCGACCGCATGGTCGATCTCGGCCAACTGGGTCAGCGTGACAACGCCGGTCGTTGGGTTGGTCGCAAGCGTGAATATCAATGCACCGCCTGCCCGACCTTCGAGGACATTGCCGTTCATACCAAGCGTGATCGCAACACCATTGCTGGCAAGACCCGAGTTGGCATCTGTTACGCTGAGCGCATAGGCCCAAGTCGTTGTACCGGCACCATCTGCGCCATAAGAAGAGCTCGCAATAGTAAACGCAGCCCCGAAGTTGGCAGCGGAGACCGACGTGTCAGACAAGTCACCGATAGTCTCTGCATCCTGCGTGGTCAGCAATACCGTGTTGGCGTCCACAACCGCTGCATCAATAGCTGGCGCATCATCCTTGAACGTCAGCGCATTGGCGATGTTCGCCGTAGCACTGGCGGTATCGCCGTCGCCATCGGTCGAGGTCGCGGTCAACGTAATCAGGTTCGCTGCCGATAGGGTCGTTGACTGGTCAGGACCCGAGTTGGGCGCGTGCACAACGGCGCGCTGTTGATCTAATGTGACGGTGCCCGATCCGTTCACTGTAACGGTAAAGACGAGCTCATTGCTAACCGCAGTGCGGCCTTCAACAACACTGCCATTAAGGAGGAGGTTTACCGCTTGGCCTGTGGCTGTATCCACAAGGCCGCTTGGACCTGCAACAACGCCAAGCGTATAAACCGTCGCGCCAGCACCATCGGCGCCATAGTTGGTGGTAAATATGCCTGCAAAGCTGGCGCTTGCATCATCGCCAAGAACCGTCTCGTCAACTGTCAACGTTGGTACCGCACCGTTGGCCGTCACAACTGGTGTATCGTCATCAACATTGACGACCAGCGTTCCGTTAGCAGCATCACCATCCACGTCAGTTACCGTGTAACTAAGCGTGAATGGCGCGTTGTTTTCATCGCCGCCTGCTGCATGCGCGATAGGCGCATTTTGCGTCACAGTGTAAGCGCCCGTAGCGCTATTTAGCGTGACGGTCAGGACGGTGGTGCCTCCTTGCTTTACAAGAACGGAACCAGATGGTCCTGCCACATAATTGAAGCCAGTAGGCGCGCCTGTCAGCTGGTAGGCAAAGGTCAACGCTCCATCGCCGCCACTGCCGGACAGGGTTCCCGCGACATTGGCTGCATCAGAATCGTCGCCATTACCGCCGGGATTGCCACCAGCAAGGGCGTCGTCATCTAAAAGGACAACAGCGTTTGGCCCCACGAACGGGCTGTCATCCTGAATAGTGATTGTCAGGGTAGCCGTCGACGTGTCGCCGTCACCATCAGTAATCGTATATGAAAATACATCCTGCACATTGCCGGGCGTGCCGTCATTGCGCAGATAGCTATAGCTGCCATCCGCATTCAGTGTCAGGACACCATAAGTGCCAGCCGTTGAACCACCGACCGTGCCCGCAGCCGCCCCGGTGATCGCAGTAACGATCACGGTGTCTGCACCAGCAGTGTCTTTGCCGCCGTCTAATTCAGCATCGGTGATGACATTGCCAACTGCCGGCAAATTGCTGCCGGACGCAATGATATCGGTATCGTTCACCGCAGTTGGCACATCGTCGATAATCCGGACCTCAACCTGATCGGTATCGGTTGAACCATCGGTGTCCGTTACCGCAACGCTAAATATCTCGGTAATGAAGTTCTCATTATCGGCATTTGCATGCGCTGTATTGTCGGTCAGCACGTAGCGGTAACCAACCGTGATCGCGGTCGCGTTGCCATTTGCAGGCGCAGAAAGCGAAGTGATCGTGAACGTGCCATAAGCATTGGTGATCGTCTGACCAACAAAAGTCTCCACGCCGCCAATCTTGATCGAGGCGATGCCATCAACCCCATTGACCGTAAATGTGCCATTTTGGGTAAGCGCGGGGGTATTGGGTGATGAACCATCCAACAGATCATCTTCATCCACAATCAAGTCAGGACCTGAAACACTCAGGCCATTGATCGTGATCGGGTCATCGCTGCCGTTGATCGTCACGGTCAATGTTGTGGTCGATGTATCTCCATCGCCATCGGTTATGGTGTAAGTGAACACTTCCGTCAGGCTATCATCGCCATCAAGGCCTTGAACCGCAGCATTGGCGTTGTTCAGCGCATAGCTATAGCTGCCATTCGCGTTCATCGTCAGCGAACCATAAGTTCCGGCAAGCGCCGAGCCGACCACACCAGCATTTGCGCCAAAGGAGAACGCCGTCAGGGATACGCCGTCCGCACCTTGCGTGTCGGCAACACCGTCGGTGCTGTTGGCGTCAGCTACATTGGCACCGGTAATGACGTTACCGTCGGCTACCGTGGGACCATCTTCAGTAACACTGTCTATATCGGCGCGTGCCGTTGGCACATCGTCGATAATATCGATAACCAGCGTGCCAGCTGTCGCGTCACCGTCTTGATCCGTGACCACCACAGCAAAATCATCAAAGGTCGTGTCACCCGCAGTGTTAGTCGTCAGCGTGTAGCTGTAACCAATTGCGCCATTGGCGATGCTGGTCACGGTCAATATGCCGAAGCTGCCGGCGAAGATCTGACCTACAGAAGTTACAGCCTGACCGTCGAGTGTCACCGTGGCGGGCCCATCGGGCGCAGTGAAGGCGAATGAGCCGCTGGTGGTTTCGTTCGTGGAATCGCCATTAGCTAGGCCTGCCTCGTCAACCAATGTCCCAGCTTCGCCTGCGGTAGGCAAATCAAGTGTCGTTGGGCTGTCAGCGATGCTGATGGTCAAGGTCGCGATTGCGATATCGCCATCACCATCGATCAGGGTGTAAGTGAACACGTCCGATACGCCACCTTCGGTACCTGCATTGCGGGTATAAATGTAGCTGCCATCGGCGTTCAGCACGAGGACGCCATAGGTGCCTGCTGTGGTGCCGCCGACGGCGCCTGCCGTGCTGCCCATCACCGTGGTCACTGTTGCACCATCTGCGCCTGGGGTATCGGCCCCGCCATCGCCTTCTGCATCCGTGATGACGTTGCCGGTCACAGGACCATAAGTGCCAGCAGCAATTGCGTCCGCATCATCGGCAGCGCTTGGGACATCGTCCTGAATCGCGATAACGAGGGTATCGGTGGCGCTATCACCGTCACTGTCCGTCACTATGACGTTGAAGCTATCAGTGGTCGCATCGCCCGATGTATTATCGGTCAACGTGTAGCTGTAGCTATAAACGCCTTGTGATACAGATACTGTCAATGTGCCCGAAGCGCCTGTGAGAATTCCACCAGCGGTAACGTTTACGCTGTTGATGACAAGTGATGCCAACGCGTCGCCACCAGTTGCAATTGCGATCGTTCCGCCTGTGGTTTCGCTATTTGAAGCTGCGTCCGATCCAGAAGGAAGGCCCGCCTCCGATACCACATTTTCACCGTCAACTTCGACGCTTGGAAGAGAATCCTCAAGCAGCGAAATTGTGACGGTTGCGGTGGATGTGTCCCCGTCGCCATCGGTGATTACATATTGGAATGTAACCACGCCTTCTTCGCCCGGCGCGGGCGTGTAGGTGAAAATACCATTATTGCTATAAGCAAGCGCACCTGCCCCCGTTAGCGATCCGGCTACGACTGACACGCCAGTGGCAAGGTTAATGCCATCGGCACCAGGCGTATCGTTAACGAAAACGTTAATAGAAACGGGCGCATTTTCACTTTGCTGCGTTCCGCTGTCATTGGCGGCAAGTGGCGCATCATCAACGATTTTTATGATCAGGCTGTCGCTCGCTACATCACCATCAAGGTCGGTAACCACAATGGGAAAGCTTAGCGATTCACCATTTGTGTTAAGCGTATTATCGTTCAGCGTATAAACATAAGTGATGCTGCCAATGCCCGTCACCGGATTATAGGTATAAGCAGTGACAAGCAGCGAACCAGTGGCGTTTGAACTGACCAGCTGCGGCAAGGCACCGGGCGTTAGGACAGCCCCTGCGACGGTCACATTGCCAACGCCGTCAGGCGAATTGAACGTGATTGTTCCGCTAGTGGCTTCTGCGTTGCCGTCAAATTGCGAGCCCGATGGCTCGCTGTCGCGCGCTGGCAAATGTGGCTCACGTACAATCGTGCCATCGCCAATATCTGGAATGAATGTAATGCGGTTTGGCGCATCGCCGATGTTGATGGTCAACGTGGCGGTCGAGGCATCGCCATCGGTATCGGTGAGTTGATAGGTGAACACATCCGTAACACCGCCCGGAGTGTTAACATTGCGCACATAGCTATAGCTTCCGTTCGCGCCGAGCGTCAGCGTGCCATATTGTCCGGTAATATTACTACCAACGGCGGCAAAGCTACCAGATGCACCCGCACGGAACCCGGAAATTGCTGCGCCGTCGGCGCCAAGCGTATCGGCCCCTGCCAACCCGCTGATTGTGCCCGCACCAGTCAGAACATTGCCAAGCTCTGGCCCGAATGTACCACCTGCGAGGCTATCTATGTCATTACGCGCTGTTGGGACATCGTCCGCAATATTGATGGTCAAACGTGCCGTAGCAACGTCGCCATCTGGATCGGTAAGGCTTACCAAAAACGCATCGGTCGTCGTATCGCCTGAAGTGTTGTCCAAAAGACGATAGGTGTAGCCAATCTGATCACCGTTAAGCGCGCTCAGCGTCAAAACGCCAAGCGGCGTTGTGATCTGCTGTCCTGCGGCGCCGGTAACAACTACGCCATTGATTGTAATGGACGCGATGCCATCTGGCGAGGTGACGAAAATTGTGCCTGTCGTGGAATCTGAACCATTGCCAGCAGCCGAGCCAGGGCTTTCGACATTGCCGTTCGCCCGCGTTCCGGGCAATCCGGTTTCGTTGACATTGTCAATGACATCACGCCCTGCCGGACCGCCGTCCTGAATAATGACATCCGGGTCGCGATCAACGAGCCCTGGAACCACTTCGCGCTCTTCGGGTTGGGGGAATGCCAACTGGGTTGGTGGTAATAAATCACCTAATGCAAATGGATCGCCTATATCGCCCACATTATCGGCAAAGTTGCCGCCTGAGCTTTGCGGCAGCCCAGCCGCTGGCTGCGGTTCTTGTCCGGCCAATAGCGCCGCAAAGTTAAGCGCCGGAATGGCTACGCCGTCCACCACGATCTGCGGTACAATAATGGCACCATCGGGAACAATCATCTGCGTGCCATCTGGCATCTGGATAATCAGGTCGCGCCCAACAACTTTGATATCATCAAGCCCAACGCCCGCAGGCAAAACAAGCTGGCCATCCGCCGTCAACGGCATGATGTTTCCAGATTGAAGAGCCATTTTAAGCAATGCAGCGCCTTCCAAAGAAGCCGAGGCATCTGCACCCATCAGGCTGGTTACGTCCAAACCATTGGCGATATCGCTGTTCTTAAAGTCCATCGTACGTTCCTATGCAAAATGTTGCTATCGTGCCGGCTGGGCACGGTGCGTGCTTGGTCATTGGCGAACGGCATGGCCCACAGAAACCTGTGAAAAATTCTGTACAAGAACAAACGCACACGCCTGTCCTCAGACAATATACAGTGGCCATGATGCCCTTATCCTAATCTGTGCAAACCTCAGGCTCGATTACTCAAGCTGTCGGGTTTGCCATTCCAGTGGGCGACCCTAGAATGGTAAAACTGATTCGTTATTTAGGTAGTAATCACCAACTGCAGTCGATTGGCAAGAATGTTAGGCAATTTTAACCATTATAATTCAAAACTATAACCCTTGTATTAGACTAAAGGTTATACTATTGTATTTTTAACGAGTTCACAGAATGCGGATACCCAATCAAGTGCTAAATCGATTACCTACAGCCGTCATTTTATTGGCATGGCCGCTTGCACGAATATTGTTATGCAGCATCATTTTTTTAGCTTTATCGACATCTCCAGATGAGCTGACTTTTACCAAGTCACTGCAATTTTGCTTTTATGCTTTTCTTGGATGGACTGCTGCGACGACACTGCTCGCTGTTGGCGGCCAACTGCTACAACCAAGTGCGCTACGCGCGCAGGTTGCCGGCGACACGATTTTGATCCTCTGTGCCATCACACTGCTTCAGGGGACGGAGATTGCGACGATCCCTGTTATGGCCTTTGCTGTGTGCGTTGGCGCGATTGCGATGACAATCGGGTTGAAAGGCAAGCATGTATTGGCTGCTGTTGCTTTTGCCGTGTTTATTTTTCTTCTAAGTTCCCTTGCAGTACAACTTGCCGGAACTTCCCCACCGCCGACAATTGCCTCGTCGGAACTATCGGACGCCATATCCCAACTGATGGTGCTCCTTGCGATGGGCATGGTTATGATATCGGCCAGCCGGAAATATCGCTTGAAACTTTTCAGCATTGAATTTTCGTCTCTGCACACCCTCTCGCTTGAAAAATCGTTTGAGTTTGACCTTCAGGCGTGGACAAATGCATCCGCATTCTTGTTTGGGCCGCAACAAGCTGCCTGTATGGTGCAGGGACCGTCGCAGTATGCAACGGGCCAGTATCATCAGTGCAACCTGCCGATTTTGCAGAAGGAGCAAGAGCGCGAAGATCTGTTGAACGCTCTTCGCCACTTACCGATTGGTTACAGTCTTTTTGATACGCAGCTTAACCGCGTCATCTGCCCCGATACCGGGCGTCATCGGTCCTTTGATGAAAATGAGCAGCGCATTGCGCATGTGCTCCGTCGCGCCGACATCAGAGCAGCCTTGGTTCAACCCCTACAGATTGACCACATGCGGGGTGGATTTATCTGCGCTGTCAACAATCACATTGATGTCGTATTAATGGCAGAGGCTGCGTTCGTCGGTCGCCATGTAACTGAAATGAGTGAATATTTAGGGAAAGTCGCGACTGCTCAACGGAATTTTATAGCAGATGCGCACGATGTTGCGCGCCGCGATCTGCACGATGGAGTTTTACAAACACTTGCCGCGTTGCGCATGCGTTTATTGCTACTGACGAAGCGTAAGGATGTGATTCAACATCCAATCGAATTGGAAATTAGGAAAGCAGTTGATATTGTAACCTTGGAACAAGCCCGTCTTCGCGGATTTTTGGAACGCAGCGATACCGTTGATTATACCGTAAATCTGGTGTCCCAGATAGATATCTGCGTCCGGACCATTTCGTTGCAATGGGGCATTGAAGTAAAGTTAAAATCGGAAGAGCCTGCCATACCGGTCGATAAGGAATCGTCATTCAATATCGAGCATTTGTTACGTGAGGTAATCACTAATGCTGCCCGCCACGCCAAAAGCAAATCCTTGACAGTTACACTATCGCTCAAGCAAGATGCACTCATGATGGCGGTTATTGATTTAAGCCAACCGCTTGAGGGGCCTCAGGTATATGAAAAACCTGAATTAACATTGAAATCAGCTTCGCTGCGAGAACGATTGAGACTCGTCAACGGTGAGGCCTATGCGGAGGGGCTTGGGAAAGGAACGTTGTTATCGATCCGTATTCCCATGCAGCAGATAGAGAATGACTAGCATTCTTGTAGTAGACGACCATCCTTTCTTCTTACATGGCTTTAGCCAATATTTAGAAGACAGCTGCGACTTCACGGTTGATACGGCGTTGTCCGTGGATGAGGCGATTGCCAAGTTGGATAATGCGCGACCAGATCTTGCGATGCTTGATGTCACGATGCACGGTGGTGGTGGACTTCGGGTTTTGCGGCATATGCGCTTACACTATCCACATATTCCAACTATGTTCCTGACGGTCCATATTGACCCGGAACAGACGATTGAGGCCATGCGTCTTGGCGTCAAAGGCATAGCTTTGAAAGATAGCGACCCTGAAGTCATCATTAATGGCATGAACACCATATTAGCCGGCGGCAAGTGGTTCGAGCGTGGCGTTACTGAGCCGGCATTGCAATATTCCGTTGATAAACCAAGCCGGGGCATTCGTTCTGATGATCTTTTGACCAAGAGAGAGATGGAGATTGTTGAACTTGTGTGCTTAGGATTACGAAACCGTCAAATAGCAGATCGATGCACATTGACCGAAGGTACGGTTAAAATCCACCTCAACAGTGTATACCGAAAACTTGGTGTCGCCTCTCGTGCCGAATTGATCGTGAAACGCGAAGGCATGCGTTCTTCGCAGAATTAAACTTTTAGGGTCAGGGCCACTTAGGCAGATTGGCAAATATTGCGGGCCAGCCAACAAAGGCGGCGGCGATCACACCGCCGGCGGCGATGGCAACGCCATAAGGAATGCGGCGGTCCTCCTTAGGCACATTTTTACGGAGGCCCGTCATACGCGCGACGATAAAGCCCACGGCAAGCACTGCACCGGCAATCGTCGTGAAAAACAACAATATCGCGGCGCCGTTCAACGCGAACCACAAGGCGGTTGCTGCGTATAGCTTTGCATCTCCACCACCGATCCACCCCCTACTGAACAGAAACATGCCCACAATCAGGGCGATCCCAAAATGCGCGATATTGCTCCAAGGAACCGTTGCGTTTGAATCTATGATTTGAGCTACACCAAAAAGCAGCATTAAGACGCCTGGCAGCGCGTTAGGTATGCGATATGCCCGTAAATCGGAAATGGCTGCGGCAAAAAGAGTGGCCACCCAAATGGCGATAAAGCCAAACGTAACAGTCATTTAGTGGCACCCCCAATTACTTGTTTTACTTCGGACCAGACGGCTTCGTCAAACCGATCTAGCATGAGGATGGCACGGGAGAACAAAGCAGTCGCCTGAAGCTTACGAGATGCGGATTTTGCACCTTGGGCATATTGGAGCAGTTTGGCGCTCCAATCGGCATCGCTTTCCCCTTTTTCACGCACTGGTGCAAAGCCAGCAATGCCGGCAACGAAATTTCGATTGGCCGAAATTGCACGATTTAGCGGACTTTTTTCGGCAGCGCGGCTCAAGGCGTGCAAGGCAGCATCCACGGCACCATCCTGCAACGCCGCGAGGGCGTCGTTATTCATCAACTGCGCATTTTCGGGTTCGAGCAACATAGCCGCTCCAAATGCATCACGCGCGGCCATTGTCTCGCCTTTTCCAAGGAACGCCAGACCAAGCAAATTCCACGCCCCCGCGTCGTCGGAACAATTTTTAGTCGCTCTGGCTAAAGCGACTATGGCGTCATCAAAAGCCTGTTGATTAGCAGCCACCCATCCCATGGCGGAATCGATGCGGCAGATGTTTCGTTCACGGTTTTCAATACGCGACAAGGCCATAGATGCCGATGCCACGTCCATATGGGCAATGTGGAACTCGGCCTTTAACAGGCGAAGGTCATCAGCAAAAGCGCTAGAACCAGATCGCTCTAGCAAGGCGATCATCTGCCCCGCTTGGGTCAACCTGCCCTCACGGATTGCGACATCCACCTGCTGCAAATAGTGCACCTGCGCACGCAAAGCGGGCTCATCGGACTGCGCACGAAGTCCAGCCGCCGCAGTGAGCGCCAGAAAAAGTCCAAGAATAAGTTGTTTCATAATGACGTCAGGTGCCAACAGAACCCGTGCTGTCGGCAAAGAATATATAAGCAAATTCAGGCACGTGTACGCCATGCGTTTTCGACGCGACCGCCACCTTCTTCTTTAACGTCGCACGCTCAACCGCCGCCATGATCACGATATTTTCATCCCCCTGGTAACGGCTAGCGGCTTGTTCCGCGTTCATATATGCGGGCAACCACAATGCTATCCGGTCGCCGAAGCTATCAAAGCTCCGCTTTGGCTGCTGGCCCTGTGGAAGGTTTGTTGCCAGGGTAATCAATCGCACTTCGTTCAAAGATACCCGTTCCAACCGAGCACCTGCACGGATGTCTGGCTGGAGATAAGGGATCGGGCGCTCCGAAGGGCGCACGGGTGGCTTGACCGGCGGAACCGGCACAAAAGTCCGCAAAACAACATTTTTGTCAGCCTTATCCATTGCCACATCAGCCGACGCCACGGCAAAACGCGCCGACAATATCCCGCGTTTTGCCAAAATTTCCTGCGTTGGTGTGTCGCTTAATGCCTCAGATTTTATCTGTGCTGCGGCCGGCAACGGCAATATAGGGACATCTTCGAAAACGACGCTAAGCTGATCGAGATTGTTTGCCGTAACTGCCACGGGCTCTCGCGCGGGACCGATGGGCGAGGCAACGGCTTGTTGAGCCGCGAACCCTTCTTTGCCTTGAAGCTTAGCAAGATTAGCCTGCACTTTGACGTTCAGGGGATCATTTGCCAGCGCGAATTCAAAATAACGCTGCGCCAGATCATTGCGCCCGATGCGACCATAAGCCACTGCCAAACCGTTATATGCTTCTGCACTGTCGGGGTTTAATCGAATTTCTGCACGAAAAGATTCAACTGCCAAGGCTTCGAGGCCAGCGGCCAATTGCGCCCTGCCCCGTTGCAACATTGACGTGCTTTCGACAATTTGCGCTGACGGTGCCGACAACCGATATTCCGGCTGGGCATTCTGCTGGGTGGCGCATCCTCCCACTGTAAGGGTTGCGCATCCACCCAAAACACATCTCGCAAATGAAATATGCATTTTCCTACCCCCCACTCATCGCTGGCAACATTTCGCGGACTAGACGAATAATCGCGGGCAACATCAGAACACCAATCATTACGGGCAGCATGCAGGCCACAAGAGGTACCGACAAGAGCACTGGCAAACGGTGCGCCTTTTCCTCTGCGCGCATCCGACGTTTTTCGCGCATTTCCGAAGCGTAGACGCGCAACGTCTCGCCAATGCTCGAACCCAATTTATCGGATTGGATGAGCAACGTCGCAAATGAACGGATTTCGGTGACTTGAGTCCTAGTTGCCATGTTCCGCAATGCTTCTTCGCGGGTAGAACCGGCGCGCAATTCTAGTGTGACGATAGATAACATCTCGGCCACCAATGGATGCGAATTTTGCATCTCCCGACCTACACGGTCAAATGCAGCCTCCATACCCAGGCCGGCCTCCACGCATACCAGCATCAGGTCGAGGCTATCGGGAAAACCATTGACGATAGCCTCCCGGCGACGATCGGCCTTTGCTGAAATGAATAGGTTCGGGGCATAAAGGCCAAATATCGCGAGTGCCACGCCAAACAGATACAGTTTGAACGGCGAAACCTCCGTGCCTCCTAAGAAAATGACGCTTACAAATATCGTCGGCAATACCACCAGCATTCCAAGACGAACTGCCGTGAAGACCTTCGGTGCGAGTGGAGAATTATATCCGGCAGCAACTAAACGGGCACGCAGGCTATCGCCCTGGGTATCGACCAGCGAAATCCCTGATTTTTCAATAATCGCGGTAAGCTTATGCCACCCCTTAGCCATAGTATCGCCGCGAAGACTGGCAGAGGCCGTTAGTCGACTTTGCTGCCCGCGCACTTCGTCTAATCGCGACCGAGTTGCCGCACGCCGCGCATACGCATTGGACATTAAAATGACGATTGCCATCACGATGACAAACACCAAGGCAAGCAACGCAAACCGCATAGGCCCGTTCAGAGAGAGTCCGCCTAACATTTCAGACCTTCAAATCTATCATGCGGCGAATAGTGAAAAAGCCGATGAAGTATAAAACTACCAGCCCCAGAAATCCCGGAACAAATATCGGATCTTGCGCAACGTCGAGATAAAATGAGGGATTTAGCAGAAACAGTCCCGAGATGGTCAAAAGCGGCAGCGCAGTCAAAACCAGAGCTGTCATCCGGCCCTCTGAACTCAGCGCACGGACTTTCATATACATGCTCGCGCGTTCACGGATGACAGAAGACAAATTTGCAAGGATTTCAGCAAGATTGCCGCCTGTTTCATTTTGTACGGACAAGGACACGACAAACATCTGGATATCTTCCAGTCCCCAACGATCCGCCATGGATTGGAGGGCATCACGCACATCTGCGCCATAGGCCACTTCATCAAGCACAAGACCAAATTCAGAGCCCAGCGGGTCTTCCATTTCTTTGGTAAGCAAATCTAACGCCGACGACACCGGGTGACCCGACCGCAATCCTCGAATAAATATGTCGAGAGCAACGGGAAATTGCTCCTGCATTTTCTGCCGACGCTTCGACGCTATCCGCGATAAAATGACCAAAGGAATGCCAAGCCCAATCGCAAGACCAACGACCAAAGCCAATTGAACACTGCCAAAATTGATCGCGTAGCCCGCGATTGCCGCGCCGATGATCACGATTACGGTGACCAACGCCGAACCCAGTGCCATAGCCAACATGATCTGATGCGCAGGCATTGCGACGCCGCTCGCTATCACCGACTGTTGAATATTCGCAAGCGCCTTACCAATAAACCCGTTGCCGCTGGCAAATTCAAGTGGTTGTGACTTGCGCAATTTCGACGACACCAGTTCCCGGTCCATTCCGCCTTCGATCATTCGCAAGCGCTTATTAATGGCACGGG
The DNA here is from genome assembly GCF_023910635.1 of Sphingorhabdus sp. Classification (GTDB taxonomy): domain Bacteria; phylum Pseudomonadota; class Alphaproteobacteria; order Sphingomonadales; family Sphingomonadaceae; genus Sphingorhabdus_B. The sequence goes on along the minus strand of NZ_JAAVVZ010000005.1, from coordinate 70,328 downwards.
TTTCTGACGAGCGGCGTCGCACTGCTGAAATGGCCAACTCGGCAAGAAGAAACACCGCCACAAATAAAAGGATAAGGATGACAAGTCTGGCGATCATCGGGTTCATTAGGCTATCACCCGATCCGGACGGAAGAGATCCGGGGACAGATTAATCCCGTGCGCGGCCAACTCATCCATCATTTTTGGCCTGATACCCGTCGCTTCAAAATGCCCGATTACCAGATTATTCTCGTCCCGGCCCATCATCTTGAACCGAAAAATTTCTTGCATGGTAACGACCTCGCCTTCCATCCCAACGATTTCGGAGAGGCTTAGGAGCCGACGGCGTCCGTCGGAAAGCCGACCAATTTGGACAACCACATGGAGCGCTGAGGCGATTTGCGCACGCGCCGATCGGGGCGAGATATCAATGCCGCTCATGCCGATCATCTGCTCAAGACGCGACAGCGCATCACGCGGAGTGTTTGCATGGACCGTGGTCATCGACCCATCATGGCCAGTGTTCATGGCTTGTAACATGTCAAAGGCTTCACCGGCGCGTACCTCGCCAACGATGATGCGATCTGGACGCATACGAAGCGCGTTTTTAACCAGATCGCGCTGACCGATTTCGCCCTTGCCTTCTATATTGGGCGGCCGTGTTTCCAGACGGGCAACGTGCCTCTGTTGAAGCTGGAGTTCGGCGGAATCTTCAATTGTCACAACCCGTTCACGTTCGTCGATAAATGACGACATCGCATTCAACAAAGTGGTTTTGCCGGAACCAGTTCCCCCTGAAATCAGGACATTGCGCCGTGCTCGGACGATACCCCCTAAAACCTCGGCGATTTCCGGCGGGACACTCCCATATTCCGCTAATTTTGCCATGCTGATGGGGATTTTTGCGAACTTACGAATGGACAGCAATGAGCCATCAACCGCGAGCGGTGGCACAATAGCATTCACCCGCGAACCATCGGGCAACCGAGCATCTACAAATGGCGAGGATTCATCAACGCGTCGTCCGACTGCGCTCACAATCTTTTGGATGATACGCAATAAGTGGCGTTCATCTTTAAATCGCGTTTCTACACGCTCAAGAACACCGCCGCGTTCAACGAACACGGTGTCATGTCCATTTACCAAAATATCGGTAATCGACGGATCTTGCAGCAACGGTTCAAGCGGCCCGAGCCCCAACAATTCGTCCAATATATCGGCGACGAGGCGTTTGCGTTCCTCTTGGTTCAATGCATGTTTTTGAAGGGCGAGCTGTTCATGCACAAGCTCACCAATTTCGGTCTCAATCTGGGGCCTGGTCATTTTTTCTAATGCGGACAAATTGATGAGGTCCAGCAAACGACGATGCAGCTCTACTTTCAGATTGATGTAATCAAGCGTATCGCTTTGAACATCATTGGCGACTAAGACGCCAGATGCACTTGGCACCGCAAGTTCATCGCCTGTTCGTATCTGCCACATCGCCTAGACCTCCAACCCGAGACGTGGAAGAAACGCAGCGATGTCGGAAACGATTTTGCTTTTCGCACGGATATGTTGAATCAAAACGCCTTGGTCGTGCGCCGCACGCACCAACGGATGGTCGTTATGGATACTCAATTCCACCGGGTGACCTAGTGCCAAAGACGCAGATTCAAGATCGATGGTGCGAAACATGCGTTTTTCCACGCGGTTGGCCACGACATGAACATGAGAACCGCTAATGCCTTGGCTGTTCAGCAGCTGAAGCTGCCGTTTCGCCTGGCGCAGGCTTCCGACGGACAATTCAACAATTAAGAATATCGCCGTGGAACGGGCCACCAGAGACAAGGCCCAATTGGTCCAATTGGTCGGCAGATCAAGGACGACATAGTCATATTGCTGGCGCGCGAGATCGATAATCCGCAGGATCTGGTCGGCGTTGACGGCCTCAATTGGCATCATATCAACAGGCGCCGCTATGACGTGCAGTCCTCCGTCGGTTATTGTGGCAACCGAGCGAAGCAAATCGCCATCAATGCGTGCACCGGCGTCTAACAAATTTGCAATGGTCAGTTCGTTTGATAGGCCCAAATAAGACGCCGCGTCGCCAAATTGCAGATCCAGGTCAAAGACGCACACACCACGGCCGGTGTTCCGCGCAGCCAGTTCACTGCCCAGATGCGTAGCAATCGTCGTTGCGCCAACACCGCCGATACTTTTTATGATCGTTACCAGCTGTCCCAATGCACTCTCAGGAGAGGACACCGCCCGCAATTCTGTCGAGATTTCCTGCAATATTTCGATTATTTCGGCATGCGGCAATGGTAAGCCGACGACATCACGTACACCTTGCTTCAGCAACGAACGCACGAGCGGCAGATTGGCATCGCGAACTGCCGCAATTATCGGAAGATCAGGATAAAGCGCGCGCACTGCGGACAGGCGATCCAATGAAGCTGCGCTGGCAGGCGACACTTCCAAAACCAGTATGCTGGCATTCGCAAGGTCTTCCGAAGGGATTTCGGCGTCTAATGGTAAGGTTTGGACAAGAATTGGTAATGTACCAAATTCCACAGTATCAAGATGCGCCGCAACCATTTCGGCCTCGGACATTATAAGGAGCACAGAATGTGGATGGAGGTCCAAAGCCCATTCCTCCTTTAAAGTTTGAAGTTGATTGAGATAGCCCATGGTCATGTTACCTAATTAGACACCGAACCGGTGCCATCTTCTAAAGTCAGGGACGATGCGAACCCCTCTTTATCAATCACGCCACCGAAGAGTTGCCCCACGATGGACTCGAATTCCATATCCCGGATACGCACCGTTATAATTGGCGCTACATCAGGCCCATATGGGTTGCCTGCGAAGCCTAGCCCCGAATAATCATAGTCAATGACCACATTGGCAGGCGTTATCCGCCCTTCCATTCGGCGCATTCGGGTTACGATATTGTTAAAGGCCGTGGCGTTTGAAGTGAGCGGAAAACCGCACGTCCCTTTGCAAGTGCAGTTGGCAGTGGTCGCCGTGCCGGTGCAACGCACACCCGGAAAGAGCGCAGAACTTACAGAATAACCCTGCGCAACATTGGCTTGTGTAGCAAAATCATAACCCGCCAGCCCCGAAGGCACAATATCCGTCACCGCGGCAAAACGCACACCCATTTGGGTTGCCTTTTCCGCCCTATTCCATTCCCACATTAACCGGCCAACATCAATGATACCAAAAATGAACAGCAGCAACAGCGGCAGAACCAGCGCAAACTCGGCTGCACTCGCCGCTGTTTGGTTCCTTGCGACCCGGCGGCATAGATGAAATACCCGGTTGACCATCAAAACCCCATCGCCGCCGCTTGCGCATTAGCCTGCAAGTTCAATGTGGCTGTCGTAAAGCCAAGATTGTTGAATAACGCGTTGTAGGACACGGTCGCTGTCACGTTGACCACAGGAGCCCCAGCGGGGCTGTTCACATAAATGCCGGTCTTGGTCGTGGCGCTGCAATGGCCGGTGATGGTGATTGTCGCAGCGCCATCAGTCCACCCGGCAATACGCGGTGTCCCACCCGAAACGCGCCCGGTTCGTATCACATTGCGGGTTTCGCTCACAACCGCAGTGCTCGGCGCGCAGCCGGCAAATTCGGACAGCGGCTTACGCCCCGCAAAGCGGACGCCATCACGAACGGCGTTTTCCACGATATGCTGGTTCCAGAAAAAATTACCGGCCTCAAAAATACCGAACATGATGATGATCAGCAACGGCGTCACTAACGCCATTTCGGCGCCAGCAGAACCTTGTTTACAAGATATCAAGGCACGGACGGTCTTCATGGTCATTCAATTAAATATGGTACGTCGCGACGTCCGGAGGCTGCCGAGCTGCTCTCGCCAATGACCTCGACATAAAAACGCAGCGGATCCTTCTTAGAATTACCGTTCCCCGACATTTCTTCGGTTATGAACACATCCAGCCATAATGTCGGCGTTACGGGGGTTCCCGAACTGCCGCTGCCAAATGCGCCAAATGGAATAACGGCGACGGTCAATCGGCGGCGATCATTGCCAATGTCATAATTTGAACCAACGGCGGCTTTATATCGTTCGTAACGCGTCTCTTTCATGCTGACATTCTGTCCGGGCCACGCGCCATCCCCAATAACCGTTGTGCAAGGCGCTACTGGCTTTTTGGGCGTGAAATTTGTGGCATGGCATGAATCACGCGGATAGGATGTCTGAACCAATGCGGCGCTGCATGTTCCGCCATTGGGGCAATTTCCCTTTCCGCCAAAACGGCTGTTGAAGCCTTTCTCAACCGCCGCAATCACGCCGGTTTGGATCGAAACAGATGCCGTGCGCTGGCACATCCCTTGCTGATCATCCCACGCCATCGCCTGTTGAACGGCGTTTCCACCGCCTTTACCATTATCGAGATAACCAAACTGGCTTGCGTCCTCCGCGCCCAAGAGCAAAACACCCGTACCTTTTTTAAGTCGGGACAGATCTTCGCTTGCCGGATCAAACGCCATGTACAGCGGTGGAACGTTGCAAATAGACGTTTCAAGACCCGCCAGTGCGCTTGCAGGCAGGTTACCGGACCCGAAAAGACCGACAATTGGGGTGAGTGCAAAACGAACGCTTCTTGGGGTAACGCTAACGCGCACACGGTCGGCATTGGCGTCGGATGTGGCCAAGATATTAGCGTCGGTAAGGAATTCAACGGTCGGAATGTTAACGGTTCTTCCCAACCCATCGTTCGAAAGCCGGGTATCATTCAATACTAAGGACTGCGCGGCAGTTGTGGCGCGCGCGCGCGCGCCAGGAAGGCCATCCAACTGCGTTACTCCCGCCAGAGCGGCCTGATCAGCGGCGTTTTGCAATTCGGTGTCAAGCGTCGCCATACGCGCATAGTCAAACGCAATGCCGCCAACGGCGATCAGGCCAAAAAGTGATAACGCAACGGTTACTGCGACCGCCGCCGATTCATCTTTTTTCAAGCGCCATAATAACCGCAACACGCTGCATTCTCCTTACCCACTTAATTGGATTGCGCACCGGAACCACTGCCTGAACCACCGGTAGTCGTTTTCACGCTAACGGGTTTTTTGACCGTTCCCTTACGATAGCGGTCTTGTGCAGCGGCGGTCTGCGCGCCGTTGGCGACTTGGGGGCCTTCATAACTTGGATCGGGGTCGACCACCTGCATGGCGTAATTGGCGCGGGCGGCATTGCCGAGGCCGATGTCGTTGGGCGTACAGGCCGTAACCATCAGGGCGAGTGCAACACCTGCGATGATGCGCTTAATAGTCATAGCCATCTACCTTTTTTGTTGTGGTCGACATGCTGCCTTCTGGCGGTGGTGCATTGGGATCAAGCGGGTTGACGCCCATGGCTTTGTCCGTGCGCCCCAATAGAAACAGCTCACCCTCATTTGGGTTCTGCACGCGGTCGGTGGGCAGTTGAATCTGGCTTGCCTTCACCGGTTGCACAATGCGCGGCGTAACAACAATCACCAGTTCGGTTTCGCCCTTGTTAAAGCCGGTTGACCGGAACAAAGCGCCAATGATGGGGATTGATCCCAATAATGGCACTTGACGCACGGTGGTCGCGAAATCCTTGCGGATCAGGCCAGCCAAGGCGAAGGATTCCCCATCCCGCAATTCCAACACCGTATTGGCGCGGCGGGTTTGCAATCCTGGGATCGTAAGGCCGTTTACAGTGATGGATGCGCTCGGGTCGATTGAGCTGACCTCTGGTTCCACCTGAAGATTGATGATGCCGTCGGCCAATATGGTCGGGGTAAAGGCCAGGCTGACGCCGAACGGCTTAAACTCGACCGTAATGCCGCCTGAGTCTCCGCCACCACTGCTTTGCTGCACCGGCACAGGAAATTCGCCACCGGCAAGAAATGATGCCGTCTCACCCGAAAGCGCGATCAACGTTGGTTCAGCCAGCGTCTTTACCAGCCCCTTGCGTTCCAGCGCGTCAAGCGTAGCGTTTATGTTCAGCCCCAATGCGCCAAACGTTTTGCGGAACACGCCAAAGCTGCCGGTGATGGAATCGAGGCGCAATATCCCCTGCCCAGTTTCCGGATCGGTCGTCAGGCCAGCGCCATTTCCCGTTGCCGAACCAAAGGTTCCACCATCGCCGCTCGTAAATCCGCTAAAGCCGATTTGCTTGCCCGTCTGGCGATTAATTTCGGAAAAGCGCACCTCCAGCATCACCTGCTGGCTTGCGCCTACCGACATCATGTTGATGACCTTGTCACCAGCATAGCTTTGCGCGAGTTGCATGGCGCGGTCGACGGCAGGGCCGTTGGATACAACGCCCGTCAAAACGACGGCGTCATTCGAAATGCGCGCGCCAATTTGCTCACCGGGGATCAGCTCGGCCATTTGCCGCCGCAGCGAAACAATGTCCGGCCCTACAGCGACATCGACCACCGAGATAACGATATTGTTACGGTCATAAATCGTCAGGCTGGTCGTGCCCATTTTCTTACCCAGCACATAAAGTGATCGGTTGGTAACAGGAACAATATCGGCGATTTCGTCATTGCCAACCATCGCTTTGGAAAAGGGACGGTCTACGGTCACAACTTGGCTTTTGTGCAATGGGACATCCAACTGCCCCGCAAGCAGGCCAGCGTCAGATGATGTGGAATAGCCCTGCGCCAGTGCGGCGGGGGGCGTGACCAGTGCAAGCAATGCTGCGGTCAGGAAATATGCCTTTTTCATGCGCTTAAAATCCCCCCTGGCGCGTGACGTCGTAACTTGTGCTGGTCGTCCCACGCACGATTTCGACGCCAACCGAATTGGCTGGCCGTGGCCTAACTGCTGCTACTGCGCCGCGTCGCATGGCGGCCACAGGCTGGGATGGATAAGGGAACGGATTGGCGGTAAATGCAGGCGGCGCAGTATTGCGCTCTGCGGGTCCAGCATAAAGGCTAGCCCCCGTGTTACCTTGACCCAAATCCCGGGTTCCCACGGTCTGTGACATAAACTCGTCTTGGTTCGCGGCATTGCGCAAGGCCAAAGACAATGTGCCGACCTGCCCCGCAAGCGCCAATTTTTGCGCGCCTTGTTGGTCTACGGTCAATGTTGCCGTCTTACCCACTGTCGGTTCGGTTTTTTTCTCGTTCGGTGATTGGTCGATGGCCAGAACGCCGACATTTTGTAGTAGAATATCCGTGACTGGCTCCACCTCGCCCGCTTCGCCATCAAGCATTGGCGTGCGCGTCAACAGCACATCGACGCGGTCACCGGGAAGGACAAAGCCTGCAACCCCGGCCACATCATTTATGCGCACCGCAACGGCGCGCATATCGGTTTCAAGCAATTCCGAAAGGCTGGCTCTGCCGCCAAAGCCGGTGATCTTGCCCGGCAAAATCGGTTCACCCGGTTCGATGGGACGCAAGACAATGCGGGCCTCACCACCATAAAGCCCCTTGGGCGATTGAAACGCGCCAACAGGCATGGATGTTGCTGGCCAGCTTACCATCCGGATATTTTCCGACGTCAGCGTTGCACCATATTCCAATGGCACCCGCGCAACGGCTATCTGTACCAGGCGCCCTTGTTCCGCAGCAACCTGTTGCTGCTTTTCAGCGCCCGACAAATAGCTATTGGCTATAACAACGGCAATGATGCCGATGAATGCCGCAATCGCGACGATCAGCAAATTACGATTTGCAAGCATTCTGCATTCCGCCCCAATGTTCGTGATAAATAAAAATAGCCCGCCGCACTGTCGCCCAATGCGGCGGGAATTTATTTATGAGCAGGCTGCTGCTGTACCTGTCTTAATGCAGTCACCAGCATCAGTCATTGCATTTCCAATTTCTTGGCCCAATGTTAATGCCCCGGCAACGATAGCGGTACCAACGATCGCGAGGATCAAAGCGTATTCAGCAGCCGAAGCGCCGCTCTCGTCACGCAAAAACGAAGTTACAAATTTAACCATAATAAAACCCCTTATCAAAAACTAAGCAAATTCCCTTTCGGTGTCCGACCGAACAAGATGAGCACTAGGAAAGGGAGACAAACTGGTGCCAAACGCGACCCTGTTATTTTTTTCAAACCAGCGTTGCGTCTGGCCACAATTCGCGTTCGTTTTCCTAGAACACGTAAAAACTCCTCCAAAACGGGCATCATCGTCAACAATTTTAATTTACGCATTGTAAACAACAGTTTACAATTCAGTTTTGTTAACCATGACGTAAAATTGTACTTCTACGGCAATAAAGTGACCGAATCACAATATGTTACTAAAGATATATAACCCTAATGGTTAATGGGCGTCGGTTGTAACATATGGAAAACTACAGGCCTGCACGCACGAATTGTTAACTATGTTCGTGAACTTGAACCGGTAAATAATCAGGCTAGGCGTGCGGCGGATCAGTTTGGGGGAATATATGCATAACGATAATTTTCGGATGCGGATGGGCGTTGCTGCGATACTCGTTGGCCTTTTGCCCGCATGGATGGTGCTGGCCCCGCTCGACATCACCAGTGCCCCCGAAGGCTGGCAAATATTCGTCCGCACCAACGCGTTCGCGGTCCCATTGGTTCAACTGGTTTTTATATTGTCGGCGATGAGCGGGAGCTTTTCTCCGTTCCGCGCGGTGCAGGCACTGCCCTTCATATCCAAATTCGCTTTGGTACTGTGGCTTATACTCGCCATCTTTGTGTCGTTCCAACCCGGAAAAGACTATCTTCTTGCAAGTATCGGCATGGCCAAGCTGATGATTGCCGGTTTGTTTTTTCTGGCGCTCATCGACGTTTTGCGAACGGCGGGGACGCGATTTACGCAAATCATATGGTTGTCCATCGGCGCAGGCACATTGATGTGGACTTTATTGTGGGCCCTCCACATATTCCTCAATTCCCCTCAAGACGGTGAATGGATATCCAGAATACCGGGCGTGAATAATGTTCGGCATATCGGGCATTTTGCCTTTGCTGGCGTGACGGCAGGTCTGGTTTGCCTGATCACGATGCACGACCGGGCGAATATGTGGCTGCGGTGGGTGTTGCCAATATCGTTCGGAGCGGTCAGTTTTGGCCTGTCGTTATGGACCGGATCTCGCGGTCCGTTACTGGCATCGTTGGTGGTGGTGACTGCGACGTTTTTCCTAGCTGCGGGTCATCGCAAATCAATCGTGAAGTTCTTTGCTGCATCGGCGCTGTTGTCCACCGCGATGGTAGCTATATTGCCTCTGCCGCACCCCATTTATGGTATTGCAGAAGCAACAGGCATGGCGGATGTCACCGCGAAAGCTGGCCACGACACAAGCTCAGGCCGGACCGCCCTGTGGTCGGGCACCATAGAAAAGATTAGCCAGAGGCCCCTATTGGGCTGGGGCATCAACCAGTTTCTCAAGTCCGGCCCATCCAAACCCGCCAGCTTTTTCCACCCGCATAATCTGCCGCTGCAAATGCTATTCTCTGGCGGAGTGTTTTCAGTGTTGCTGACATTGCTTATCTGTATTCCGACATTGCGGCGGTGGGGATGGCCTTATACGCAGGGAGAAAGCGCAGCGGGCGTGGGCGCTGTCGTGGGGTTTTTTGTCTATGCGCTTTACGATGGCGCGCTATATTTCAGCTATCCCATCACGATCTTCCTCGTGGCAATAGCCAGCTCTATCAGGCCGGGTTCAGCGCAACACGGCTGCGATAGGTAAGATTTACCCGTTCGGAGAGGATAAGATAGGGCAGCCAAATAGCCATGCTTATCAGCACTTTTTGCATATTGCCCTGAAGCAGGTTTACCAGAGCTTCACCCACGCCGACGGGCAACCCCGCTGTCCCTGCGACAACATGGGCCATGAACAATTGCGCGCTGATGTCAAAGCCCCATACGACAAAGAGAAAGCGCGGGAACCATGGCACGCAGCGCAGCGCCGCCATGAAACATAAAATGTAGAGAAAGTTCATAACGACAACATCAAATGTGGTCACTGCGAACAAGACTTGGCCCCATAATGGCGCATTGCCATTCATAGCGGGCACGGCCGCAAGGAATTCAAGGCTGCGGACGGGGACGTTAAGTAGCATTCCGATCAACAGCGATGCCATCATGCCAGTTGGACCAAATATCGGGTTTGCCCGCGCAACAAGGACGTCCACCGAACGCCATTTACCGATACGCGAAAGACGGATTTCGGGTTGTTGCATTAGCAATCCGCGGGGGAAAAGTTGATCCGCGATCCAATATGCCGCAACCGGGGACAGCCCCAACAGCATATAAGGTAATACCGTTTGAAACAGGCTGGCACCGCTCGTGATGGGGGATGCTGAAAAACTGGTCCGCAATATCCCGGCGACTACAATACAGGCGACCCATCCCATGATTATCTTTGGCATCCCGCCGTCAAGCCAAGCGACTGCCGAAACGCTCTTACGATACAGCTTTGCCTTAAATGTCGCCATAACTGCCCTCATGCCCAGCGTGCTTTCGTTTCAAGTAGACGCAACCAGCTTAGGGAAACAAGATTAAGGGAGTCTTGCATTTTGTTTCTGATTCCAAAAAATTCAATATTTGCAGTTTCGCCTTCGGTTGCCATTTCGTTGCAGGCGCCTAACGCCCGCAAGCTTCCAATTGAAATGATAAGTCGCATTTTTCAGCTCCTTTTTGCATATTTCTGGCAACCGAAGGCTCATGGGAATGTTCCGGATTTGTTGGATATACAGGCTGAAGCGAGCAAGCTGTCAATATTGTCTTCGCAAACCACCCTCCGACACATCTGTCTGAATTGGAATATGACTCAATCGTAAACCCGGCTTTAACCATTTCTTGAGGTTCTCAGCTTAGCGCATTTGCATGCAAGCGCGTATTGTCATTGTGGATGATCGGTCAACGAACCTGCGCGTATACGCGCAATATGTTGCCATGTTGGGTCCGGAGTTTTCCGCAAAGTGCTTTCACAGCGCGATTGATGCTCTAAAATGGCTTGAGACCGAGACGGCTGACCTATTGGTGGTCGATTATCGTATGCCGGAAATGAACGGTGCCGAATTTATTAGCAAAATCCGGTCGCGGACGGTTGGCGCGCATATTCCAGCGATTATCATCACGGCGAGACAAGACCGAGAATGTCGGATCATCGCACTTGACGCAGGTGCCACAGATTTCTTGCAGACACCCGTTACCCACATAGAATTTCGCGATCGCGCTTTATTGCTGATTCATCAGCATCGTCGACAACGTGAACTGAACCGGTTGCTTGAGACCAATCGTGCTTCTGACAACCATGATGACGACGAAAAAAGCGGCAAATCGATGCTTGAGCAAATCATCGACACCACGCCCATTCTCATCAATGCAACGGACCGCAACGGGAAATTCCTCTTCCTAAACTCCTATCAGGCTGCGCTTTTCGAACGTGAGCCCGAGGGACTTGTCGGAAAGTCGATCAGTGACATTATGGAACCGGATTTAGTCGCACGCGAAATGCGCCGGAACAATATCATTCTGGATTCGGGCGTGACCATCCCGAACTTCGAAGAGAAATTTGTCAGCAAGGGCGTCGAGCTCATCTTCCACTGCAACAAATCGCCTTTGTTGAACAAGGATAATCAAGCGATTGGTATCTTGACGACGGGTTTGGACATTACCGCGCGCAAATTTGCCGAGCAACATCGCACACATCTGGCGCTTCATGATATACTCACCGGGTTGCCTAACCGCACGTTATTGGCGCAATGGATGCGTACGGCCATTGACGACAGCAATTCTAGCAAGCGCGGCGCGGCGCTGTTGCTGCTGGATCTGGACCGGTTCAAGGTCATCAACGATACACGGGGCCACCAAACAGGCGATGTCCTTCTGCGGCAGGTCGCCGAGCGTATTATTTCTGTTTTGGATAGTGACGGCTTTGCTGCGCGCATTGGCGGTGACGAATTCGCCATCGTGCTCCAAAATCTGGATGACAATGGCAGCGTTTCAGGCATCTGCACAAGGTTGCTCGCCAAAATTGGTGAGCCCTATACCATCGGCGGCGTTGAGCAGCTTATCAGCGCAAGTATTGGCGTTGCCTTGATCCCCGAAGATGGCTCCTCCCCTGACGAGCTCCTTCGCCTCGCTGACCTTGCGATGTACGAAGCCAAAGCATCAGGCCGGAATTGCTTTTGCTTTTTCTCGCCCAAGATGAACCATATCGCGCAAATGAATGCGAGAATTGAGGCCGACTTGCGCGATGCCTTGAACAATGATCAGCTTTTCCTAGAATATCAGCCAATTGTTGACACACATTCAGGCGACTATGTCGGGCTTGAAGCATTGGTTCGCTGGAACCACCCTGTTCGGGGTCGCTTGACCCCGGCTGATTTTATCAAGGTTGCCAATGACTCAGGCCTTATTGGCCGTGTTGGCGCATGGGTTGTCGAGGCGGCTTGCAAGCAAATCGCAAGCTTCACGAAACAAAATATCGATCTGCCACATATCGCCGTGAACATTTCGCCAAAGCAGTTTCAATATGCGGCAATGTGCACCGAAATACTTAGTCTCGTCGAAAAATACGCCGTACCGAAAGGCAAGCTGGCAATCGAGATTACGGAAGAATTACTCATTGATAATAGCCAGAAAGTGCACGAACAGCTCGCGACCTTACGGGACGCGGGAATCCAGATTTCAATTGATGATTTCGGCACAGGTTATTCATCGCTTCAATATTTGCGCGATTTGCCGGCGACAAGACTGAAGATCGATCAGACTTTCATTTCGCGCATCGAAACATCCGCAACTGACCGCGCCATCGTCTCTACGATCACACATCTTGCGCACGCTCTCGACATGCGGGTGGTGGCAGAGGGCGTCGAGACGGAGGCGCAGTTTACGTTATTGCGGGAAGCAGGCTGCGACGAGGTACAAGGCTTTCTAACGGGACGGCCGCTTTCGGTGCAGGATCTGCACCATCTGTTCAGCAGCGCCAGCACGCAATTCCGGACTGGCACAAGATGAACCACCCACGGAGCCTCATTGGCGACGCATTCACGCCAGAGCAGCAATTGCTGGTCACGCGCATATTGCTTGGTGGCGCGGCCATTTTCGTCAGCTATTTCGGCGCCTTTGATGCGCTGATCATTTGGGCGTTATCCACTTATGTTGGCGCTAACGCCGTTCTTTTTGTCTTGCAAAAACATGGCATTTTGGAACTGGAAAAGCGCTTATCTTTGGCAATGGCCTTCGACATCATTTCGGCTTTTGTGGTGATGTATCATTATCCGGAACAGATGTCCCTTTTCTTCCCTGCTCTGCTGTTGCTGACGTTAAGCACTGGTTTTCGCTTTGGTATAAAATGGCTGTTGTCAGCTGCGGCGCTGTCGACGGTTGCCTTTGGCTGTTTGGTTATGACAACAGATTATTGGCAGCAAAATTATGCGCTGGGCTTGACTCTAACCGTCACATTGCTTGCCATTCCTGCTTATTGCTCGACGCTTATCCGAAGCATTTCAAAGGCAAAAGCGCAGGCGGAATCGGCGAGCAAGGCAAAGAGCTATTTCCTGGCTAGTGTAAGCCATGAACTGAGAACCCCACTGAATGCGATCATCGGTTATGGCAACCATCTGCGTCAGTCCAACATGCCAGCCGGCCAAAAAGACATGGTAGAGGCAAGCGTATTGGCAGGCGAACATCTCCTCCACCTGATTGAACAGCTTATCGACGTCGCCAAAGCAGGCACGGGCAGTACCGAAGTCAAGCGAACCGCCTTCCGACCGACGGACCTCCTCGCCGAGATCAGGGACATCATGACCGTCCAGATCGAAGAAAAGGGCCTCGCGCTGCATCTTCAGGCTGCTCCCATGAGCGATGATATCATCAGCGGGCCCACCAGCGTTATTCGGAACATACTCCTCAATCTCGTCGGGAATGCGATTAAATTTACCGAAGTCGGCTGTATTACAATAAGCTGCGGAATATTGAGCCGGACCGAGAAAAATGCAGTCTGGTTCGCAGTGTCTGACACAGGCATTGGTATTGCTGAATCCGCAAACCAGCGCATTTTCCAGCCCTTTCAGCAGGCAGACGATACAGTTATGAACCGCTTTGGCGGAACTGGCCTAGGGCTTTCCATCTGCAAACAGCTAACCGAACAAGTGGATGGCGACATCAGCCTAAAAAGCCAGATTGGCCAAGGCAGCACATTTCGTATCGAAATTCCTGTTGAGACGCTCGAATATTCCCTCAATCTTAACGACATGCATGCAGGAGCCGACATCAACGTCCTTGCCTTTGGACAAATGTCACCGGACCTGTTGTCGCAGGCACAAGCTATCGAGAATATGCGCCTCCGTCACATAGCCTGCGCGGACAGTTCTGTACTATCTCTTGCCATTGGCAATCTCGACCTACAGCAATTTCAGATTGCCCTGTTGCCAGAGCGCCTCGCCAAGGACATTGCAACAGACGACCAGATATGGACGCAATTTGCCGACGCGGATATCGCGCCAATCTTGGTGTCTAACGAAGAAACATTGGCTTTGGAGCCTATTCAATATCCGAAGCAGTTTACCTCGGTCCTGTCAGCAACGCCCAATATTGCAGAACTTCGAAGCGCCGTAAAAATTGGTTGTTCTTTGGCCCCCAAAATGCGGATGTCGAACGTAGAGCGCGAGAAGCAAACCGAAACGTACACCCCCAAACGCGTTTTGGTGGCCGATGATAATCGGACAAACCGAAACATATTGGCCGCAATCCTTGAGACGGCAGGTCATCATGTATCCATGGCAACCGACGGAGATTCAGCGCTTACTGAACTCGCAAAGGGTGAAACCGATATCCTGCTGCTTGATGTGAATATGCCGCGCTTGAATGGCATTGATGCGTGCATGATGTGGCGACAAAGCGAGGGCGATACTGGGCATTTGCCGATAATTGGCATCACCGCCGACGCCACGGCGGAGACGGAGGCTAAATGCCTACAAGCCGGAATGGACTCGCGGATCACCAAGCCAGTGAATGCGCAGTTACTGCTAAAAACAATTGAAACATATTGCTCGGGTTCAGCCGCAACGTTCATGATGCCTGACATAAAGCCCGCCTGCCGCCAAGATATAGTTGAAGGCATGTCATGCGAAGCAGCCACCCCAATCGATGCCATTGATCGCACGCAAATTCAATATCTGCGCTCAATTGGCGACCAAGCCTTTGTTAACAATATGGTCGAGAGTTTCCTTGAAGATATCAATCAAACGCTTGATCCCGTAAGACGCGCGGTCAAAAACGGCGACATTTCTGAATTCCGCTTTTGCGCCCATGCATTCAAAAGTTCGGGTAACAATATGGGTGCGCACGCCCTATCGCTGCTCTGCGGTCAGCTAGAACAAATTAACGACGCCGATTTTTCCCAACACAAGCATCAATATCTTGCCCAAATCGAGCAAGAGATCATACGCGCTGTGCATATGCTTAAGACAGACGTGTTTACTGACGCAGCCCCCGTTTTGGAAAAAACTGGGTAAGACGCACCAGATGCCGAGCGCGATTGCTTCGCGGATTAATTGGTCTGCAAGATATAGATCAGCGGCGTTAAAAGAGCAGGCGTGACCTGCAGCGCATCCTTGAACAACCTGCGCGCCTGTGAATCACCGACAACGACAACATCATTGGCGAACACTTCTGGGTCATTGTAAACGCCACGGCGGATCGATTTCAGGTTATAAAGCGCCGCCATCTTTTGCCCATTTACCGTTCGGAAAATGACGACATCGTTCAGCTTGGCAAATTCCGAAGTGCCCTTTGCCACCGCCACAGCGCGCATCAGCGTCATTTTGCCAATGACAGGATATAATCCTGGTTCACGCACCTGACCGTCGATGGTGATTACTTGGCTGACCGTTTCTTTCAGATTCACGGTAACCTGGGGATCGCGGACATATTGGCCACGCAGGCGGCCCTCGATTTCCTCTTCCAGCTCACCGGGCGTTTTTCCAGCGGCCTCTATAATACCCGCCAGCGGGAAAGATATCCGCCCACCGGCATCGGTTTGAACTTCCTGCTTGCTCAACTCTTCAATGCCGAAGACATCAATGGTCAATTTATCAAAGGGACCGATGAGATAGGGTCTGTTTTGTTCAAATAAATCAATCCGGGTCGGTTCGGGCAGTACGTCACTGTCAACGACCTTGATATCGGACATACTCCCCACCCCGCCAAGTTGCGAGCTGCCGCAAGCAGAAAGTGCCAATGACAAAGCAAGAAGTGCCAACAGTTTACGCATATGTGATTCCCGAAGAATATGTGCCGTTGCTGCTAGCGAATGGCGATATATATTGCCACCTCTTTTGCGTGTAATTGAACAGTAATATAGTCTGCTTCGTTCAGTATCAGCGCTTATGCGCCATCCGTAAACGGGCTTTTACTGCTTGGTATCGGAATAAACAGCCCGGCTTGCTGCGGGAGCATCAAGTAGGACCCAAAGTGACACGGACGCAGCCCCCAGCAAGGCAGCAACGGCGATCGCACGCGCCTTTCGAGCCTCCATGCCGGGCCACAGCGGCAGTGTCGATAAAACCGCTAATGCCAGCGGCAGTGCGACGGCAAAGGAAAGCGTCGGCCCCACCCCTTGCATCAACTGATGACCCAGCGACAACATATAGCCACCAACCAGTGCCGCATTGCCAATCTGCACAGCAGCATAGCGCGCCAACAGTGCAAAGGTGGTGACCACTAGCGGTAGAACCACAAAATAGGCAGCCGTGGGCGCCAGTGCTTGCGCGGCAAGGCCGATGACGAACAGAGGCAGCGCCGCACCTACGACACCGGCGCGGCTTGGCCGCCAGGTTGCAAACAGTGCGAGAAACGCCGCCAGCGCGCCCAATGCGGCCATAACCTCTAGCCGGGGGATCGCGGCCAAGCGGTCGTAATAATTTGCTGGCGCAAGCCCGATGGATAAGCGGTTGAGCGCGAAGAGTATCGCTGCGCTTCCCAAGATCAGCGCTAGCATATGTCCGGCACCGGCCATCAGACCGTCTGTTCCGTCTCGCCGCACGACCACAAACAGTCCGCCTGCTGCTGTGATCATCATGACCCAGCCCAGCCAAACAGGATAGATCACGGTGAATATCCCGAATAGGTCAAAGAACACGACATTAGCCGCCCTTTGGGGAAGTCCTTCTGCCTCAAGGAGCGCGCGGCTGAGGTCAAGGACCTGCCCACCCATATCCTGTAATGACCCTTGATCAAGGTTGTCCGGCGTCGCCAATGGTGAGTGGTAGAGGCCGGATCGCCCAATGAAGGCAAAGTTATAGGCAGCGTAATCATGCTTGATGACGGGTG
Source organism: Sphingorhabdus sp. (assembly GCF_023910635.1). Lineage (GTDB taxonomy): Bacteria > Pseudomonadota > Alphaproteobacteria > Sphingomonadales > Sphingomonadaceae > Sphingorhabdus_B. The sequence goes on along the minus strand of NZ_JAAVVZ010000005.1, from coordinate 53,095 downwards.
TCAGATCGGAGTCATTGGGCAGGACTGCGTAAATGAAGGCTGCAAGTGAAGATGCGCCAGGGCGACGGACCGCATCGGCATAGACGTGCATTGCTGCACCGTTCTGGTGCGAGGTCTGGAACAGGGTGGTGCGTCCGCCGCCGCCGCGCGCTTCCATATTGATTACTGCGCCAACGCTTTTGCGCAAAGGATGTTCAGCCCAAAATTGGCGTGCACCCTGCAGGCCCAGTTCTTCGCCATCGGTGACCAGCATGACCAGATCGCGTTCCTGCTGCCCACGGGCGCGGATTGCGCGCACGACTTCCAGGCTTGCAGCAACGCCCGCTGTGTCGTCGGCGGCGCCGGGCGAGCCCCAAACCGTATCGTGGTGCGACATCAGAACAACTGACGGCGCGTTGCGATTTTTTCCGGGCAGAATGCCGATCAAATTGACCAATGTGGCCGGTGGATCGTTGCGTCCGCTCCAGTGATTGAGCCGCTTTGTCCCCTTGGCGTCGATTAGGCCCGTGCTGGTCGACACCTCCATCCCGAGAGCTTCCATGCGGCGCATAATGTGATCGCGCACGACTGCATTCTCGGCCGAGCCGGTGACGTGCGGGTGTTTCGCAATTGTCCTCACATCCGTCATTGCGCGGATTGCGGAGAAGCTTGGAGCTGGGGCATTACCCGGCATTGCTTTTGGCGGCGTCGTCGCAAAAAGCGCCAACAGGACTGCTACAACCAGCGTCCCTAAAACCGGCCCAAATCTCTTCATGCGCTTCCCCCTCGAATGAGGAGCCTGTTGCCCGCCCCACGAAGTCAGGTCAATATCAAGGTGACAATCCTCTACACTTGCTTGCCCAATGCGCCCATGACCCAAAGGAGAGCCGCTCGCTAAACTATCGGGCAGTACTTAGGGTTCAGGATCCGCCTGCAGTGTTAAAGCCGACGTAACGGAGGAAGCTGGCACACAACAAAATAGATAAAACGATCTAGCCTAAAGCAAACGCCGCATCAGGGAATCTCTGATGGAACGGAATACGATTTAAAAGAAGTCTTGTTATTTTTCAATATAAATTGGCGGTGCGAGAGCATCTCCCAACCAACTCTCTTTCTATTATCTTATTGATATTAAACGTCTGATTTTTCAGGCCCTTTAGGACCAACGCTGCTTAACATGGGCACCATTTGTAGCGAAGGGGTCCACCATCAAATGCAGGGATCAAACATCTAGATAGGCCAAAACGGCTTGCCTGAGAGTGCTTGTAGAAAGAGGAAGGTTGCGAACGTCAGCTGAACAATAGCAACGCCAACGACCAGCTTCACGCCCGGCCATCTTTTACGGTCAGCGATATATCCAGCAAGCGGCAGCGTTTGCATCAAGTGGAGTGAAACAAAGTGAGCTGGACGTAAATCTCCGATCTCGCGAGACCAGCCAAAAAACGGAACCACCATCCCGACATGGTCCAGGTCGCCACCCACATAGCGCCCATACGACGACATGTAGCCGGCGAAGATCAACGTGGAGATGAAACCAAGCGTCAGTCCCAATATCGAGCCCCAACGTAGACCGGCCATCGACTTGTCGCCCTTGCGATAAATCTGCACCGCAAGCGCCATAGCAACTGCGATCAGCAAGAACGCGCCTAGCCCCATCAATGCAAACATTAACGCTTCGAACTGACCATCATAATTGTAATGCGATCGCCTTGCGCGCGCGGCTTGCAAGCTGACGTAACCCCATTCGAAAACCAGTGAGACTGCGGCAGCATAGGAAAAACCGATCAACACTGGACCGCTTCGGACCTCCCGTGGCAATTGCTGTGCAAGGACTGCAAGCGTCGCGAAATGCAGTGCAAGTGAAACGGTGAACTTCTGTGGCTTGGTCCAAACAGAGGCGCCATCCAAAACGCGCGGATCAAGGAACCACGCAGGGAGAAATACGACGAAGTTCGCCAGCATAAACAAGCAGGAAACAAGCAGCAGACGCGTCACATGGTCGCCATCCAACTGAGGGATAAGCGGCTTTCGATAAGCTGTGTTTTTCTCGCTCATGCGCTTGCCTCCCGCTTGCGAAAATGGCCTGCACGCATTGCCAAGAACAACGCCAGCCCCACCGGTCCGAACATGAACGTCGCGATCAGGATTGGCGCCTGGAACACTCTATTTAGGCCAACTTTATCCGCTTCAACCGCGATCCAACCGCCAATAAAGAGATCAAACGCCAGGTAATGCACCCAGCCAGCCAACAACATCTCTTCTTTTGAGAGCAGAATTCTGACCTGATCTAGCGAGTTGTAGCCTCCCCCTTCGATTGTAAAGAAGTGCGAAAATGCAAGTCCGGCATAAAGCAGGCTGAGTCCGAAAGGGATTAGATAACGCGGAATAAACAAGATCTGTGGCCAGCGTCTCGGCAGAAAAATCAGGATGCCCCAGCCGATCATTGCTGCTTGTCCAGCCCATCCGAACATTGCTTCCGGCGCAACCGCGATTGCTTCGCCCATAATTCGACACCCTCCGCTTGCGACTCGCGCAAATGATGTTAACGTCATCAACATGGCAAAGAATGATACCAGTGTCAACATAGCGCCAGCACTTGGCCGTGATGCCTATCACCACGGCGATTTGCGCAGTGCGCTGATCGCAGCTGGTATGCATGCGCTGTCAGCGGACAGCGCCGACGCACTGTCGCTACGGGCGCTGGCGCGGGAAGTGGGGGTAAGCGCGACCGCCGTATACCGCCACTTCCCGGATAAGGATGCATTGCTGGTCGCTCTCGCGATGACCGGTTTTGACCAGCTGGCGGCAGCACAGCAGGCAGCCTCGCGCTCCGCATCGGGGCAAGGTGCGCTGGCAGCATTTTCCGCAAGCGGTGCTGCCTATGTGCGTTTTGCCATCATCAATCAGGAGTTGTTCCGACTGATGTGGAAGGCGGCGCCACGGGGCGATCAACTTCACCTACCGATCGACGAAGCCCACCCCGCCAAGTTGCGAGCTGCCACAAGCAGAAAGTGCCAATGACAAAGCAAGAAGTGATACCAGTTTACGCATAGGTGATTCCCGAAGAATATATGCCGTTGCTGCTAGCGAATGGCGATATATATTGCCACCTCTTTTGCGTTTAGGGTCCTGACCCTAATTGAACGTTAGTCCACGCACCCAATTAGCCACCGCCGCATCGGTCATCGGACCGCCCGGCCAACGGATCGCGGGTTCGTACCATTGGTTGTTGGATCGTATCCGGTTCCGATAAACCTTCATCGACCAACTCAGTGAACCGTGCCCGCTTGGGAGCGCTATTCCCGTGTTATCAATGTAGATTGAATCGGCCGAAGTAGGCAGCCCTACATGCACCACGCCGGGCAGGCGCCGAGCGATGTCGGCGAAGTCCAGGCAAGCGCTCGCGCAGTTATGGTCTGTCAGCAGCAAGACGCGACCCTTGAACGGAGACGATTCTGTCGGCGTGTTGGCCTCTGATTGAGCAGGGCTGGACTTGTGGACATAAGCCTTTCCCGCTGCGGCCGCCGTCTCGATCTCATCAGCCAATTCACGGCGATACAACGCGTCGGCAGTCTGGCCGGCCTTCTCTGCTTCCTCCGCCGCCTGACGGAGCGATACAGCGTTGAGTGACGATGCACGCCAGTCGACCGTCCAATCGAACTGGCCCTCAATCCGGTCGATGGTCTGCTTTCCAAATAGCGACGCCGCAACCTCACTGCCCCAACCGCTGTTACCGCCATCATTGCCCCGGACATCCAACACCACCCAGGGCGCTTTGCGCAATGCCTCGGCTTGTTCGCCAAGTTCGCGGATCAGTGCCCGCATGGCATCGACCTGTTCGGACTGCTGCAGGTCGAAGGTTGGCAACGACACAAACCAGACCCCATCTACTTGGCGCAATTTGATCGACTCTCCGCCCCCGCCCGAGGCCCGATCGATCAGGCTGGAAAGCCGATCTTCGGATACCGAAGACCAACGCAAGGTCCGTTCGACCTCCGCGCCGTCAACGCGGAAGCGACAGGCTAGAGGCTTACGTGGATCGCCCACAAAGGCGGTCATCAAAAAGACGGACGCCGCGTTGCGCTCGTGGGGAATGTCGGCGTTCCAACGATAGGGGTCTACCCACTGCCGCTGCAGGGTCTCGGAATCCTTGCCGTCGCAGGCCAGCAGTTCCGACTGCAATGGCACGCTCGGCTCATCGTCGTTGAGCACCACCCGAGTGCGCCCGTCGGCGTCGCGCATCGTAAGCAGGCCCGGCCACGCGCGCGTCACCGGCTCGCTGAACCCGAACCAGATATGCCCATCGCGAAAACCATTGGTGTAACTGCGCACTGCGCGCCAATAGTCACCGGCATGAGTCGCGGCGGCGGCCTGCGCCAGCGCCTGTGCCTTGCCCTCTTTCAGCCATTCAGCAAAAGCAGGGTTGCCCACATCTACGGGGCCGGGATGGTTGTCGCGCAGGGTGTCATGGATGGCCTCGATATCCATGCGGGCAGCGGCGGCCCAATCTGACTCCACAGCAGACTGTGGAGGTGCAGCCTTATCTTCCGCTACAGCGGCCCCGGCAACACAGAAACTCAATCCCACGCCGAACCAAGCACGCACCCAAGCCCTCATAGTTCATCTTCTCCTATCGCCAGAAACCCTCTTGCATCTCGGACGGCACCCACAGAAGTCTCGATCCATTTTGAACCACGGCAATCCTGATTACAGCGCTTTCAGTTGTTGATTCGACCCCGATGTTTTTAAGAATTAAGAATTTGATAAACAATTTCAATGCTCTTCAAAAAAAGCTAGGCGGCTACGCGGCGCGTCGGCCTCTAATCGAGCAGGGTTAGACCTGTGAACATAAAAGTATTCATGCAGTTTAGGCGAGTTGCTCTGTCACGGCCCGCCAGGCCGCATCGATTGCGGCATCCAGATAGGCTCGAGCTTCGGAGTCCGAGTTTGCAATTGAGATTCGTCCGAATTTCCTGCGTCCGATCTCATGCGGAAAAGCGCCCTCCTCAAAATCCGGATCGTCAAGCTCGCTGTAGGTATAAGCATAACCATGCGACCATCGGTTCACCGTTATTGCTTCAATATCTCGCTCAGCGTCGAACCCGTATCTCCCATACAAGTCCATGAGTTGAGCTTTGGTTGCAGTCTCGATTTCTGAAAAAGGTGTCTCCAGAAGTTGATAGCGACCAACCCTGTAATGGTCACGAATGGTCGTATCCGGGATTTTATGCCTGACAGGTGCGCGCAACATGAACAGCACTATAGGATCAGTCTGTTCCTCAGGCGGAGAAAAATCCGGGAGCGTCACGGGCGGCGCCTTTGTAACGATGCAATAATAGCCCTGCGGACAAAGGATTGTTTCGGCGGCGGCGCGTCGTATCGCAGCCCCGTCGCGCAGCAAAACGTTGGTATAGATAAAGGGAGCTTTCGACCCATACTTCAGGCCATCCTTCTGCTCAGCCGTCATTTCCGGACATAAATGCGGAATGATCATATTGAAACAAGCCAACACACAATGCTTCGCTCGAACGCGTGTGGGTTTGCCGTTCTGGATGTAAGAGACCGCGACTGTTTCACCCTCCTCTCGGACTCTGACGACGGTGCTGTTGAGACGGATGCGGACTGGCGAGGCGTCTGTATCAAGCTTGGAATAATCGAAGCGAGCAGCCGCAATATCGTCCATGCTGTTGCCTTCGGCCACGCCGGGGATCAGCCGCCGCACCATCAGCCGAGCAACAGACGCATTTCCATCTGGAAACAGAAGCGCTTCAAACACGTTGTCCCCATCTACCAGCAGCCGCTCCGCCAGGGCCCAGGGCCAACCAACAGCACTCAAACCGGGCGCGCCGGAGTTAATCGCTTCATTTACGGATAGTCCCTCACCACCAACGCTGAAATTGGCCAGCAATGCAGGATCGAAAAGCGAAGCAGTATCTGGCGAAAGACCGACTCTGCTGGTCAGGAACTCTCGGTAGGAGGTCGATGACAAATACTCACTGCGTTCGAACATTGACCGCCCGGCAAGATAATCCCAGTTGCCCCCAAGGAATTTGAGAAGCTTCTCTTTCTCACTGCGAGGATACGGCAATTGATCGACAAGCGGTTTGGCATCGGCGTCCCCGAAAAAGGCGCCGAACCAACGTCCAGCAATGAGCGCAGATTCGCCGGTTTGCGATTTAACGAACATACCGGTTTTGCGCGTGCCGCCGCCTAAGAAATAATCCGGATCTTTTGCTCTTTTGAGCTGCTTGAAATCTACCCCAAGTTCGCTCAAAAGATCTTTTGCGATATCGCTATACTTGCTCGGATTCTCCAGATTTATGCTGCCGCCGACACCAAGCAGCATGTTACCGCCGGTATGAAACTCATTGCGTTTTGCGTGTCCTCCAAAATCGTCATGATTGTCGAGTATCAGAATGCGTTGGCCAACTCCGCGGGCTTGCTGGAAGAACAAGGCTGCCGCTAGTCCGCTAATACCCCCACCAACTATGACCAGATCATACTCTTCGCCCGTGTCATGAAATGCTGTCGGCGATTCTCCATCCCTGGCGAGCGCATGCGCATCATCGAAGGCGCCAGGATGATTTCCTCTCATTCCAGTGAGTTCTGGAGGGTAGTCACTCCGGATAGGGGATTGTTGGTTTGCGGATAGGGGATTGCTGGTTTGTGCAAAGGCGAGTGGCGGCAACGCTGCTGCGACGACGGTCAGGGCAGCGCCGTCGAGAAAATCCCGCCGGCTAATCGAGTTCCTCATGGTCATGACGCAACCGAGCCTGATGCTGGCTGGATGGTATCGACGCGGCTGCCACGAAAGCGGAACAGAAGCGCGATTGCGGCAATCAGAACCAAAAGTGTGTTTAGAAAGACGACACCCGGCACATCACTCTGACCCAACAAGTCGATCATGACAGCGACATAGACGAGATGAAACAAGATTCCGTACAACAGCAACGCAACGGCGGCAATTTTAGCACTGAGCGACTGACGAAAAAGCGGCCTGAACAATAACAAACCGATAAGTCCATAGAGCCAGAAACCAAGGTAATCAATTGATGACAGGAGGCCAAATGCTTCGCTCGGCCCCAGCGTGGTAAGGATGGATTGAGCTGAACCAGCCACCGCGTTTTCCGCCGCGATCGCTTTTGCGGTAAGGGGAACCGACCAGAGAGACAGGAATTTTGAAATCAGGAACGCAAGGGTCGCCATCAACGTAAACACCCAAACCGCTCCGGCGCGAAGAGGGGCTGATGAATAGATCGAAAGACCGGCCGCCAAGAGGATCACAGAACAGGCAAACATCAAGATGACCTGATTGAGCCAGCCGAAAAGATAGCCCCCGGCTTTGGTATTCAACCATAGTTCTGCCGCACTCTGAGTGGGAACCGGAGCCTCAAGTGGAAGGGCGAGTGAGATTACGCCGGTTATCAGGAAGACAATTACTGCTTTGTAACCGAGATCAAAGATTGCCGGTGAAATATTCTTACAAGCCATCATTAACACTTACATTCGGAATGTGATTGGACATATGTCAAATTATATAATCTTTGACATATGTCAAGATGTGTTGCGAATGGTGTTTAAACACAGACTCGAAGATCGGAACCTCAACAATGCAAATCAGCGCCGGAGAAAAAACCCGACAACAAATTTTGAAGGGAGCCTTGGCGGTTATAGACAAGGAAGGCGTCGACGCTGTCACGCATCGCCGCGTCGGCAGTGAAGCGAAGCAATCTCACGGCGTCGTCAGCTATCATTTCCCGACTCGCGATGTACTCATCCAGAAAGCTTTTGAGTTCCATCTTGGCTCAGCCGAGAATTACATGTCAGCGCTAGGTTGGCGGACAGACCAGCGATTGACCCGATCGCATCTTTCGAAGTTACTGACACGGTTGGTGGCAGAAGAACTTTCAGACGCCCGCTCAATCAAGATCGACCTTGAGTTAAGCCTCTACGGTGCCCGAAAGCCAGCTTTAGCCGAACTGTTCGACAATTGGGTGCGTATAGGATGTCAAAACTTGTCACTCGCATTGCACCACGGTGGGTATGAGCAGCCTGATGAACTCGCTAGCAGTCTGGTCAATCTAGTGCGCGGCTTCCTGCTAGAATGCCTAACTAACAAGACGCTAACAAAGTTAGACTTTCAAGCGCGACTTGAGCTTCTGCTTCCAGCATCTCCAATTATTGAGAAGTAGACCAATCATCCCTGAAAACAATCGAATTGCGAACGGAAAATGCAAGGCCTGACGTGACCTCCAACCAACTTGTTTCGTTCGGTATGAGTAGTATTGGCGATATTTTCATTGTAGATTTTGACGGTCAGATATTTAGGGTCAGGACCACTTAAATCCACCTTCGCGGTTTGAGGCCATACTGTTCAGTGCAAGGCGGTAAGCGCGGGACTTAGTGGTTCTAAGTCCAAGCTTGCCAACGCGGCAATGGACAGTATGGGTCAAATCCGAAAGACGTCTTGACGCCGCGAAGGTGGATTTAAGTGGTCCTGACCCCAAGGTCGTACAAGCTTAATCCCCAATGGGCGCAGATCATGAGACCGTTCTTCTTTGAGTTAATAGCCCCCAAGCCGCCAGCTATCGGGGAGCGTTTTCGGGAACAGCTCTAAAAATCTAAAAATTAACTCTTTTTTTCAATATAAATTGGCGGAGAGATAGGGATTCGAACCCTAGGTACCGTCACCGGCACGCCGCATTTCGAGTGCGGTGCTTTCGACCACTCAGCCATCTCTCCGCAATGCATAGGGACTGGTCATTGCCGTAAAAACGGCGCATCCCTATGACAGAGCGGGGCCATTAACCGAAGTTTTTCGCTTTGCCAAGCCACAAGGTTGATTTGCGCGTGAGAAGATACGATATTGACCTCATGAATCATCACACACGCGCTCCCGACATTGTTGAAACGGCGTTTTCGATCGGTGATGTTGTGCGCCATCGCTTATTCAATTTTCGTGGCGTGGTGTTCGACATTGACCCTGTTTTTGCCAATAGCGAGGAATGGTATCAGTCCATCCCGGAACCCGTGCGGCCTGCCAAGGATCAACCATTTTACCATCTGTTCGCCGAAAATGCGGAGAACAGCTATATCGCTTATGTAAGCCAGCAGAATTTACTTGCCGACCATCAGCAAGGGCCAATCAACCACCCCGGTATTGATGCGGTTTTTGAAGGGTGGAATGGCGACCAATATCAACTCAAACGGCTTATGCTTCAGTAAACGTTGTATGGCGTGGGCGTGATGGCCAAGCCGCGTTACATTGCATCCCCCAAAATCCAGTCGACCCCTGCGTCGGCATGAATTTCGGTGCTGTCATAAATAGGCAGGACATTGGCTTTGGTATCGACCAACATGCTTAATTCGGTGCAACCCAGCACAACCGCCTTGATGCCTTGTTGATCAATTTCGGTGATGATCGTTTTCAACGTCCGTTCGGAATCGCGCTTCACCACGCCGTGCATAAGTTCATCATAGATGATGCGCTCTAGATCTTTCACATCGTCCATTTCGGCGGGCAATAAAGAAACGCCATGCTTAACCAGGCGCTGACGATACCAGTTTTCGGCCATGACATTTGCCGTGCCTAATAATGCGGCAGATGAGACCGCGTCGGCCTTCATCTTCTCACCGACCGCGTCGGCAATATGGATGAGCGGGATCGAAACCGCTCCGGCGACGTCATCAAACACTTTATGCATGCTGTTGGCGCAAATAAGCAAGGCGGTGGCTCCGGCTTGCTCAAGACGGCGCGCTGATGCGATCAGCACTTCTGCAACATGCGCCCAGTCTTCTGGTGTGCTGGCCTTGCCAACGTCGCAGAAATTGAGGCTCTCGATCAACAACGGCGCATTGCACGTCCCGTTGGTCCGCCGCAGGACCTGTTTATTGATATGTGCGTAATAAAGTTCAGTGGAATACCAGCTTAACCCACCGATCAGTCCCAATTTACGCATGCTCATTACCTTTGATAGAGAAACAAAGACCGCCCCGAGTTCGCTCGGGACGGCATTTATCTATCGATAGCTTGAACTGGCCTAATGCTGCAAGGCTTTGACGATGTCCTCACACATCTTCTTCGCATCGGCGAGAAGCATCATCGTTTGATCCATATAGAACACGTCATTGTCGACGCCGGCATAGCCAACGCCGCCCATCGAACGCTTCACGAAGAACACGGTCTTTGCCTTGTCGACGTCAAACACCGGCATACCGTAAATCGGCGACGTCTTGTCGGTTTTCGCCGCAGGGTTCACAACGTCATTCGCGCCGATGATAAAGGCGACATCGGCTTGGGCAAATTCGCTGTTGATATCTTCAAGCTCGAACACTTCGTCATACGGCACCGATGCCTCAGCCAACAAAACGTTCATGTGGCCGGGCATACGTCCGGCAACAGGGTGGATAGCATATTTTACCGAAACGCCCTGTTTCTTCAAAACATCTGCCATTTCGCGCAAGATATGCTGCGCCTGCGCAACCGCCATGCCGTATCCGGGCACGATGATAACGCTTTCGGCCTGTTGCATCATATAGGCCGCATCTTCGGCAGAGCCACGCTTCCATGGCCGCTGCTCCTTGGCTTCACCGCTGGAGACAGCCGCCTCCGCGCCAAAGCCGCCCGCGATAACGCTGATGAAGCTCCGGTTCATGGCCTTGCACATGATGTAAGACAAAATCGCCCCTGACGAGCCGACCAATGCGCCTGTGATAATCATCGCCGTGTTGTGCAGCGTGAAGCCCATGGCGGCGGCGGCCCAACCGGAATAGCTGTTCAGCATCGACACCACGACCGGCATATCCGCGCCGCCGATGGGAATGATAAGCAAAAAGCCAATGAGGAAAGCAAGCGCAGTAACGGTCCAGAAAATCCAAGGGCTTTGGTCCACGGTGAAGTAACCAATGAGGCCAAGGATCGCTGCCAAGGTGCCCAGGTTGATGACATGGCGAAGCGGCAAGAGGATGGGCGCGCCCGACATTTTGCCCGCCAGCTTCAGGAAAGCGATGACTGAGCCTGAAAAGGTGATCGCGCCAATGGCGATGCCCAAGCCCATTTCAACGCGGCTGACGGGGTTTATAAGGCCGTCTTCACCGGCAATGCCAAAGGCAACAGGGTTGAGGAATGCGGCGGCAGCAACCAGCACTGCGGCCATCCCAACGAGCGAGTGGAAGGCCGCCACAAGCTGCGGCATGTCGGTCATGGCAATCTTGCGTGCCGTGACCCACCCAATGCCGCCCCCGATGGCGATTGCGCCGAGGATTTCAGGCAGCGACGCGACTTCATGCGTGACTAAGGTAGTGACCACGGCAATCAACATACCGGCCATGCCAAAGCGGTTACCCTGTTGCGATGTTGCAGGCGACGACAGTCCGCGCAGCGCCAATATAAAAAATACGCCCGAAATCAAATAAGCGAGCATGACCCAAGCGGGAGGAGCAACATGTTCCAACTTAACGCTCCTTTTTCTTATACATGGCGAGCATGCGCGCCGTGACCGCAAAGCCACCAAAGATATTGACGCTGGCCAAGGCCACGGCGATCAAACCAAGCCATTTTGCCGTGGGTGACCCCCCTGCCGCCCCGGCGATCAACGCACCGACGATAATGACGGAAGAAATCGCGTTCGTCACCGCCATCAACGGCGTGTGGAGCGCAGGCGTTACTGACCAGACGACATAATAGCCCACAAAACAGGCCATCACGAAGATGGATAAGATTGAAATAAAGTCCATTATAAGTGAGCTCCAGTAAATCCTCCCCCATTGGGGGAGGTGGCAGCCCGAAGGGCTGACGGTGGGGGTCTGTCGGTACAAAGGCGCACGATGGCGTCAGCAGCGTTTTCAACGTCGCGCAAAACATCGGCGACAGGGACCCGAACAACTTCAATGCCCAAGGCGCGGAGCTTTGCATCCCGACTGGCATCACGTTCGGGGCGATTGCCCATGTCGTGGGCGATGCCATCAACTTCGATGGCTATGCGCTTTTCGACGCAGTAGAAATCCAACACGAAATTTTTGATCGGGTGCTGCTTGCGGAACTTCAAGCCCATCGGCTTGCCTTTTAGCAAACGCCACAGCAAAACTTCCGGCAAAGTCATCTCGCCGCGTAATTTGCGTGCGAGTTGCAGAGCTTCTGGGGTGTGGTCTTCCATTTCAAACCCCCTCCGTCAGCGCTTCGCGCTGCCACCTCCCCCAGAGGGGGAGGATTTTGTTCCTAGCCAGACCTATGCCTATCACTTAGCTAACTCCCCAAGTGGGCCGCTACTGTCGCGCAAAGCGAAATCAGCCTCGTTAAGCGCGTCGGCCGCATTATCGCGCATCGCCATGTCTTTGCCGACTGAATATCCAAATATCACGACCACAGCCAATATGACCCACCAGCGATGGCGAGATACAGCCTCCCGGACGTCACCTCGCATCACGCCATAAGCCGTTCATTCACAACCTTACCATCTTTGGTCAGGCGAATTGCTGCGGTAATTTCATCGTCATCCGGCAACACAGGCTTGCCAGCTTCCTTGTCCCAAAAAGCGGAAAGGAAATTGAACAGGTTGCGCGCATACAGGGCCGATGCGTCCGCCGCCAAATGCGCTGGCGTGTTGCTATAGCCAATGATTTTTACGCCATGTTTGATGACGATTTCGTCTGCCTTGGACCCTTCGACATTGCCGCCTTGCGCAACGGCAAGGTCGAAAATGACCGAACCGGGCTTCATGCTCGCAATCTGCGCGTCAGACACCAGACGCGGTGCGGGGCGGCCCGGAATCAACGCGGTGGTAATGACGATGTCCTGCTTGGCGATATGCGCGGAGACCAATTCGGCTTGCGCTGCCTTATATTCGTCGGACATTTCGGTCGCATATCCGCCAGCGCCCTCGCCTTGTATTCCGGCGACATTCTCAACGAAAATTGCCTTTGCACCCAAGGATTCAATCTGTTCCTTCGTAGCAGAGCGCACGTCGGTTGCCGAAACCTGAGCGCCTAAGCGCCGTGCGGTGGCAATCGCCTGAAGCCCGGCCACGCCAACACCCATGATAAACGCCCTCGCGGCGCTAATGGTGCCAGCGGCGGTCATCATCATTGGGAAGGCCCGGCCATAGACCGACGCCGCCTCAATCACCGCCTTATATCCCGACAGGTTCGATTGCGACGACAATATGTCCATCGATTGCGCACGCGTAATGCGCGGCATGAATTCCATCGCCAGCGCTTCTACGCCCGCCTTGGCATAAGCATCAATGCGTGAACGCTGACCAAAGGGGTCAAGTCCGGCAACCAACCAAGCACCGGGCTTCATGCCCTTCAACGCCTTTGGATCTGGGCCCTGAACGCCCAAAACAATGTCCGCATCCTTCAGGACCGCAGCCAGATTTCCCACAGCAGCGCCCGCATTTGCATAATCGCCGTCACCAATGGACGCCCCTGCGCCTGCTTCATTTTCGACCGAAACTGTCGCGCCAAGCGCAATGAATTTCTTGACGGTTTCAGGGGATGCAGAAACGCGGGCTTCGCCGGGAGTGGTTTCCCTTAGTACAGCAATCTTTACCACTTAAGCAGCACGGCTTGCGATGATCAATACTACTATAGCGGTAACAATCGCGGTAACAATTGTACCCCATTTGAAAAATGTGACGAAACCCGAATATGTTTCTTTTGCGGGTCCAAGGTCATGATCGTTTGTCAAAACAGCCTCCGTGTAAAATTATATTACGCAACCGCCTTAACTGGTGATTTTCCAATGCTCAAGCATGATGAACAAAGAAAATATCATGACTGCTTAATTAGCTCTTTACCCATTTGCGTTACCAGCATGCGCAAGGACCATGAATGGACGGCGCATGCACGAAAGAGATACACGGTTATTGTTGCTTATGGACGACGAACCAGCCCAATGCAGGCTGGTTTCGGCCGTTGCATCGCGTGCGGGATGGCGCACGATATTTGCGCGCGATGTCGAATCGGCAATTGACCTGCTGGGAACGCAGGACGGCATGATGCTGGACGCAATCCTCATAGACCAATGCGGACTTGGCGCTGAATCCGCGTCGTTTATATCCGAACTCAAGGACCGCCGCCCTGCCCTGCCCCTGTTGCTTATGACGTCAATCGGGTCGATCGAGGATGCCATTGGCGCAATGCGTGCTGGTGCGTGGAATTATATCCTAAAGCCTGTCGCGCCCGAACGGATCATCGCCGCATTGCGCATGGCTGCGGACAAAAGCATGGCTTTGGGAGAACTATACCCATTGACCGAAAAAATCAGCCAACCGTTGGCGTTTGAGGAAATCATCGGCTCCGCGCCTGCGTTTCGAACGGCGCTGGCGATCGCGGCCAAGGCCGCACGCAGCCGCGCACCAATCTTCATCGAAGGCGAACATGGCGTTGGAAAGGAAGTTGTCGCAGATGCCATTCAAGCCGCTAGCCCGCGCGCAAAATTGCCATATCTGAAGGTAAATTGCAGCGCGATTCCAGATACTTTGCTGAACTCTGTTCTCTTTGGGCATGAAAGAGGTGCTTTTGCTGGTGCATTTGACCGCCATATTGGCATTTTCCAACAGGCCGAAGGCGGAACTGTGTTTCTTGATGAAGTCGACAAGCTTCCCTGCGACACACAAGTCCGGTTGGTCCGTTTACTCACGCATGGCGAAATCTCACCCGTTGGCGCGGCCCATAGTTACCGTATTGATGCACGCCTTATATCGGCCAGCAACTATAACCTCTCCGACAGGCTAGAAACCGGCGAATTTCGGGAAGACCTTTATTACCGGCTGAATGTCGTCCAGCTAACGATTCCCCCGCTGCGCGAACGCACATCGGACATTCCTGCCTTGGCGCGCCATTTCCTGGGCCGCATGGCAAGCCAGCCTGGTCTTCGTAGCCTTGGAATCACAGACGAGGCACTCATTATGTTGCGCGGCTATGACTGGCCCGGCAATGTGCGTCAGTTGCAAAGTGCGTTGTTTCGCGCCGCTGTCTTGTGCGATCGCGACGCTCTGACGCCAGAGGAGTTTCCGCAGATTTCCCAGACCGTTGGCGTTCCCCGCAATGGTGGGTCCGCCGGTGCCGGATCAAATGACGGTATTGGCGTCACGCTGTATGAACATGACGGCAACATGCGTTCGCTCGAAGAAATTGAGGCCGACGTCATCCGGCTTGCTATCGGTCATTATAGCGGCCGGATGACCGAGGTTGCCCGCCGATTGGGTATCGGCAGGTCAACCTTGTACCGAAAGCTTGCTGACCTTGGGATCAGCGATGCCGCTTAGAGTCAGGACCACTTACACCTTCGCGGTTTGAGGCCATTTTGACGCCGCGATGGTGGATTTAAGTGGTCCTGACCCTAAGTGCTTTTGCCAAGCAAAGCTTGCGTAATCCAAAAGCCGACCAGCGAAGCAGAGCCTGTCAGAAATGTGCCCCAAATGATGTCGAGTATGGTGACTTTCATGCTCCACACTTTTAACGTCGCATAATTGGTCAAATCATAGGTCATATAGCAAAAGAAGCCCATCAACGCGCCCCAAATGAGCGCAGTCTGCCACTTGCCCGTCAGCAGCGCTGGCCCGACAGCGAAGATCATCATGCCCAAAATATACAGCAGATAAAAAATGATGGCCGGCCCCAAACGGAAACCATTCTTCATCATCATTTCGCCGATTTCTGGCTGATACAGCCGCGTGTACATGGTCCGCAGCCAGACGCTATCGATGAGCGCAAAGGCGATGCCAGTTGCGATGTACCCAATGATATATTTCATCAGCATTTTAACTCTCTCCTTACCGCCATGAAGTTGCCCGCCATTGGGCACGGGGTCAAGGCCGCCAAAGGACTGTAGACTATATAGGCGCCGTTAACGCCGCATCCCGAAGACCGCGCCAGACGTGAATAGCCTGCACAGTTTCGGCAGCATCATGAACGCGGACAATATGTGCGCCCTGCTCCACTGCTTTCATGGCGAGGAAGATTGAACCGCCAAGACGATCGGTTGCGCCCGCCTCATTTGAAAGCGCACCAATCAATCTTTTGCGGCTTGCGCCAAACAATAAGGCGCAACCCAGTCCATGATAGATTGCCAGATTGTTGATGATCGCCAGATTATCGGCGAGTGTCTTTCCGAACCCGATACCCGGATCGACCAATATTGCTTCACGCGACAACCCTACAGCTTCGACCGCCGAAACCCGCTGTTCAAGCCAGTCGAACACATCGTATACGACATCGTCATATTTACCGTCTTTATGCGGGTCGCTGCTTTGGCTCGGGGCGTGCATCAGGACCACAGGAACATTGCCCTTGCGCGCGACTTCGACGGCGCGATCGTCGTATAAAAGCGCCGAGATGTCATTGATCATCGTCGCGCCAGCTTGCAATGCACCCTCCATCACCAACGCCTTGCGCGTATCGATGGAGATCGCAGCCCCAGCTCCAGCGAGCCTGCGGATCAGCGGCACGACCCGATTTAGCTCGTCGCCTTCCCAGACCAAAGGCGCCCCTGGCCGCGTAGACTCTCCGCCAATGTCAATGATGGCCGCACCAGCGCTCGACATCGCGATAGCCGCTTCGGCCGCAATTTCCGGATCTACATTCTTGCCCCCATCCGAAAAGCTGTCTGGGGTCGCATTGATAATCGCCATGACATGCGGTTGATCAAGCCTGATCATTCGCGCGCCCAACTGCAGTGCAGCGCGGGGAGCCGTTATGCGACCGAGCAGTAACGCGCACCGTTCGCGGGCAGACTGCGGCAGTGCCGCCGCAAAAACATTCCATTGGCCAACGGACACCAATTGCCGCTGCGTCGATTTTAGGTCGCGTGTGATATATTCGAGTTGCGAGAACCACAGCATGGTTCCCGCCAAACGCAAGCTTTCACCTTCGTGCCGCTGGGGGCTTTCCACAAAGCCAGTGGGACGAAGATAGATTTTTGTCACGGCTCGGTTGCGAGCAAATAGGTTTGGCGCAGGTCGTCAATCGGCTTCATTGCGCCATCGGCGGCGGCATAGTGCCAATAGGTCCAACCGTTGCAGCTTGGCGCATTTTGAATGCTTGAACCGACCTTGTGGATCGATCCGTCCACCACGCCGCATAGGATAGATCCATCGGCGCGCACCATCGCCTCAAACTGACGCTTGCGGTCAAACAGTTTCGTGCCGGGATTAAGATAGCCAGCCTCAACCAATTGGCCAAAGGCGACCTTTGGCGCAGACTTTGGTGATTGCATGGTTTTAATGGCGCTTTCGTCCAGTGGTAATGCCGCCGCAATGCGCTCCTCAGCGACTTCGCAATAGACGGCCTCACGTTCGCAACCAATCCAGTCACGGCCAAGACGCCGCGCAACCGCACCGGTTGTGCCCGTTCCGAAAAACGGATCAAGGACCACGTCACCTGGCTTCGTACAGGCCAGCAAAATACGATACAGCAGTGCTTCGGGTTTTTGCGTTGGGTGGGCCTTCACACCATTGCGCTTCAACCGCTCTTGCCCGCCACAAATCGGAATCAACCAATCGGACCGCATTTGAAGTTCGTCATTCAACGTCTTCATCGCGCGATAGTTGAAGGTATATTTCGACTTCTCGCTTTTCGATGCCCAAATGAGCGTTTCGTGCGCGTTGGTAAATCGCGTGCCCTTGAAATTGGGCATTGGGTTGGATTTGCGCCAAACGATGTCGTTCAGAATCCAATATCCAGCGTCCTGCACCGCCGTGCCAACGCGAAAGATATTGTGGTAGCTACCAATCACCCAAAGCGAGCCATTGGGCTTTAAGATACGCCGCGCCTCGGCCAGCCATTCGCGGGTGAATTTGTCATAAATCGCAAAGCTTGCAAACTTGTCCCATTCATCGTTGACAGCGTCGACCTTGCTATTGTCAGGGCGCAACAAATCCCCGCCCAGTTGCAAATTATAGGGCGGATCGGCAAAGACCATGTCGATGGAACAATCAGGTAAGGAGCGCATGGCCGCAATGCAGTCCATCCGCAAAATCTGATTACGCGGCAGGTCGTGCGCCGGTGCCAGCTTTGCTTTTGTTGCTGGTCTAATTTTCTCAATAACACCCATTGCGTGCTCCCTTTGGCGCTTACCAAATTGCGATGAGTCAGCACGGCCCTTGGGTCAAGGTCGTTGATGGTTCGGGATTCCTCAGAACAGCGGTCATGTTGCCGTCATATAGGCGGAACGAAACGAGTCCGGCACAATATGTGGAGTCTTGCGAATCTAAGCAGACTCAACCCCTAGTGGTGTTACCCGAAGGACTCACTGCCCCAAAAAAATTACAGTAAAAGCAGTTGTGCGACCGGCGCGAAGCTTTTCCGGTGCAAAGGCGTCGGACCATGCGCCCGCAGCGCGGCCAAATGGTCAGGCGTGCCATAGCCTTTGTTCTTTTCCCAACCATAATGCGCATGCTGCTCGGCGGCGGCACACATTATCCGGTCACGATGCTCTTTGGCGATAATTGACGCCGCTGAAATGCAGGGTTCAATCGCATCACCGCCGACTATTGCACGCGCTGTCCAACGCCATTCGCGACATCGGCCCATTGGCGTCATGTTGCCGTCCACCAGCACTTCAAGCGGATCAGAACCAAGTTTCACGCACAAGGCATCCACCGCCAAGGTCATGGCCAGCATTGTTGCGCCAAAAATATTCAGGCGGTCAATGTCCTCAACTTCGACAACGCCAACCGCCCATTGGCAGCGGCGTTTGATCGCGGCTTCCAACTCCGCACGGCGCGCGGCGGTTAGTTTCTTGCTGTCGTCCAGTCCAGACGGACGCGGTTTGCACAATAATACCGCCGCCGCGACCACCGGCCCTGCAAGCGGCCCACGCCCGGCCTCGTCGACGCCGAAAATCATATCCGCCAAGCAGGATAGCGCCGATTTTCACCAGCTTTATAGAGGCACACCATATTCCCCGCAGGATCCAACAAACGCGCCTCACGCCAGCCCCAGCTTTCATCCTGCGGCAATTGTTCAAAGGCGTAGCCTTGGCTGACCAGCTCCGTTACCCACGCATCGAGGCGCTTGCTTTCAAAATAAATTATGGTCGATGTCGCGATATCGTCACGTTGATATATGGAAAAGGTGACGCCATTGGGCGCTTCAAATCGCGCATAGCCGCTGGACGGGCTATCAACGATTAACGGAAGCCCAAGCGCCGTATAGAAGTCCAACGACGCCGCATAATCGCGGCAACCCACGGTCACATGATTGAGCGACGGGCCAGCGACCATAGCGTCCTCGCGCACCGATTGATGCCCCATAGGGCCATGACCCTGCCCAAGCCCCGGCGCATCACGCAGCGCGAGCCGCACGAACAGGCGCGCGCGCTCTATGGCGGGGACAAGCTCCATCCCCTGCCCAAGGCCCGTCGCGATGGCCGTGGCCAATGTGCATCCGGTGCCGTGCGTGCTGCGCGTGTGTATGCGCGCGTCGCGCCAAATTTCGCTTTGCCCAGGCGCGAGATGCAGTTCGTCGATGATATCATCCCCGTCCGCGTGGCCGCCCTTCAGCAACAACGGAAACCGCCGCGCGAGCAAAGCATCCTTACCGCCCAAAGCTTCCAGCTCTGGCAGGTTGGGCGTCGTCAGCGTGGCAAGCCGCATAAGCCGTTCAAATGCGGCTATGGTATCCGCATCCGCCAAAACCGCGCCGCTCGTCGCGACCATGACGGGATCGAATATGATCGGGAAAGACTGGTCCGAAAGACTGTCGGCCACCGCATGCGCGGTGTCCGCATTGCCAATCATTCCGATTTTGACTGCGTCCACGCCAATGTCGCTGACGACTGCGCTAATTTGGTCAATCACCATCTGCGTTGGAACCATGTGCACAGCATCGACGCCCAGCGTATTCTGCGCGGTAATGGCTGTCACCGCCGTCATCGCATGGCCGCCAAGCATCGTCACCGTCTTGATATCCGCCTGAATCCCAGCGCCGCCACCGCTGTCGGAACCAGCGATAATCAATATGCGGGCGGTCGTGCCTTTGGTCATTAGCCTGCGGCGATCCTTACCGCGTCGCAAATGCCATCCACAATACGCTCAACCTGCGCCGCGTCATCGCCTTCCGCCATCACGCGGATAACCGGTTCAGTCCCCGACGGGCGGATCACCAAACGGCCGTTGCCCGCCAGTTCGGCCTCGGCCTTTGCAATAACGGCCTGAACATCTGGGTTATCAAGCGGCTTGCCGCCGGAAAAGCGAACATTTTTAAGTAGTTGGGGAACAGGATCGAACAAGTGCAGCACTTCACTTGCGGGCTTCCCGCTGGCGACAAGCTGGGTCAGCACCTGCAACGCGGCTATGGTGCCATCGCCCGTCGTGGCGTGGTCCAACATGATCATATGACCCGATTGCTCACCGCCAACATTGATGCCGTGCTTACGCATTTCTTCAAGGACATAGCGGTCACCCACTTTCGCGCGAATGAGGCGCAAGTCCTGTGTTTCCAGATAGCGTTCAAGGCCCAAATTGGACATCACCGTCGCAACAATACCCCCGCCAGTCAGCTTGCCGCTGCGGCTCATGGCGCTGCCGAGCAATGCCATGATCTGGTCGCCATCTACGATGCGACCATGTTCGTCCACAACGATTAAGCGATCAGCGTCGCCATCAAGCGCAATGCCGATATCGGCACCCGCTGCGACCACAGTTTCCTGCAACGTCACGACATGGGTTGATCCGACCTTATGATTGATGTTCTTGCCATTGGGTTCAATACCAATTGACGTTACTTTTGCGCCCAATTCCCAAATCGCGGTCGGCGCGACTTGATAAGCCGCACCATTGGCGCAATCGAGCACCACATGCAGGCCGTCAAAACGGATATGTTCTGGTACCGATGCCTTTACCGCATGAATATAGCGGCCCCGGCTGTCTTCAATACGCCGCGCACGCCCCACATCTGCCGCGTCCGCCAATGCAAGCGGTGCATCCAGCAAAGCCTCAATGGCCAGTTCGTCCGCGTCTGACAACTTAAAGCCATCGGGACCGAACAGCTTAATGCCATTATCCTCATATGGGTTGTGACTGGCCGAAATCATCACGCCCAGATCCGCGCGCATCGACCGTGTGAGCAACGCGACAGCAGGCGTCGGAATCGGGCCAAACTGGACCACATCCATGCCGACGCTCGTGAAGCCAGCCACTAAAGCATTCTCAATCATATAGCCGGACAAGCGCGTATCCTTGCCAATGACGACGCGATGCTTGTGCCCACCACGCAGGAAATGCGTGCCCGCTGCTTGGCCGACTTTCATCGCCATCTCCGGTGTCATAGCACCGACGTTGCTGCGCCCTCTGATGCCGTCCGTTCCGAAATATTTGCGCGCCATTTGCGTTCCTGCTCTTTTGCGGTTGTTCAACGTTTTTTCCGCACTGCCATGCCTCTCCCTTGCATAGGGAGCGACTGGCTGGCAAGACCCGATGCTATGTCTAACGCTACACGTATTCTCCTCGCCCTCGTGATAGGGCTTGCCCTAGGAATTTTCGCTGCCGCGATAATCCCTGCCATTGGAACGCAAATCGCCTATTGGCTCGATATCGTCGGCTCCTTGTGGCTTAACGGTCTTCGAATGACCGTCGTGCCGCTGGTCGTGGCGCTGCTGATTACCGGCATTGTCAAAAGCGCAGAGGCGGCGCGCGCTGGCCCCATGGCGGCGCGGACCGTCACGTGGATTGTTGTCATGATGGGTCTTTCGGCGGCCATGGGGGCCCTCCTGACGCCGACATTGCTGACGTTATGGCCAATGCCAACGGAAAGCGCGGCGGCGTTACGTGCGGCGCTTACAGGCGCCCCAGCGGTGGCAGAGCAGCCTCCGTTGCGCGACTTTATCGTCGCACTGGTGCCGACTAATCCCATTTCCTCGGCAGCAAATGATTCGATCCTACCGCTTCTGATCTTCACTTTAGTATTTGCCTTTGCGATAACGCGTCTGGCGCAAGGCCCAAGGGCGCAAATGGCCGGATTTTTCAGCGCGCTTGCCGATGCCATGGTTATAGTCATTGAATGGGTGTTAAAACTCGCACCAATCGGCGTATTTGCCTTGGCCTTTGTCGTGGGCGCACGATCGGGGTTCGCGGCACTGGGTGCAGTTGCCCATTACATCGTCACGGTTTCCATCGTCGGCATCATCGTCGGCGGCTTTGCATATCTGGTCGCAACTTTTGCCGGAAAGGTCCGCTTTAGCGAATATGCGCGACAGATCGCACCGGTCCAAGCCTTTGCGGTATCGACACAATCGTCACTCGCGAGTTTACCGCTGATGTTGCAAAAAGCCGAGGCGCTTGGTGTGCGCGAATCGACCGCCGGCCTTGTTCTGCCTATGGCTGTCGCTTTGTTGCGCGTCACTGGGCCAGCCATGAACTTGGCTGTCGCGTTGTATGTTGCCAACTGGTTTGGGGTGGAACTCAGCGGCTTCGATTATGGCTTCGCAATCTTCATCGCCGCGTTGACCTCCATGGGCGCGGTCAGCCTGCCCGGCTCGGTCAGCTTCATAACGTCTATCGCGCCTATCTGCTTGGCGCTTGGTATCCCGATTGAACCTTTGGCCCTATTAATCGCTGTCGAAACGCTACCGGACATTTTCCGCACAACTGGCAATGTGCAGATGGACGTGGCGCTTGCTACGGCCATAGAGGCATCTGAAAAGGAAAAAGCCAATGCAATATCGTGAACTGGGTCATGGGTTAAAAGTCTCCGCACTCGGCGTTGGCTGTATGCCCATGATCAAGGGCGGCAACATCACATATGGCGAAGATGCCGACCCGGATGAGGCAATCAAGACGATTCACCGTGCCATCGACCTTGGCATCAACTTTTTCGACACGGCGCAAATTTACGGACCGTTCCAGAATGAGGAACTGGTCGGCCAAGCGATTAAAGGCAGAAGCGATGGCCTCGTCATCGCTAGCAAGTTCGGTTTCAAATTT
Organism: Sphingorhabdus sp.; assembly: GCF_023910635.1. Lineage (GTDB taxonomy): Bacteria > Pseudomonadota > Alphaproteobacteria > Sphingomonadales > Sphingomonadaceae > Sphingorhabdus_B. Next base: position 30,191 of record NZ_JAAVVZ010000005.1, on the reverse strand, counting down.
GACGGCGGCAATATTGTTGGCGTCGATGGATCAGCCATGAATGCCAAGACTGCGGTTGAAGGCACGTTGAAACGCCTCGGCATCGATTGCCTTGATTTATATTATCAGCACCGCGTCGATCCCAATGTACCGATTGAAGAAACGGTTGGCGCGATGGCGGACCTGATCACCGAAGGCAAAATCAAGCATATCGGTCTGTCCGAGGCGGGCCCAGAAACGCTTCGTCGCGCGGCTGCTGTTGCGCCGATTTCTGCGTTGCAAAGCGAATATTCGCTGTGGGAACGCGATATTGAAGATGACATTCTGCCGACTTGCCGCGATTTGGGTATTGGTTTTGTCCCTTACTCCCCGCTTGGTCGCGGATTTCTTACAGGTACGTTCAGAAGCCTTGATGAACTGCCCGAAAATGACTGGCGGCGGCAGGACCCGCGTTTTCAGGGCGACAATTTTGCCGCCAACCTCTGTATTGTCGACGTTCTGGGCGAGATTGCGGCGAAGCATGCGGCCTCTCACGCACAAATCGCGCTGGCATTGATATTGGCGCAAGGCAGCGATATTGTTCCGATTCCCGGTTTCAAACGCCGTGTGACAATGGAAGATAGCGCAAAGGCTAGCGATATTGCGCTTGAGATGGATGATCTTGCCAAGCTGGATGCAGCCGCCCCGCGCGGTGGCACGTCAGGTCCGCGTTATGGCGAGCGGGGTATGAAGATGGTTCGGCTTTAGGCCGAGAATTAACCGCCAATCCAGCGGAACAGGCCAGCGTCAGCGATGCCCCAATAAGGGTGGGCCCATGTCGCCACGGCCCAGATCAAAGTACCTGCGACCCATGGGCCGATGCCCACACGGAACAATGCGGCGGGACGGACAAAGAAATGCGTGCGGCGTAGCCACGTTGCCCATTGACCGCCCATCAGCTTACTTTTTTTGATCTCCTGCGCCTTGGAACCCACCAAAGCCAAGAAGACAAGACTGCCTGCGAAGATGAAATTGTCAATGCGTGGTGCAACGAGAATATGGCCCACCCCCCATAAGGCAAAGCCCCACATCATGGGATGCCGTGTCGCCTTAAACACCCCCGAGGGCATTTGTGTGGCCAGTGCGTCGGGCACACCGGGAAGCGACGGGTTGCGGATGAACGAGCCCGCAAACAGCACCGCCGCAATTAGTGTAAGCGCGCTCGCGAGTATCCAGACGACATCGCCAACAGGCCAAAGACCATCGGCCTTGGGCGCGCGCCCGAACGCGATAATCATCCAAACAAAAGTAATGAGCGATATGGCCGAATAGACCGCCATAAACCCGTTCGCGCCGAGCCGACGCACAAGTATGGCGCGCAACGGATGCGACATCAGAAAATGGCTACCGACGAACAATAGGCTCGCGGCGGCCAATGTTAGATAATCGTCCAAAACGCCACCTCCTTACCCCGGATAGAACGGCCCGTTATGCTGTTACACAATCAACGATCATATGCCTTTGGCAAATCACCTTCCGTGGGACGCGCATAACGGTCACGCAGGCGATTCTGACGATTGGTGAGCGGTTGCTCAACTCCATCTATGATAACCGTCGTAGCGGCACTTGAGAGCTCAAGCGGGTCGCCATCCCAGACCACGACATCTGCCGCCCGACCTGCTTTCAAGCTGCCAAGAAGGTCGCCAACGCCCATGATCTCTGCGGGAACTGAGCTGATCGCAGCAAATGCCTCATCCCAGGTCAGACCCGTCGCACCAGGCACATATTGAAGGCTCACAATATTGCCGGCATATTGCGTTGTGTAGCGCAATTGGTGGGAATCCCGGTCGTTGATCATGCCAATGGCAACCTGAACCCCGGCATCTTTCATCCGGCCAATATTGCTTTGCGTCGCACCCAGCATTTCGAATGTTGAAGGCAAATCATTGAGTGCGGACGCAATGACAGGAATGCCAGCCTGTGCGAGTTCGCGGGCGACCCGCCAACCTTCACTCACGCCCACAAACACGACTTTAATCGCTGGGAATTCCCGTTTCAATTCCATCAGGCGAAGCATGTCGTTTGCGCCTTCAACATGGATGAGCAAACGGGTTTCACCGCGAAGGACGGACAACAACGCCTTGGCATCCTCAGCCTTCAACAAATCGTCATCAAATGTGCCACGTCCAGCAGCATAATCTTGGGCCTCACGCAGCATGGCGCGGAAGTGCAGATGCGTTCCCGCTCGGCTTCCACCCGCAGACGCAGCTCCGTCTTCACCGAACTCGGCAAACTGGAACGCACGGGCTTTTGTGACCGGATTGCCATCCGCACCCAGATCGGCAATCGCGCCCTGCCCTGCAAATATATTGTCCGCAGCCTCTGGTGCAACCACAGCGCGGGTCACACCCGCCGCACGGTTGACGGCAAAAGGCGACCTAAAAGGATCAATGGCAGGCGCAACATCGATAGCCGCGGAAAAACCGCTTTTACCGCCGCTTTTGTCGTTGGTGCCGTTGACCGCGTCCACTTCGGCTAGGCCAAGCCGAGTGAAACCGGCAAATACACCTGGTGTCACCCATTTGCCCGTGGCGTCAATTTGGCGTGCGCCCGCTGGTATGGTGACACGCGCGCCAGCAGCCACGATTTTACCGTCGCGGATAACAACAGTGCCACCTTCAATCGGCGCACTGCCATCCCCGACCACGACGCGCCCCCCCGTGATGGCAATGGTTTCGGCGGCAACAGGCGTTGCAAAGGCTGCCACAGCAGCGGCGGCATACAGGAAATGCCTCATTTCACATCTCCTTCACCGGGTTGGCCAAGCTCAAAATCGCTGACTGGACGTATCTTGGGGTTGCTCGCATCAAACATCAACGCACCATCGATCCAGACCTTGTCTGGCCGGGCGTAGACGCTCAACGGGTTGCCGTTCCACAACACAACATCGGCCATTTTGCCAGCCCTTAAGCTGCCCGTATTGGCATCAATACCAAGCGCCTTGGCAGGGTTGTAGGTCAGCCATTTGATGACTTCGGCATCGCTAATGTTGAAACCCATGCGACGGCCATCGGCTTGCGCCTTTGCCGCTTCTTGGTTCAAACGCTGAATCTGATTTTCATCATCGGAATGGATGATGACGCAAGCACCTGCATTATGCAGGATGGCTGCGTTTTCAGGAATGGCGTCATACGCCTCCATCTTGAAGCCCCACCAATCAGCCCAAACAGCCGAGCAGACTTTATTGTTGCGCAACAGATCAGCGATTTTGTAGCTTTCTACCGCATGGTGGAATGTCGATACCTTATACCCAAATTCCTTGGCCATATCGAGGACGAGCGCCATTTCATCGGCGCGGTAGCAGTGGTTCTGGATCGAGATGTCACCATCCAGCACGCCAGCCAATGTTTCCATGCCGAGGTCGCGGGTAAATTCTTTGCCGCTATCGCGCTTTTTCTTATACTCCTGCGCCTTGATCCATGTCTGACGGTTCACGGCGATATTGCCCATGCGTGTTGACGGCATACGGCCTTTGGATCCGTAAACGCGCTTCGGATTTTCACCGCACGCCATTTTCAAACCATAAGGCGCGTCAGGAAACTTCATGCCCTGCACCGTGCGGGCATAGACGTTTTTCAGGACGACTGACCGGCCGCCCATCAGGTTTGCCGAACCCGGCAATACCTGCAACGCCGTCACGCCGCCATTGGCGAGCGCACGGCTGAAACCAGGGTCTTGCGGCCATACGCTATGTTCGGCCCACACTTCGGGCGTGGTGGGCGATGTGGCTTCATTGCCGTCGCTATGCGCCTCAACCGATGGCGATGGATAGTCACCCAAATGAGAGTGAATATCGATGATGCCCGGCGTCACAAATTTGCCGGTACCATCGACCACATTCACGCCCGCCGGAATAGCCGTATCCGGACCGCCAACGCTGCTAATCTTGCCGCCGGTCATAAACACCACACCATTGTCGATCTTGCCACCTTCGCCGTCATATACAGTGACATTACGAATGGCCGTCGCGACACCGGGATAGGCCTTATAGGTGGATGGAAACGGCGTTGGTGCCTTTTCCGCAGGCTTCGACGCCGGTGTGGCCGACGCGGTCTTTGGACCTTCGGCGTTGGAACACGCCATCAGGGCCAGTGGCAGCACCAAATATGCGCTGCGCAATGTATTCGAGATTGCCATTATTTAACTCCGGTTTGTTGGGTGAATGCCAGCGGCGGCAGGTTCACCTGCCTCAGCCTGGCCTTCCAAAGGCCCATCGTCACGCAAGGTGTCGAGGTGCATCAGTTTTTTGATAAGCGGCGAGATGACGACAACGGCTACGCCGACGCCAATCGCAATCCAGCCAATCTGGCTATACACGGCCATGACGACTTCACGTCCCGCGCCGTCGCCGGATGCCGCTTCTGATCCCGTTGCCGAAGCAATCAAGCCTGCGACAAAGTTCCCAGTTGCTGATGCAAAAAACCATGTTCCCATGATTAACGATGCAAGATGTGCAGGCGCAAGCCGGTTCATCGCGCTGAGGCCAACTGGCGACAGGCACAATTCGCCAGTCGTGTGGAACAAATAGATCAGGAAGATGAACAGCACCGGAACCATGCTGTCCGCGCCTGCCGCAGCCGAACCAGCCACAAGGACGAGAAAACCAATGCCGAGCTGCACAATACCAAGGCCGAATTTTGCCGCAGCCGACGGCTCAAGCCCCTTGCGACCAAGCGATGTCCATAGCCATGCAAACAAGGGAGCCAGCATAACGATATAGATGGCGTTTAAGGATTGGAACACCGACGCCGGAACGCCCGCACGGTCCACATGGCGGTCGGTAAACAGGTTTAACGAAGAACCGGCCTGTTCAAACAACGCCCAGAACAGGATCGAACCGATAATCAAGAACATCGCCGCAAAAATGCGGTCCCGGTCATGATTTGGTTTGCCAATACATTGCCAGATGACAACAAGCAACGACAGTCCAAAACCTGCGAGTGCAACATTTTGCGCCACTAAATCCGAAAATGCTTCGAAAAACATTCCGACAAAAGCCACAATTGAGATGACACCGCCAAGGCCAAAAAGCATCAACGGCAGCTGCGGTGCGGCGGAAAAAGAGCCATAAACAAATTTGAAGGTCGCAATGCCTATTACGTACAAGATCAAGATCGTTCCAGCGATGCCAAGCAATGTGCCAACAACGCTTTGGTTTTGCACCAACCACCAGCAAATGACGACAGCCACAAGGCCAACAAGATACAGCAGCCATTCAAGTTTGATGCCCAAAACCGTCTTGTTCAACGCTTCAGGGTTTATCGGCTCACCGCGACCAAGCAGCAATGGTTTGAATACAACAAAAACTATAAGGCCAAGCAGCATACCCACGCCCGCCGCGCCAAAGCCATAAGACCAGCCATAGGTTTCACCCAGATAGCCGCAGAGCAGCGCTCCAAGCGCAGCGCCGAGGTTAATGCCCATATAGAAAATGGTATAGGCACCGTCACGGCGCACATCGGTGCGAGAATATAGCTGCCCGACGATCACTGAGATATTGGCCTTCAAAAAGCCCGAACCGACGATGATAAATGCCAATGCGAGCCAGAAGATGTTCAGCGAAGCTGCATCCTGGCCCCCGGAACCTTCAAATCCCATGAGGAAGTGGCCAAAGGTCAACAGAACAGCGCCATAGGTGACGGCCTTTCGCTGCCCAAGATAGCGATCCGCTAAATACCCGCCAAGAACGGGCGTAATATAAACCAATGCCGTATAGGCGCCGTATATGAAACCGGAATCTTCATCCGAAAACAACCAGTGTTTGGTCAGATAGAAAATCAGCAGCGCGCGCATCCCGTAATAGGAAAAACGCTCCCACATCTCAGCAAAGAATAATACAAAAAGACCTTTGGGATGTCCAAGGAATGTCCCTGCTGCATCTCCATCTTGCGCATATGATGTCGCCATCGAGCGAACCCCTCATCTTTGTTTTGTTTAAAATCCCGTTGAATGGGACGATTGCCCAGGAACCTACCGAAAAAATTGCGTGTGTGAAGAATTTTATTGCCGGAAGGGTCGAATTTCGTCGAAGGGAGTGTCATGTTCAATGTTCTTTCCTCTGTCACCGCCTATCTGGAAACCCGCCGTTCTGGCAAACCACGCGATATGGTCGCTCCCGGCCCCGACGGCGGGAAGCTTGACCGAATACTTCAAACGGCGATGCGTACCCCCGATCATGGGAAATTATTCCCGTGGCGTTTTGTCGAGATCACCGACCGCTCGGCCTTTGCGGACTTGTTGAAAGCAGCATTCTGCGCCGCGAACCCGGACGCTCGCCCGGTGCAAATTGAAGCGGCTATTGCGTCTGCCTACATGGCCCCAACGCTCATCATGCTGATATTTGCACCGCAACCAAGCCATAAAATTCCGCTGTGGGAGCAGCAGATGAGCGTGGGCGCGGTGGGTATGAATTTACTGCATGCGGCACATGCGCACGGTTTTGTCGGTAGCTGGATTACAGGATGGACAAGCTACGACCCTGTGGTTCACGCCGCCATTTGTCAGGGCGAGGAGCGGATAGCGGGCATGTTCTTCATCGGCACCCCGGCGCTTGGCTTGGAAGAACGCCCACGCCCCGTGCCAAGCGACATCATCCGTCAATGGCCATGACTACAAGGGTCAGGACCTATTAAATCCACCCATGCTTGACGCGCCATACTGTATTATGGCAGTAAGCATGTGATGAGAAATGATGCAAAACCCGTTTATCTAAAATTACGTGACGTGATCGCTGCGGCGATCCTCGACGGCGATTATAAAGAGGGGCAAATGCTTCCCTCCGTGCGTGCATTTGCAGCAGTTCAGGGCGCAAATCCGCTGACCGTGGCCAAGGCCTATCAATTATTTCAGGACAGCGGCCTGGTCGATGTTAAACGTGGCGTTGGTCTGTTTGTAGCCCGCGGCGCCATTGCAAAGCTGCGGAGTTTTGAGCGCCAAAATTTCGTTCAGAATGTTTGGCCCGACGTAAAGGCGCAAATGCAGCGCGCAGGCATTGATCCAGCAGAGTTGCTCGCGCTGAACTAAGCCCGCCATTGGGGGCTGCCCGCCATTGGGGCCTTCAGGCAATTTGGTCAAAGGTAAAAGGCGACATACCGCGTTCGCGTTCATTGAATACCAGCACCCGGCCAGCAGGCGGCGCACTTCTTTGAGAACATTCCGGCCGCGTGCACGCGGAACAACCAAGGCCAATCGCCGTCGCCACTCCATTTTTAAGGTCCATGCCGCGCGCGGCGGCCAATGGCGCGGCGAGCTTTGCGTCCACGCCAAGGCAAATCGCAAACTCTGCCTCCACACTGCCACTCACCGCAGTTTGCGGGTGCACGGTACGCGACAAAGTGAACCAACGACTGCCGTCTTCTAACTCCACCAGATGCGGCATGAGCGTCCCGGGCCGCGCAAACACATTATGCACATGCCATAAAGGACAACGCCGGTCGGTCGCCACCAATGGCGATGCGCTTGCACCAGCGTAGCGTTTGCTGCTTTGCCCTGCTTTATCAATGCGCAGCATGAAAAACGGCAAGCCGCGTTGGCCCACACGCTGCAATGTGGTCAGACGGTGTGCGATCTGTTCAAAGCCTGCGCCAAAGCGCCGCTGCAAAAGCATGATGTCATAACCTGTCGCTTCGCAAGCGCGGAGGAACCGCGCATAAGGCATCATCACAGCGGCAGCAAAATAGCTGCTTAAATGGCGACGATAGAGCCGTTCGGCGGCCCGTTCGGTGAAGGATGCTCCGGCGACAAGCGCGTCAATCTCCGCCCTTGCCTCCAGATTGCCGAGCTGCAACGCAGCGGCAAAGGTGCGGCTGGCGGGGTCAAGCAGCTCTGACAATTGCAGCTGCCGTGCGTGCAGGTCGAGGCGGCGGAGCCGGTCTGGCATTACGTCAAACGGCAAAATGCGTATGGAAAGCTGATGCTTTACGCGCAGCCGTTCGGTAATCGCGCCATACAGGTCCGCATTGGCGAGCCGCAGTTCGTCAGCGAGGGTCTCTGCTTGAGAGTCCAAATCGGCGAAATGGTTGCGCCAGCGTTCAATTTCGCGTCGCGCCGATGCAATCGCTTCAGGCTCAATCTGTGCGCCGCCCGCTGCTGCGCTAGCCCCGCCGTGGGAGCCGCCCGAAAGACGGTCAAACGCCCGCGCAAACGCCTCGGCCGCATCCGGGCTTGCGGCAATCCATTCTTCGACCTGCGCCCGATCAACGGCGAGGTCAGCAAACATCGGATCGCTTAGCCGACGCCGGATAGCATCAACACCGCCACCCGGCGTTGCACCCGTCAATGTGCGGGGGTCGAAGTCATAAGACTGCGCCAGTTTCAATAACAAGGTCGCGGTCAACGGCCGTTGATTGCGTTCAATCAGGTTGAGATAGGACGGCGAAATCGCGAGCGTATCCGCCATTGCCCCTTGGGTCAGACCATAAGCGCGGCGAATTCTTCGCACGGCATGTCCTGCAAATAGTTTTTCTTCAGCCATCGCACCCTTGTCAATAACATTACAACATTACAAATAAATGATAAGGTTCTACGACGATAACACAACAAATATTACAAAATTGACTCGGCTTTTCTGCTGAAATGGCAGAGAACTGCGGAATAGACCCCGCGACCGAAGGAATAGAAAATGTCATATCAGACACTGATAGCCACAAACAGCGCCCAAATTGCCGCGCATGAAGGAACGTGGGATTCCATCAGCGCCGAATCTGTCGCGCGTATGCAGTTGCAAAACCGTTTCCAGACTGGCCTCGATATCGCCCGCTATACCGCCAAGATCATGCGCGAAGACATGGCTGCTTATGATGCCGACCCCGCGCAATATACGCAGTCACTGGGTTGCTGGCACGGATTCATCGCGCAGCAAAAGATGATCTCTATCAAGAAGCATTTTGGCACCACCAAGAAGCGGTATCTGTATCTGTCAGGTTGGATGATTGCCGCATTGCGCAGTGAATTTGGCCCCCTGCCCGACCAGTCTATGCATGAAAAGACAAGCGTTCCGGCGCTCATCGAAGAACTCTATACATTCTTGCGCCAAGCCGACAGCCGCGAGCTCAACATCCTCTTCCGCGACCTCGACGATGCGCGTGGACAAAAGGACACAGCGCGCGTCGCCGCTATCATGGATAAGATCGAAAACCATGAAACACATGTCGTGCCGATAATTGCGGACATTGATGCGGGTTTTGGCAACGCAGAAGCCACTTACTTGCTCGCAAAGAAGATGATTGAGGCGGGTGCCTGCGCGCTTCAGATCGAAAATCAGGTGTCGGACGAAAAGCAGTGCGGCCACCAAGACGGAAAAGTTACTGTGCCGCATGAGGATTTCCTGCAGAAAATCCGCGCATGCCGTTATGCCTTCCTTGAACTTGGCGTCCCCGACGGCATTATCGTTGCACGCACCGACTCGCTTGGCGCTGGCCTGACCAAGCAGATCGCCGTTTCAACCGCTGCTGGCGACTTGGGCGATTTGTACAACAGCTTCCTTGATTGTGAAGAAATTGACCCCGCCACGGCGCAAAATGGCGACGTCATTTTGAACCGCAACGGAAAATTGCTGCGTCCAAAGCGTTTGCCATCAAACCTGTTTCAGTTCCGCCCAGGAACTGGCGAAGATCGTTGCGTGTTGGATTGCATTACTTCGCTTCAGAACGGTGCCGACCTCATTTGGATCGAAACGGAAAAGCCGCACATCGAACAGATTGCCGGAATGGTTGATCGTATCCGTGAGGTCGTTCCCAATGCAAAGCTGGCTTACAACAACTCGCCAAGCTTCAACTGGACTCTGAATTTCCGTCAGCAAGTGTTTGATGCTTGGTCTGCCGAAGGTCGCGACGTCTCGGCCTACGAACGCGCAAACCTCATGAGTGCAAGCTTCGACGAGACACCATTGGGCATTGAAGCGGATGTCCGCATCCAGAACTTCCAGCGCGATTCTGCAAAGCGCGCAGGCATTTTCCACCACCTCATCACGCTGCCAACATACCATACAGCGGCACTCAGCACCGATAATTTGGCGAAGGACTATTTCGGCGAAATGGGCATGCTAGGCTATGTCGCGGGTGTCCAACGCAAGGAAATCCGTCAGGGCATCGCCTGCGTCAAGCACCAGAATATGTCGGGTTCCGACATTGGTGATGACCATAAGGAATATTTTGCCGGTGAAGCTGCGCTGAAGGCAGGCGGCAAAGACAATACGATGAATCAATTTGGCCAGGCTGCATAGGAGCGATCGATATGGGTGAACCACCACGCGCACGCGCCGTCCTTTCTACCGAGGATCTTACGCTGCTTCGGCAAGCATTGGTGCATTATCTTGAGGTCATTCAGGACAAGCCTGAATCGGTCAAATTTGCCCGGCTTTATCACCGCCTTGGTAGCGCTGGCGGCAAATAGACCAACCCGCATAGACCAACCAGTTTTCCGTGTTTTCCTGGGGAGGAAAAACGCCTAACCGCCGGCAGCAATGTCGGCGGTTTTTTTATGCCCTTAAGGAATTTCATCGCTCATATTATATTAACGGCCTGCCGTTATCGCTTGGTCGGAACCTAATTGAGCAGAGGCGCATGGACAATATTCTGAAATTGCTATTGGGGGCGCTCTCGGTTGCCGGGTTTATCGCCCTGGTTGTGTCTGAGGAAAACCCAATCTCAGGGAATTCTTCGCAAGCCAGCGTTGAGATTACCGTGCAGTCGCCAGCGGAGTCACAATCGCTCCCGCCGTCTCCAATGCCCACGCAATCGGCCTTGGAACCCGTTGATGACTTTCAATTCGACACACCGACCATTGATGGAAATCCGATGCAGCCCGAATTTGGAATGCCATTGGGCACTGCACCGCAGATCAGTTCGTCCAAAGGCGATGGCGCGCCAGCTACCCAAATTGGCTACACACCGCCGCCCTATATATTGCCGGGCTCAGCGGCTCCGGCAGAAGCCGCCACGAACATCGCTGCGGTGGACGCCCAAGGACAATGAGCGGACTTTGACACTCAGTGCTATTGCGCGGTCCAACCGCCATCAACGGACAGGTTTGTGCCGGTAATCGCGCTCGCCTCATCACGGCACAAAAACACCGCGAGCGCGGCCAATTGCTCCACCTGCACAAATTTCTTCTGCGGCTGGTTGGCCAGCAGCACGTCGTTGATCACTTGATCCCGCGTCAGTCCCCGGGCTTTCATCGTATCGGGAATTTGGTTTTCGACCAACGATGTCCAGACATAGCCGGGGCAGATATTGTTCACCGTGATGCCTACTGTAGCCACTTCAAGCGCGACCGTTTTGGTGAAACCGGCAAGGCCATGCTTTGCGGCATTATAGGCCGATTTGAACGGCGATGCGACAAGGCTGTGCATTGACCCTGTATTGATGATGCGGCCCCAGCCCTTGGCCTTCATCGCGGGCAAGGCGGCCTTGGTTGTATGGAAGGCCGAAGACAGGATGATGGACAAGATCGCATCCCATTTGTCGTCCGGAAATTCGTCAACCGGCGCAACATGCTGGATTCCGGCATTATTGATCAAAATATCAGGTGATCCCAATAGGTTGGTGCATTCGCAGACCATGGCACGGATGCTGTCGGGTTGAGTCATGTCGGCCGCGGAATACTGCGCCTTTCCGCCGCTCACCTTGCTGAGTTCGTCGACATAGCTTTGGATCAGGTCGGCATCACCAAAGCCGTTGATCATCACATGTGCACCCTGCGCGGCCAACGCGCGGGCATAGCCCAACCCGATACCAGAGGTTGAACCCGTGATGAGTGCTGTTTTGCCTTCGAGAAACATATGAGCATGCCTTTGCATTTAGGGTCTGATGACTTTGTCTTGCGCAATGTCCCGGTAACCGCAATGTTCCATCAGGACAATATGCGGTGCGACGACCTTGCCCAAAGCAGCAGCGCAAGCAACCGTTGCTCGGGCAAACTATCCAAATGGATGCAATTATGTGCAAGGTCTGTCATAGGACCAAAATGCGTTTACAAGATTGCCATAATGTAGCCGATTTCCGCCGTTTAGCAGAATCGCGCCTGCCCGCACCGATCTTCAATTACATCGATGGCGCTGCCGACGATGAACGGACAAAGACGCGCAACACGTCGGCATTTGACGATTGCGATCTGGTGCCCAATGTCTTGGCTGGCGCGTCGGAGATCGACATGGGCGTGACGGTGATGGGGCAACGGATGGACATGCCGCTGATGCTGTCCCCCACGGCCTTGCAGCGCCTGTTTCATTGGCAAGGCGAACGTGCCGTTGCGTCGGTCGCGCAGCAGCATAATATATGGTTTGGTATCTCCTCATTGGCGACCATCAGCATTGAGGAAGTCGGCGCGACCATCAAAACCCCAAAAATGTTCCAACTCTACATCCACAAGGACAAGGGGCTGAACGCGTCGATGATCGAACGCTGCAAGGCGGCGAAGTTTGATGCAATCGCGCTGACGGTCGACACGATCGTTTCAGGAAACCGCGAACGGTGCCTGCGCAGCGGGTTCACCTCGCCGCCGCGCTTCACGCCCGCGTCGGTGTTAAGCTATGCCATCCACCCAAAATGGGCGCTGAATTATCTATTCCGCGAAAAATTTGCACTGCCCAATCTGGAAACGCACGTTGATGCAGGCACGAATGTCGCGGTATCCGTCGCGGAATATTTCAATACTATGCTCGATACATCCATAGACTGGAAAATGGCCGAAAAAATTCGGTCAGATTGGGGTGGCGAATTTTGTCTGAAAGGGATCATGTCCGTTGACGATGCGAAACGCGCCGTCGACATTGGCGCGACCGCAATCATGGTGTCCAACCATGGCGGGCGGCAATTGGACGGTTCGCGCGCGCCATTTGACCAGATATCCGAGATCGCCGATGCCGTGGGCGGCAAGATCGACATCATCTGCGACGGCGGCATCCGGCGTGGCAGCCATGTCCTCAAAGCAATCGCCGCCGGAGCAACGGCTTGCTCCGGCGGACGTTTATATCTTTATGCACTTGCCGCAGCCGGGCAACTAGGCGTCGAGCGTATTGTCGGCAAATTGCGTGACGAGATTGATCGCGACATGCGGCTTATGGGGGTCCGTTCCGTCTCACAGTTTGACCGTTCTATGCTGCGCTGGCGTTAGGGTCAGGACCACTTAAATCCACCTTCGCGGTTTGAGGCCATTTTGTTCAGTGCAAGGCGGTAAGCGCAGGACTTAGTGGTTCTAAGTCCAAGCTTGCCAACGCGACAATGGACAAAATGGGTCAAATCCGAAGGACGTCAAAATGGCTTCGATCTCAAAGCAAAATGCCCTTGCAGGCAGAATGACTGCCTGCGGCGGACATTTTCCTTCGATATCTTTGCCATTTTGACGCCGCGAAGGTGGATTTAAGTGGTCCTGACCCTAGGTCACATACTCATAAATTGGATTCCCAAAGTGATTGATATCTGATTCAATGCTTTTTCTGGAAGGGAGAAGCTGATGGCACGGTTTGATTTGACAGATTTCGAGTGGTTGGTGATCCAGCCTTTGTTGCCGACCAAGGTGCGTGGCGTGAAGCGGGTTGATGATCGGCGGGTTTTGAACGGGATATTCTGGCGGTTACGCACTGGCGCGCCTTGGGCGGATATTCCGGCGCGATACGGTCCGTATACGACCTGTGTGAACCGGTTCAACCGCTGGCGCAGAGCCGGTGTGTGGAAGCATATATTGGATGCAGTTTCCGTGGCTTACGAAGGCAATATCCAGATGATCGACTCGTCTTCGATCCGGGTTCATCAACATGGAGCCAATGGTAAAAAAAAGACCAGCGATCCCGTTGCATGGGTCACTCGCGTGGCGGCCTGACCACCAAGATACATGCACTGGTCGATGCGATGGGCATGCCGATCATGCTCAAGCTGACCGAAGGGCAAGCCGCCGATGGTCGCAGTGCAGCAGACATGTTCGATACCGTCGGCAAAGGGGATATCCTGCTCGCCGACCGGGCTTATGACTCCGATGCGTTGCGCGCCGAAATGGAGGCGCGCGGTGCCAGGGCCAATATCCGCGCCATGCCGCAACGCGTGATCAAACCGGCATTTAGTCACTTCCTCTATAAGCAACGCAACCTCGTCGAGCGCTTCTTTAATAAACTCAAGCATTTCAGAGCAGTTGCCACGCGATACGATCAAAGAGACGATAATTATCTCGCCTCTGTCCAACTCGCATCAATCCGGATCTGGTTGAGACATAATGAGTCTGTGGCCTAAGCTGAGGTTAAAAGGAACCAGATAGCGATGCCTGCCAACAGAATGGCAAAGACGCGGCGGACGATGCGCGCTCTGTTTCCGGTGGATATCCATCCATGTGCCTGTGCCGCTAGCGCGACGATGACAAGATGCACAAAAGTGGCAATCGCGACATAGCTTGCGGACAGCAACGCCGTTTGCGGCGCAATTGGCGCACTTTGCGTAATATAGGCTGGTAGGACCGTTATGAAGAAAACGGCTGCCTTAGGGTTCAACACGTTTAACAACAGCCCATGGCGAAACCATGCACCGAGCGCATTTTTGCTTACGCTATCCGGAATAGGTTCATCTTTGCCCGCCCATGTCTTCCACGCCAGCCAGAGCAAATAGGCAACGCCGGCATAGCGCAACAGGCTGAAAATCGCTGGAGAGCGTGTTGCCAACTCCGCAAGGCCGATTGCCGATGCAGCAGCCAGTATCGCGAGGCCAAGCGCAATCCCTGCTACCGCCGCAAATCCCGACCTTTTGCCTTCGCTCGCACTCGTCAACGCCAACCACGCCATATTTGGACCAGGCGTTAGCTCAATCAGCATTGTCGTCACAAGGAAGGGTATGAAAAATTCTGTCACCACATGAACGCATATCGCACGGCACGAAGAAATAGTCGATTGCGCTTGGCTTTGGGGTGATAAACCACCATCTACACGCCATGACTTCATTCTCTTTCTTGGATCTGGTGCCTGTTGTGGAAGGCGGATCGGTCGCAAGCGCGCTCGCCAACGCCGCTGACCTGGCGGCGCATGCCGAAAACCTTGGCTTCACACGTTATTGGGTTGCCGAACATCACGGCATGCGCGGCATTGCGAGCGCAGCCACCAGCGTCGTGATCGGGCATATTGCCGCGGCGACGAAGACCATCCGCGTTGGCTCCGGCGGCATCATGTTGCCCAACCATGCGCCTTTGGTCATTGCGGAACAGTTCGGCACGTTGGACGCGCTCTTTCCGGGCCGTATTGACTTGGGGCTTGGCCGCGCGCCCGGCAGTGACCAACGCGTCGCCGCCGCGATCCGGCGGACGCTCGACAGCGATCCCAATGCTTTCCCGCGCGATGTGATGGAATTGCAAAGCTATTTCGCCGATGATGGCCAAACTGGCATCGTCGCGACACCGGGCGCGGGTGCAAACATCCAACTCTATATCTTGGGTAGCAGCCTGTACGGCGCGCAAGTGGCCGCCGCTTTGGGCCTGCCCTTCGCCTTCGCCAGCCATTTTGCGCCACAGATGCTGGATGAGGCGCTGCACATCTATCGCAGCCATTTTCGGCCAAGCGCCATGCTTGACGCGCCGCACGCGATAGCCGCGTTCAACATCATCGCCGCCGACACCGATGCCGAAGGGGAGTTTTTAGCGAGTTCATTGATGCAAAGCTTCGTTGCACTGCGCACGGGCAACCCGCGCCAATTGCCCCCACCCGTGGAGGGCTATCTTGCGTCCCTGCCCGCTCATTTTAAAGGTGCCCTAGATGACGTGCTGTCCGCAAGCGCCATTGGTGCGGCCAATAGCGTAAAGTCAGCCGTGCAGGCGTTTCAGGCGCGAACACAGGCCGACGAAATCATCGTCGCCTGTTCGATATTCGATCATGCAAAGCGCAAACGGAGTTTGGAGATTACGGCAGAGGTTTTTGCTGGCCTTTGACGGGGTGGGGGCAAATTATATTTTTCGACGAATGCAATCGCGCAATGGGCGAGCCTTCAACGCGGGATAGGCCCCAGCCTGCGCTGGGGCGATGGGAATTTGGATTCACAGACCCCAATACCCCAAGATTGTCATTCCCGCGAAAGCGGTAACCCATGGCCCGATATTTCCGCGTATGATACGTTTTTTGTTCGCACGAAGACACGAAGACGAGGAGCAACCTCTTTGTGCCTTCATGTCTTTGTGCGAACCATTTTGCCGATAGACGGGATAGGCCCCAGCCTGCGCTGGGGCGACGGGAATTTGGATTCACAGACCCCAATATCCTAACATTGTCATACCCGCGAAAGCGGGAATCCATGGTCTCATATTTCCGCTCGCGATACGTTTTTGGTGCGCACGAAGACACGAAGACGAGGAGCAACTTCTTTGTGCCTTCGTGCCTTTGTGCGAACCATTTTACCGATAGTTCGGCCCATGGATTGTCCTGACGGTCACTAAGTTCCCTGCTTTCGCAGGAATGACGAATCAGGGAGTTCACGCCGAGGCGCGGAGGCCGCAGAGGGGCATTCCCCACAACGTCATGCACAACTCGGTTCAGCATCCATCGTGCCACATAGACCGAAGAGTAGAGACGAGAAATGGACCCTGAACCAAGTTCAGGGTGACGGTTGTGGGAGCGGACGACATTCGAAAGGTAGCGCGCGAAACTGAAACGCGTGATAGGCCCCAGCCTGCGCTGGGGCGACGGGGTGTTCAAAATCCCGATTTGCTAACCCTCAATACACCCGTGGTTTTGGCTTAATATACTCGACATCATCGGTCAGCGTATAATCATGCACCGGGCGATAGTCGATTTTGACCTTACCGCCGGAGCCGCCCCAACCTTCAAACCATGAAGCCGTGTGCTTCATCCAGTTGGCGTCGTCGCGCTCGGGGAAATCTTCGTGCGCATGTGCGCCACGGCTTTCCTTGCGGTTGTTTGCACTTTCGACCGTGCAAACCGCCTGCGCCATTAGGTTATCGAGCTCAAGCGTTTCGATGAGGTCGGTGTTCCAGATCAGGCTACGGTCGGTCACGCGAACGTCGGCCAAACGTTGATTGACCTTCTGCATTTCAACCACGCCTTCTTCCAACAATGCAGTGTCGCGGAAAACGGCGGCATGCTTTTGCATTGTGCGCTGCATTTGCAAGCGGATCTCGGCGGTTGGCGATCCGCCTTTTGCGTTACGGAACTTATCGACGCGTGCAAGCGCAAGGTCGGCGGCGTCAGCCGGCAATGCCTTATGCGGAGCACCTGGCGTCAACGACGATTTCAGATGCAAGCCGGTTGCGCGACCAAATACGACCAAGTCGATCAACGAGTTCGACCCAAGCCGGTTGGCGCCGTGTACGGAAACACAGGCTGCCTCACCGACCGAATAAAGGCCGGGAACGATGACTTCGGGATCATCGCCAACCTTGGTGACAACTTGCCCATGATAATTGCACGGAATACCGCCCATATTATAGTGGACCGTTGGCGTCACGGGCAGCGGCTGCCGCGTCAGGTCAACGCCCGCGAAAATCTTGCCGCTTTCGGTGATGCCGGGCAAACGCTGCGCCAATACCGCAGGGTCGATATGATCGAGATGTAAATAGATATGGTCTTTATGTTCGCCAACGCCGCGCCCTTCGCGCATTTCAAGCGCCATCGAACGGCTGACCACGTCGCGTGATGCAAGGTCCTTCGCCGATGGGGCATAACGCTCCATAAAGCGTTCGCCTTCGCTGTTGGTCAGATAACCGCCCTCGCCGCGTGCGCCTTCGGTAATCAGCACGCCTGCGCCGTAAATACCCGTCGGGTGGAACTGAACAAATTCCATATCTTGCAATGGCAAGCCAGCGCGCAAGACCATGCCGCCGCCGTCACCGGTGCAGGTATGCGCCGACGTTGCGGAGAAATAGGCGCGGCCATAGCCGCCGGTTGCCAGCACGACAGCGTGGCTTTTAAACCGGTGGATACTGCCATCTTCCATGCACATGGCGATAACGCCACGGCATTCGCCATTTTCCATGATCAGGTCGAGCGCGAAATATTCAATGAAGAAGTCCGCGTCATATTTCAGGCTTTGCTGATACAAAGCATGCAACATCGCGTGACCGGTACGGTCGGCCGCGGCTGCGGTGCGTTGAACCGGCGGGCCTTCGCCCATATTCTGCATATGGCCGCCAAAGGGTCGTTGGTAGATGGTGCCGTCGGCATTACGCGAGAAAGGCACGCCCGCATGTTCAAGCTCATAGACCGCTGCTGGCGCCTCACGGACCATATATTCGATGGCATCTTGGTCGCCGAGCCAATCGGAGCCCTTGACCGTGTCATACATGTGCCACGTCCAATGGTCGGGCGAGTTGTTACCGAGCGATGCGGCGATCCCGCCCTGCGCCGCGACAGTGTGCGAACGCGTTGGGAAGACTTTGGTAATGCAAGCGGTTTTTAGACCTGCTTCCGCGCTGCCCATGGTGGCGCGCAGACCCGACCCGCCAGCGCCGACGACGACGGTGTCATATGTGTGGTCAATAATCTTGTAAGCGTCTGACATCAGGCGGGAGCTCCGGTAAATGCGAGTTTTGCGACGACGAAAATGCCGAATACGGCGCTGGCGATGACGTAAAAGTTCAATAATGTCATGGCCGCAAACTTCAGGCCGTCATCATGGACATAATCCTCGATCAACACCTGAAGCCCAAGGCGGACATGCGCAAAGATATTGGCAATCATCAAGATCATCGGAACCGCAACCAATGGCTGCGCGAGCCACTGCGCCAGTGCGGCATGGTCAAAACTTGGGATCATCAACAACGACAGCACAAACCAAGTGGTCAGCAACACATTGCCAATCGCGGTCAAACGCTGCTTCAGCCAATGTTCGCCGCCATGTTTAGCCGAACCAAGGCCGCGTACGCGACCGATATATGTTCTACTGTCCATCACAAAACTCCAAGAAAGCGCGATGCCACAAACAGGGCGACCAATGCAGTTGCAAAAAAGGCTGCGACAAATGCAACCGATGCCCACAACCGGTTGGTCTTCAATTCATAGCCAGCGCCAATATCCAGCACGAAGTGGCGAAGCCCTGACGCCAAATGTTGGAAGAAGCTGAAGGTCACGGCCAAGCCCACAAGACGGAAGAACCAGTTGCTGGCGATTTGTACTGCCGTGCCATCGACGCCTGCCGAAACGACATATTGTTGGAACGTGGCGTAGCTTTGCGCGCCACCCCCAATGGCCGACAACCACCATAATAAAGTCATCATTCCAGCAGTCGCGAGAACAAAGCCTGTCGCGCGATGGAAGATCGAAATGGCCATCTGCGGCGACCAACGATACACCTGCAAATGCGGTGACAGTGGCCGGTTGGGGTTTTTCGCCATAATTTTTAGCGTCCTTCATATCTGCAAGTGGTCGACGTTGCGACGCTCATTAACCGATTAATGCCGTGGTGCAAGACCTGCGCAGTGCGAAACGCGCAACCCTTCAACTGATTTCTTCAATAACTTTGGTTGAATTTTCGTCTGTGCTGTGAAAAGCAGCGCCCATGAAAACCCATATCCTTATAACCGGCGCCTCGCGCGGAATTGGCGCAGCAATCGCCGCAAGTTTTGACCCAGCCACAACGAGGGTGATTGCATTGTCCAGCAAGGACGGCGACCTGAACGACCCGGCGGTTCCCGCGCGGCTGTGGGCCAACGCATGTGAGGCTTTGGACGGACGGATTGATGTCCTCATCAATAATGCAGGCGTCTTCGAAGAAAACCCCATTTCGCGGTCGGATGATGCATGGCTGGCAAGCTGGAACCGAACCATGCAGATTAACCTGACGGCCAGTGCGGACCTGTGCCGCCGCGCGGTGCTGCATTGGCAAGAAAATGGCGCATCAGGCCGCATCGTCAACATCGCCAGCCGCGCCGCACATCGCGGCGACAGCACTGCCCATTGGCATTATGCCGCATCAAAGGCGGGCATGGTTGCGATGACCAAAACCATCGCGCGCGCTTATGCCAAAGAGGGCATTTATGCCTTCGCGATCTGTCCCGGCTTTACGATGACAGGCATGGCCGAAGAGTATCTGCAAAGCCGCGGCGGCGACAAATTGCTGGCGGATATCCCCTTAGGCAAGGTCGCAGACCCCGAAGAAGTCGCGGCTATGGCGAAGTTCTGCGCCTTGGATGCGCCGCCATCGATGACCGGCGCGGTGCTCGACGTAAATGGCGCAAGCTATGTCCGGTGATTGGAAAGTCCGGTTTCCCTGCACCCGTGCAGAGGCAGAGGCAATCCACGAAGACGATGACTGGCTTGCGTCGCTTGATCCCATGCCCACGATTGTGGCGGACGAAGTTGAGGCATTTAACGACGATAAATGGCGCTTGGATGCCTATTTTTCGGTTGAACCTAGCCAGTCTGTTATCAACGCGATTCACAGCCGGATAAAAAGCGCTGCAAAGGCAAAGGCGGTCATCGAAAAGCTGCCCGACGCCGACTGGGTCGTGATGAGTCAACAAGGGTTGAAGCCAGTCCATGCGGGCCGTTTTTATGTCCACACCAGTTCCAACAAGGGGACCGTGCCCAAGGGCGCAACGCCGTTCCTGATTGAGGCAAGCCGCGCTTTTGGCACAGGCGGCCATGAAACCACTACTGGCTGCCTGAATATGCTCGACAGCATGAAACGCGCCGGCAAACGGTTCGACGTGATCGCCGATATTGGCACGGGCACTGGGTTGCTCGCTTTTGCCGCAGTTCGCCTTTGGCCAAAGGCCTATGTGACGGCGTCGGACATTGATCCGGTTAGCGTTGAGGTCACTGCGGACAATGCGCGGGCCAATGATGTGCCCTGTGGCGTCTCTCAGGGGCAAGTGGTGCTGTGTGCAGCAGAAGGCACCGCGCACCCACTCATCGTCTCACGGGCGCCCTACGACCTCGTAACGGCCAACATTCTCGCCGGCCCCTTGATTGAGCTTGCACCGTCCATTGCGAACATACTTCGCGACAATGGTTCATTGATATTGGCCGGGCTCCTGAATATTCAGGCGGAGGCTGTGTTACGCGCGTATAGACGGCAGGGTTTCCGTCTCGAAAAGCGCGTTGACTGTGGTGACTGGCCGTGTCTGTGGCTATTGAAGCGCCGCAAATATGGTTGGAAACGTCACGTCCGTGCCAGTGGTCGCACGAGCCAACCACCCGGAGATTTCGGAACTTGGTAGCAAAGCAGCATTGCACCAACCGAATGCCTTCGCCATATTATCTCGAATGACAATTAGCTTAGGGCCAACAGATTTGGATTCGGCGCGACGCGCGAAGCTTGCCGAAGCGCTGGTGCAAGCAGGTCGTGGCGACCGCAATGCATTTGCTACCGTTTATGCGGCAACCTCTGCGAAGCTATTTGGCGTGTGCCTGCGTATCTTCCCCGACAGGAACGAAGCGGAAGACGTGTTGCAAGACGCTTATCTCACTATTTGGAACAAGGCCGCGAGCTTTGAAAGCGGTCGGGCAAGCCCGATTAGCTGGCTTGTGGCTGTAACGCGTAACCGGGCGATTGACCGGCTGCGCGCAAAAAAGAAAGTTGGCACAAGCTCAATCGACCAAGCGGCGGAAATTGCCGACTCTGCCCCCTTGGCAGATGCGCAATTAATCGAACAGGCGGATGACCGTATCTTACATGACTGTATATCGTCTTTGGATCAACGCGACGCCATGTTCATAAAAAATGCCTTTATCGGCGGATCGACTTATGCCGATCTCGCCAAAAATGAGGGGCAGCCCTTAGGAACCATCAAAAGCAGAATAAGACGGGCCTTGTTAAAGCTGCGCGGCTGCATGGAGGGCGCAGCATGACAGCCATCACCGACGAAGATTTCACCTTAGCCGGGGAATATGTGCTTGGCCTGCTGGATGCGGGCCAAGAAGCGGTTGTCGCCGCACGCATTGCCACAGATTCCGATTTCGCCGCCGAAGTTGAGGCATGGCGCCTTCGGCTGAATCCGTTGCTTGGGCCAGAGCATTTGGCCCCTGCGCATATCTGGCCCAAAATTGAAAAGGCCCTGCCCGCGGCGACTTTGCAAGATGTCGGGACGGCGAAGCTCACATTCTGGCGCGCGCTCACAGGTCTTTCCGTGACGGCAGCGATTTTCCTTGGCGTTTTGCTATTGCAACAGCCCGCTCCCACCGCACCTGTCGCCAACCCGACGCCGATGATCGCCGCTTTGGGTAGTGAGGATGGCCGATCCGCGATGACCGCAAGCTATGATAGCACGCAGGGCACCATGCTCCTGATGCCGGTCACGCTGGAAACGGGCGAGTTATATCCCGAATTATGGATCATACCCGCCGACGGGAAAGCGCGTTCGCTTGGTGTCATCAATGGCGACAGGCCAACCGCAATGGACGTCAGCCCAGACATGCGCCAATATATGAATGAAGGTGCCTTACTGGCGATAACGCCTGAACCGGCGCAGGGCGCGCCGGGTGGCGTTGCCACGGGTCCAGTGCTCGCAAGCGGGAAAATGATAATTTTGTGATCTAGGGTCAGAATTGCGTCACTCGCCCCCGACTGTCACCCCCCTCGACCGTCACCTTCCCCGACCGTCACCCCCACCCGTCACCCTGAACTTGTTTCAGGGTCCATTTATCAGCCGAAAACTTCGGTCTGTGTGGCACGATGGATGCTGAACCGAGTTCAGCATGACGTTTGGAGGAAACGCGTTCTCTTATTCCCGTCGCCCCCCGGCCGTCACCCCCCACCCGTCACCCTGAACTTGTTTCAGGGTCCATTTATCAGCCGAAAACTTCGGTCTGTGTGGCACGGGTGCATCCGAACGGCCAATCCATCCGTATCTGTTTTCAGCACGCCAATGATTGGCAGTGCCGAGAAACAGGAAAGCTGAACCATGAAATCTACTAGCCGTTTGATAGCCGCCATAGCACTGGCAACCTCAACCCTCGCTGGCACAGCCGTAATGGCGGACCATCACAAGATGTCCAACCCATCTGTACCATCCAAGAACATCGTTGAAACCGCGTCAGCCGCGCCAAATCTGAGCACATTGGTCGCTGCGGTAACTGCCGCAGGCCTTGTCGACACGCTCGCAAGCCCTGGCCCGTTCACCGTGTTCGCGCCAACCAACGCAGCCTTTGAAAAACTGCCCGCAGGGACCGTCGGCACGCTCGTGAAGCCAGAGAATAAGGCGACCTTGACCAAGATACTGACCTATCATGTGGTCGCGGGCAAGCTAACCGCCGCCGACATTGTCGGGGCTATCCAAGCAGGTGGCGGCAAGGCGACGCTCACGACCGTATCTGGCGACAAGTTGACCGCGCGTTTGTCGGGCAACAGCGTCGTCATCACCGATGGCAAGGGTGGCCAATCCGCCGTGACCACCGTTGACGTCATGCAGTCAAACGGCGTTGTCCATATCATTGATTCCGTGTTGCTGCCTTAATCGGTAGCTGGGTTGCCGGTCGCTCGATCCCCCTCGTTCAGCGGCCGGCACCCATCGCATATTCTTGCGTGCCGTGCGTGCGCAGCACATCATCTGAAGATACTTCACCGGCCATTATGTCGGGAAGTGTTTCCAACTGAGCATAAAGCGGCGCAAAATCGGTCTCCAGTGTGACGTTTAGCAATTGGTCGATGCTGGAAATCACAAAATAACTCTGCTGAAAATCGTCAATCCGGTAGTGCGTGCGCATGACCCGAAGCAGATCAAACGCAATCCGGTTCGGGCTTGGGTCGTCCAAAGCAAAGATGCTTTCGGCATAGCTTGATACTATCCCTGCGCCATAAATGCGCAGACCATCGGGCTGCTGGATCAGGCCAAACTCCACCGTATACCAATATAACCGGGCCAGATGGTCCAACGCGCCAAAGCCCAACGACCGCAGCCCGCCTTTGCCATAGGCCACCATATAATCGGCAAACACCGGATCGGCCAGCATCGGCACATGTCCAAATACGTCGTGAAAGACATCTGGTTCTTGCAGATAATCGAGCTGTTCCAGCGTCCGGATGAAATTGCCAGCGGGAAAACGGCGGTTCGCCAGATGGTCAAAGAACACATCGTCCGGAACAAGACCGGGCACAGCGACAATTTGCCAGCCCGTCGCCGCCATCAACCGCGCGTTCAACTCGCGATAATCGGGAATGCCGGGGCGCGACAGTTTGAGCACATCAACGCCGCGCATGAAGGCATCGGCGGCACGCCCGGGCAGCATGGCGGTTTGCCGTGCAAACAGACGGTCCCACATTTCATGTTCATCCGCGCTGAACTTTTCCCAATTTTGGGGTACGGTCCAATCGGCATTCGCGCCAGCGGGCGGCGTTTCATACACGTGACTATTCGGCTCCATCCGAACTAGTTACACTTGAAACCATATTATGGCAACAGCAACTGCAACTACTGGAGCCTATCGCGTCTCGCCGGATCGGGCTGCGCTCGACCGATAGACGTGATAGGCCCCAGCCTACGCTGGTGCGACGGGAATAAGAAGGCGCGCTTCCCCCAACGTCATGCTGGAGCCGAAGGCGTGCAGAGCACAACTCGGTTCAGCATCCATCATGCCACATAGACCGAAGGGTGCAGAGGCAAAACCCGATCCCCCCAAAAACACCGTCGCTCCAGCGTAGGCTGGAGCCTATCTCGTCTCGCCGGATAGGGCTGTGCTTTGTCGATAGACGTGATGGGCCCCAGCCTGCGCTGGGGCGACGGAAAAGGGTTCACGCAGAGGCGCGGAGGTCGCGGAACTGTGCCGCAATAGCTCACACCGTCGCTCCAGCGTAGGCTGGAGCCTATCTCGTCTCGCCGGATAGCGCCGCGCTGGGACGATAGACGTGATAGGCCCCAGTCTGCGCTGGGGCGACGGGAAAGGTTCACGCAGAGGCGCGGAGGTCGCGGAGCGGTATTCCCCCCAACGCCATGCTGGAGCCGAAGGCGTGCAGAGCACAACTCGGTTCAGCATCCATCATGCCACATAGACCGAAGAGTAGAGAGGAGAAATGGACCCTGAACCAAGTTCAGGGTGACGGCCGGGGGGCGACGGGATGTAAAATCATGCCGCCAACCTATCCACCAACATTAGCCGCTTTGCACGATATTTGCCCATTCGGCTTCGTCAATGACCTGAATGCCAAGCGCGGTTGCCTGTTTCAGTTTCGACCCAGCGCCAGGGCCGGCCACAACAAGATCGGTTTTTGCGCTTACAGAGCCAGCGGCTTTTGCTCCCAGCGCCTCGGCCTGTGCTTTGGCTTCATCGCGGCTCATCGTCTCCAGCTTTCCGGTGAAAACAATCGTTTTGCCCGTCCACGCGCTCTCGCGAATGTTGGAAACATAAGCAGGCGGCTGCACCGCGTTCAAAAGGTCGTTCCAAACGGAGAGATTATGGGGTTCGTGGAAGAAGTCACCCAACGCCTCGGCCACCGCGCCGCCGACCCCGTCTATCGCAGTGACATCCGCAATCGCGGATTCATCCGCCTGTGCCAGCCTTAGGCCGACCTTGCCGATTTCTTCAACTGATCCGAACGCCTTGAACAAATCACGCGCTGTGACCGTTCCGATGTGGCGGATTCCCAAACCAAAAAGCAGTTTTGCGCCGTCGGGCGCACGCTTTGCCTCAATCGCTGCCAACAGGTTATCCACAGACTTATCCTGCCAGCCATCACGCGACAATATATCAGCGCGGCGGTTCCGAAGCCTGAAAATATCCGCAGGGCTTTCCAGCCAGCCCATATCAAAAAATTCTTGGATGGTTTTCTCACCCAGCCCTTCGATATCAAGCGCGCCGCGACTGACAAAATGGATAAGCCGTTGCACCCGCTGCGCCGGGCAAATCAGCCCCGCCGTGCAGCGCACATCGACTTCGCCCTCTTCGGCCACCGCTTCGGAACCACATTCCGGGCAATGGGCGGGAAAATGATAGGGCGCGCGATCACTTTCGCGGGTCAGGTTTTCAACGATTTGGGGAATGACATCCCCTGCCCTCTGCACGACCACGCGGTCACCGGGGCGCACGCCGAGGCGCGCAATTTCGTCACGATTATGCAGCGTCACATTGGACACCACGACACCACCGACGGTCACAGGCGTAAGGCGGCCAACCGGCGTCAACTTGCCCGTTCGGCCAACCTGTATATCGATCTGCTCCAGCGTCGTTTCCGCACGCTCCGCCGGGAATTTATGCGCAATGGCCCAGCGCGGCGATTTGGCGACAAAGCCAAGTCGTTCCTGCCATTCCAAACGGTCAACCTTGTAGACAACGCCATCAATATCATAAGGCAAATCGGCGCGACGGCGTTCGATGTCGGCATAATGCGCGAGCGCGTCTTCGGTGTGACCAAAGCGGCGCAGCAAGGGCGATATTGGCACGCCCCAATCGGCAATCGCTGCCATCACCTGGCTTTGCGTATCTGCGGGCAGTGCGCTCACCTCACCCCAGCCATGCGCCAGAAAGCGCAAGGGGCGCGCCGCCGTAACCCTTGCATCCTTTTGCCGCAAAGACCCCGCGGCCGCATTGCGCGGGTTGGCGAACAGCTTTCCACCCTTTGCCAGTTGCGCTTCGTTGATCGCGGCAAAATCGCATTTCGCCATATAGACTTCGCCGCGTATTTCGAAAATGTCGGGCACGTCACCGGTCAGCTTTTGCGGGATGTCCGCGATATAGGCGACATTGGCCGTGACGTCCTCTCCCACGCTGCCATCACCGCGCGTCGCGGCTTGCTTGAGCACGCCTTTTTCATAGCGCAGCGACAGCGAAAGCCCGTCAATCTTGTCCTCCGCCGTTAACGCGACCTCTGCGTCTGCGGACAAGTTCAAGAAGCGTCGCACGCGCCCGACAAAGTCATGCACATCTTGCGCCGCAAAGGCATTGTCGAGGCTCATCATCCGTTTGGCGTGGGTGATTTTTTTGAGGCCAGAACCTTCGACCGCCGCCCCCACTTGCGTGTTAGGGCTATCCG
This sequence comes from Sphingorhabdus sp., assembly GCF_023910635.1. Taxonomy (GTDB): domain Bacteria; phylum Pseudomonadota; class Alphaproteobacteria; order Sphingomonadales; family Sphingomonadaceae; genus Sphingorhabdus_B. The sequence goes on along the minus strand of NZ_JAAVVZ010000005.1, from coordinate 3,291 downwards.
CGCGGATGAGGTGCGGGAATGCGGCTTCTAATTCATTGTTACGGCGCACCAATGCGTCATATTCCGCATCGCTTATCTCCGGCGCGTCTTGCGTGTGATAGCGTTTGTTATGATAGGCAATCTGTTTCGCCAAGCGCATGAGCTCATTGGCTGCATCGGCCTCTAAAGTCACTCATTCGCTCCGGTTACAGGATTGGCCACGTCAAACGCAACCCGGAATAACCGGTTCGGGCGTGCCAGTTCATAGGTCAATGTCTGGCCCGGATCGATTTCAAATGCCCAGACGTTGGTGTTTGAAACCGTGCGGCCTTCTTTAGTGAACATCGCTTTGGAATAGGCATCGACGGGGAACTCCTGACGCGTGGCCGTTCCCACTTGCGCGGTGTCGCCGCCATATTGCGATACGGGGTCTTCGGTGCCGTCTTTTAGCATATGGCGGTGTTTTAGGCGCAGGCCGCTGTCGGTCCGCGTGATGATCCATGTGCGTGAACGGTCTTCGCCAACGTCGAACGAAATCTGGATTTCGCGGTCGGTACAGGTGCGGACATGCGCCTGCATCTTCGCCGTGGCAAAGCTGGCGTCGCTATCATCACCAGCGACCAATTTGCCATGGAAGCTTTTTCCGCACAGCGTCGACATTTGCGTAAAAAACTGGTCCGCCGGTTGCGCCGGAGATTGCGGCGTCGCATAGGCGCTGGCCGACAAAGCCACCAAAATCCCAAATATCTTCATACAACCTCCAAAAGCCGCACGGCCTGAGCCCTTGCCTCGTCTGTTACCTCTGCGCCGGACAGCATACGGGCGATTTCTTGGCGGCGTGCTTCGGCATCCAACAAGGTGACGCCGGTCCGTGTCACCGTCCCTTGGCTCGATTTCGCGATGAAATAATGCGCCTTCCCCTTGGCCGCGACCTGCGGGCTGTGCGTGACAGCAAGCAATTGTGTGCGGGTCGCAAGACGCGCAAGGCGTTCGCCAATCGCCGCGGCAACTGCGCCGCCAACGCCGCGGTCGATTTCGTCGAAGATAATCGTGGCCGCTCCGCCCTCTTCGGCCAATGCGACTTTCAACGCCAGAATGAAACGCGACAATTCCCCGCCCGACGCGATCTTCGCCAAGGGCGCAAAAGGCGCACCGGGGTTGGTCGAAATCAGGAACTCAACGCGGTCCATGCCATAAGCGGTCCAGCGGTCTTCGGCCAATCGCTCCACCGCCGTCTGAAACTGCGCGGCATCAAGCTTTAATGGCGCAAGTTCATTCTTCACCGCTGCGTCCAACTTGACCGCAGCCGCGTTACGGACCGCAGACAATGCGCTTGCGCTCCCGACATAGGCGGTGTGCTTGGCCGCGACCTCGGCCTCCAACAACGCAAGTCCCTCGCCGCCTGCCTGTATCGACTGCAACTGCGCCGTCAGCTTTTCCTGCAGCGCGATAATGCCGTCTGGCGCAATGTTATGCTTGCGGGCCAGTGCGCGCAGCTCAAACAAGCGCTCCTCAATCTCGTCAAGCCGTGCAGGTTCATATTCAATCGCGCGCGCGGCGGCGTTTAACTTATCCTCGGCCTCGCTCGCCTCAATCACCGCGCGGTCCAATGCGGTCAGCGCCTCGGCCAATAACGGGTGCGCGTCGGCCAAACGGTCCAGCTTGCGCGCCGCGCCACGGATCAGCGACAGGCCACTTTTCGGGCCACCAAAGCTTTCCAACACGGCCTTGAGGTCCTCGGCAATGCGCTCGCCCTTTTGCATGTCGGACCGCTCACCCGCGAGCTGCTCTTCTTCGCCGGGTTGTGGGTGGAATGCGGCAAGTTCGGCCACCGCATGTTCCAGCCATTCGCGGTCGCGCGCCGCGTTTTCGAGCGCTTCACGGGCAATATCCAAGCGCGATTTGGAATCCTGCCACGCGGCAAAATTGGCCGACACGGTTGCGGTGTCACTTCGGCCAAAGGCGTCCAGCAATCCGCGATGCCCACGCGGGTTCAGCATGCCGCGATCATCATGCTGACCGTGGATTTCAACCAACGCAGCGCCAACTTCCCGCAACAGCGCGGCAGAGCAAGGTTGGTCGTTGATAAACGCCTTGCTGCCGCCGTCCGCCTTTACCGAACGACGGATGATTAAAGGTTCATCGCTGTCGATATCAATGTCATTGTCGGCCAAGAACGCCGCGACATGGGCCGGTGCATCAAAACTCGCCGTAACCTGCGCCTTGTCCGCGCCGGACCGTACCAAACCGCTATCGGCGCGCGCACCAAGGGCAAGGCCAAGCGCATCCAACAATATGGATTTACCGGCCCCGGTTTCTCCCGTGAGCACGCCAAGACCGCCTGCAAATTCCAAGTCCAGTGCCTCGATCAGCACGACATCGCGGATCGAAAGCCCCGTTAGCATGGCATTACGCGGCGGGCGCGTTCTTCTGCATCAAATTATAGGCACGCACATACCATTCGCTGCCGGGATAATTGGCACCCAGCACGGCCGCTGCCTTCTTCGCCTCTTCGGGCACGCCCATTGCAAGATAGCTTTCGGTCAAACGATACAAAGCCTCTGGTGCGTGCGTCGTCGTGTCATATTTATCGACCACTTCACGAAAGCGCAGCGATGACGCAAGCCACAATGCGCGACGTTGGTAGAAACGACCAATTTCCATTTCCTTGCCGGCAAGGTGATCGCGGACAAGGTCAATCTTCAACGTGGCATCCGACGCATAACGCGATGTCGGGTAACGGCGCTGCACCTCGCCCAAAGCGGCCAATGCCTGCTCCGAAATCTTCTGGTCACGCGTCACGTCACTGATCTGCTCATAATAAGACAAAGCGATCAGATAATATGCGTAAGACGCGTCCTTGTTACCCGGATGGATCGACAAGAAACGGCGCGACGATTGCACCGACTCATTATATTTCTGCGCCATATAATAGCTAAACGCGCTCATAAGCTGCGCCCGGCGGGCCCATGGCGAATAAGGATGCTGACGCTCCACCTCGTCAAATAACGCCGCTGCGACTTCATATTGCTTGTTATCAAGCTTATCCTTTGCGGCGGCATACAGCGTATTTACGTCACGCGCGACATAACGGGTGTTGCTACCCGGCTTCGCACCGCCACCGCCCAGACCGAGCGCAGCGCAACCGGAAAGCAGGGAAGATGCGGCCAACACCGCGACGGGCACAAGGAATTTTTTGTTCATGAATGTTCCCTAGATAATCTTGTCCGCCCCGCCAAGCCTTTTGCTTGGCACGGCGCATAAACACGCACATAGCGTGGCCGAAATATTGTGTATCGGCGATGAACTGCG
>NZ_JAAVVZ010000040.1 GCF_023910635.1 Sphingorhabdus sp. | reverse complement strand
AGTGGTTTAAGGCAACGGTCTTGAAAACCGTCGTGGGTGGAAGCCCACCGTGGGTTCGAATCCCACCCTGTCCGCCAAATGGCTGTTTCAAGCCGTTCCATAAAGTTCCAAAAACATCAAAAAACCAATATTTTATAGGACTTTCTTCATTGCATGTCGTTGCTTGACGTTTTGTATTATTTCGCCTAGCGTGAGGGAGTAAATGAGGGAGCAGATTTTATGGGCTATTTGTCCGCATCATTTGTCCGGTCCGCAAAAAAGCCCGGACGCTATTCCGATGGCGATGGATTGTATCTCCTTGTCGGTCCCACGGGGTCGCGGTCATGGGTTTGCCGTGTCCAGCGACGCGGGAAGCGGCGTGATTTTGGATTGGGCAGTGAAACCCTGATTTCCTTGGCCGAGGCCCGCAAACGCTGCCTTGAAGTGCGGACGCAGGTCGAGGCCGGGCTTGATCCAATTCGCGAACGAATCAAAAATCAGGACATCCCCACATTCCGCGATGCCGCAGCAAAGGTTTTTGCCGAAAATCAGAAGACATGGCGCAATGCCAAGCACCGCGCGCAGTGGATGACCACTTTGACGACCTACGCCTTCCCTGCCATCGGCGACATCACAATGGATGTGTTGGACGGCCCCGATGTGCGCGACGTGCTCGTCGCCATCTGGTTGGAAAAGCCGGAAACCGCGCGCCGCGTTCGTCAGCGCATCGTAAGCGTAGTTGATTGGGCGGTGGCCAAAGGCTATCGCGAAAATGGCTTGCCAATGCCCGCGATAAATAAATCACTGCCCAAGGCAAAAGCCAAAGTGAAGCATCACGCAGCCCTTCCCTATGACGATGTGCCGCAATTTATCTCCAGCCTGCACAATATGGACACCATCGGCAGTCTTGCGCTGGAACTGTTGATCTTGAGTGCAACGCGCTCGGGTGAGGTTCGCGGAGCCACATGGGCTGAAATTGATCTGGAGAAACAGCTCTGGACCATTCCAGAAGCCCGGATGAAGGGCGGCGTTGAGCATGCCATTCCTTTGTCAGCCGCAATGATCGACGCGCTAGAAAGGGCGCGGGAGTTCAAGACGGTGTACAGCGACATGATTTTTCCGGGGCGTGACCGCAGGCGGTTCTTATCCGATATGACGCTTACCAAGATTTGCCGCGACATGAAGGTCAATGCCGTTCCCCATGGGTTCCGGTCGAGTTTTCGGGACTGGGCCGCCGAAGAAACCAATTTTGATGGCATGGTCGCCGAAATGGCTTTGGCCCATAGCATCGAGAACAAAGTTGAAGCCGCCTATCGTCGTGGAAATTTGCTAGAAAAGCGCCGCCTGTTGATGGAAGCATGGGGCAATTATTGCACGGATAGGGACACCAATATCGTGCAGTTGGCGACCGCCACGAGGTAGTATGGGCAAGGGGCAAATTTCGCAGCGCTTTAGGGCTTGTGAAAACAATATGAGGACAGGGTGTTGACAAATGTAAACAAGCAAGTACATAGGGCTTCGCAGGTTGGCTAGACCCAGCCATCCTGACAAGCATATTGAGCACGCCGTGGCCTATGCGGAACTCAGTGGCTGGAGCTTTAAACTCTCAAATGGTCATGCATGGGGACGGCTGTTGTGTGCTCTCCATGACCGTGAAGGATGTCAGATCAGTGTGTGGTCAACGCCGAAAAACGCGCAAAACCATGCCAAAGCTATCATCAGGGCAGTAGATCGTTGCCCTCATATCGATAAGGAGGTTTGAAATGAAAACATTTGAATTCAGTATTATAGCCTCTGGATTTGATAGTGGTTCGAACTACGAAGACGCCCTGTTTGAGGCCGGATGCGATGACGCAACGCTTAGCTTTCAAAAAGGTGTGTTGATTGCCGAGTTTGACCGCGAAGCCGTGTCATTCTCCAGCGCCGTTGCATCGGCCTGCCTTGCAGTGAAGACATCGGGCTGGAAGGTTGAGCGGGTTGAGCCAGATCATTTGGTCAGCCTGAGCGAAATCGCCGAGCGGTCCAAATTGAGCAGGCAGGCTATCTCCCTTTATATTAAAGGAGAGCGATTGGCCGGCTTCCCCTCACCCGCCGCTAAAATCACTTCGAAGCACCCCTTATGGGATTGGCAGGAGGTTGCAGACTGGCTTTACCAGCAGAACCATATCGACAAGGAAGAAGTGGTTAGGGCCAGAATTGTCAAAGAGGCCAACACCTATATCGAATCGCATGATGTGGCCCAGGACGGATTTCTGCGCAGATTGGAACTCTGCGAAGCGGCGTGATCGTCGCGCTTGCATGAAAGCCCTGATTCATCCATTTTCCCAATGAGGTAGGATTTATGGATAGTTTCCTGAACATCGCTTTGAAAGCAATGCGCCGACAGTCGGCGGGCTATGATACGCGGCAAGTGCAACGAGAACTGGACCAATTTGCAAAGCCTTGGCGCATAGTTTTTGCGCTCTGGTTTGCTGCGATATTGTTCGGCCTCTGTGTGATTGCGTCATCCATACTCACCGGTTCGGTCATATTGTTCGGTATTGGAATCCTAGCGCTCTTATGCGCTGTCCCGATGCCCTATCTATTACAGCATCACTTTCTCCAAAACCTCGGATGGCACGTCGTTCCGGTTTCGCTGCGACCACTGGTAACCGAGTTGGAATCATTCGCGCGCGGTGCAATGGAAGCCTTTCGTTCAAACGGAGACATTGTTGAACGCCAATTATTCCGAAGCTCGATTGCGATCCTGCTGTTTTCAGAAAACAGATTTGACCGCTTTATGGTCATGTTGAACCCGATACGGTCCTATTCTACCCTTTTAAAAGCGGCGCAACCGGACGAGATTGCCGACACATCAACCGGCCAAATACAGCAAGCGGGCGCGCGGCATCCGGCTAAAGCAGCAGAGATTGTTCAGGCCGCGCCTAATGGGGATCCAACACGTCCCCGGCATTGGCTAGCCGAAATCGACTCGAAGTCTCTCCAGTTCCGCTTGGATGGGCTGGCTTCGAAATGGGCAACTAATGCTGTGGATGGCTGGACCTATGTTTATAGGCAGGCGCATGACTACTTTAATCAACACCCACACAATCCGGTGGACCAGTGCATTGCTGACATACTGGATAGGAAGAAGCATCCTGCTATTGCGAAATTCGCATGGCTCCCCAGCGATGACACTTTGAAAAAGGCTTTGAGCCGAGAGCGGCCTAAGGCTTATCAAGAGTACCGCCAGCATTTGGAAGGCAAGATCGATCTTACGGATTTTGGGCATCAGGATCAAATCCCGTTGGGTATTTAGCACCGCTTAAAAACCCGAGGTCCCGTCATCGGCTGCGATACCCGCAAAATACCCGGATAATCACCGAGTAACCAGATTGCGCAGCTTTGAACCACCATTAGCTCTGAATGCCTTCATTCAATGAAAGGCATAGCCATGAAACAAGAAGTTCAAGTCAGTCCAAAATCCCTGCCAACCGGAGGTTTGCTGACGATTTCGGATGTTCTATTTATCACCGGCTTTAAAAGCCGCGTGACGATCTACCGCTACGTGAAGAGCAAGACATTTCCTCCACCATGCGTCGTGAACGGCAAATCCATCCGCTGGCGGCAGGATGACGTGCAGCAATGGGTCAACGCCCTTCCCTTTGAACAACATTGAAATCGCATTTCTCAATTGAACAGCGGAGAGCACCATGTCCGAATTCAATCGCATATTTAACAGCGAGAATTTTCAGCAGAAACTTACACTCCTCAATATCGAGGCCCATATCCGGCGTTTGAATATTTATATAAAAGCCAATTGGCTTGGATTGTCTGCGGTCGAAGCTTGCGCGCTTTTGCAATCGCTTCGTCAGGCTTGCGATGATGTCATCGCCGATTGGCTTCCAACGCCTGCCCAATTCGTTCCGACCAAGCCTATAAAAGTCTCTCCCGACCGCGCAAAAGCCGATGGAGAGGACATCGCCGCGGTGCGCGATTGGGCCGCTGCGCATATTGTAAAAGCGAGTCCCGATAATGACCTTTGAATATCAGGTTTTGAAGGCTCAAATGGGCTTCGAAACTTCGTTTCGAAGAGAAGTAAGTCTGACACACCGTACGCCGTCAGCTGACGGCCATGATGCGCAGATTTCAGCCTTTTGTATGCGGCATACCATATCCGCAATGCGTGCGTGCTATATGGTATGCCCACATACCATAGTGCAATATACGGCAGATTTCGGTGGCTTTCAGCGTTGCCGCACAGTGCAGGATGTGTCGCACATTGCGGCCTGCGCCATGGCAAGATTTTTCCCAGTTGGAGGGCTGCCATGCCGCGTCATCCACTAACTGTGTATCTCGATCAACCGCAGCTTCTAGCCATCGAAAAGCAAGCGCGCGCTGCGGGCATGGCCAAGAGCGCGTGGGCCGGAAAGGCTTTGGTCCGGGCACTTGGCGAGCACGGGTCAGAGTCTGCGTTGCTTCTGGAACAGACTTTGAAAGTTAGGGCGACGCTGGAAGAGCTGGTCGCTGCCCATCCCCAAAAGGAGGTCATCCGCAAAAAGACTGAACTTCGCATCGAACGCTATCTCGCCAAGGCGAGAGAGGCGGTAAGCGCATGACCGAGACCGTCCAGTTTCGGATCCAGCTTCCTGTCGGTTTGCGCGACATGTTCAAGACGCTGTGCCTGCGCAGTAATGTCACAATGACCGATGAGGTGGTCAGCTTGATCGAGAACGATGTTGCCGGTGCAGGCAAAACCCCTTCCCCACCCCAGCCAAAGATTGCAACGCTCAACGACGACCGGCTGATCGGACGCGTAATCGATGCCTGCGACCGCTTGGGCGATACTGCTGCATCGCTAGGACAAAATCTTGACCGTTCGCTCGATGACTTTGGCACCAAGCTGCTTCGCTCGATCCCCAAGCCGCAGACATCAAACCAAATTGCCAGCGCCCGGCAGCGTGCTGCTCAAGAGGACCAGCAACGCCTCAGCCACATGCTGGCGACAGCAGAAGCACTCAACAACGAAATTGTCAGGACCGTGGAGTCAGCGCAAAAGCGGATGACGGGCGCAATCGAGACCAAGCACACTATGCGGCAGATGTTAGGGTTGGGAACTGCAGTCGGTGTTGTGCTCATTGTCATGTTGCTGTGGCTGATTGCAGGCACCTCCCCTGCCCGCCTACTTGCTGTTGCTCTGACCGGTGCAGAGACTAATTGGCAAGCAGCTAAGATCGTTGCAGGAAATGGTAGCCCGCTGCGCGCAGACTTGATGCAAGAAACCACAGCGTTGCTGCGCGATGCAGAATTTGAAAAAAGCTACGGCACCTGCATAAATCGTGCGAAAACGGCTAAGCATAATTTCCGCTGCACGGTCCGATTCACCCGGCTTGTCGTGGTTGAATGAGCGATGGTCGTCTCGATCGGAGCGATCGGTTCAGCTAGCGGTGCTGCGGAATACTACGCTGCCGATAATTATTATCTTGGCGATGATGCAGAAGAGCAACTTAGCGAATGGGGCGGCGATGCCGCTTCGCGATTAGGGTTGTCCGGGCCGGTCGAGCCCGAGCAATTCGAGGAGTTACTGAAAGGCTATTTGCCCGGCGGCGGCGTGGTTTCAAACAATGCAGGCGATCACCGGCCCGGTCTCGACCTGACCTTCTCTGCGCCGAAGTCAGTCTCATTGCTAGCGCTGGTTGGAAAAGACGAACGCATCGCACCTGCCCATTTGGCTGCGGTCAAGTCAACGCTTGGCTGGGTTGAGCAGCGCTTGGCTGAAGCGCGCGTATCGGGCGATGGCCCCCGGGCCGTCCAAACCGGTAATCTTGCTTATGCGCTGTTCCAGCACGATGTCAGCCGTAAACAAGACCCGCAGCTGCATGTTCATGCCGTGATCTTAAATGCAACGCAGCGCCCCGATGGGCAGTGGCGCGCGGTACATAACGACAAGCTCTACTCGGAAAACACGCTGATTGGCGCGGTCTATCACGCTGAACTTCGCAGCCTTATGCAAAAGCTCGGCTATCAGACTGAAATCACTGGCAAGCATGGGAGCTTCGAAGTGCGCGGGATCGACCGCGATGTCCTTGCTGAATGGAGCACAAGGCGCACGGATATTCTGGCGAAAGCCAGTGAACTGGACATCAAGACACCGCAAGGCATGCGGGCGGTTGCCGAACGTACCCGCGATGCCAAGGAAACCATCGAGCCGTCGCAAGTCGCAGCGCATTGGCAGCAACAAGCCCTCGAAAGCGGGCTGGACCTATCGCCGCTTATAGTTGCAGCGCGCGAAGCAATCCGACCTCGCGGGTTTATTGAGCAGGTCAAAGCCTGGGGCCAAGCGTTGGTCGATAAGGTAACGCATTATTTTGGCCCCAAGCCCGAACCGCTGATGGCTGGTGCCGAGCTCACGACGCGCGCAGCCCCTCTGGCTGCCGCTTATGCCGTAACCGCAGGTGTGCGCCATCTTGCCGAACGTGAAGCAACGTTTGAGCCGTTTGGTCTGCTTCGTGCGGCCCTCAACATAGCCGAACACGGCGCAACGGTGCGCGAGGTCGAAGCACGGATCGACCGGCTCGTGGAAACCCGCGTCTTGTTAACCGGCGCGATCAAGGGCCGCGAACTGATGACCACCCGCGATATCTTCAAAACCGAAACCGAGATGGTCGCGCGAGTGCAAGCAGGCTTCGACGCTACCTCACCACCATTGAATGCCCAAGTCGCCCAGGCCGGTCTAGTCAACGCAAGCGAGGCAGCAGGTATCAACCTTTCTATGGAGCAAAGTTCTGCTGCCCTTTCGATCCTGTCGGGCACCAACAGCATCCAACTTATCCAGGGCGACGCCGGTGCTGGCAAGAGCACGATCTTTGCGGTTGTGCGTGACGTTGCCAATAGTAACGGCATCGATGTCGTTGCGGCGACACCCCAGAACAAGCTGGCGGGTCAGTTGCGCGATACGACCGGCATGGACGTACGATCTGTCGAAGGGCTGCTGTCAAAGTACGTAGGCGCAACAGGCAAGCCGACCTCGACGGGCATCGACAATGCCCGCGCCGAACTTGGCGGGAAGATATTGATCGTTGACGAAGCTTCGATGGTCTCTCACCGGCAAATGGTCGGACTGTTGCAGCTGGCGGAGCGCAGCGGTCTTGCCAAGCTGGTGCTGGTCGGCGATATAAAGCAGATCAATCCAGTCGAAGCCGGGCGGCCATTTGCGCTGTTTCAGCGCCAGCAAGCTCCTACCGAGTATTTGAGCGAGAACAGGCGGCAGCAAAACCCCGAGTTGCGGGCAGCAGTAAGCGCGCTTAAAGTAGGCGATGTTCGCGGTGCGCTCGATCATCTGGGCGAGCGGGTAAAAGAAAGTCGCGATCCAGCAAAGGCAGCGGCACAGCAATGGTTAAAACTGTCTGGTGCCGAACGCGATCAAACCGCCCTGCTCACCTCAGGCCATAAATTGCGCAAAGAATTGCTCGATCATGTACGCGCCGGTCTGATCGCTGAAGGCAAACTCGTCGCAAGTGGCCTAACCTTGCAGACTTTCGAAAATCTCAATATGACCACCCAGCAGTTGAAGCAGCTGTCGAGCTATGCACCAGGGCAGCTTCTAGAGGTGTACCGGCATCAGTCGAGCATCGATCTGGTGCCCGGACACTATGAAGTGCGCGGGATCGACCCTGACAGCCGCCAGGTCGAAGTTACTCGGGATGGGACGCGGCAGAGGTTCGATCCCGCCCATCTCTCCAGCAATGCCAGAGGTTTGGCCCTAAAAGTGCCATCTGAAATTGAGGTGCGTGAAGGCGACCGTTTGATCTGGACCACCAATGACAAAGCTAACGGTATCACAAATGGCTCGGCGGTTGATGTGCTGAAGCTTGGCGAAAACGGCCTGACGGTCGGCAATGACAAAGGCGAGTGGAGCATGCAGGCAGGTGACCCCATGAGCCAAAGCCTCGCTCACGGGCGAGTCCTCAATATGCATCGCGTTCAGGGCATGACCTACGACCGAACGATCTCGGTGATCGACAGCAATGACCGGCTGCTAAACAGTAAGAGTCTCTTCTACGTTATGAACAGCCGGGCGCGCGAGGACAGTGCACTTCATCTCGACAGCAAGGACACCGTGGCGCGCAGCATCGAAAGCCACCGAGGTGCAACGCCCAATGCAATGGATATCTCCCCCGAACTGAAGCTTGGTGGCGATACCAGCCCATCAAGACAAAGCGGCATCGACAGACTGCTCGGCGCATCGCTCGAACGCGCTGCCATCAAGATATCGCGGCTGGTAAAGGATAGCAATCAGGTCGTCAGCCGTGATAGCGGCATTAAAACGCCCGAACTAAAGATACCCGTTTCATCCCCGGCAAAGACCTATGATTTTGATATGGACATGTGAACGGTTGTGCTGGCAACATTACTAATGCTGAGAATATTTGAGGTTCAGTGCAAGAGCCGACCAGCCTAATCGCCACCATTTTCTTGATTTTGAATGCTTCACTTTTACTCGGGCTATTTCCAGACATTGCTGCTGATTAACTAAACACCGTCTGCATTTTGCTTCGATGCCTTTCGGACATTATGCCGACTGCCGCCGAACGCCCTAGAAACACGCCTTGCCAATTTGACATTTTCTTCTGAATTAATGCGCATGCCCCAATGATTGATCGCGGTGTAGCAGAGTCAATCGGTCGGGTTCGAGCAATAGAATGCTGCCTTGTGTGGCTGCGCGATACTTACTGCGACCAGATTTTGCGAATTGAGCCCCTTTAGTAGCCACCAGATTCCCGCACCTCCTATTTCAGCAATCTGCTAAATATCAACCCGCTGACTTAGAGATATCGACATCAGGAATAACACAGTGAGGTTTAACGGACGAAGGTTAGATCGAACTGGATAACGACATCCAGGAATGATCCGGGGAAAGTCGGTCAGCCAACGGGCCTTTTAATGCCACAGATTTTCCAGGTCCTGTCGTTTAATAATATAAACACCGTCCGATCGACGCTTGGCAGCACGTGTTGCTTCGTTGGCCTATGCCGATAGTCTCGCTCTCAGCGGCATTCGCGATAAGCAGCGGGTCGTTCATGCATCGCTTTAACGGCAGCTAAGTTGGACGATGGCGACAGTCCGCTATCGGCGCGATATTCTTGGTTAGCGGAAGTTTGTTCATCGGCTGAATGTAAGGCAGCTTTCCGATAAATATGGTATTAAACCTGCCATTCCGGACACGACAACATTGCGGACATCTTGCAGACTGTGCCATTTCGGGTCGATCAGCCGCCAACGAACGACCCCGTGCGACGCCGGTATCGGACCGGATTCCAACATCTCTACGTCCGGCGTGCTTTGAGCGCCTCAGACGTCTCAGTGCGATGTGTCGGTTGCTTCCGGTAGGGCTTCGGGCTTGATCTTAAGGCGGATTTCTTCACTGCGGAAGCCCAGTGCCATAGGACGCGTAACGCCCGGCAG
>NZ_JAAVVZ010000039.1 GCF_023910635.1 Sphingorhabdus sp. | reverse complement strand
CCCTGCGCTTGCCGCCTTGCACTGAACAATATGGCCTCAAACCGCGAAGGTGGATTTAAGTGGTCCTGACCCTAGCTTCGTTTGAACATGCGCAGGGCAGAAGCCAAAAAAAAGACCCGCAAAAGCGGGTCTTTAAAGGAAAAGAACTTTTGTCTTTCGACAGCAAAGTCCTCGGGTCGCCCCGCCTATATGTAAAAATATGTAAAACTGCGATTGCACAGAATCGTCATTGCACGCACATTGTTTTGACAATTTCGGCCAAATTGCGGTAAAATGGTCTAGCCAGACCGCGAACGGAGCGTTGCACCTAGCGTGATAGTCGTGAATAGACCCAGACATGTTGTACCAGTTCGCACGCCCCCTTTTGTTCAAAGCTGACGCCGAGACCGCACATAATCTGTCGCTGGCTGCACTAAAAATGTTGCCGATTCCGTCGCTTGGTTCGCATAGCCCGATACTTGCGCAGACATTTGCGGGCGTGCGGTTTCCTAACCCCGTTGGCCTTGCACCTGGCTATGACAAAAACGCAGAGGTTCCTGTCGAAATCCTGCGACTCGGTTTTGGATTTACCGAGGTGGGGACGCTGACCCCGTTACCACAAAAGGGCAACCCAAAGCCGCGGCTGTTTCGCCTATTGGAGGACGAAGCTGTCATCAACCGCATGGGCTTTAACAATGAAGGCCAGCAGGCGGCAATATCGCGGCTGCGCAATATTCCAGATAAAGCGCGTAAGGGGCCGATTGGTATCAACATCGGTGCCAATAAGGACAGCGCCGACCGTGTGGCGGATTATGTCATTGGCGTGCGCAATATGGAGGCGTTGGCAGATTATTTGACCGTCAATATCAGCTCGCCCAATACACCGGGCCTTCGGGCCTTGCAGGACAAGGCTGCGCTGGATGACCTGCTGGCGCAGGTGATGGCGGCGCGGATGCGGGATACGCCTGTGTTCTTGAAGGTTGCCCCAGACCTACAACCCGCCGATATCGACGATATTGTTGGCGTAGCCCTATCGCGGGGCATCGCTGCGTTGATTGTGTCCAATACGACGATATCGCGCCCCGCGCTGGTATCACGCCATGCAGGCGAGGCAGGCGGCCTATCGGGTGCGCCGCTGCGTGATATGGCGCAGCAACGCATCGTCGATTTCCGCAAGGCAAGCGGCGGACAGATGCCGCTTATTGGCGTGGGCGGCATTGCGTCAGCACAAGACGCCTATGCCCGCATCCGCGCTGGGGCGTCTTTGGTGCAGATTTACAGCGCTTTGGTGTATCAAGGGCCTGGCCTCGCGCGCACGATCAATACGCAGCTTGCGGGCCTTTTGCAGGCCGATGGGTTTGCCAACATAGCCGAGGCAATTGGCGTCGACGGATAAATCTGCGCTTGGCTTTATCCGCGGAAGGCGGCTAAGTTGCGGACATGAAAAAATCATTGTTCGCGTTCACCGCATCCGCCATCCTTTTTACCCAAGCGGCAACCGCCGAAAATGTCGGCGTCACGTCTTCTGCTGATCCTCGGGTCACAGAAGCGGGAATGGAAATGCTGCGCCAGGGCGGCTCTGCCGCTGATGCGGCGATGGCGATGATGCTTGCGCTGACGGTGGTTGAACCGCAATCGAGCGGTATCGGCGGCGGCGGGTTCTTGCTGTATCAGGACAGCGCGAAAGGTGTGCTGACGACAATAAACGGACGGGAAACCGCGCCAGCGGCGGCGAAAGCCGACCGTTTTGTTGGACCAGATGGCAAACCACTTGGCTTTCTTGCGGCGTTTCAGGGGGGGCATTCTGTTGGCGTGCCGGGCAACATACAACTGATGGCGCAAACGCACCGCAAATGGGGCAAGCTGCCGTGGGCGACAGTGTTTAAGCCTGCGATCCGCCTTTCGGAAAAGGGTTTCATCGTCAACAAAACGCTGGAGTCACGGTTGCAGGGCATTCAGCGGCTTTGGTCCAATTTCGACGAAGCGCGGGCGATGTATTGGCGTAATGGCAAGCCAGTGCAAGCGGGCACGAGGCTTAAAAATCCAAAGCTTGCGGCGACGTTGAAGCTGCTGGCAAAAAAAGGGCCTGACGCTTTTTATTCAGGGACGGTCGCAAGCCAGATTGTGAATGCTGTCACTACCAGCAAGCTGAACCCTGGTGACATGACGATGAGCGATCTCGCGCAATATCGTGCCAAGGAGCAGCAGGCCGTGTGCGCGCCCTATCGGGTGTATGTCGTGTGCGGCATGGCGCCGCCTTCGTCGGGCGCAACCACCGTGCTTCAAATTTTGGGCACGTTGCAGCGATTTGATTTGACTGCCACGGGCAAGGATAGCCCCAAAAGCTGGTATCTGATTGGCCAAGCGATGCAGTTGGCCTATGCAGACCGCGAAAAATATCTGGGCGATGATGCCTTTGTCGATGTGCCAGTCGCCGGGCTTTTGAACCCCGAATATATACAACAGCGCTCGGCGCTGATTGATCCGGAAAAGGCGCGTAGTGACTATCCTGCTGGCAAGCCGCCCGGTGCCACACCGCGGACAGCCGCGATTTCCAGCGAAGTGGCTGGCACGACGCATTTCACGGCAGTCGACGCCAATGGCAATATCGCCAATATGACGTCAACTATTGAAGGCCCCTTCGGAAGCCAGCTCGTCGCAGGCGGGTTCTTTTTGAACAATGAACTGACGGACTTCACCTTTGCGCCTGAAAAGGACGGTGCGCCCGTTGCCAACCGCGTTGCGCCGGGCAAGCGGCCATTGTCATCCATGTCGCCCACGATTGTTTTTGATCGTGAAGGCCGTGCGGTTCTGGCGCTGGGTTCGGCGGGTGGCAAACGGATCATCATGCATGTCACGAAAACATTGATTGGCGTAATCGATTTTGGCTTGCCATTGGATCAGGCTATTGCGTTGCCGAATATCTATTTTGGCGATGGCGGTCTTGAGGTCGAGCAAAATACCATGCTGTCGGCGATGGCCGATGGGCTTGGTACATTTGGGCAAAAGGTCCGCCCGGTCGATCTGGGTTCAAAGGTTAACGGTGCGCAGCTTGTCGGCAATAGCTGGACGGGTGCCTCTGACCCACGCAGCGAGGGCACCTCGTCTACCATCGACGCCAAGGGCAAGGTGAAAGTAACTGTGCCAAGATCAGTCGATGAAGCACCGACCGAGGATGTCGGTTAACGCCAACGGCACGTTGCACCCAACCCGTTGGCGCGCTAGCGTGATTTTTTGAGAGTCCTATATTGGTCTGCAAAATGTTCCTTAGGAGAGAAGAGTGGCTGCCGAGCAATTCGACGATTTTGATAGCTTTCCTAATCTTGTAACAATGTTTTTCGCACGTGCGCGTCACCGCGGCGATGCGCCATTTTTATGGGCAAAACATGATGGCGCCTGGCATTCGATCAGCTGGTCGGACGCTGCCCGGCAAGTTGCCGGCTTTGCAAAATCGCTTCGTCGGCTGGGGCTTCAAAAGGGCGATCGGGTGATGCTGGTGTCGGAAAACCGGCCCGAATGGTGCATCGCCGACTTGGGTATCATGGCGGCAGGTTGCGTTACCGTGCCGACCTATGTCACCAACACCGAACGCGATCATCAGCATATCTTGGACAATAGCGACGCGCGCGCCGTCATCGTATCGACGGCCAAGCTTGCCAAGACATTGACGCCAGCGGCAATGCGATCGTCGCAGGCGGAATTTATCATTGATATGGACCCTCAGCCAGCGATGCAGCAGGGCCAATTGTCGATGCATCACTGGTCCGATATGGTCAAAGGCACCGATGCTGATGTGCGCGCCAGCGAAGCGGCGATGGCGTCTGTTACCCGCGACGATTTGGCATGCATCATTTACACCAGCGGTACAGGCGGCGCACCACGCGGCGTGATGCAGCATCATGGCGCGATTCTGCACAATGCCGACGGCGCGGCGGCAGTCCTGCGCGAAGACTTTGGCTTGGACGAAGAAGAAGTGTTCTTGTCGTTCCTGCCTTTGTCGCACGCGTATGAACATAGTGGAGGGCAATTCCTGCCGATCGGCGTTGGCGCGCAAATTTATTATGCCGAAGGCTTGGAGAAGCTGGCCTCCAACATCGAAGAAACGCGGCCGACGGTCATGGTGGTGGTACCGCGTCTTTTTGAAGTCCTGCGCCAACGGATGATCAAGGCCGTCGAAAAGCAGGGCAAACTGCCAAATTATCTGCTCGACAAGGCGCTCACCATCGGAGAGCGTGACTATTCAGGGCGCAAGCGCCTCGTCGATGCGCCGATGCGATTGATTTTATCGCGCACGATCAAGCCAAAGATTCAGGCGCGCTTTGGCGGCCGGATGAAGGCCATGGTGTCCGGTGGCGCACCGCTGAACCCCGACATTGGGGTGTTCTTCCAATCCTTGGGGATTACCCTGCTGCAAGGCTATGGCCAGACCGAGTCCGGACCCGTCATAAGCTGCAACCGGCCAAGCGCAGGTATCAAAATGGACACCGTTGGTCCGCCGTTGAAAAACACGGAGGTCATAATCGCCGAGGATGGCGAAATATTGGTTCGTGGACCTTTGGTGATGAAGGGATATTGGCGCAACAAGGCCGAAACCGACCGCGTTCTCATTGATGGTTGGCTGCATACGGGCGACATTGGCCATATTGATGATGCTGGCCGGATTGCGATTACCGATCGCAAAAAGGACCTGATCGTAAACGATAAGGGCGACAATATCGCGCCGCAAAAGATCGAGGGCATGCTCACGCTTCAGCCCGAGATATTGCAGGCGATGGTGTCAGGCGACAAAAGGCCCTATATTGTCGGGCTCATCGTGCCAGATCCCGAATGGGCGTTGGAATGGGCGCAGGCGCAGGACATGAAATACGACTTTGCCGACCTGCAAGCCAACCCCCAATTCCGCGCCGCTGTGCGCGCTGCGGTGGATCGCGTGAACGCGGATGTTTCGGTCACCGAAAAAGTGCGCCAGTTCGAATTTGCGGATGAGCCCTTTTCCATCGAAAATGGCGAGATGACACCCAGCATGAAAATCCGCCGTCATGTCATTCGTGAACGGTACGCGCCGCGAGTCAACGGCATGTACAAGGCTTAGGCCGCGGCCTTAGGCCGTGGACGCCGTCTTGTGCATATGGGCTTAAGCATTTTGCGCCCATATCAGAAATTCGACATTGCCTTGCGGCCCGGTGATAGGGCTGGTTGTCAGGCCGTGTACTGTCCAATTTTTTTCGACCAACCACATTTTAATCTCGTTGCAAACGCGTGTGTGCACGCCTGCGTCCCGCACAACGCCGCCTTTGCCCACTTCTTCGCGGCCTGCTTCAAATTGTGGTTTAATGAGCGCGATGAGCTGCGCCTTGCTTTTGGCGAAGGATAATGGCCGATCAAGCACCTTGGCTAAGCCAATAAAGCTGGCGTCGCAGACGATGAGGTCGACCGGCTCGGTTATGTGTGCGTCGGTCAAGATGCGCGCGCTGGTTTGTTCATGGACAATGACGCGCGGGTCCTGCCGCAGTTTCCACGCGAGCTGGTTTGTGCCGCTGTCGACGGCGTAGACGCGGGCTGCGCCATGCGTGAGCAGCACATCGGTAAAGCCCCCCGTCGATGACCCCACATCCATGGCAATGTTGTGGGTGACATCAATGGCGAACGCATCAAGCGCATGTGCAAGTTTAATGCCGCCGCGCGATACCCATGGATGGTCGCTGCCCCGCACGCTGATGTCGGCATCCTCAGCGATTTGCTGTCCAGGCTTTTGCGCCTTCACATCGCCAATATAGACAACGCCCGCCATGACGAGCGCCTGTGCGCGAGTCTTGCTTTCGGCAAGGCCGCGATCAAGGATGATTTGATCTAATCGTGTTTTTTTGGTCGCCATGCCGCAACGCGCTAGCGCAGCGTCGGCTATTTGGCCATAAGACAAAATGATGCAAACTCGTCACCTAACTCTCTTCGCCGCTCTCGGCCTTGCCGCTTGCGCGGCGCCACTCCCTCCAATTGCGCCGCAGACTGTGTCGGCACCGCCAATGGTGGTTGCCGCGCCACCGCCGCGATTAACGGGTGATTGGAATGACTGGCCCTTTACGCCCGGCATTTGGACCTACCGCCGCGATGGCCGCGGTTCGGTTGCGCAGTTCGGCGCGCCGGGACGCAACGCGACCATCAACTTTCGCTGCGATGCACAGAACCGCCGCGTCACATTATCGCGTGAAGCATCTGCTCCGGGTGCGCGCATGGTCATCCGCACCTCGTCCATGACAAAAACGATGGCAGCGACAGCAAGCGATGCAAACCCGGCCTATTTGGCGGCCGACATCGCAACCACCGATCCCATCTTGGATGCCATGGCCTTTAGCCGTGGCCGCGTGTTGGTTGAAATGGAGGGGCAGCAGCCCGTCATTCTGCCGACATGGGCGGAAATCGCACGAATAGTTGAAGATTGCCGATGATAATAACGGCGCAATTTATCGCGGCGCAGAACCATAATTTTTGGCAGAAAAAAAATTTATTACAAGACTTGTTTGTAAGCGCAGTTTGATTCACTTTCGAACCTGCGGAGGGCAGGTAAATGTTTGATGCAAGCAAATTTCATTCAACGAAAGGAGGTGATCCGATGTCTCATGGTTCAGTTAAGAGGTCGGGCAATTCCGTTCGGGAGATCGGCCGCTGAATAAGTCGGCTATGCCGATCACGGCATGAAAGCAACTTCCGGCAGCGGGCGTCCGACCGCTGACCCATGTTTAAGGGCCGCTGGATCATTTTAGCGGCCCTTTTCTGTTGTCCGCGTCGCTTCTGCGCCCTTTGCCGCCCCAATTTCAGGCGTTTCCGGGCCGCATGATTTTTCCATGGGAAAACTTTTTGTCGAACATTGGTGGAAATTGCTGCTGAAATGCTTACATTCGACGTAAGATTCTGAAGGATATCAAAAAATGCAGTTTATGCGCGTTAGCTGGAAAATTTTGGTCGGTGTGAAGGACCTGCTTGTGCTGGTGTTTCTGGCGCTTTTCTTTGCGGCCATTTTTGCGCTGTTGAATGCAAACCCGAACCCAGCGATGGTTCGCGATGGTGCATTGCTGCTAAAGCTTGATGGCGTGGTTGCCGAACAGCCTGCCGAAATCGACCCGCTGATGGCGCTGACCTCGTCGGCGTCCCCTGTCGGTGAAATCCGTCAACGCGACGTCATTCGTGCGTTGAAGCTTGCCCAAAGCGACGAGCGCATAAAAGTGGTTGTATTGGACATGGAACGCTTCATGGGCGGCGGGCAAGCGAGCCTTACCGCAATTGGTGATAGCATTGATGCGGTCAAAAAGGCGGGCAAGCCCGTTTATGCCTTTGCAACCGCATATACCGATGACAGCTATCAATTGGCTGCCCACGCAACGCAGATCTGGATGGACCCGCTTGGCGGTGCATTATTGGCAGGCCCAGGGGGATCGCAGCCTTATTATAAGGGATTGCTCGACCAATTGGGGGTAAAGGCCAATATCTATCGCGTGGGCACGTTCAAAAGCGCCGTCGAACCCTTTATGCGGTCTGACCAGTCGTCGGAATCGAAAATGGCGATCAAGGGCGTGTATGATGAGGTGTGGGGCCAATGGAAAGCCGACGTCGCCAAAGCCCGCCCGCAAGCACAATTGGATCAATTGCTGACCAATCCCGCTAATGCGGTTGAGGGGGCAAAGGGCGACCTTAGCCAGTTGGCGCTGTCGACAAAATTGGTCGATAAATTGGGCGACAAAATCGCCTTTGGAAAATTCATCGCCAGCAAGGTTGGCGCCGATGAAAAAAAGACGACCGGTGGCTTTGCGCATACGCCTATGGATGCGTTGCTGGCCAGTTACGGCCCGCCATCGGCTGGAGAGCAGATTGGCGTTGTGACGGTCGCGGGAACCATCGTTGATGGTGAGGGCGGCCCCGGCTCAGCGGCTGGCGATACCATCAGCGCGCTGATTTATGAGGCACTTGATACCAAGGATTTGAAGGCACTTGTCGTACGCGTGGATTCGCCCGGTGGTTCAGTGACGGCGTCCGAAAAAATCCGCCTCGCGATTGCCGCGGCTAAGGCCAAGGATATTCCCGTTATCGTGTCCATGGCCAATCTGGCGGCAAGCGGCGGGTACTGGATTTCGTTGCCCGCCGATGTGATATTTGCCGACCCTTCAACGATCACGGGCTCTATCGGTATCTTCGGGGTGCTCCCCAGCGCCGAGGCGGGTCTTGCGAAAATCGGTGTGAATGCCGACGGGGTCAAGACGACGCCCTTGTCTGGTGAGCCCGATGTCCTGAACGGCTTCAGCCCCGAATTTGACCGCGTGGCACAAAGCGCGATTGAAAATGGCTATCGCCAGTTTCTGACCCGTGTTGCCACAGCGCGCAAAAAGACAGCAGAGCAAGTGGACGCCGTGGCACAAGGTCGTGTGTGGGCCGGTGGCACCGCGCGCCAGCTTGGCTTAGTCGACCGGTCAGGCAATATGAACGATGCTCTGGCGGAGGCGGCAAAGCGGGCGGGGTTGAAACCGGATGGTTGGCATGCGGTTTATATCGAACCGCCTACCAGTTTTACCGACACGCTGCTTCAGGGGTTGATGCCGAAGCAGGCGCAATTGAACGCACCGATGGATATATTTGCCCATGCCGCATGGCAGCAAAGCCTGTTCATGCAACGCGTCGCGGCTGACCTGGAAATGCTGACGGGCGTAAAAGGCGTGCAGGCAAGATGTCTTGAATGCGGTGACTTCGCACCGCCTGCGCCTGCCGCAGCGGAAAGAACCTGGCTTTCGGTTCTACTGAAGGCATTCAGCTAAACGCGCGGTGCGGGCTAGGTCCTGACCCTAGGCGCCTGCATCGCCACGACAAGACCGAGCATGGCCAACCCCCCGCCCGCCAGCGCCAGCGTTGACCAGACATAGCCTTCGAATATCGTCGACAGGATCATCGCGACCACGGGAATGACGACGCCGGTATAGGCCGCCTTGCCGGGGCCAATGTCGCGGATCAGGCGGAAATAGAGCGGGAAGGTTACGACCGTGCCAATGATGCTTAAATACAGGACGCCGCCGATATAGCCGGGACGCATGTCGATAACGGGCGGACCATCCATGATGAAGGCAAAAATGCTATTGCCAATGCTGCCCCACAACATCGACCATGCCAGTATCGTGATCGTTGGAAAACGCGCGATCCGTGGTGTGACCTGAAGCACGTTGGACACAGACGCCGTCGCCACCGCGCATAACACCAAAGATAGCCCAAGCAGAACATCCGCCCCGCCAACAGGTGCGGCGCGATATTCCTGCAACATCAACAACCCCACCCCGACGCTGGCAATGACGGAGCCCAATTTGAACGCCCCGCTTATCGGCCGCCCAAGCCAATATTTGGCCAACAATGCATTGGGTACAATCAACAAGGCGAACACCACCGCAACCAGCCCGGATGTCACATAATGTTCGGCCGTATAGACAAAGTTAAAGTTCATCCCGAATTGCAACAGGCCAAGCAACATCGTCCAACCGACCATCGGCCGGTCAATTTTCAGCGGCTGACGCATCACAAGGGCAAGGATGAACATGCCGATCGCGGCCACGACGAAACGATAGGTCACTGACCAGGTCGTGGGCACCGTACCCAATTGATCGCGGATCACCAACCAGGTCGACCCCCAGATCAGCGACGTCACCATGAAGGGTATCCACACCCGTGGCGCAAGAAAACCGGGTTCTTCGGCGCGTCCCCCTCCGGCGACGCTCACAAGGCAGCAATCGCGCGGGCCAACGGGGCGACGTCGGATTCGGTATGCTGCCAACTGGTCACCAGCCGCGCCGCGCCCCATATATCGTCGACCACGCCCCAATCGTAAAAATCAAAGCCCTGCGCCCGTAATGCAGCAGCCTCCAAAGGTGTTAGCCGCAGGAACACTTCATTGGCTTGCACAGGGTATAGCAAGCGATCACCCGCCGCCTGCGCAATGACCATCGCTGCGGCATTGGCGGCGCGCGCATTGTGTAGCCATAAATCGTCCTTCAGCATGGCGAGCAATTGCACCGCAAGGAACCGGCCCTTGGACTGCAAATGCCCGGCACGTTTGCGGCGATAGCGCGCGGCATCGGCGAGCGCTGGGTCAAAATAGACCAAAGCCTCCGCCCCCATGCCGCCATTTTTGACAAAGCCGAAGCTTAAGATATCGACCCCTGCGTTCACCGTGACATCGGCTGGCGCGCATCCCAGTTGCGCCACCGCATTGGCAAAACGCGCGCCGTCCATATGCAGGCCAAGCGTGCGTTCGCGGCATAAGGCCCCCAGAGCCGCGACCTCGGCTGGGGTGTAGACCATGCCATATTCGGTGGCGTTGGTGATCGACACAGCGGCGGCCTGCACCTGATGCACATCGTTGCGAATGGCGTCGAGCGTAGTGGCGACGGTCGCGGGCGTTAATTTTGCACCTTCGCCGTCAATCAACATCAATTTCGCGCCAGCGGTGTAGAAACCCGGCGCGCCGCATTCGTCGACCTCAATATGCGCCTCCCGATGGCAAATGACGCCCTGATGCGGCTGCACCATGGATGCAAGCGCAAGGCAATTCGCGCTGGTGCCCGTCGCCACCCACAAGACGGCAACATCGCAGCCAAACACATCGGAAAACGCCGCATCCAACCGCGCGCTATATTGGTCACCGTCATAGGCGGTGTCGACATGGTTGGCATCGGCCATGGCTTGCATGACGGCAGGATGCACCGGGGCGGCATTGTCGGAAAAGAAACGCATAAGCAGCGCATGACGGGAAAACGCGTGCGGCGTCAAGGGGGTAAGGGAAGGGGGTTGCAAATCCTCCCCCATCGGGGGAGGGGGACCGTCGCAGACGGTGGAGGGGCACGTTCAGGGTATCACCACGCCAAAAGGTCAGGAGAACCGGAGCGTGCCCCTCCACCATCCTTCGGATGGTTCCCCTCCCCGTGCCGGGGAGGAATTGCAACCACCCAGCCCCTCTCCCCCTGAAGGGGGTGAGGGGAGCTTGCCGAGATTAAGGCAAAGGCGGGGTTGAATTCCTCCCCCACCGGGGGAGGGGGACCGTCGTAGACGGTGGAGGGGCACGTTCAGGGTATCACCACGCCAAAAGGTCAGGAGAACCGGAGCGTGCCCCTCCACCATCCT
>NZ_JAAVVZ010000038.1 GCF_023910635.1 Sphingorhabdus sp. | reverse complement strand
CCGAACCCGTAAATCCGACGAACTGCTTTTGCCCATGATCCACCTCCATGAGCAGTGAATCACAGTTCTCAATCAAAAGGAATCCCAAGAATTACATGATTCACATTTTCAGTGCGCCGCTCTAATGCCTTTTTTTGTTGTTTCTTTTGTTCTGCATAGGTTGCGGCGTGCGCGTTTGACGCAGTTTTCCAATAATACGTTCAGCAGTGATGCTGCGAATGCAGGATCAAAACTGATGCAATGTAATTATCCACCTCGGCTGCTTGCGGCAATCACGCCGTCATTGACGGAACGACCATATCCGGCGCTCGCATCATCCAAAATCCGGGCACGAGCGATGCAAAACGCTCCTTTTGTTCTGTCAATGCGCCCAATGTCAGCAGCATGAGTGAAAAGGGTGTCGGCTGCCCCTTGCCTTCACTATCAAGAAATCGGACGCGCCCCTGTAGCAGATAGATATCAGCAACGGGGCTTAGCGTTTCGTGGAACCAGGCGGAATCTGAGCGGACTGGCACAAGGCAGACCACTGTCTCGATATTGCCCGCTTGCCACTGGGCAAACGCACGCTTCAACCAAATGAGTAATGCCGAAAATGGCGGGTTCATGAACGCCAGTCGCCCCGACCAGTCATCAAGCAAGCCATCGCCTCCTTCACTGAGAATGATCCGCCGCCGGGCGATGACCGGGCTTAAAAGATGGGCGCAAGGGTCTAGGTCGATCTCGCCAAAGGCGGTATAGATGTGTTCCATAAAGTCCGGCGGCGTAAACCGGCTGTCCCGGTCAAACTTGTCGCCTGCGCCCCAGAAAGCTCGCTCCTTCGCTCGCCTCCGCGCATTAGGTGCAATAACTGACAAAAGGCGCAGCAAGCTGCGCACTGAACCGTTGCCTTGTTCAAGACTGGCAATGGTCGCACGAGACAGCTTAGTCCGCCTCGCTAATGCTTCCAATGACCAGCCCTTTCTTAGTCGGCGACCTCGTAGTTGATCACCCAGCGTGCGGCCCGGTCCGATACCATTGAGCTGGAAATCTAGCGCAGTCTTGGCCGCGACAAGCGTGGTCACAGATCCAATGCCGGCTTCCAAGCGCTTGATCACCTGTGGTTCGACATTAATCCTTGCCGCAAGCATTGCCTGAGACAGCCCGCAAGAACGCCGCGCCTCTTTCAATTCTGTGACTAATATATGATCCATATTGGTATCATATACTGAGCATCGTTTGTCACTCAAGCATGTTCGGTTTTGGCCGACAACGTGCGTTCGGGTACGTGACTATGAGTTTGCCTTGCTGCGGCACTCGACATTTGTTTGGCGCGCTAAGGACTGCAATGTTGGACAGTCCGGACAGTCCGGTATCGGGGCGCAATTGATGCTAAGCAGACCTTCGTCCATCAGTTAAGTCAATGGCCGCTTCGCGCCCAAAAATCCGCTATCGGATTGCGCTTCCGACGATCCCAAAAGCCTACATTCGTTTGGCCAAGTGGGCATTGCGTAGAATGACCAATATAATGGTCTAGCCTGACAGAGTTCTTGAAATGTGCAGGCTAAACCCGTCACTTGATCAACCGTAAGCAGTTACCGTTGACGTGCCAATGATGATTGGTGGCGGTCCAATTGGGGCTTTTTTTCCGCCATAAGCTAAATGATACGCGCGAACCCCGCGGCGCCGGCAGCTGGCGTAGCTATTTCTTGGGGTCTTTCTTCTGTAAGACTGTGCTTAACAAGTAAATCTGGATGTGGATCATCTCCGAGGATCGCTTCCATACTGCGCACGCACAAACAAACTTTTTCGTCAGCAAGCTGATACCAGATTTGCTTTGACGCGCGGCGGGTTGTGACAAGTTCATTGCGACGTAACTCGGCAAGCTGCTGGCTCAGCGCAGGCTGGCCGATACCGGTCGCTGCATCAATCTCGCCAACGGTTAGCTCACCGCGTAAAAGACAGGACAGGATCATCAACCGCTGCGGCTGTGCGTAGACCTTGAGTTTGTCAGCAGCTTTGCCAGCCTGCTCCCGGCTTTCAAACAGCGCGGTCATTATTGGCCAACCTCATGACAAAACCAGTTACTTTGCCCGGCGATTGACTCAGCCGTCAATGCAGGCGGCGAAAGCAATGCCTGACCGGGATGCCAATTTTCCGGAGCAACATTTGGCCCTTTCGATACCGCCTGCAATGCTTGCAACAGGCGCAGCATTTCGGCAACCGAGCGCCCTACATTGTGCGGATAGGTCGTGATAGCGCGGACAAGACCTTCAGGATCGATGAAATAGGTCGACCGGACCGCAGTGCTATCGACAGCGGCGTCATCAATCATTCCATAAGCGCGGCCAACAACCATGCTTGGGTCTTCTACGATTGGGAATCCGATTTTGGTGTCAAATTGCTCTTCAATCGCCTTCACCCACGCGAGATGCGAATAAAGACTATCGACCGAGAGCCCAAGAAGCGCGCAATCTGCTGCATCAAAATCCGCTGACGCCCTGGCAAGCGCCACAAATTCGGTTGTGCACACCGGTGTGAAGTCGGCTGGATGCGAAAAAAAGATTAGCCAGCGTCCGCGAAAATCGGACAGGCTTTTGTCACCCATGGTTGTTCGCGCCCTAAAATCAGGCGCTGTGTCGCCAATTCTTAAGGGCCGTAATATTTGGGCTTGAGGTTCGTTCATCATATTGTCCTGTCTTTCAACGGCCGCTGCCATGAGAGTCTTGTTGACGCAATATCGATAGTGTATTACATAGTTTATGTAAATATGATTTTATAAGGAGATTCCGATGTCCGACTTAGCTTTAGACAGTGCCATTGCGCAGGTAAGCGGCGCCCAAAGCGGCGTTCCTGTAATCCATGCCCTTTTCGATAAGCCAACTTTTACGGTGAGCTATGTGGTGCATGACCCCGAAACGAAGCGTGCCGCAATCATCGACAGCGTGCTGGATTTCGACCCTGCTTCGGGGCGCACGTCTTTCACGTCGGCGGATGCAATTATCGCATATGTTGCAGAGAAGGGGTTAAGCGTCGACTGGTTGCTTGAAACCCATGCGCACGCAGATCATTTGTCGGCAGCGCCTTACTTGCAGCAAAAACTGGGTGGCAAAATCGCAATTGGCGAGCATATCGTCACTGTACAGAACGTGTTCGGCAAACTCTTTAACGCAGGCACCGATTTCCAGCGCGATGGCTCGGATTTTGACCAGCTTTTTGCCGACGGCGACCATTTCCAAATCGGCAACCTCGACGTCACTGTGCTGCATGTCCCCGGCCATACGCCAGCAGATATAGCCTATGTAATCGGCGACGCCGTATTCACAGGTGATACGATGTTCATGCCCGATTACGGCACGGCGCGTGCCGATTTTCCAGGCGGCAATGCGCGGCAATTATTCCAGTCATTACGGCGGATCTTGTCGCTGCCTGATACGACTCGGCTATTCATGTGCCACGACTATCTGCCCGCTGGCCGTACTGAATATGTATGGGAAACGACGGTCGAGGCCGAGCGTAAAGGCAATGTCCACGCCCATGACGGCGTAGCCGAGGATGAATTTGTGGCGATGCGTGAAGCGCGCGATGCGACGCTCGACATGCCGCGCCTCATATTGCCGTCGGTTCAGGTAAACATGCGCGCAGGTCATCTGCCCCCAGCGGATGATAATGGCGTGACCTATCTCAAAATCCCGGTCAACGCGGTATGATCCCGGCGTTCCCCAATGCCATACCGGTTGAAGGCTTTGTCGGCGGACTGCTGATCGGGCTTGCAGCGGCGATCATGCTGCTTGGGCTTGGCCGGATTGCTGGCGTCAGCGGGCTTGCAGCACGCGCGACCGGCATTGCCGATACCGGCGCGCCAAGAAATGTCGCGATCGCGTTCGTCCTTGGCCTTCCGCTCGGGGCGTTCCTGATTTCACGTGCATTGGGCACTGTTCAAGTCAGCTTTCCGGACACGATCTGGCCGTTGATCATTGGCGGCTTACTGGTCGGTTATGGTACAAGGCTCGGCTCGGGCTGCACCAGCGGTCACGGCGTGTGCGGCTTGTCACGCCTTTCACCGCGATCGATGGTGGCAACGGCCATGTTTATGGCAAGCGGCTTTGTCACCGTCGGATTGCTCCGCGCTGGGGACTGGTTATGAACCGGACGCTGATCGCGCTCGTCTCCGGCCTGCTGTTCGGAGCCGGGCTTGCTTTTTCGGGCATGTCCGACCCGGCGCGCGTTCAGGCCTTTCTTGACCTGTTTGGCAAATGGGACCCGACGCTGGCATTCGTCATGGGCGGGGCCATAGTCCCGATGGCATTTGCATGGATGATCAAATCACGGCTGTCGTCGCCGCTCGCTGCGCCGACATTCGATCTGCCAGGCACAGCCAAGCTGGATCGCCCACTGGCGATCGGTGCCATAATGTTCGGAATGGGATGGGGCATTGCTGGCCTTTGCCCCGGGCCAGCGCTTGCTGACCTGGCAATTGCGCCGCTCGCGGTGTTGCCATTCGTCGCCGCGATGTTCGCTGGCATGGCGGCGCACCGTTTCATTCCCGTTTCGTCCAAGTGAGAGGATAAAAAATGACAAAAAATATGGGAAATCTTGACCGGGCATTTCGCCTCATCGTCGTTGTGGCAATCGGCATTGCCTATCTGATGGGTGCGTTATCTGGTACACTCGCAATAATTCTTGGAGTCGTGGCTGCGGCATTTCTGTTGACCAGCCTCATTGGGACATGCCCCGCCTATCTGCCTTTCGGCCTGTCGACGCGCGGCAAGAATTAAGACCGATCACGATCCGGCCAAGCAGGAAATCAACATGCCATTCAAACAAATCTCACCGGTATTTTCTGTTTCCGGTCAACTAACCCTAGACGACGTGCGTGATGCCGCTGCCCAAGGCTTCAAGACGATTATTTGTAACCGCCCCGATAATGAAGAGGCTGCACAGCTGGCATCCAGTATCGTGCAGGAACAGTCCGAAGCGCTCGGCATGAAATTTGCCTATATTCCGGTGTCGTCGTCCGGGGTTACCCCAAGCGATGGCGTCAAAATGCGCGCAGCGCTCGATGCCATGCCGTCGCCTGTGCTCGCTTATTGCCGGTCGGGAGCGCGTTCGGGCAAGGTGTTCGAACTGGCGCAACAGGCATACGACAAACCATCGGATTCGAAGACCTATGATGTCGTGATTGTCGGCGGTGGAAGCGCCGGAATTGCGACGGCAGCCAGCCTGCTCAAGCGCAACGCGGACCTCGATATCGCGGTCATCGATCCCACTGACGTGCATTATTACCAGCCCGGATGGACGATGGTTGGCGCGGGCGTGTTTTCTGCAGAGTTCACCCGGCGTTCCGAAAAATCGGTGATGCCACGCGGCGTCGAGTGGATCAAAAAGGCCGCGACTGGATTTGCGCCTGAACAGAATTCAGTGTCGCTCGATGACGGCAGCTCGGTTACGTACCGCGTGCTAGTTGCCTGCCCCGGTATCAAGCTTGACTGGGATGCCATCGAAGGTTTGACCGAAACGCTGGGCAAGAATGGCGTTACATCCAACTATAGTTACGACCTGGCACCTTACACCAACCGTCTCGTTAAAGACTTGAAGCACGGCCGCGCGCTGTTCACTCAGCCGCCGATGCCGATCAAATGCGCGGGCGCGCCGCAAAAGTCGATGTATCTATCGTGCAGCAATTGGGAACGCGCAGGCGTGTTGAAGGACATTGATGTCCAATTTCACAATAGCGGCGCGGTGCTTTTCGGGGTTTCAGCCTATGTCCCCGCGCTGATGGAATATATCGAACGCTATGATGCGCATCTGAATTTTGAATCGAAACTGGTGGCGATTGACGGCCCCGCCAAAATTGCGACGTTTGAGCAAAAGCGCGGCGACACCGTCACGCGGGTCGAGGAAAAATTCGACATGATCCACGTCGTCCCGCCGCAGGTCGCGCCGGACTTCGTGCGCAGCAGCCCGCTCGCCGCCGCCAGCGGATTTATCGAGGTCAACGAAGCCACATTGCAGCATGTGCGCTATCCCAATGTCTTTGCGTTGGGCGATGCCTGCTCGGCATCAAACGCCAAAACGATGGCAGCCGCACGCAAACAGGCGCCTGTCGTCGCGGTCAATGTTTTGGCCGCTCTCGAAGGCAGGCCGCCGGTCGCCGATTATGACGGCTATGGCAGCTGTCCGCTGACCGTAGAGCGCGGCAAGATTGTGCTCGCCGAATTCGGCTATGGCGGCAAGTTGCTGCCGAGCTTCCCCAATTGGCTGATCGACGGCACCCGGCCTTCGCGGCTTTCATGGCTGCTGAAGGACACTATCCTGCCGCCGATTTACTGGCATGGCATGCTCAAAGGGCATGAGTGGATGGTCAAGCCGCACAAAATCGGGGCGGCGTAACCAACATGAAATTGGCGCGCTATCTGCCTATCCTGGAATGGGGACGCGGTTATGGCGGCGTAACGCTGACCAATGACTTGGTCGCCGCCGCTATCGTCACGATCATGCTGATCCCGCAAAGTCTGGCTTATGCCATGCTCGCCGGACTACCGCCTGAGATTGGACTTTACGCCTCGATCCTGCCGATTATTGCCTACGCCTTGTTCGGAACGAGCCGCGCACTCGCGGTTGGACCGGTGGCGGTTATTTCGCTGATGACCTTGACGGCGGCAAGTGCGGTTGCACCTCCTGGCAGTCCGGATTTTATCGCCGCAGCGCTTATCCTCGCGTTGCTGTCGGGCCTGATCCTGATTGTGATGGGCGTGTTGCGGCTCGGCTTCCTGGCCAACCTGTTATCGCACCCTGTCGTGTCTGGCTTCATTACGGCGAGCGGTATCATCATCGCCACCAGCCAGTTGAAGTCGGTACTCGGTATCAAGGCCTCGGGCGAAGCGATGCCCGAACTGGTCACTACGTTGATCGAAAATGCCAAGGACACCAACCTTTACACGTTGGCCATCGGTGTGACTGCAACCGGCTTTCTGTTTTGGGTGCGAAAGGGTCTGAAACCCTTGCTCGTTGGTTTTGGATTGGCGGCACGGCCCGCCGATCTGGTCGCAAAGGCCGGGCCGATCGTGGCGGTCGCGCTCTCGATCCTCGCGGTCATTGCATTCGATCTGGAAGCCAAGGGCGTGAAGGTTGTCGGCAGCATTCCGCAAAGCCTTCCGCCCTTTACTGTGCCGCTGTTTGATGCCGAACTGTGGCAGCGGCTGGCGATCCCTGCCTTGCTGCTCAGCATCATCGGCTTTGTCGAATCGGTTTCGGTCGCGCAAACGCTAGCCGCAAAAAAACGCCAGCGTATCGTTCCCGATCAGGAACTGATCGGCCTCGGCGCGGCCAATGTCGCTGCAGCTTTTTCCGGAGGCTATCCGGTGACGGGCGGCTTTGCGCGCTCAGTCGTCAATTTCGATGCAGGCGCCGAAACGCCAGCGGCAGGCGCGTTCACCGCTGTCGGCATATTGCTCGCGGCATTGTTCCTGACTCCATTGCTCGCCTCGCTACCAATTGCGACATTGGCAGGCACAATCATCGTTGCGGTCTTGAGCCTCGTCGATTTCAAAACGCCGCGTACGATCTGGCGCTATTCGAAACCCGATTTTGCAGCAATGGCAGCGACGATAGCCGTCACCTTGTTGATCGGCGTTGAGCCCGGCGTGATTGCGGGCGTCGGCCTCAGCCTAGCCTTGTTTCTCTGGCGCTCTTCACGGCCGCACGCGGCTATTGTCGGACGAGTTCCCGAGACCGAGCATTTCCGCAATATCAAACGCCACAATGTGTTCACCGACCCGCGCATTCTGACCATCCGCATCGACGAAAGCCTGACCTATCTCAATGCCCGCTGGCTGGAAGAGTTCGTGCTGGAACAGGTCGCAGAACAATCCGAACTGCGACACCTTATCCTGATGTGTTCGGCCATCAACGGCGTCGACGCGTCGGCACTCGAAAGTATTGAAGCGATTAACCACCGGTTGGCTGATGCCAACGTGAAACTGCACCTGTCCGAAGTCAAAGGCCCCGTGATGGACGCGCTCGAAAAATCGCATCTGCTGAGCGACCTGACAGGACAGGTGTTTCTTTCACAAAATGAAGCATTCGACGCCGTTATTGAAATGGCCAATCAAGAAGACACAGCGGATACCCCGCCGGACACCCAAATGAACATGGGTTTGATTTAGAACGATCGGAATTTGAAGATGAAACTACCGAGCAAAATTTCACGCACATCTTCATCCATCGCAAAGGCTACCGCTGTTCTTGCCGCTTGCGCGTCACCTTTGCAGGCCGCTTCTTCGGCAGATGCGAAAGCATTGTCGATGGCGCTTGATGACGAGTATCGCGCTGAGGCGACCTATGATGCTGTTCTTGGCAGTTTCCCGGGCGCTCGTCCGTTCATCAACATAATCGAAGCTGAACGGCGACATGCTGATCGGGTAAAAACAGAAATGGACCGAGTCGGCATCGCTTATGCGAAGACGAATCCTTATCTGGGTACATTAAAGGCACCGGCTTCGGTGCTTAAAGCATGCCAGCAGGGTATCGTTGCCGAGGAAGAGAATATCGCTCTTTATGATCGCTTGCTGCCATCGGTTACCGACGGCCAGATCCGTGCAACATTGACCGCATTGCAGTCGGCGTCGCGCGAACGGCATTTGCCAGCTTTTCAGCGCTGCGTCGCGCGGGGTGGTGCAATGGGCGGAGGCCGCGGACGGGCTGAATAGCCCAACATTGAACATTCAAATTATCGATTACATTAACTGTGTAATTATATTGGCGTTGAACGGTGATTGGGTTCATTGGGACATCAAGCAAACCGAAAAAGGAAATAGTATGACTCTTCACATTGGCGATATCGCCCCCGATTTTCAGACCGAAACGCAAAATGGCCCGATCAGCTTTCACGAATGGGCTGGCGATAGCTGGGTATTCTTCTTCAGCCACCCGGCCGATTTCACGCCTGTATGCACCACCGAAATGGGCCGCACCGCGCAGCTCGCGGGTGAATTTGAAAAGCGCAACGTGAAGCCGCTTGGTCTTTCGACCGACACCGCGGAAGAACATCGCAAGTGGATCGCGGATGTCAACGACACCCAGCATACCGATCTCAAATTCCCGATCCTCGCCGATGCCGACCTTTCGATTGCGCGGATGTATGACATGATCCATCCCGAGCAGAGTGAAACCGCAGCAGTGCGCTCGGTGTTCATCATCGATCCCGACAAGAAAATCCGTCTGACGATGACCTATCCAATGAGTGTCGGGCGCAATTTTGCCGAGATATTGCGCGTCATCGATGCGTTGCAGACCGGCGACAAATTCCGGATTGCCACGCCCGCTGACTGGGAAGTGGGCAAGGATGTCATCATCCCGCCCTCGATCAAGGACGACGAAGCCGCGACCTTGTTCCCGCAAGGGTGGACCACGCTTCGTCCCTATTTGCGGACAACAAACGTCGCCTGATTGCGCAAGGCAGAAACAGGGGGGATCGATATGTTCACAACAATTGAACACTGGCTTGAGCCGAGTGCACCAACAAAGACGCTGATCGATCCCCTGTTCAGGCTGCTCACCAGCCTGATTTTCATCATCGGCGGGCTAGGCCATTTCGGCCAGCATGATGTCATGCTCGAACGGATGGAGGAATCGCCATGGGCCCGGACCGTCAATATGATTGGCGATCCCTCGCTGATGCTGTGGCTATCTGGCATCGCCTTTGTTGTCGCGGGCACAACTTTGGCGCTCGGTTGGATGACACGCGCTTCTGCATTAGTACTATTTGCAACGCTGGTACCAGTCACCATCGCGATCCATGTTGTGCCTGATACTTCCCATGTCGGACCCCTCTTCAAAAATGTCGCAATATTGGGGGCGCTGTTGCTGATTTTTGCGCGGGGACCGGGCGCATTTGCACTGGACAATCGAACTGGCCAGGTTGGAGGTGCGATGTGATGAAGCAATATATGCTCATGTTGCTGGCGTTGGTTGCGGCAACCACACAAGCAAATGCAACGCCGACCGAAGTTGTGGTTCGCGTTATCAGCCAGGACGCCAAATTTGTCGGCGACTCGATGGGCGGTGCCGAAGTCATTTTGCGCGATGCGAAAAGTGATAAGATACTCGCAAAGGGCATTACCAGCGGCGGGTCTGGTGATACCGAGAAGATAATGGCCGCGAAGGGCCGTTCGCCTGCTCGCGCATCTGACACCGCAGCGTCGTTCCGCACGACAATCGATGTACAGCGTCCGCTGTTGGTCCGGGTGGAGATTAAGGGACCACTGGGCTTTCCCAAAATAATGCAGCGGGCGACATCCGAGCGTTGGCTCGTGCCCGGACAAAACGCCGGTGACAGTGACGGATGGGTCGTCGAACTTCCGGGCTTGGCTGTGAGGTTGCTCGATCCAGAGCCAATTGCATTCATTCGCGGAGAAACGCAGATTTTGACCGCCGAAGTCCAGTTAATGTGCGGATGTCCGATAACCCCGGCCGGTCTGTGGGACTCGGCAAATTATGAAGTAGTTGCCGAAGTTCGGCAGAACGGAAAGCTTCGCGAAGTCGTTACGCTACCCTTCTCTGCTGCGCCGGGCCGGTTTGCAGCCAATTGGACGCCAAAGACAAAAGGCAAGGCCGACCTGACAATCATCGCGCGCAACCGTATTACCGGCAACACCGGCGTATTGACTGAAAAGATACGGGTGAAATGATGCGGGTACATTCGGCAATGCGATCACTTGCGGTTTTGGCCATATTCACGTCCCCGCTCGTCCTGTCTGCGTGCGCGACACAAGAACCGGCTGCGGCAGATATCGAACGATCGACGGTTGCTGCCGATCTGTTCCAATCACGGTTGCAAACAGCTTTAAAGTCAGCATTGCAAAATGGTGGACCGACCGCTGCGGTCAACGTGTGCGCCGAAGTCGCGCCCGCTATTGCGGCCGAAGTTTCGGCAGAAACCGGCGTCGAGTTACGCCGGATTTCACTGCGTCCGCGCAATCCGGGTGCCAATACCCAAGGTGAACTTCGCCAGCGCCTCACCTCACTGGGCGAAGCTCCCGTTGACGCCGCAGGTAAGCCATCGATGATCAATTGGGTCGAAGGCAAAGGTACAGATGCAACGCACAACAGCATGCGCGCGATCATCATGAAAGATGAACCATGCGCTATGTGCCACGGCACAGCTGTAGCGGCCGATGTCCGTGCGGCAATCGCCGAACTTTACCCGGATGATGCCGCCACAGGTTACCGCGCGGGCGAAATGCGCGGTGCCATATTGGCCAAAATTATTTTGTCTAGGCTCAGGATGCATTAAATTAGTTGCATGTAAGGGCGAAGTTTGATTCAACTGAACTTCTGATAGAGGAGCAGTTGATGATTGATCTACCGATGTTGAGTGCGGCGCAGATGCGCCGGATAGAGCCGTATTTTCCGCTTTCTCACGGTGTGCCGCGGGTTGATGATCGACGGGTGCTCAGCGGGATTGTCTATGTTTTGAAGAACGGTCTGCGCTGGTGTGATGCGCCGCCCGGCTATGGTCCGCATAAGACGCTTTACAGCCGTTTTGTGCGCTGGAGCAAGCTGGGTGTATTCAACCGGATATTCGCCGCGCTGGTGAAAGAAGCAGGCGCGCCTGATATATTGATGATCGACGCGACCCATTTGAAGGCGCACCGAACGGCATCCAGCCTTTTAAAAAAGGGCCTGCTCCTAGGCGTATCGGACGCACCAAAGGCGGGCTGAACTCCAAACTTCATGTCGTCTGCGATGGCCAAGGTAGGCCGCTGATGCTGTGCTTGACCGAAGGACAGATGAGCGACCATATCGGCGCAAAGCTGCTCTATCCCGCGCTTCCCAGCCATAATTGCATCATGATTGGCGACAAGGGATACGACAGCGATGCGTATCGGGCCGCGTTGCTGGCCAAGAATATTACGCCCTGCATCCCGCCGAGAAAGGGCCGACTAGTCCCCGCTGATTTCGACAAAAATCTCTATCGCCAAAGGCATAAAATCGAAAACCTGTTCGCCCGCCTCAAAGACTGGCGGCGCATCCACACACGCTATGACCGATGCGCCCATAGCTTCATGGCAGCCATCACCATCGCCGCAATATGCGCATTCTGGATCAGTTAAT
>NZ_JAAVVZ010000037.1 GCF_023910635.1 Sphingorhabdus sp. | reverse complement strand
CGAACTGGACAAGGCCGTAAAGTCCGCCCCCGACACCGCAATGTCATTGTTCAGCGTGCCATTGACCGTATAGCCAATCTGATTGGCAAGCTTGCCCGAACGCAGGTCGATGATGTCGGCGGTCGCGCCTGCCTCAATCGTCGTCTGTCCGGCAATGTCGATAGTGTCGCCAATGATATAATCACCCACGCCGATCTGGCGGCTGATCTGACGGCTCTGAAAATCATAATCAAATCCAAATTGGACCTGCGCCACAGATGTATTTTTGTCATCTACGAAAAACGAGAACCCGCCATACCAATCGCTTGCCGCCCGCTTTGTGAGTCCTAAATCAGACGCGCGCGCAAGCACGAACAGAGTTTCAGCAGCAAACAGGCTCTCTGGTTCGGCGGCGACCAGAGAATTGATTACGACGGCATTTGCAATATAGCTTGCATATTGTTGACCAGAGGCAAGATTTCCAAGCAAAGCTCGCGTATCAAAATTACTTTGATCATTACCACTGATCGCAAAAGTACTGTATAAGGCACGCTTTACATAAACATTGCCACCGGCGATTTGAAAATCAGGATCGGTCAATCCTTTATAAACACCATATCCAATGAGCTTTTCGGCCGCCTTTTGTCCGCTGAAGCGTTGCGTGATTTGTCCTTGATCCGTGCCACCGCCATGGGGACGATAAACGAACTCCTTCTTCACTATTCCATAGCTGCCGGACTGCACAGCAGTGGGGTTAAGTAAGGTCCCACCGACCGCTGAAAGAACGGTGTTGAAGCTCTCAGAAACGGCAGACGCAAGACTCTTAGCCGCGTCTTTCGGTCCACCCTTGCGCGACCAGACGTTGGTTACAACAAATTTTTGTTGTTCGGAGTCCCACTGGGAATCCGCCCCGCTACGAGGCGTTCCTCCAAACAAAGAACCAATCAAGCCACCAACCAAAAACCCGATAAAGGCAACAACAGCAACGCCGATAGGGGTCAAAACCAGACTTGATGCCGCAAGTAAGGCATTTACGGCAACAGGGGCGAGCGCAGCCCCAACAGCCGCGCCAATCTGTCCTCCTATTGTTTCAGGTGTCCAAACAAGGGCAGCCAGTTTCGCCCCGACAAAACTCCCCGCGATGTTACCGATGTTCACATTTCCCAAAACTTGACCAACGGACTTCGTGCCTTCAATAATGGCTGGAAGGTTTGCAATAATTTCGGTTAGATAGGCTCCATAGGATGTTTGTAACCATTCGCCAGCTACGCCATCTACACCGATGGCATTGACAAGTTCGCCAACCACAAAGGACGATAGCGCACCAATCGCTGCTGATTTGAGGTTGGTCAGAAATTCGTTACCGATATCACTGAACGCCGCCTCAATATTTTTTCCGACGCTCGATGGTGAACCAAAGGCTATTGCATCAAGTGCCTCGCCAAAGTTCTGTCCGAGCGTTTTGAGGGTGGCGGAATACACTGGCCCGGTAAGCTTATTACCGTTAGCGAGGCGGTATCCAAGATTGTCTCCCAAAATCCCTGCCGCATCAGAAAATTGGACCATGTCAGGGTTCTTGCCAAAACGCAGGGCCGTATTTTTAACTGTTTTGCCATCTGCCTCATATTCGGTCGTTACTTCCAGCTTGCCGCTAAAATCTCGGGTAAATAATAAATTTGTGACTCCGGTTACCGGGTCAACCCACAAATCGATCAGCGAACCAGTATACTCATCACGTATACGGAACCCTCCTTGTTCGT
This sequence comes from Sphingorhabdus sp., assembly GCF_023910635.1. Taxonomy (GTDB): domain Bacteria; phylum Pseudomonadota; class Alphaproteobacteria; order Sphingomonadales; family Sphingomonadaceae; genus Sphingorhabdus_B. The sequence continues at coordinate 10,905 of NZ_JAAVVZ010000037.1, read as the reverse complement.
CTGTCCCTTGAGGCGTGACCTTAAAAGAACCAACCGTGATTGTGCCGTCCGAATTCCTCCGATATACAGGTGTTGCAGGTGCGCCCTGACCTGGCATCGCCGATTGAGTGCGCGCACTTGCCAGCGTGCTCGGAGCAGAAGCTCCTGCATTACCAGATGCAGAACCTCCATTCAGCGTTTCACCCGAGCGCGCAAAATCAAGAAGAGCTTGCCCCATATCGCGCGCGAGGGCGGGATCTTGAAGCGCCGAGGGCAGATTTGAAACCGTCGTCTGACCTGTCCGGCGATTGGCGGTAACAATGATCTCCGCCTCTTGTGGCGTGGGACTATCGCCAGTAAATAATTTAACAATATCAAGTTCACCGTTGATCAGTTCGCGCGTTATACGTGCGGCATATTCTAACCCGTTTGGAAGCGTTGTTGTAATAAAGGTATTTAATACACCAGCAGCGTCACCAATCCATACCAGCGGGTCGCCCGCCCTATAGGCATCTGGAAGGGTTTTCGTGAAAGCCGTATAGGCTTTATCTATTACTGCCTGACCGACTTCAGAACCGACAATGCCAGATCCGACCACTACGATCGTGTAAACAAACCACCCGACAGGGCCGCTAGCCAAAAGCGGCGCAGCATACGTAGCAGCAACGCCCGCAGCGAGGGCACCGCCGCTGATCGACGCAAGGCCATTAGCAGCCGTCCGCGCAGCACCTTCTCTATCTCCCGCGCGCAACTGGCCAATAACTGCGCCTGTAAGCGCCGCGATTTCTATCAAGTCTCCAACAGGTCCAGCAATCTTGCCGGCACCAGAAAGGGTCTTTATGAAATTACTTTTACTCAGCAAGCGCGCCATATCCGCGCCGTCGAAAGCTGATGGGCCAGACGAAGCGAATAGGCGGTTTGCAGTTTGAGCGTCAGCTGCTACAAATGAACCACTGCGCACTTCACCAATTTCCGGTAGCCCATTGTTAGAAAACAGTTCAGGCTTTACGCGTACAGTGATTTCATTACCGGTGGCTTGACCAACTTCGACATTTGTCCACATATCCGCGAGGGATTTTACCGATACAATCTCAGTGGCGTCCTTGAGTGCATTTACTGGATCAGCACTCTTTAACGCGTTGTATCGGTCTCGCAATGCAGAGAGTTCAATCCCGTTTATCTTCCCTGACCCCGTTCCCTCAAGCAATGCGCGAAGTTCAACTTGAGAAAATGTTCCCTTATCAATGGTGGTACCTGGAGCAAGACTGGCAGGCTTAGGCGCGAATGCAAGAATGTTGCTGTTTGCATTCGCCAAGGTAAATCGCTCTGATGCATTTGACCAAAAACCGCCTGTAGGACTCGTGATAATTCGCGGGTCAATGTTAGGACCGGCCGCCGCAAGCGCTCTATCAAAGTTTGATTGAAAAAGAGGGTCACTTAACAACCTACCTACGTGGGTATTGTCGACGATTGCTAAGCTAGGATCTGCTTTGGCCATAGCAATCACGAGAGCATTGGTAGACAGCCTGCTACCATTAAAATTGGGTGAGATATCACCACTATATAAAATTGCAGCGCGGACCGGTGTAGTGTTATCAAGTGCAGGATTTGCAGGATTGGACTGCGTGACCCTCGTTTGCGCGACCAGCAAACGTAATTGATCCAGTGTCGGATTGGACATTGAACGGAGTTGCTGAAGGGCCTGTTCAAGAGAAAAATTAGACATCAAATTGCCCTTCTATCGTTCCGAAACGTACAAAGTAGGAGAATCTCGGGTTTTCAAAACCATGCACAGACTTGTAGGCTGTCATAGCTTCGTAAATAATCGGTCTCCAATGTTCGTCCCAATTGTGAACAATCCAAACTTCTGATTCCTTTGGCTTGTCCAAAGGGAGTTGTTCGATTTCGTCGGCAGGCAGCCCAATCCAGTCTTTATGTGCGGAAAAGTGATATTTTCCTTCCGGACCTGCTATGATGAAGCGGAATTCACCGCTGCTACCGCCGCCATCAATCTTAAGTTCATAACCACGTTCTCGATCAAACGTTTTTAGATTTTCTGGATCAGCCCTAAACGCCATTACATTAATACCTCGCGCTCGTTAGCGGTTGCCCGACGCGCGCTTTTAGTGCATTAAGTTCCGCTATCGCTTGTTGTAGTGTAAGGTCAGGCACTTTGAAGCTCCCCCTTTAAACCAAATCGAACAAAATATGGCGTCTCCCAAATATTGGAGCCGTGCCCGCCCTTTGTGGCGCAAAGTGCGTCAACAATCAGGGCTCGTTCTTCGGGGTTGAAATCTGTCGGCTTTCCCCAAACGCACCAAACCATAGCATCGCTTAAACCAAGCGCCGCTAGTTCCTCTTGAGTAATTGGAGCGTCTATTGTGGAGGCGGTAAACTCCAAGTCGATATTATCACCACATATGCGGATTTGCCTTGAGCCGTCGGAGCCACCCGAGATGAAAAGAAGTTCAAGTCCTAAGTGTGGATTATATGTTCGCGTCTTCTCCGCATTAACGATCCAACTCATATAACTGACCTCCACGAACTACAAAGGAACTTGGGAATGCTTAGGTAGGTTTGACCAGCCGAGGTGCGACTCACAATGTCTCTTAATTGGGCAATGGTTGGATTGCTTAGTGAGCGGAGCTCTGCAAGCGCCTGCGTCAGAGTCAGATCACCCACCTAGAGCCTCCTGCATAATCTCAACTTTAACAACAGATCCTTCAAAAGAGCGCCTCACTTCTTCAGTAATTCCATGTATTCTAGCATCATTTATCATGCCGTATTCTTGTGCTAGAATTGCTTCGCGCACAATATCTGCAAATTCTAGGGGGCATCCGCCGACAGTCCACGTAGTTACGGAGCTATATCGTGGCTCGTTCGTACTACAAGTGTCTTCGACGACATGTTTTTCGTAAACACTTCGCATCCAGAGATTAATTACGAATTCAGAACAGACCAGATCAAAACGTACTGTACCATCAGAACCTCCGGAGAAGTTCGACAGTTCACAATTTCGCTCGTCATCATATGTTCGGTACGTTACAGGATCATATATAAACAATTTATGGTTTCCTATTTGTCAAAAATCATATAAATACTGGACAAAATATTAGAGGCATTGAATAGTATAAAGCTTAACACGTGCTTCGGGTAAACCTTCTGAGGCACGCCCATAATCAATTGCAATCACTCTACTACTGGTACCGCCGCCTATTGAAGGACTATAAAGATACATGGATTTGGTTTTGTCGCGGCCGGATTCTCTAAAAAGTGCTTTCGCTTTACGACAGTTTCTTTCCAAGCCAAGCCCATTTTCAAAAGCTGTCGCAAGTTCATACTGCGCCTGCTTATCCCCTGTCGATGCGCGCGCGGCCAAAGCCTGCACCGCCGGATCAGCGCCGCCGGGCTTCAGCGACACACCCATATATTGCTGACTCGCGCATCCGCCAATCAACAGCGCCGCCGCCATAAGCGCCGAGAGGCAAGGCCAGTTGACATTGATCTTCATCCGCATCGCCTTCCCCCGACTCAATATACATCCACTTTGCACAGCATAATGGACCAATCCGCCAGATTGGCAAGTAACGCCATGGAGTTAAACCCAAAATTTACAAGCCGATACGTGCTTCAGGGTCAGGACCGCTTAAATCCGCCTTCGCGGTTTGGCTATCGTTCACGCCCCGCCTGCGCCGCTGTTGTCTGCAACGGGCTGACAAGATAGCTTAGGATCGACCGTGTTCCGGTGCGGATATCAACCGTCGCGGTCAGCCCCGGCGACAGCGCATAACGCCGCCCGTCGGCGTCCACAAAGCTGCGGTCAAGAAGGATGGTTGCCACATAGACAAGGCCAAGGTCCTTGTCCTGCACCGCATCCCGGCTGATCGCCCGCACGCGCCCCGGCACCGCGCCGTACCGCGTGAACGAAAAGGCCTCAAGCTTCACCGACGCTTGTTGTCCAATGCGGATAAAGCCCACATCCTTGTTCAAAATGCGGGCCTCCACCTCAATCGCTGTGCTGGACGGTACGATCACCATCAATGGTTTGGCAGGTTCAATGACCCCGCCAATGGTGTGCACTTCCATCTGTTGAACGGTGCCATCGACCGGGGCGGCGAGGCGTTGGAACGTGCTCTTGCGCTTTGCCTTTGTCACCTCCTCCCGCCGCAGGATCGCTTCGCCTTCGGCCTTTGATAGGTCGGCAAGCGCGGTTTGACGCGCCTGTTCGCGGGTTTCCCGGATTTGGCCATCCAGCTTGCGCGCTTCGGATTGGCCACGCGCGATTTGGGTTACCGCAACGTCACGGTCACCCGCCTCTTGACGGCGCTGCCGCTGCAATTCGATGAGGCGCGCGCCGGGGGCGTAGCCTTCTTCATTCAGCCGGTTCATATTTGCAATCTGGCGATCAAGCATGGGCACCGTATCACTTAGCCGCGCCACCTGCGCGCGCGCTGCATTGGCATCAGACAAGGCCGAGGCCCGCGCCGCCGACAGGCTTGCCGTCGTTGCATCGACCGTGGCCAGTTGCGATGCGATCAATCGGGCTTGCGTCTCTGCCACATCGGCAGGCGTGCCCAAAGGTGCGACAAAGCGCATCCCCTTGCCCGACAAAGCATCGGCAATCGCGCGGTTGCGTGCAATTTCCAACTCAGCGGCGGCAAGTGCCTTTTCCGCTTGCGCAAGATCAGCGCCCGCAAGCGTCGGGTCAAGATCCAACAAAGGCTGCCCCTTGCGCACGACATCGCCGTTCCGGACATGAATGGCACGCACAACGCCAGCATCTGCGGACTGCACCAGCTTCACATTGCCCGTGGGTTTAAGCATGCCGGGCGCGGATGCAACGACATCGACGCGCCCGAACACAGTCCATGCAATAGCGATGATGAGGAAAATAAGCGCAGCCCAGGTTACAACGCGCGCGGTGGGTGATACGGGACGCTCAGTCACCTCAAGCGCGGCGGGCAGGAATTCGCTTTCCTCCAGCGGGATGAAACCCTTGCGGTGTTCGCGGTCGTCGCGGATTGCCTTTTTCAAGACTTCCCAATGATGATTCCATCCGCTCATGTCGTTTCTCCGCTCTGGCGCCGGTGCAGATCGGCGTAACGGCCGTTTGCCGCCAGCAGCTCGGCATGGCTGCCGCGCTCGACGATGCGCCCGCCCTCCAAGGTGATCAGCATGTCGCATTGCCGCACTGCCGACAGCCTATGCGCGATGATGATCACCGTGCGCCCTGCCGCCATGGCTTTCAGGTTTCTTTGGACGATCTCCTCGCTTTCGGCATCAAGCGCTGAGGTTGCTTCATCAAGGATAAGGATGCGCGGGCCAGTGACCAACGCGCGGGCAATGGCGAGCCGCTGGCGCTGACCACCCGATAAATTGGTGCCGCGCTCTTCGACTTGCGTATCATAACCGCGCGGCAGTTTGACGATGAATTCATGCGCGCCGCTCAAGGTCGCAGCCTCAATCACCGCTTCCAATGGCATGGCGGGATTGGCGAGCGCGATGTTTTCGCGGATTGAGCGGCTAAACAGCAGGTTTTCTTGTAAGACAACGCCAATCTGCCGCCGGAGCCAAGCAGGATCGATTTGCGCAATATCAACGCCGTCGATCGCGATACGCCCAGAGGCGGGAATATAAAGCCGCTGCAACAATTTGGTGAGCGTGGATTTGCCCGACCCCGAAGACCCGACAATACCCAAAGTGCTGCCTGCTGGAACCTCAAGGTGGATGTCGTCCAGCGTCCACGGGCCATCAAGCCCGTAGCGAAATTTGACGCCGTCAAACGCGACAGCGCCCTTGATTGAAGGCAGCGCGACGCGGCTTCCGGACCCGGGTTCAATGGGTTGGTTTAGTACATCACCAAGCCGCTCGACCGCAATCCGCACCTGTTGAAAATCCTGCCAAAGCTGTGCCATACGAATAACAGGCCCTGAAACGCGCTGCGCAAACATGTTGAACGCGACCAGGCCGCCAACGGTCAGATCCTTATCGATCACCGCTTGCGCGCCGAAATAAAGGATCAGCACCATGTTGAGCCGTGAAATCAGCTGGATAAGCTGGCTGCCGGTATTGCTAAGATCAATAACCTTCTGGTTGGCAAAGCTGTAGCCGGCGAGCTGCTTTTCCCAACGATCCTGCCATTGCGGTTCAACCGCGCCTGCCTTGACCGTTTGAATGCCGCCAATGCTCTCCACAAGCAGCGCATTATTTGCAGCAGACCGCTCGAACTTCTCTTCGATCCGCACCCGCAAAGGCCCGGTAATGAACAAGGCGACCGCGATATAGCAAGGGATCGCCAGCACAGCGATAATGAATAACATCGGCGAATATATCCACATCACGATCAGGAACACGATTGTGAACAGCGGGTCGACCAGCACCGTTAGCGATGCATTGGTCAAAAATTCGCGGATTGTCTCAAGCTGACGCACCCGCATCGCCACGTCTCCCACGCGGCGTGTCTCAAAATATGAAAGATTAAGTCCAAGCAAGTGCCGGAACAGCTTTGCGCCTAATTCAACATCAATCTTCTGTGTGGTTTGTGAATAAAGCCGCGTGCGCAGCCAGCCAAATAATGTTTCCCAAACCGAGACCACCGCAAAACCGATGACCAGCACATTGAGCGTATCAAGCGTGTTATGAACGAGCACCTTGTCGATGACATTCTGGAAGAACAATGGTGAGGCCAGCCCCAAAATGTTGATGGCAAGCGTAACAAGCAGCACTTCGCCAATCAGCCGCTTATACTTAACGATCTGCGGGATGAACCACGACACATCAAACGCGCGCGCTACGCCGCCGATGTTTTCGCGCGTTGCGATAAGCACAAGCTCGCCAGACCACATCGCCTCAAGCGCGTCGCGCGTGACCATCATGATCTGCGGCTGTACTCCATCAAAGCTTGGGCACGGTGGTTGGATGATTGCCTCGTCTCCATTCACCTGTGCGATGACGAACCAGCCAGCTGGTCCGTTAGCCAGCGCGGGCAAAGGCAGCTGTGGCAATTTGTCAAACGAGCTGCGAATGCCCCGTGCTTTTACGCCATCCTGACGCTTTGCAAGGCGCTTAAGGTCGTCAGCATCGATGGGCCGCTGATGCCCAAGCGAATGACGTAATTGCGTTGCATCGACGGCGATCCGGTGAATAGCGAGCAACGTCGAAAAGGCAATTAGGCCGCTTTCATCGGTCGGGGCATAGTCTGCGGCGGCCTCTGTGTGATCAGCTTCACTCATGATTGCCTGCTTTCTGACGTGGTGAATGATTTGGAAGCGGCGTTGCGGCGCGTGCCGGCACGATCGTCGGCACCTGCTCGATGGTCGGTGAAGCAATGACCGGTGTATTGTTCGACGGCTTAAGCTGTTCCATCCTTTGCGGACGATCACTTGGGTGGTCGATGATGTCGAGCACACGAAAACCAAAGTCCCAAGGCAATGCACCCCGCCGCTCAACCCGCCTTGTGTATGCCGCTGGATCGTAAAGCGTTGGCCCATCTAACAGACTGGCCGCATCCAACTTGCCGATCCGGCGCAGCAAAACGGCTTGTGCAACATAGGCATCACGGCGATTTGAAATAAGCGCAATTTCGGTTTCACGCAGCTGGTTCTGCGCGAACAGCACATCGAACGTTGAGCGCAAACCCTCACGATACTCTTTGAACGTGCCGTCATAATAAATGCGCGCCGCCTGCACCTGGACGCTTTGCATCTCGACATTGCGTTTTGCAGAAGCCCACGCGTTCCACGTCGTCAATACGCTGTCGACGATGTCCCTGCGCGATGCTTCAACCCTGAGCAGATCGGCACTGTTACGGTTCTTGGCTTGTGCGATTTGTGCTTGGATCCTGCCACCGTTTATCAACGGAACTGTGAGCGTTGCGCGTGCGCCAAGCGTGATGTCCTGATCGCGGCGATCAAACGGCGATACCGGACCCGTCGTGCCCGCTGTGCCGCGCAAACTGATCGTCGGGTTCGCCTCTGCCCGCGCTTGGGCAATCCGCGCGCGCGAGGCACGTTCGTTCAGGATCGCAGCCGCTAGTTCCGGGTTTGCTTGTGCTGCGACATCAAGCGCCTCATCAACTGAGGCCGGGATTAGCGGGAGCGGCGGCTCAGGCGCTAATCGTCCGGGCGTTCGCCCTACAAGCCGGGCAAAGGTTGAACGACTAGCCTCCAGTTGGGCTTGCGCAGCGGTCAGCTGCACTTGGGCGGCCATTAACTGTGTTTCGGCTTGTGCAATGTCCGTGCGCGTCAACTCACCAGCGCGGCGGCGGGCGACTACTTCGGCAAGCGTTTGCCCAAGAACGGTCACATTGCGTTCACGGATCGACAGCACCTTTCCATCGCGTCGGACATCGGCATAGGCAGCAATAAGATCAACAAGCAGATTGCCTTCAGCCCCGCGCAGAGCCTCACGCGCCGCCGCTATATCTGCACGCGCAGAGCGGGTTTCGGCAAACGCGCGGCCACCTGTCCAAAGCGGTTGATCGACGAGCAACTGCGTCGCCACATCATTACGCTCAATATCCGGATTGTTAAGGCGGTCGGCGAGCGGTCGTGCGGCCTGCGTGATAGCGCCAGGGTCGGTATAGTCATAGCCCGTCGTAGCCTGAAACTGCACCGTTGCACGGGTACGGGATAGCGCAATACCCAGCCCATCATCGGTCGCGCGCAGATCATAACGCTGCGCTGCGAGCCCAGGATTGGAACCATATGCTTGCGCGAGCACCGAAGCCAAATCGTCATCAGCAGGTGCTGCGTCCATATCTTCTATTTGGTCGGTGAGCGGCGCAGCATAGCGCGCGTGCACTTCATTCAAGCTTGGTTGTGACACTTGTCCAACGACAGCTACAAGCGGCAGTGCAACAGCAACCACAAGGGCCAATAGACGGAGCAAGGACGTCATTTGCTGGCGAACGCAGGATAAGGGCAACGCCCGCCGAATAACGATGCGCCTCGTGCCTAAAGTGATTGGATGGTCCATAAAATTAAGGATGGTCGCCGAGCAAAACGCCAGCGCGATTTTCAGATCATGCCGACATTTTTTACGAATTGCAGAGGCAGGATAGGTTTACGTATCAAAATGGCCTCCACAGCATAAAAATTTTAGAATAGTTCAGGGCAATAAACATCGCTGCCGTTCTCGCCGCGCGCACAATTAAAGCGGTCCAAACTGCGTCCCAAAACGGTTGATCCAAAACGGTTGATCCAAAACGGAACTAATTCGTGATATGCACTCAATATCCAGTGACCGCCATATAAATTTACGTAATGTAATGTAAAATCAATGGTGTATCAGAAATTAATCCGTGACAGAATTGATCGCTACCCGCGTGTTAGATACGTTCAACTCTTGCACAAGGAGACGGACGAGATGGTCAAGCACAGTGATGAGTTAAGCAAGAAGCGGTGCGGATCGAGCTGAGCAGTGGATTGCTTCATGTGCGGGTTGCAGCGGAATTGGGCCTTGGCAAGTTGACGCTGGGCAAGAATCTTCCCGTACATCAACTGGTTCTACAATACCCGCAGACGTCATTCATATCTGGGCGGCATCAGTCAACTCGCGTTCAAGGCTAAGTGGCATAATGAGATAGGTGACCAGCGTAAAACCGTTAGAAGTCCTCTTGTTTTCAAACATGCGGTTGCTACGTTTTGTAGGATGAAAATCAATTGGATCTTCGCTGAGGCCAGCGGAATAGGGGCCATCTTGCTCTTGGGCTTTGTCAGCATGGTATTCACTCTGTTCAGCTTATTGCAAACATAGCCGTCACCGCAATGGTCGGGGCTTGATCCTTCCTAAGTGAAGCCCCGGTCCCTGCTGTTGCGCAATTCTATGTCGGACATGCGTGTGGCCCCCCGCCTCACCCATACGCGCTTACGTCCATTTGTTTGTGTGCGCACATCGACGTCGCGTGGATCCAGATTATGTTCGCGCGCCCAATTATCAACATCGACGTCAGACCCAAACTCGCCGACTTCATCAAATTCAAAACCGTTCATTTTTTTCTCCTCTTTGTCAGCACCACTCTTGGGCGCGGTTGTCCTGTCGATCATCTAACCAATTGAGGACAGGTTGCTGCTATGCGTTGCCCGTCATCCCATTCGGCTTTATAAGTTGCGCCTGCTGCGAGCATGAGGCAGCTTAAGTCTTGTCGTCGGCTGTTGGAGACGACCGCTATTGTGCGGCCATATCGGTCCTGCTTGATTGGTTTGATAATCAGTTCCCCTCGTGCGTCTGCTTCCAAAGCGCTCCTGTGCTGGTTTGGATCGCCCAGCGCACATTTTCGGCCAGTCTGGCAATGGCCCGGCAATTCCGCGGCATCAATTCCGAGCAATCTGATGCGAACATTGCCGCACCGCAGCGCGTCGCCGTCGGTAACAGTGCAGTCGTGCACGGTTATGTTTTGGGTGCGACTTTTGCCAATCTGCGAATAAGCTGCAACGCTTAAGGCTATGCTGCATAAAGCGAAGTAGCTCGGGATTCGCAGGGCCTGTTTCATTTTTTGTCTCCAAACAAATTATTGTGGGGTCGGTTTATCGGTTCAAACACGCCGCGTATTAGTGCGACTGCAATATGCGTTATAAGGTAAAGCCCGACAGCGTGTTGCGAGAGCCGGACATAGTTTGTTTGGCCAACTTCAATGAATATGCGCGTCAGCGCCAAAAGGGTTATGAGATGGTCGGCTGCTGCAATGACGGCGCCGATCGCCGCCATCATGGCTCCCATGCGCCAAAATGCTATCTGGGTTCGCGATGACCCGTTTTGGGTCAAAAACCGGGCAATTTGCAGCGCGATAGCCTGCGTGGCCATATTGAAGCTGCGCATCTTGCGCCAAGGGAAAAGCGGCGCTGATCGCACAGTTAGGCCAGTTTTTATTTCAACCACGGCAACTGTCTGCCGTAGATATCACTGCAAAGGAGAGCTTGTCTCTTT
>NZ_JAAVVZ010000036.1 GCF_023910635.1 Sphingorhabdus sp. | reverse complement strand
AAAATTGGCAATAATTTTCGCCACTATGTGCTGGAGACAAATGAGCAGCCCATCGTTTCCGGCGTCGCGATCGGTAGCGCGGTGGCCAGCGGCAAAGTCTGTGTCATTGAAAGCGCAGCGGACATCGCTTGTTTTCCCGATGGAGCCATCCTCGTCACGGGAAATACCGATCCCGACTGGGTGCCGATCATGAAGCGGGCAGCCGGCATCATCACGGATCGCGGTGGTAGCACCAGCCATGCCGCCATCGTCAGTCGCGAGCTGGGCGTTCCGGCCATTGTCGGAACACATGATGCGACGGTAAAGTTGAGCGATTATCAAGAGATCACTTTGTCTTGCGCAAGTGGCGACAAAGGCTTGGTCTATTCCGGGCTGCTCGACTTCGGGTTCGAGGATATCGACCTGTCCGCAATCCCTGAAACGCGCACCGAATTAATGTTGAACATCGCTGATCCAGCAGCAGTATTCCAATGGTGGCGACTGCCCGCAAAGGGCGTCGGTCTGGCTCGGATGGAATTCATCATCAACAATCTGATCAAGGTGCATCCGATGGCGTTGTTGCACCCTGAGTGTGTGTCAGCCACCGACAGTCGCCGCATCCGTCAGCTTGTGCGCGGTTATTCCGATCCTGCCGACTATTTCGTCGATGTACTGGCGCGCGGCATTGCTCGGCTGTCAGCACCTTTCCACCCGCACCCATCGATTGTCCGCTTGAGCGATTTCAAGACAAATGAATATGCGCATCTGGTTGGCGGCAGCGCTTTCGAACCCAAAGAGGAAAACCCGATGCTCGGCTTTCGCGGTGCGTCCCGCTATTATAATGAACGGTATAAAGAGGGTTTTGCCCTTGAGTGCCGTGCCGTCCTAAAGGCACGGGAAGAGTTGGGCTTTGCCAACATCATCGTCATGGTGCCCTTTTGCCGCACACTGGCGGAAGCTGACCGGGTGTTGGACGTTATGGCCGAAAATGGCCTCTCCCGTAGCGTAGACGGGCTTCAAGTATATATGATGTGCGAGATACCTTCCAATGTTTTGCTCGCCGAAAAATTCGCAACTCGCTTCGACGGATTCTCAATCGGTTCCAATGATCTGACGCAACTGCTTCTGGGCGTTGACCGCGATTCAGAATTGCTTGCTGCCCTGTTTGATGAACGCGATGAAGCGGTGACGCTGGCTATTGCCGAGGCCATCCGCAAGGCGCATGCGGCGGGGATCAAAATAGGTATCTGTGGGCAGGCGCCCAGCAATTATGGGGACTTTGCGGAATTTCTGGTCCGTGAGGGTATCGATTCCATTTCGCTCAATCCTGACAGTTTCGTAAAGACCTCTTCCGTGATAGCTGATGCCGAAGCAGCAACATCAGGCTAAAGCCAGCAGTAACAGCCCGCCAGCGGCCGTGTAGCCAAGGCAAATGGGCAGCGTGGATTTGAGTACAGCGCCTTCGCGGCCCATCAGTCCAACCGTCGCCGCTCCGGCAACGATATTGTGCGGGGCGATGATGTTGCCAATGCCCGCTCCAAAACCCTGTCCCGCCAATGCCAGCAACGGTGCCAACCCAACTGTTTCTGCCGCTGTCAGCTGGAAGTTGCCGAACAAAATGTTGGATGATGTTGCCGAGCCGGTAATGAATGAACCCAGCGCGCCAATAAATGGCACCGCTATCGGCCAGATGCCTCCGAATATCGCAGCAGAACTGGCGGCAAGCGTTGCTATCATGCCACTATGCACCATGATTCCCGACAAAAACAGCACTGAGACAAGTGCCAAAGCGACCGACGGCAGGCGGCGAGCTGCCTTGCCCAAGGCAGGTAACATATGTGCGCGACTGTCTTTTTGCACCAAAGCCACACCAGCCAGCGCGAGCATCAGCATGGTACCCGGATGATATAGTGGTTTTGCAAGACCGCCGAAACGACCGGCAATCTCCCATTCCAGCACGAAGGACTGAAGCGAGACAGCAAGCGTAGGTACGATACGGGTCGCCAACATCGCCACCAATATCAGAATATAGGGCAAGAGAGCCCGCATCAGACCGTCCTGGGTTCGGCCGGTATCGGCATCTTCAGCACGCCAAAGCCATTTGGCAATGCCAACAAAGATCGCACCCCCCAGCATTGCACCACCTAGCGTCGGCAATTCAGGGCCGGTCAGCCACGCAAGCAACGTCGCGGGCAAAAGAAAACACACAGCCGCAAGCGGAGGGATGAGACTATTCTTCTTCGAGAGCCGACACCCGCTGATATGTGACAATACTTGTACCAGCGTCCATCCGAGGGCGAGGTGCAGGACCATGATTGCGAACGATAACTGGTGTGGATCCTGAGGCGAAAGTTCAAGAAGGGCCATGACAGGCGTGCCGACGGCGCCAAAGGAAACTCCTGCTGCATGTCCGACAAGCGCGAGCAGCAACGCCTTCGCGGGCGGATAGCCAATCCCAACCAGCATTGGCGCAATAAGCGCAACGGGCGTGCCAAACCCAGCTGCGCCTTCCATCAGCAGCGCCAGAAACCAAGCAAGGATCAGCAAGCGCGCAATTGGCTCATTGGTAATTGATGCCAAAGACAAGGACATCCGTTCCGCTGCGCCTGTACTTGTCTGCAATTCATGCAGCGCCAGTGCAGGAAAGATGATCCACAGGATGGTGGCGGCCGTAAACCCCGCTTCGAGTAGCGGGCCGGCCAGCGCGATTAAGTCGGTCGCATAGTCAAAGGTTGCAACTGCGACCAGAATTGCCATTGCCGCGCCAGCCATGCCTGCGGAAGCTGCTGACCAGCCGAGGCCCACCATGCACAACGTCAGTATCAATATCGGCAGCAGCGCCAGCAGCTCGGGCATGCCTCATGCCAGCATTTCGACTGATACGGGGTATACGACCTTTCCGTCACACTCGAACCGGGTTGCATTCGCAATCGTGGTGTTGGCAATGGCAGTCAGTGCTTCATGGGTGAAGAACGCCTGATGCCCAGTGATCAGCACATTCGGGAAGGTCAAAAGCCGCGCAAACACATCATCATGAATGATCTGCCCGGAAAGATTCTCGAAGAAAAGGTCGCTTTCCTCCTCATAGACATCAAGGCCAAGATGACCAATCTTGCCGCTTTTGAGGCCCCTGATCACGGCTTTGGTGTCGATTACTGCACCGCGGCTGGTGTTGATCAGCATCACCCCCGGTTTCATCTTTGCGATGGCATCATCGTCGACCAAATGCCGTGTCCGAGGCGTAAGCGGGCAGTGCAGCGTCACAATGTCCGATTGCTCAAGCAAGTCCGGCAGTGCGACATAGTCACCCGCGAACACAGCGCTAGGAATGGGATCGCTTGCCAAAATCCGGCATCCGAACCCGGCCATGATTCGCGCCACTATAACCCCGATCTTGCCTGTGCCGACGATGCCAATTGTTTTCCCCGCAAGGTCGAAGCCGAGCAGGCCATCGAGAGCGAAATTGCCTTCGCGCACCCGATTATAAGCCCGGTGGATGTGTCGGTTGAGAGACAGGATCAGCGCGGCGGTATGTTCCGCAACCGCATGCGGTGAGTACGCAGGAACCCGACCGACCGCAATGCCGAGCGTCTTGGCAGCCCTCAAGTCCACGTTGTTAAAGCCTGCACAACGCAGCGCGATCAGGCGTACACCAACCGATTGCAGAAGCTTTAGCGCTTCAGCATCAAGGTTGTCATTGACGAAAATGCACACGGCTTCGACGTCTCTGATTGCCGCTGCTGACTGACTGTCGAGGCGATATTCGTAATAGGAAAGTTCATGGGGTAGTCCGGCGGCAGTATTGGCCGTATCGAGAAACTGCCGATCATATGGCCGTGTGCTGAATATGGCGATTTTCATGGGCGCACTCTGCCTGTCTGCCAGTTCGGTTTACATACGTATCTTTACCGAAAGACACTGCCGAGTTGTGGTTTAGTGCAATGGACAGAGGATATTAAATGCAGATCATCGCCACCCTTACGCTCAACCCCGCAATCGATGCCGCTTATCAAGTCGATAAAATGCATCCTACGCACAAGATGCGCTCGCATGAAGAGCGTTACGATCCGGGTGGCGGCGGCATTAATGTAGCGAGGGTAGTGGCAGAGCTGGGTGGGATGGTGCGCGCCTATTATGCGGCAGGGGGGCCCACCGGGGCTGCGCTAGGTGGGTTGCTCGACGTTGAAGGATTGCCGAAGCATCTCATCCCCATAAATGGGGCAACGCGGTTGAGCGCAACGGTTCGCGAGAGCGAGACAGGCGCTGAATATCGCATCGTTCCGCGCGGCCCGAATCTTTCAGAAAGTGAGTGGCAGGATTGCCTGGCTGAAGTGGAGGCGATGCAATGCGACATTCTTGTCGCCAGTGGTTCGCTGCCCAATGGTGCTCCAGAGGATTTTTATCGGCGCGCGGCGGCAATTGCGGCGAAACGAGGTATCAAGTTCATGCTCGACAGTTCCGGACGCGGATTGAAGCATGCTTTGGGAGACGCGAACATCCTGTTGATTAAACCAAGCCGGGGTGAATTGTGCACTTTGGTCGGAAAATCGCTGGACAGCGAACCGGAAATCGTGGCCGCTGCGCGTGATCTGGTTGCCTCTGGCGCTGTACAGAATGTCGCGGTCACATTGGCGCATGACGGGGCCATATTGGTGACGTCTGTAGGAACCTATCGTTTGCCCGCGTTGCCCGTCGAGGTGCGAAGCTCGGTTGGCGCGGGGGATTCATTTCTCGGCGCGATGGTATTTTCCCTGTCGCATGACAAGCCCGTGACTGAAGCATTCCGTTTTGGCCTTGCTGCCGGCACGGCTGCGGTGATGTCGCCTGGCACGCAGCTTTGCTCGAACGATGCCGTGCACCGACTTTTCGCGCAAGTCGGCGAACCTGCATTGATTCCAGAAAAATCCTGATCGCGATAAAGGTAAAAGCGACCGCATCGTCGAGTATAGCTGCTCCCATAGAATATTGTCGCACCCCGCCGACGCCGATGGTCGAAAGCAGCAAGGCTTGGTCATTCTGGATGGTTAGCCGCAACTGCCAATCTGTATGAATTCTCAGAGGGAATTCGGGCGGCACCCGCTTGGCTTCGCTTAGGCCGGAGCCTCCCGATTTCAGCGCGAACATATTCTGTTCCGCCATGCCAGCCGTGCATCGTGCATTGGCTGCCAAGAAATTTGGAGAAGGTGCCAGCCGTTATTTGGTTCGGGAATCCGTTTTCAGATTGGACGGGAGCTATAATCAAGAAATTCACTATGTGGGCGGATTGTGTGCGCCTTCGACCACAGTTTCGTTTACATCTTCCTCAGCGACAAAAGCGATGCGTAAGGCCTCCGACAAGCTGCGCACCCTCAGCTTTTCCATTAAATTTGCACGGTAAATCTCTACCGTTCTCGGCGAAATCCCCAAGTCGAAGGCAATTGTCTTGTTGGGATAACCCTGAACCAGCCCATTCAGCACATCGCGTTCCCGTCCTGTGAGGCCGGCAAGTCGTGTGCGTGCTTCCGCTGCTTGCATGGCAACAGCGCGTTTGACATCTAACCGCGCAAAGGCTTCGTCGAGAGCGAGCATGAGTTCGGACTTTCCATAAGGCTTTTCGACAAAGTTTACTGCGCCAGCACGCATCGTCTTCACCGCAATGGCGATGTCACCATGCCCGGTGAGTATAACAACTGGCATATCAATCCCGCGAACAGTCATCTCTCGCTGCACCTCCAGCCCATCCATCTCGGGCATGCGTATATCTAGCAGCACTGCACCCTGCTCGGCTTGTTTGGCAGCTTTTAAAAACTCGACCCCGGACACATGGTTGCAGACGCGATAGCCTTCGTGTTTCAGCATGAAGGCAACCGACCGGCGGACCGCGTCGTCATCGTCGACAATATGGACCAGTTTGCCGTCAGGCATTTTTGATCTCCGCAGTGGACCTGTTCAAAGTGAATTTGAATGTCGTGCCACCTTCCGGGTTAGGTTCAACGCTTAGCTTCCCCCCGTGTGCCTCTATGATCGTTG
The DNA here is from genome assembly GCF_023910635.1 of Sphingorhabdus sp. Taxonomy (GTDB): domain Bacteria; phylum Pseudomonadota; class Alphaproteobacteria; order Sphingomonadales; family Sphingomonadaceae; genus Sphingorhabdus_B. Next base: position 7,263 of record NZ_JAAVVZ010000036.1, on the reverse strand, counting down.
TGCAAATCGACAGCCCCAGCCCCATGCCTTCTGGCTTGGTTGTTATGAATGGCAGAAACAGCTGCTTGGTGACTTCAGGATCTATGCCCGATCCGGTGTCGGACACCGCAATAGAACACATGCCGTCGGGCAGGTTGCGTGCGACAATGCTCAGATGCTTGCGCTCGGATTTCTCCATTGATTCGATGGCGTTGCGCATCAGGTTGATGAGAACCTGCTGGATCTGCACGCGGTCGACGGTCACAACGTCGACGTGGTCGATGTCGACCGTCCAGCTGATGCCTTTTTCGCGTGCACCGACAAGACCTAGTGTCGTTGCATCGCTTATCAGCTTGCCAACTTTTACAATTTCCCGATGTGTTTCTCCTTTCGAAACGAAGTCTCTCAATCTGCGGACAATTTGTCCAGCTCGCACCGCCTCCTTAGCCGATTCATCGAGCGCCTCCAGCATCGTTCCGCCCAGTTCGTCGGGGAGGCTCGACAGTATGTCGCGGCTTGCTGCCATATAGTTCGCAATCGCAGTGAGAGGCTGATTGATTTCGTGTGCCAAAGCCGATGCCATAACCCCTATTGCGCTGACCCGAGAGGCATGCGCCAGCTCTGCCTGCATTTCCTGCTCGCGCGCTTGAGCGGCATGACGTTCGGACAGGTCGCGGACGAAGGCTGTAAAGACGTGGAATCCTTCCGCCTCAGCTTCACCGATATGCAGTTCGATTGGAAACTGTGCCCCGCATTTGCGGCGACCCTCGACAACTCGGCCTGTCCCTATGATCCTTTTTTCACCGGTCTGCAGATATCGGGCAAGATAGCCGTCATGCCGTTCTTGATGGGGCGATGGCATCAGCATATTGACATTATGATTGATTACTTCGTCACGGGAATAGCCAAAAAGCCGCTCGGCTGTCGCGCTGAAGCTCTGTACAATCCCGTGATTGTTGATGACGATCATTGCGTCCGGGACCGTTGCAAAAATTGCCTGGATAAGCGATGCATTCGCGCTTAATTTGGTGCCTGAGAATGGCAAATCGGTTGTTCCTTCGAGCAGCTTCCTGACTGTTTGCAAATCGGGTATTCGGTATTATCGGGCAATGCGGACAAATACGTAGAAGCACATAGGTAACAGACCGGATTTTGCCGGATTGCCAAGTACCCCATACTTCAAGATGTAAATCGGAAATACAGGAAAACCGGAGCAGATGGCATAATTCACTGCCGTAACCGGTTGGCCCTTGCGATGCTGGGCCAAAGAGGGGCCGCACGCACCTCCCCCAAAGACCCCGTGTGCGGCCCCACATTTCGTAATAGTTAGAAAGCTGTTGTCAGGTCGCGCCGCTCGACCCGTCATGCGAAGAGTCGTTCAGCCCTTTCGAGTTGTTGGCTGATAGCAAGCAGAGCTTTTTCGCGAGACTTAGCATTGGGCAATTGCGCGATACGGTCATCGAGCCCAGCCTTGAACGCGGCCAACTGCCCCGTCCAGTCTTTGGGTTCGAGTGATGCGAGTGTTTCCGGCTTGGCTTTGATACTGCGCCGGGCGGGCGCGGATGGTGCTAACCGCCACTGCTCACCAATCGCCGGTGTCACGATGTTAGGTATACCCGCAAGCGATCCTGCCTTGGTCTTCAATTCCTCTAATGCTAATCGTTCACCATGCACCGTAAACAACGTGCCTGTAATCGGTGACCGTGCGTCGAGCCACTCGAGCAAAGCCGCTTGGTCGGCATGGGTAGAATAGCTGTCGGTTGAGAATATCTGCGCGGCGACCGGCACATTATATCCTGATATGCGAACATGTTGCGCGCCAGCACGCAAAACCGCGCCGAGTGTGCCGTTAGCCTGATAACCGACAAGCAAGACGCGTGATTGGGGAAGGGGCAGGTTTTGCACCAGATGGTGACGAATACGACCGCCAGCACACATGCCCGATCCTGCAATTATGACCGCACCCTTCGCCGAATTCAGCCGCTTGGACTCCGTCACGTCATGGACAAAACGGATGTTGGGAAAGTCGAACGGGTCCGCCCCCAGAAAACGATGACGTAACGTTGCGCGGGTGACCTTATCGGCCAAGGGCGAGTCGACAAACACATAGATCGGTTTCAGTCTTTTGCTGGCGAAAAGCGCCATGAAATCTTCGAGCACAACCTGTGTCCGTTCAACTGCAAACGCGGGAATTAGCAAGTTTCCGCCGCGCGCGAGTGTCGCATCGACATGAGCGGCCAGATACTCACGGCGGTCGCTGATCAGCACTGGGTCGCGGTTGCGATCGCCATAGGTGGCCTCACAGATGATATGGTCAAATCCACCGCTCTCGGCCCTTGGACAAGGTATGATACGCCCATTGCCAATATCGCCGGAGAAGAGCAGGCGCTGCCCGTCGATCAACAACTCGACAGATGCTGAACCTACAATATGTCGTGCATCCCAAAACCTGAAACCGCAGCCATCGCCCAGATCTGTCCATTCGCAATAATCAGCGACACGCAACCGTGCGATGCAATTGTCGACGTCTTGCTCATCATAGAGCGGTTTGAATTTTGGTTGTCGTGCCCGATCAGGTCTGCGATTGCGGCGTGCGACGTCCGCAGCTTGCAGCTTCGCCGAATCAAGCAACAGCGGTTCGACGATGTCGGCTGTTGGCGCGGTGCACCAGATGGATGCATCGCAGCCGCTTGCAACGAGATAAGGTAACCGACCGCTATGATCGAGATGTGCGTGCGTCAGGATCACCGCGTCGATTGCCTTGGGATCGAACGGCAATGGTTCATAATTCAGATGTTCAAGTGAGCGAGTCCCCTGGAACATCCCACAATCGATTAAGATCCGTTTTGATTGGCCGATAACCTCGAAACAGGAGCCTGTAACAGTTCCCGCAGATCCATGAAAATTCAAGCAGACCCTTTGCATATGCTCCTCGCCGTCAATGCAATTATGCAAAATAACTTACGCTGATTGGCAAGTCGGCCATGACAGGGGCACCAAGGTTGTAGTTTTTGGCGCAATTCGGTCAACGCAGCGAAGTCCTCAGTGGGCAATCAGCAGGGGAAAAGGAGCATCCCGCAACATGAAGCGGGTAACACCTCCGAAGAAATACTGAGCTATCCTGCTATGCCCATAAGCTCCCATCACCAGATAATCGGCACCCAGCTTGACCGTCTTGCCCACTAAAACTTCTGCTGACGATCCAGATGCTGATTGCAACGGTATCGCATGCAGCGTTGACGTCAGCCCGTGACGAGACAGATATTCCGAAGCTGCGGTGGATGGCAAGTAATTGGCATCTTCCTTTTCTTCTTCTACGGTGACGATATGTATTTCGCTGGCCAGGGTGAGCATCGGCACTGCGAGCCGGATTGCATTTGCGCTTTCAATGCTGCCGTTCCAAGCGACGACGGCTGTTCCATTAATGTCGAAGCTGCGCGATGAATCCGGAACCGCCAAAACCGGCGTTCGTGACTTTATGACAACATCGCCGATGACGCCAAACGTTGCACCTTGACCCTTAGCCTTTCGTGGACTGCTAAGTACGATGATGTCGCTTAGCCCCGAATGGTTTAGCAATGACACAGCAGGGTCAGCCGTTTCCTGCAAGATGCTCCATGATACGCCCTCAGCAGCAAGTTGCGTTTCTATCTGCCCACGCGCGAGCATCTCTTTCCTCTCCAGCGCCGCTATTAATTCACCCGCAGCATAAGCAGCGCCGAAACCATCGGCACCGACAAAAGTCTGGATGGGTGTCACATGCAGGCAAGTTAGATGCCCGCCAGTCGCACGGACAATATCGAGCGCAACCTGCATTCGTGCCTCTAGCCCGTCGTCGTCATTGATATGCAGAAGCACCGATTTCATGTTTTATCTCCCGCTAGCCGAAATCGGGACATAAGCCTTGCCGACCAGCGGCTATATCAGGGACAATACGGATAAGATGCAATGCAATCGCGGCAATCAAGATAGCCCGCCCGGATGCTATGGCGCTTCTCAGCCAATGGAGCGCACAGCGGCAGGAACAATACGTATCGCCGGAAATAGCCTAAGTCCGCAATTAGTCACTTGTGATAAGACTCAATAAGGAGATTAAGGCGGTGAAAGTCAGCGAAATCATGACGATGGGGGCGGCCACGATAACGCCCGAAGCCTCTTTGGGCCAGGCGATTCAAATCATGGCTGATTTCAAGATCGGTTCTATTCCCGTGGTGGGCGCGGATGACCAATTGATCGGTGTTATTAGTGAAAGTGATTTTTTCAGGCTGATTGACGGTGCAGCCAAAATCGATCAGTTGCTGATGACGGCAGGCAGTCAACGCGCCGAATTCATCGAAAACCACTATGTTTATGAACTAATCAGTAACATTGCGATCAGCATCGACGCGGACGCCGATGTAAAAGCCGCTTTGTCACTCATGACAGTTCATGGAATGCGTCACGTGCCGGTGGAACGAGGCAGGAAGATCATCGGTATGATAAGCCGATCAGATTTTTTGAGAATGGTGACAGATTAGTCAACGATTCAGCTGATTTCACGCACCATCAATGTGTCACATGACATTGATTGCAAAAGTGCGTCCGCGGTGCTGCCAATCACGGCTTGACTGAAACCGCTGCGCCCATGCGTGCCCAAGACGACTAGGTCTGCGTTGACATCGGCTGCAGTTTTCCAAAGAACGCTTGGTGTTTCTCCATAGCCCAAATGTGTCGTCAAACGATCACGCAGGTCCTGGGGTATAGTTACGTCCTGCATAAAATTATCGAGGTCCGCTTGGGCCCATTCGGCACATTCTTGCTTTACCCCGTCGGAACGTAACCAGCCCTCGTAAGGAACATGATAAGCATGCACGACATGAATTGCGGCATCGGGGAACAAGTTCGCGGCGGTCAGCAATGCCTGCCGAGCGCAGCTTGAACAATCGATGGCGACAAGGATCGAGGTATAGGGAAGGTGCGGCCGCTGCTTGACCACCAGCACAGGGACAGTCGAATGGCGCACGACATAGTCGACCGCCGTTCCGATGAAATAGTCCCGGATGTGATTAAACCGCGCGACTCCGGTTACAATCAAGCTGCAATTCGCAGATTTGGCCGCTTCGACAATCACCGTCGGTGCCGATCCGATTGCCGGAACGATTATCACGTCGGCGTTAGGATCAGGCAGGATGCCGCGGATAATCTCTTCGTCGTCAACAGGATTGCCCGCTATTTTTGAATCCGGCTCGATTGCGTGAAGCACGATCAGAGGAACGTTCCATCGTTTGGCGAGGAAGGTGGCCCGATCAACCGCACGGTCGGAGCGGGGACTGAGGTCAGTCGCCACCAAAACTGGCTTGATTTGCGAAGTCATTTTGACACGTCCTTTCATGGCGTATGGGCTGACTCTTGCGAGACATAGGACGCCGACGCCGGGCCTGTCGCGCCGGATATAGTGAGCACCGGGACTGAACGCTGCGCATTGACAGGCTGCCCCAGCACTGAATGCGCTACCCCAAGCGGCAGCAGCAAGGCGATCGGCATCCTCAAAAGCTGAGCATACCCGCGCTGACATTTTTGGTTTGCATCATCGCGGACATCCCATCAGTGCACCAGCATCAACGGCATTGGAGCGCCGTCGAACATTCGCCGGGTAACCCCGCCAAGGAGGAACTCACGCAGGCGCGAGTGTCCATATCCGCCCATGACCAGCAAGTCTGCGGAATGTTCCAAGGCGACTGCGAGCAGAGCATCGCCAACGCTGCTCTTGCCTCGAACGCGGTGTATGATCTCGGCGTTCAGCCGCCTGCGTTGCAGATATTCCGCGATATCTAGGTCGATCAGGGTAGAGGCAATGTCCTTTTCGCCACCGATCTGGATCAGCGTAACTGTTTCTGCGTCCAAGAGCAGCGGCATCGCGGCACCGAGCGCGCGGGCAGAAGATGGCGAATTGTCCCATGCCAGCGCGACTCTCTTTGCCGCAAAAGGCTCTCGATGGTCGGCAGGGATAAGGAACAAAGGCCGACCAGCTTCAAACATGACATGCTCGGCAATACCTTGTTCGCTCAACATGCCTGTGGGATCGCAGCCCATGATGACGGCATCGTGTAGTCGGGCCAGATCGGTAACGGCTGCGAGGACGCCAAGTGCACGCGACCAACTGTCTATACTGAAAAGACTGAGACCTCGCCGATCTGCTTCGCCGCGAATGTCGTCGGTCGCATGCTTAAAGGCCATCGAGATATCGGTTGTCTCGACGTTTTGCGGACCGTCATCTGTCATCGCAACGGCGCCAGGCAGGTCAAGGATAAGTGCGCTGATATTTGCGCCAAAATGCTCGGCCAAGCTCAGCGCGTAGGCAGCGGCACCTTTTGTCACGTGGAAAGTGGTTACCGTTGAAACCAACAATATCGAATTCAGCATTGCCGTGAACCTCATTGATCAAGCCCATCTTCGGTTCAGTCTGCAATTTTGATGCTGCGGGGGCGATACGTAGAGTGCCGTAGGGATAAGCTCAGGATTCTACCGAGATCGTTTTACGGGCAAGAATCAGAGCTTTCATGATATGCAAGGGTGTCCCGCGATAACTCGGTCTTCGATTTCTAAAGCTGCCGCACCGCCCATTCCTCAATGGAAAGGCCGGACTGCTATTTCTGCACTTGCGCGACTTCTGAGTGTTGCTGTTAGCAGTGGCATGTAAACGTTGGTCGACGGTGCAAGCTGCGGTTTCAAAGCCGTTATCTCGGGGCATTCAAACGGAAATGGACCTTTGTGGCGATCGAACTTTGGTTTACGCTCAAATTCCGGTGAACCCGCCAAAACCTGCCATTCTCCGCAATTCGATTGTTTTTGTGTTAGCGCGCTAACACAAAATAGGCCGAAAAGCGTAAATAAGGAATTTTTGTTAACACAATATCTAACACATGAAATAACAAAAGCACATATTATCACATTATATCAAGATATTATATATTCATCGTTCCAACTCATAACCTGAAGGTCGTAGGTTCAAATCCTACTCCCGCAACCAACGCAAAAGCTTAGCGGCATAGCCGCTTAGCGTTGCGTTGCCCCGGACCCGATCCGGGGCCCATGCAGCGCCAACACTAAAGTTATTGTTCAGGCCCCCTAGCGGGGCCTTTTTTGTTGGTTTTGGTGAGGGCTGGATTGGGAGCTTGTTCAGCCGGAGCAATGGCAACGCCATTGCGGAGACCACGGCGAAGCCGTGAAATCCTACTCCCGCAACCAACGCAAAAGCTTAGCGGCATAGCCGCTTAGCGTTGCGTTGCCCCGGACCCGATCCGG
>NZ_JAAVVZ010000035.1 GCF_023910635.1 Sphingorhabdus sp. | reverse complement strand
CGAAGGACGCCAAAATGGCTTCGATCTCGAAACAAAATGCCCTTGCAGGCAGAATGACTGCCTGCGGCGGACATTTTGCTTCGATATCTTTGCCATTTTGACGCCGCGAAGGTGCATTTAATAGGTCCTGACCCTAATGTGTCAAAATTAGAATAATTTCGCTGAACTACGGTTGAACGACCATATAACATTATTCAACGCAGCAAGCCAAGCGCAGCATAGGCTGCCTTTAACGTCGGCGCACTCAATTCGCGGGCCTTCGCCGCGCCTTTCGCCAATGCCGCGTCAATCTGTTCATGGTCGTCCTTTAGCGCGCTAAAGCGTTCCGAAATGGGGCGTAGATGTTCGACCACAATCTCTGCCAGTGCAGGCTTGAATGCCCCGAAGCCCTGACCGCCAAAACGCGTCAGCGTATCTTCCACAGTCTCGTTGGCAAAGGCAGCGTAGATGCCGACGAGATTCTTCGCCTCGGGCCTATCTTCAAGACCGGCGGCCTCCGATGGTAACGGCTCTGGGTCGGTCTTGGCCTTCTTGATTTTGCTTAAGATCGTGTCGGCATCGTCGATCAGGTTGATTCGGCTCATGTCGCTTGGGTCAGATTTGGACATTTTGGCGCTACCATCGCGCAAGCTCATGATGCGCGCCGTAGCTTTGGGAATGATGGGGTCAGGCAAGGTAAAAATCTCTGTGCCCTTGCCAAAATCGGTGTTGAATTTTTGTGCGATGTCGCGGGCAAGCTCCAAATGTTGCTTCTGGTCTTCGCCCACTGGCACATGCGTTGCCTGATACAGCAGCACGTCCGCAGCCTGCAACACCGGGTAGGTAAACAACGCAATGCTCGCGCCTTCGCGGTTCTTGCCGGACTTGTCCTTGAACTGGGTCATCCGGTTTAGCCAACCCATCCGCGCCGTGCCCGTCAGCAGCCATTGCAGCTCCGCATGGGCAGGAACGCGCGCCTGATTGAACAGGATTGCCTTATTGGTATCCAGCCCGCAGGCGAGCAACGCGGCTGCCATCTCGCGGGTGTTTGCGGTCAACTCCTCGGGCACAACTGGCATCGAAATGGCATGCAAATCCGCGAGGAAATACAGGCATTCCATTTCATCCTGCATCTTCACCCAGTTGCGGATCGCGCCCAGATAATTGCCGAGATGAAGGTTGCCAGTTGGCTGAATACCCGAAACGACGCGCATAGAATTTACTCGCTTGCAGAAGCCGCGGGCGCAATTGCACGCCTGCGGAAAAGGGATTTCAATTCGCTGATCCGGTACGCCCCGAACAGCAATATGGCCAGCGCATAGACCGCGCCGCCAGCGCTTACCAAACTAAACAAAACGGCAATGCGCCGCCATAAGCCCGTGCCAAGCTGGTCTTCGATACGTTCATTTCCGAAATAGAGCGCGACGCCCATAACGGCAGCCGCCAAAATTATGCGCCATGCCTTTTGCTTCAACCGCGCATCGACGGCGATATGGCCGCGTTTACGCAAAGTGAACCACAGCAACGCCACGTTGACCCAAGCGGCAATCGCGGTCGCCACGCCGACGCCAATATGCGCCAAGGGCCAGATCAGGATCAGGTTGCCGACAAGGTTGACCAGCATAGACCATAAGGCCAGCCGCAAGGGCGTTTTGGTGTCGCTACGCGCGTAAAATCCGGGGGTAAGCACCTTGATGAGCACATAGGCCGGCACGCCTGCCGAAAATGCCATCAGTACCGCCGCTGTCCCTTTTGTGTCGGCAGGCATGAATGCGCCATGTTCGAATATGCCATGCACAATCGGGATCGCCGAAACAATCAACGCGACCGTTGCGGGCATCGCGAAGAATAAGGCCAGTTCGACGGCGCGGTTCTGCGTGTCGGACGCGGCTTTACTATCTGCCCCGGCAATCTGCCGCGATAGTGCAGGCAGAATAGCTGTACCGATTGCTATGCCAATCAGGCCCAACGGCAACTGGTTCAGGCGGTCGGCATAATAGAGCCACGATACAGATCCTTCAGGAAGGAACCGCGCAGCCAGCGAGGTGGAAATTAACAGATTGAACTGGATTGCGCCTTGGCCAATCGCGGCGGGTGCAATCAAGGCCAGCATGAGCTTCACGTCGGGCGTCAGGCGCGGCAGTGTCAGTTTAAGATTAACGCCAGCGCGGTGACAGGCCCAGATGAGCCAAAGCAATTGCAGCGCGCCCGACACGGTAACTGCAACTGCTTGCGTTACCGCCGTTTCAACGGGATTATCCCCACGGAAGAAAATCAGCGCGATAATCATGCAGATGTTCAGCAAGATCGGCGCTGCGGCATTCACCCAGAATCGGTTCAGCGAATTCAATATGCCCCCAAGCAAGGATACCAATGATATCAGCGCCAGATAGGGAAATGTGATGATCGTTAAGTGCCGTGCCAGCGCGAACTTCTCCGGCCCGCCATCAGGAAAGCCGCCCGTCATAGCCCAGACAATAGGGCCAGCGGCCAGCATCATAAGGGCCGTGAACAGCACCAGAAACGGGAACAGTACCGACAGCACTTGGCTTGCAAAATTGCGCGCGGCGATCAGGCCTTGGTCGGCCTTTTCGCGTTCGGCCTGCGTCATTTTTTTGTTAAACAACGGCACGAATACCGCCGCAAACGCGCCTTCGGCAAAAAGTGCCCGGAACAGATTGGGTAAACGCCATGCGATCAGGAATGCGTCGGACGCGAGGCCCGCACCTACGAAGCGTGCCATCAACATGTCGCGCACCAGACCCAAGACGCGGCTGACCAAAGTCAGCCCCCCGATGGTAATGCTGTTTCGAACCAGGCTCATCTGTTCACCTGGTGCCGTCGGCTTCAGGCTTCGCCGGCAGGCTGCGTCTCTGCCATTTGTTGTGCTTGCGAAAGCTGCTGGATGTAGAGCGCGTTGAAGTCGATGGGTTCAAGCACCAGTGGCGGATAGCCGGCATCGCGCACAGCGTCCGCAACGATTCGGCGCGCAAATGGGAACATCAAGCGCGGGGCTTCACCGAATAAAAACGGGTGGGCTTGCTCTTCGCTGACATTACGCAGGCCAAACAAGGTGCCATAATCCAGCTCAACGGAGAATTGTACGCCATCGTCAGTCTCTGCCTTGATGGCAAGCCGTAAGGCGACTTCATGCACTTCGTCTGTAATGGCGTTGGCTTGAATGTTGACCTGCACATCAATTTGCGGCGCGCCTTCCCAGTTAAAGCTGTGCGGGGCGTGCGGATTTTCAACCGACAAATCCTTGATATACTGGTTCAACATGCCGACGGCGGGCGCAGTGTCTTCGCCATTTGCTTTTACCTTGTCGGAAACGATAGTGCCTGTTTCGTCGGCCATGATGTGTCGTGCTTTCTTGTTGGTTGCCACAGCCGTATTGATACGACCCCTTTATGGCCGACGCGCCTAGCAGGCGTGCCGTCAAAGGGCAATGATTGTTGCGCTTGTGCCATGTCCTTACCTGAGCGTGCATTTTTCTTTGGGCAAAGCCCTTTGAAACCCGTATCAATAGTGCCTATATGTTTTGATGTGGGAGCATGGCGATTAGTTTTCGCGCCGGGACCATGTTTAGTTTCTTGCCGGATGGAGGCGTTGTGACGTTTACTATTGTTTTGCTCGCTCTTGTTGCAGCTTTCTTGGGCCTTCGCCTTTACGCAGTGCTCGGCAAACGTACCGGACATGAACAAGAACCTGTGGCCCGCCGCCCTGTTGAAGCGAATACCCCGCCATTGTTGCGGCAGCCATCTGCTGGTGGTGATGCTGCGTCGGTTTTGCCCGCTACTGATCTGTCCAACGTCGATATGGCCGCGCAAAGCGGCATCAAAGCGATTGGTAATGCAGATCGCGGTTTTGATCTCGGCGCGTTCGTGGAGGGTTCAAAAACCGCTTATAAAATGGTGCTTGAGGCCTATTGGAAGAACGACAAGGAAGCGCTTCGCTTCCTGTGCGATGATGACGTTTATGCAAGCTTCGCCGAGGCGATTGATGGCCGGGTTGCGCGTGGTGAAACCCTCGAAAACCGCTTGGTCCGCATTGACGATATTCGCGTTGTCGACGCAAGTTACGATCACCCCATGGCCCGTATCTCGGTGCGCTTTGACGCCGACATTGCCGCGATGGTCAAGGATGCCGATGGAAATGTCATTGGTGGATCGATGACAGATGCGGTGGAAACGCATGATATCTGGACATTCATGCGCGACGTGAAATCGGGCGGCCGTAACTGGAAGCTTGACGAAACCGACTCGGTCTGATTCACCCGGGCGATGAAACGCGCCCTTTTCATTCTTGGTCTATCGGCCCTCACGCTCTCCGCTTGTGCAAGCGGGGGGATTCCTAATACTGGCCCCGCAACGTCGTCGGGTTCAACGGTGCCTGCACCGCCAGTCGCGGATATAGCGGCAACGCCTGCGCCGACGCGTGATATCACAACAGCGGCAGGACTTGGCGCGGTGCGCGGTCCGCAAATTACCACTTTGCAGGTTGATGCGCGCAAGGCGGCACTTGCGATGGATAGTTTCAGGACAAGTTGCCCCGGCCTTGTCAGCCGTGCCGACAATAGCGGCCTGACCCAAGGGAGCGACTGGGTCGCGGCATGCGACGCCGTCAAAACATGGACCAATGATGCCATTTCCTTTTTTGCAGAGCATATGGATGCGGTGCAGGTCGGCAACGGCAGGGCTTTTGCCACGGGCTATTTTGAACCCGAAATCGCCGGTTGCCGCACGCCGCAAGTTGGATGCGACGTTCCCGTCTATAAGCGCCCATCAGACCTGATTGATGTTGACCTTGGGCAGTTTTCCGATGAGCTCAAGGGACGCAGCATCCGGGGCAAGGTCAGCGGCACGAAATTTGTGCAATATGACGACCGAGCTGCGATAGAAAATGGCGCATTGGCTGGGCGCGGCCTTGAAATCGCTTATGCGTCCGATGTTGTCGAATTCTTCTTCCTGCAAATTCAGGGGTCGGGCCGGTTGAAACTGCCCGACGGCAATGTGATGCGCATTGGCTATGAAAGCCAAAATGGGCGTGGCTATACCGGCATTGGCCGGTTGATGCGGGATCGCGGGCTGATTACCGATGCCTCTATGCAAGGTATCGTCGCCTTTTTACACGCCAACCCCGAAGAGGGCCGCAAGATTATGCAGGAAAATAAAAGCTATATTTTCTTCCGCGAACTGACCGGCGCCGGTCCCTTGGGCGCGATGGGCTATCCTGTGGTGGGTGAGGCAAGCATTGCGGTGGACGTGAAATTCATTCCGCTGGGCGCGCCGGTATGGCTGTCGATGGACCGCGCAGAACCCAATGGTATTTGGATTGCGCAGGATACCGGCGGCGCCATCAAGGGCGCGAACCGCGTTGATACCTTCTGGGGCGCTGGCGACCGCGCGCGCGGTATTGCGGGCGGCATGGCGGCGCGGGGCACCGCGCTTGTTTTCCTGCCCAAGGCGGCGGTTGCGCGGCTGGGCCTGTAAATCTGGCATGGCGCGGCATCTCGACAGCACGGAAAAGTCCCTTTGGGGCAGGGTCATTGCGACCGTAAAACCGATGCATGGCGGCAAACCAAAGCCGGTGCCTGTTACGACCCCGTCGGCGGATAAGGCGGTGCTGGCGAAGTTTTTGAACGCCAAGCCAAAGCCTGTCCCTGCCGATACAAAGCCAAAACATACGCCCGTGCAAAGCAAGATTGCGCCTGTGCCCCAGTATCTCGACGGACATTGGGACAAAAGGATCACGCGCGGTAGCATAGTGCCCGACGTCAGCATCGATCTGCACGACGCGTCGCTTTCGCTGGCCTATAACCGTCTCGATGGTGCGTTGGAGCAGGCGATTGCGCAGCGGATGAAAGTGATATTGCTCGTAACCGGCAAACCGCGCGCGCATGATCGGGCAAGTGGCGAGGGCAGGGGCGCAATTGCCGCTGTTGTCCGCGACTGGTTGGCGGCATCGCGGCATGCGCGCCATATTTCGGCGGTGCGCAACGCCCATCCGCGCCATGGCGGTACGGGCGCGCTTTACATCATGTTGAAAAGCTAGGCCTAAGCTGCCAGCATTTTGAGCGTCACGCGGCGGTAAATCTCCGTGAGTGCGGCCAAGTCGGCAATCGCGACCGCTTCGTCCAACTTATGCATCGTTGCGTTGCACAGGCCAAATTCGACCACCGGGCATATTTTGGTCAGGAATCGGGCGTCCGAAGTGCCGCCCGTCGTCGATGCTTCGGGGGCGATGCCGACGACAGCCTCAACTGCGTCGGATATCGCCGCTGAGAACGCGCCAGGAGGCGTCAGGAAGGCCTCTCCGGATATCATGGCTGTTAGCATACCCCCATGGCGCTCAACAAGCTCACGGAGCCTTAAAACAAGCGCATCGCCATTTTGCAGATCGTTGAACCGGATCGACAATCGTGCTTCGACCTGTGCGGGAATGACATTGGTTGCCTTGTTGCCGACACTCAGGTCGGTAACCTCGATATTGCTCGCCTGAAACCAATCGGTGCCTGTGTCGAGCGTGATGGCTTCGATCTCGGCCAGAATCGCAATAAGCCTTGGAATTGGGTTGTCCGCCAGATGTGGATACGCGACATGGCCTTGCGTGCCCGCGACGGAAATCCACATGTTCACCGAACCGCGACGGCCGATTTTCATCATGTCGCCCAAGCGGTTGACGCTGGTAGGTTCGCCGACGAGGCAATAATCAGGGATGCTATCGCGTGCCTGCATATGGGTGATCAGTGCCCGTGTGCCGTGGATGGCAGGCCCTTCTTCGTCGCCCGTGATGATCAGGCTGATCGTGCCTGCATCCTTTGGGATGTCATGCAGCGCAGCAACAAAGGCGGCGATGCTGCCCTTCATATCGACAGCGCCGCGTCCGTGCAGCAAATCGCCCTTAATCTCTGGCACAAACGGGTCGCTAGCCCAGCCATTGCCGGGCGGCACGACATCGACGTGACCAGCAAACGCAAAGTGCTTTCCGCTTGCCGCACGAATGGCGAACAAATTTTCAACAGGCGCGCCATGTGCGGGGTTGGTATCGTCTTCGCCCGAAATAAAGCGTTCGACGGTAAAGCCCAGCGGAACAAGCATATCTTCAAGCGCGTCAAAAACCGGGCCAGTGGCAGGTGTGACGCTTTCGCAAGCGATCAGTCGTTGGGCATAAGCCAGTGCAAGGGCATCATTCATTAATCCGAGTCGTTACGGATTAATGCGCGCCAAAACAAGTCAGACGTCTGGCGCACGCAACGCCTTTTTTGTCAGCGCATCATTGCAGAACGCGGGCCAGTGCGTTTGACCAGCCAGACAAGCGGACGTCGCGCGCCTCTGCACCAAGCATCGGTGTAAAACGCGTTACTCCGCCCCGCATGCTGGCCGCATCCTCCAATGTGGGGAATAGTCCGCAACCAACCGCCGCCAGCATGGCTGCGCCAAGTGCGGTGGTTTCGACAAAGGCGGGGCGTTCGACATCAATCGCCAGCATATCTGCGAGGTCCTGCGCCATCCAGTCATTCGCCACCATGCCGCCATCAATGCGCAATTCGGCCCAATCGGCACCATCGGCGGCAAAGGCGGTTTTGAGGTCATAGGTCTGATGCGCCATCGCCTCCAGCGCAGCGCGGGCGACATGCGCCTTTGTGGCCGCAAAGCTCAATCCGCTGATCGTGGCGCGGGCATCGGGACGCCAATGCGGTGCGCCTAGCCCCGAAAGCGCAGGCACGAGGTAGACGCCGCCATTGTCGGGCACGCTACGCGCCAGCGGCTCGGTTTCGGCGGCAACTGCGATCAGCCCCAGATCATCGCGCAGCCATTGCACAAGGCTGCCCGCGACAAATACCGACCCTTCCAACGCATAATGACGTTCACCATTCAATTGATACAAAATCGTTGATAGCAAGCGGTGGCGGGACTGGCGCAATGTGGTCCCGGTTTGCGTCAGCACAAACGCGCCGGTGCCAAAGGTCGCCTTCGTCTGCCCGACGGCAAAGCAACCTTGCCCTATGGTTGCGGCTTGCTGATCCCCCGCCATGCCCGAAATGCGGATCGCGCCGCCGAAATGTTCCGGCAATGTTGTGCCAAGGTCGCCTGCGCAATCCGTGATCTCTGGCAATATGTCGCGTGGAACGCCGAACAGGTCCATCAACCCGTCATCCCATCCGCCGCTACCAATCGCCATGAGCGCGGTGCGTGCGGCATTGCTGGCGTCGGTGATATGGCTTCCGCCCGTCAGCCGATAGACGAGGTAGCTTTCAACTGTGCCGACCGCCAGATGCGCGCCCGCGTCCTTCAACTGCGGCCAATTTTCGAGCGCCCAACCGATTTTCGATCCCGAAAAATAAGGGTCAAGCAACAATCCGGTCTTCGCCTGAACCACGGGCTCTTCGCCTTGCGCCTTCATCGCGGCGCAAATTTCCGCCGTTCGCCGGTCTTGCCATACAATGGCGGGCGCGAGTGGCTCGCCGGTGCGCTTGTCCCAAAACACCACAGTCTCGCGCTGATTGGTGATGCCGATGCTGGCGATCCGGTCCGCACCCCCTGCCTTGGCCACCATCGCTTGCGCACAAGCAAGCGTCAGGTTCCAGATTTCTTGCGCATCATGTTCGACAAGGCCAGGTTGCGGATAATGCTGCGTTAGCGTGCGCTGGCAACTGTCCACGGCGCTACCGTCCGCTGCAAACAATACCGCGCGGGTTGATGTCGTGCCTTCGTCAATGACCAATATATATTCGCTCATGCTTCTGCCGCGCGCATTGCGCGTCCCTCCTTGGACAAAATGAATATCGCGCGGTTGCCGAAAATTAGGCGGTTGACCGCAAGCGCCACCAGCACCGAGCTAACCAGCACAAAGACCATGACGTCAATATAATGCAGCCAAGGCAGGCCAAAATGCTGATAAAATGTCTCGCCCACATACAGCGTGTCGGGACGGTAGAGTATGAAATTGTGCAGCGCATAAATGCCAACACCGTAAACGAGCCCGACTATCGCCGCCCGCGCATCGACATTGCGGAACAATAGCCCGGCGATAAAGGCAGACAAGATAGGCATCGACAACAGGCCGTTTAGTTCCTGCAGCAAGTTGATGATGCTGCTCGCGCCAGCATATAAAGGCACAAGCGCAATCGCGACGATGCTTGCGCCAATGCCGACCACGCGGTTCAGCGTGATTGCGCTGGTCTTTTGATTGATAAATTTGCGATGGAAATCGACCGTGTAGAGCGTGATCGTCGCGTTCAGAACCGCCGAAAAAGTTGTGAGCACAGCCGCTGCAATCATCGCGGCGAACATGCCGCTGGTCCAACTGGGCAATACTTGCGCGACCACCATGCCATAGGCCCGGTCGCCGACATCGCCGAACAATTTGAAGGCGACGACGCCGGGGATGACGACAATCGGCGGGATGATGAGCACGCGAACAATCGCGGCGGCCATGACCCCTTTCTGTGCCTCGCGCACCGTCGGCGCGGCCAATGCCTTTTGCGTGATATTCTGATTGGTGGACCAATAAAATATCTGAATGAAAATCATTCCTGTAAATAAAGTGTGGAATGGAATGGGCGAATCCAAGCTGCCGATCATCGATACACGTTCGGCCGGAACGCCGGTAAACAGGTCGAAATTGACCGCTGCCAAGGCCAAAATCACCACCGCCAGCGCCAGCCCCAATATGCCAACGCCGCTATAGGTATCGAGCACTGCGACCGCGCGCAGCCCGCCCAATATCGCATAAGCCGCGCCAACGACCGCAAAGATGCTCGCGATGACGATGACGGGCATTTCGGTGCCAAAGACCGACTGCATGAACAACGACCCGCTATAGATAACTGCGGGCAGGAAAATAAAGATATTGCCGATGATGAACAGCGCCGAAATGACGGTGCGAATGCTGCCGCCATTATATCTTTTTTCCAATAATTCCGTCACCGTCGTGCAATTGTTACGATAGTAAATGGGCACAAAGACAAAGGCCAAGATCAGCAACCCGACAAACCCCGCCAGTTCCCACCATGCGAGCAACAGCATTTGATTGCCATTCATACCCACCAATTGATCGGTGGAAAGATTGGTGAGCGTAATCGCGCCCGCCACGAAGAACCAGTTCAGCCCGCCGCCAGCAAGAAATATGTCTTTGTCGGTTTTGCTCTGGTCGCCATCGGCGTGATTTTTCCCACGCACCTTGGCCCAAGTGAACACAGCAATGAGGACCATAAGGCCCACAAAAATACCGAATTGAACGGCCGATTGACTGGCTTCGAACATCGCAATCCCCCTTATTGTTTTATGCGTCAAATTGCTCTGCGCTTTTGTTGGTTGCGAAACTAGAGCATGTGTTTGAAAAGGCAACGCGTCTGATGCGCGCGATTGTTGCAACTGCGCCCGAGGGAGAAAATATTTTGCGCCACATGCGTTTTGATGCGCCAGATAGCTGCTTGATATTGGCCTGCGCCAAGGGTGCGCCTTTGTCGGTGTTATATTGGGGTGCGGCCTTGCCCTTGGGCGTGGATGGTGCCGATTTGGAGCGGCTGTCCGAACGGCAAGGGATGCACGGCGTGGCGGATATGTCCTTGCCTTTGTCCTTGGCGATGGAGCCGGGGCTTGGCCATCCGATGTTTCATGGCTTTGCCGCGCATCGGGCGGGCAAGGATTGGGGCAGTGTATTTGCCGTCGCCAAGGTCGAACCGCGCGACCACGGCGCGAAGGTCATTTGCCGCGACGAACGCACGCGGCTTGGGTTGGAATATGAGATTGATTTTGATGGGTGCAGCGGCGTGCTGCGCATCCGGTCAACATTGACCAATTATGGGGCAACGCCGCTTGATCTAAACGACATGATGACCGCGTGCCTGCCTGTGCCAGACATAATGACCGATATTATCGGCTTTACGGGACGTTGGACGCAGGAGTTTACGCAAGGGCGGGTGGCGCGCAATGCAGCAACCTATTTGCGCGAGAACCGCAGCGGGCGGACGTCGCATTTCAGCTACCCCGCTATCTTGCTGGCCACCGCCAATACCCATGAAAGCGCTGGCGAGGCCTATGGTTTTCATCTGGCGTTCAGCGGCAATCATCGCCTGCGCGTGGATTCGCTCACCGATGGGCGGGTGTTGACCAGCCTTGGCGCGTTGCTTTTACCCGGCGAAGTGCGGCTCGCGCCGGGGGAGAGTTATGCAAGTCCTCAGATTGTCGCGGCTTATAGTGACAGCGGGCTCAGCGCGCTCAGCCGCAAATTCCACGAATATGTGCGGACAAAATTGCTGCGGCCTGAAACGCGGGCCAAGCCCCGTCCGGTGCATTACAATAGTTGGGAGGCGGTCTATTTCGATCATGATATCAATAAGTTGAAAGAACTCGCGACCCGCGCCGCGGAGATTGGTGTGGAACGCTTTGTCTTGGATGATGGCTGGTTTGGTGGCCGCCGCCATGACCGTGCGGGGCTGGGCGATTGGACCGTATCGCGGGACGTTTATCCCGATGGGCTTGGTCCGTTGGTCGATCATGTCACGGGCCTTGGCATGGAATTTGGGCTGTGGTTCGAACCCGAAATGGTCAGCCCCGACAGCGACCTGTACCGCGCGCATCCCGATTGGGTATTGGGCCTGGAGGGCGTCGAACACGTGCCGTTCCGGTCGCAATTGGCGCTGGATATAAGCCGTCCAGAAGTTGCCGATTATCTGTTCCATGCGATCGACGCGATGTTGCGCGATCATGACATAAGCTACATCAAATGGGACAACAACCGCGACCTTAGCCATCCCGGCGGGCAAGGCGGCACAGCGCGCGCTCTTGCCCAAGTTCAGGCGCTTTACACGTTGCTTGACCGCGTCCGCAGCGCGCATCCGCAGGTCGAAATTGAAAGCTGTTCCTCCGGTGGCGCGCGCGCCGATATGGGCGTTTTGGCGCATAGCGACCGTGTGTGGACGTCCGACAGCAATGACGCGCTAGACCGCCAAGTAATCCAACGCGGGGCCAGCTTTTTCCTGCCTCTCGAAGTGTTAGGTTGTCATATAGGGCCCGCAAAATGTCATGTGACGGGACGGCGGCTATCGATGGAAATGCGCGCGGCGACGGCATTTATGGGGCATATGGGGCTTGAGCTGAATTTGCTGACCGAGCGGGCGGCGGACCTTGATATGCTCAAAAACGCCATAGATTTGCATAAAAAACACCGTTCTTTGCTGCATACAGGCGACTTATATCGTTTGGACAGCGCGCCGCAGTTGATCGCCAGCGGCGTCGTTGCGCGCGATAAATCCGAAGCAATCTATTCGCTCGCTTATGTCGCCAGCGATGCCAAGGTTTTGCCGGGGCGTTTGAAGTTTGATGGTCTTGATCCGGAGCGCCAATATAGGCTCCAGCTTATATGGCCAACCAATTGGCAGGCGGTGAAAGGACCGTCGGCGATTGAAACGCTGAACCTGACCGGCGCGGGCGCAATATTCAGCGGCGCGGCATTGATGCAACATGGGTTGCAATTGCCGCATGCCTATCCCGAAACCTGCTTGCTGTTTCACGTCGCCGCCATCTGAAGCGCTTCAACGCGGTCGCGCCAATGATCATCTGCGTCAGTCGAACCTTTAGTGGGGCCATTGGTTTATATAGGTCTGACTGCGCCCCATATCCGGCATTGGGTCAGGACCACTTAAATCGAGCTTCGTGGCGTCAAAATGGCAAAGATGTCGGAATTAAGTGCACCGTCACGGTAATTCACGGTAATTCAACTCAACAGTGCGCCGTCCACAACATCATCGTAATTCCAAGAACAACCGCTGCGAGCGCACGTCGATGATACCTCCATCGCGCGTCAGTATGTCCTGGCCGATAACGCCGTCGATGGTCACCCCGGCAGCTTGCTGGATAGCAGTGACTACATAGCCCAGGTCCGTGACTGAAATTTCTGGCTGCGGAACGGCGACGGTACCGAGACTCAAACTCCGTATCGGAACCGTTTGCAGCGAGATTTGCCCGCCAGCACCCGTTCCGGTGATCGAGGCACCCGTTTCGGTAAGGCCGAATTTGTTGCGGTTGGCGCTGTGTACGACAGACGCCCCTGCGCCGGAATCGAGAACAAAATTGCCCCTCACACCATTGAGTGTTACCTCAATCGTTTCATGGCCTGTGCGCAATTTCGTCAGGGCAACCACCTTATATCCGTTCGCAAGAAGCGTCTGTTCGAGCGAGAATTCCGGATGGTTTGGTTCTGGTTGCTGTGCTTCAACCTGAGGAGGTGTCACCAACAGGACCCACGCAACCAGCACCATCATCGCGACACGCATAACATCTCCTTAGATCTTCAAAACTAGTCTTTTATTATAGCTCTCCTTCTGTCGGCGCAAGGCCAATTACGAATTACGGAATTACGGTGATGTTGTGGACAGCGCGCCGCAGTTGATCGCCAGCGGCGTCGTTGCGCGCGATAAATCCGCAGCAATCTATGCGCTCGCTTATGTCGCCAGCGATGCCAAGGTTTTGCCGGGGCGTTTGAAGTTTGATGGTCTTGATCCGGAGCGCCAA
>NZ_JAAVVZ010000034.1 GCF_023910635.1 Sphingorhabdus sp. | reverse complement strand
GGCGGCGTGGACTATGGCGCGGTGGGCGCGGGCAATGTGCAGGTGTCGGCAGACGGCGTGACTTGGGTAAACGCGACGTCGGCGACCTTTGCGGCAGGTGCCACCGAATTGTTCGTGCGCACGGCGGTCGTCGCGGACAATGTGCCCAACCCGGACTATGTCGCGCCAGATTTTGACCCCGAAACGGGGCAGCCAAATACCGGCAACGGCGAACCTCAGTTTTTGAACGTGGAGGGTAATGAGCGGTTCACGCTTTCCGCGACCGTCACCGCTGGCGCAAGCGCCTTGGCGAATGGCGGCGCTGCGGTATCGGGCACGGGCACGATCGTCGATGGCGCGGGCAATGAACCGTTGGTGTGGATCGACCATGTCGTGGTCGATGAGGCAAGCGGTCAGGCAAAGTTCACAATCTCGCGTTCGCGCGCACTGGCGGCAGCAACGACGGTGGCGTTTGCGACCGCCGACCGCAAGGTACTCGACATCGACATCGCCGCAACGGTTGATGGCGGTGCGGGGGATGACACGATTTACGCCTCCAACCTTGGCGACAATATCTTTGGCGGCGCGGGCAATGATACGCTGTATGGCGGGCGGCTCGATGACTGGTTGCTCGGCGGCGATGGCAATGATGTGCTTGACGCGGGCACCGAAGATCTAGCGGCCTTGGGCGGCGATGGCAATTATCTCGACGGCGGGGCGGGCAATGATACGCTCAAGGGCCGTGAGGGCTCTGACTGGCTTGAGGGCGGTGACGGCGCAGACATAATCACCGGCGGCGCGGGTGACGACATTCTTGCGGGCGGCGCGGGCGATAATGACAATCTGAAGGGTGGCACGGGCGCAGACCAATATGTGGTGCGCCTTGGCGATGGGCTCGACCAATTGGAGGAAGATGCCACGGGCGCGCCCCTTGCGGCGAATCCTCAGGTCTATTCTTCGAGTGTTTTGCAACAGCTAAACGTCACCGCTGCCCAAGCTGCTAAATTTGATGTTATTGGGCAACGCATGGCGGGCATTCTTCAAGGTACCGTCGCACGCAATTGGGTGGGCAATTGGGCCGGGGTACAAAAGGATCAGGTCGCAGGTGGCGAGGATGCCATTGTCTTTGGCATCGGGATCGAAATCGGCGATATCAGGCTTGTGCGTTCGGGCACAAGCGCGGGGCCCGGCAATGATTTGATCATCGAGGTGATGCAAACCGTGAATGATGTCGAGACGTTCTCCGGCACAGAAATGGTCGTCAAGGACTGGTTCACCAACCCATTCAAGCGCGTCGAATGGCTGCGCTTTGCCGATGGCAATGAAATCCGCATCGGCGATATCGCAAGCTTTGTGATCGGCGGGTCGGGCAACGATGTGCTGATCGGCACCGCTGGTAATGATTTCGTCTATGGCGGAGCGGGAAATGACAAGCTCTTTCTTTTAGAAGGCGATGATGTCGGCAATGGCGGCTCTGGCAACGATATGGTTTCAGGCGATGCGGGGAACGATCTTGTCATTGGCGGCCTTGGTAATGATGAACTGATCGGCGGTGCTGGCAAGGATGCGATTACCGGTGATAGCGGCGCTGACGAAATTTATGGTGGTGCCGACAACGATATTCTTTCGGGCGGTCGCGGCGATGGTGATGAAGTCGTCGGCGGCGCTGGCAACGACACGTTCCGATATGCCCGCGGCGATGGCCGCGATACCTACTTTGACGAGTTTGTGAACCAGTGGGTCGAGGTATGGAAGGCCGGTAACTTTATCCCGGCATCAGGCTTTGCCTATAATGAAACGACTGGCGAAGTTTTCGGACCTGGCGGGGTTATTATTCGTAAAAATATCGGTACCGCAGACGACCCTGATTTTCAGTGGATGGGCCGTTATGATTATAACAGCGCCACAGGATCGCTAAAAATCTTCAATCAGCCAGTAAATGGCCCCATTACCGCCAATGCGGGCATTGACACGATCGAATTTGCGCCCGGAATTAACTTGCAAGATGTGATTTTAAGAAAGTCTGGCAACGATCTCGTGTTTGCGATCAGCAGCGAGAACGAGGAGCTTGCCAATACGGCGCTTGCCAAGGACAGCATCACGATCCGCGACTGGTATTCGGCGCCAGGTCAGATCGAAAAGCTTGCTTTTTATCAGACGGGTATTCTTGATATCGCACCTGCCAAAATGTCGCTGATTGCAGGTACCGACGAGGCCGACGGCACCAACAGTGCGCCGCTGACAGGCACTTCGACAGCCGATTGGATCACCGGTGGTGCAGGCGATGATGTGATTGCCGGTGGACAGGGTAACGACATCCTTGCGGGCAATACCGGGTTCGACACGCTGCGCGGTGAGATTGGCGACGATGTGCTATATGGCGGCGCTGGCAATGATATTCTCGACGGCGGCGCCGGTAAGGACGTGTTGATCGGTGGTGCGGGGCTCGATACCGCGTCTTATGCGTCAACCGCTGCCGCCGTTCGCGCTCAGCTGTCTGCGAGTTGGGCAAATGCAGGCGATGCGCTTGGCGATGAATATACAGCAATCGAGAATCTGACAGGTGGCAGTGGTGCCGATTTCCTTGGCGGTGATGCAAACCAGAACGAGATTTCGGGTGGCGCTGGGAACGACAATCTTCAAGGCAATGCGGGCGACGATACGTATATCTGGAATGTCGGTGATGGCGCGGATACGATTACGGAGGGCAGCTTCGTTGTCGAGCAGGCTGTGACCACCGCAGGCGCGCTTGCAAGCGGCTATACTGTCGCGAGCTGGGCCAAGACGGGCACCACCGATACAAAGACCGGCAATCATTACTGGCGCCTTCAAATTAAGGCGCCCGACGGCACGATCGTTTATGATAACAGCACTTATGCCTACGCCCCAACCGCGAACCCAACCGCGCCTGCGCCATCTGCCTATATCCAGACCGGATGGCTAGGCGGCTTTTTGCGCACGAACGGTCAACAGGTTACCCGTCAGAAGTTTGATGCCACCGTCAATGGCGGCAGCGACGAACTGGAATTTGGACCCAATATAAGCTTGAATGATCTGACGTTCCTAAAGAGCGGTGCTGATTTGATTGTGCGCTATGGCAATTCATCAGCGTCGCAGGTGACTATCAAGAACCAGACAACAGCCAATAGCGCCGTTGAAACATTGAAGCTCAATGATGGCCTGTCGGTATCGTTGAGCAGCGTTATGATTGCGGCGGCCGCTACCCAGCTTACAGGGACAACAGGTGACGACCTCATGGTCGGTCAAGCAGGGGCGCTTGCAGACAATCTTGCGGGCGGCGATGGAAACGATGTTCTTGTCGGCTATGCGGGTAACGATCAGTTGTTTGGCGGCAATGGCGATGACAGCCTTGAGGGCGGACTTGGTGCTGACACGCTTGACGGCGGCGCCAATAATGCGTCGTCCGCTGGACCCCAAGCGGGTGACACGGCGCGTTATGTCCGGTCTGCGGCTGCGGTATCTGTAAATCTCAACATTGCGACCGCGCAAGGCGGTGCCACGGGAGCGGATTCAGTAGGCGATATCCTCATCGGTATCGAGAATGTTGTGGGCTCCAGTTTTGGCGATACGCTGACCGGTAATGGGTTGGATAATCGTCTATTCGGGCTTGATGGCGCAGATACGATCTGGGGCGGCGCAGGCGCTGACGTTCTGGTTGGCGATGGCGGCAACGATAGTCTTTTCGGCGATGCAGGTGAGGATAATCTTGCAGGCGGCGATGGCAATGACATAATTTATGGCGGCACCGAAAAGGACCTTCTTGACGGTGGCGTCGGCGATGACGCGCTTTACGGTGAAGCAGGCGACGATACCCTGATCGGCGGCGCTGGTGCTGATACACTTTCTGGTGGCGACGGTAATGACGTGCTTGGCAGTGGCGACGGCAATGACACCCTTACAGGCGGGGCTGGCAATGACACGCTGTCCGGAGGCGCTGGCAACGATACGCTAGGCGGTGATGCGGGCAATGATATCTATGTCTTTGATCGCTTTTCGGGCGCTGACACGCTAACTGATACCAGCGGCACCAACGTCATCACATTCGATGCGTCGGTTGCTTATGATAAAATTTGGCTAACCCGCATCGGCAATGATTTGCGCGTCGCGGTCATCGGCGGCGACACCGTAATAACGGTGACTGGCTTTTTCTTGGGCACGGGAAATAGTCTTCTCCATGCGATTGAAACGACGACGCACACGATCTTTGTAGGTCATTCCGATACACTCAATCTTTTTACCGCGATGACGAGCGCGACACCAACGCCTGCGATAACACCAACGGCGCTCCCGGCATCTGTCACGCCCTTGCTCGCGACCTATTGGCATGCGGGTGGACGGGCGGTTCCAACCGGTCCGACAACTGCGCGCACCGCGACGCTGGCCGAGGACGGAACACTCATTCTCGATGGCGCGTATGGCGTGATTGATCACGACCAAAACGTCATAAGCTACACGATCAAACCGGGTGGAGCACCAACCAAAGGCACGATTAGCGGCCTAAACGCGGCGACTGGTGCGCTAACATACACGCCTTTTGCTAACGCAAATGGCACTGACGGCTTTATATTGTTGGCCACCGACGCCGATGGTCAGTCGGTTGAGCTTCCTGTCAACCTGACGATCACGCCGGTCAATGATGCGCCAATCAATCTGGCGGTCAAAAATAATGTTGCATTGTCGGTACTCGAAAGTGCACCGTCAGCGATCCTGGCACCGGGCACCCTTATCGGTGAGTTTGTTGCAATTGATCCTGATGGTGACGTGTTTACCTACATGCTTGTCAACGATGCTGGAGCGCGGTTTGCGCTTTCAACAGATGGAAAGCTCAGCGCGGCCAATCCAGCAAATATCAATTTCGAGAGCGCTGCATCACACGTCATCGGCGTCCGCGTGACGGACGCACAAGGTGCGTTCAGTACAAAAGATTTTGTGGTCACGGTCCAGAATGCCAATGAAGCAAATAGCTTACCAGCTAGCTACACGATGTCCATCAATGAAAATGTCGCGCTTGGCACATTAGTCGGAACGGTTGCTGCAACCGATCTCGACACGAGCGGTGCCTTTGCGCAGCAGCGTTATTATTTCTTAAACGGCACGACCGTTAGTGCAACGTCAAACGATGGCCGTTACGCAATTAACGCGACGACCGGACAAATAACGGTCAATGCTGCGCTGAACTTTGAAGCTGGTCAGCCTTCGAAGGCCTATACGGTCATCGCACGCGACAATGCGGGCAATGCTGGTTTCAATCAGGTGCAGTCGGCTGTCACCATTGGTATAACCGATGTTAATGAAGCGAACGCGCTGCCTGCGACCTATACAATGTCCATTAATGAGAATGTTTCTGTCGGGACGGTCGTTGGTTTGGTTGCTGCCACTGATCTGGACGGCGCCGGAGCTGCCGGTGCCCAGCAGCGTTACTATTTCTTGAACGGAACAAGCGTAACTTCGGTAAGCAGCGATGGTCGCTACAACATAAGCGCGACGACAGGCCAGATTACGACCAACACCGCTTTGAACTTCGAAGCTGGTCAGACTTCGGGGACCTATCAGGTAATCGCACGTGACAATGCGGGCGCTGCTGGGTTCAATCAGGTGCAGTCCGCGGTCACGATCGGCATCAAAGATGTCAACGAAGCCAACGCGATTCCGGCTAGTTACACGATGTCCATCAATGAAAATGTCGCGCTTGGCGCATTAGTCGGAACGGTTGCTGCAACCGATCTCGACACGAGCGGTGCCTTTGCGCAGCAGCGTTATTATTTCTTGAGCGGCACGACCGTTAGTGCAACGTCAAACGATGGCCGTTACGCGCTTAACGCGACGACAGGCCAAATCACGGTCAATGCTGCGCTGAACTTCGAAGCTGGTCAGCCTTCGAAGGCCTATACGGTCATCGCCCGCGACAATGCGGGCGCTGTTGGGTTCAATCAGGTGCAGTCGGCGGTCACCATTGGCATCAAAGATATCAATGAAGCGCCGACCAGCCTTAATTGGTCGCCCTTGGTCACAAGCGTTGCCGAACGGGACCGCATTGCAGCCGAAACCACCCGGCCAGCCATAGCGCTTGGTACATTGTCGGTTAGCGATCCTGATACTGCGGGTACTGCCAATGCCAGCTACACTTATTCCGTTACGGACACTAGGTTCGAGATTGTCGGCAACACCCTGCGTTTGAAACAGGATGCCTCGTTCGATTTCGAAGCAGGCGCAAGCGTCAGCGTTTCGGTAACAGGCAAGGATCAGACCGGCACACCGTTCACCATTACGCAAGCCATCGGCATCGCTGTGACCGACCAAGATGATATCCTTGGAGGCGGCAATGGCAATGACACGCTAACCGGGCAGCAGGGCCGCGATGTGATTACCGGTAACGCAGGCAATGACATCATTAGCGGCCTTGCCGGGAATGATAGTCTAGACGGCGGCGATGGTAATGATCAGATATCGGGCGGAGACGGAGACGATACTGTGCTCGGTCAGGCTGGTGCAGACCGTCTTGAAGGCGGCGCAGGCAACGATACGCTGAGTGGCGGAGCCGAAGACGATTTGTTGTTTGGCGATGACGGTAATGACAATATCAGTGGCGATGCAGGCGCGGACGGCGAACGCGCCGCGGGGGCAGAAAGCTGGCGCGGCTTTAAGCAAGTGGGCTTGGGCAAAGCCGGGTTATCTGGCGGAGCGGGCAATGACATACTCAATGGCGGCGATGGTGATGATTATTTGGACGGAGGCGCAGGCGCAGATCAGCTTATTGGCGGCGCGGGTTTTGACGGCGTAGATTATAGCGGTTCGAATGCCGCAGTTACGGTTAACCTTGCGACGGGAACTGCAAGTGGTGGCACCGCGCAGGGTGATACGCTGAGCGGTATTGAATTGGTTCAGGGCTCTGCCCACGACGACATAATAACGGGTTCTGCAAATTGGGATGTCATTTACGGTGGCGATGGCAACGACACTATTTTTGGAGGAGCGGGCAACGACTATCTCTTCGGCGGGGCAGGAAATGATACAATCAATGCAGAAGCTGGCGATGATATGCTCGACGGCGGTGAAGGCAATGACACGCTGAACGGGGGCATCGACAATGATGTTTATGTCGTTACCCGTTTGTCAGGTGCCGACACGATCAATAATTATGATCCATCGGGCGATGATATCGATGTTATCGGCTTCAACGACAAAATGGGCGTGATTAACGACGCTGATCTATGGTTCGAAAGAATTGGAAATGATCTTAAAATCAATGTCATCGGAACAGACTCAAGCATAAACGTGACCAACTGGTATCTCGTGGCCGATGCCAATAGCCAAGCAAACCACAAGATCGACTTCATTATCGCCAATACCAGTTACAGCAAGACGATCAATATCGAAGGCTTGGTCAACATTATGGCGACCAAGACCAAACCGACGACGACCACGCAGCGCGATACGTTGATGGCTGATCTTACCTACAAGGCAATCTGGGCAACCTATTGGGGTACGAACGAGAAACCTGTTCTTTCTGCCATTGCGCAGCAATCAACCAATGAGGATGCTGCCAAGGTAATTAACGTCACCGCTACTGATGATATAACGCCCAATGCGCAGGTTGCGCTTTCGGCGCAGGTACTATCGGGTTCCAACATCGTAACCAATGCCGGGATCACCTTTGGCGCGGCTGATGCCAATGGTGTCCGCACCATGACAATCAACCCTGTCGCTAATGCCAGTGGCACCGCACGTATTCGCGTGACCGCCGTTGATGCCGGTGGGGTTACTTCATTCCAAGAGTTCGATATTGTCGTCAATGGCGTCGCCGACACGCCTGTAATTACACAATTTGCAGGAGGCGCAGGGACATCCGGGTTGGGCGGTATCCCGTTGGCGTTGAATGTCAGTTTCCCCGATAATGACGGTTCGGAGGCCCAAGAAGTTTGGATCACCGGCGTTCCTGCAGGCGTGACGCTTAGCGCCGGAACATATGATGTAGGCGCGGCGACTTGGAAGTTAACGCCCGCCCAGACGTCCAATTTGACCATCAATGCGCCATCGGGCTGGTCGCAGGATTTGATCCTTCAGGTAACGGCCCGTGCCACAGAAAATGGCCAGACCGCCGTTTCTAGCGTCTCGACCACGAAGTTGATCGTCAATGTCGCCCCTACTGGCATCACGGTTCAGGGTATCGGCGTAAGCGCGGCGTTGAATGTGGACGAAACTACACCGAATAACAATCCGACCGGGCGCGTGGTCGGAACTGTAATGGCCGTCGACCCAGATGCGCTCGACTATAACCAGCTGCCGTCTAATCCGGCTTTGCTCCCGCTTTGGGGCAATGGCGAAGAACGCGTCGTTACCACCACCGGACCTCTTGGCGGTCAAGTGCAGGTTGTTGAAACCGGGCAAGATGGTTTCAATGGCGACCATGGTGGCGGTGTTCCATGGGTAAACGGCGGCGCTGCTGACACGAGCAAGGCTTACAAATTTTCTATCTACTTCAAGCCCGAAAACAACAAGGGTCATCATCTTTACTGGGGTACCGGCGGTAACGTTGAGAATGCGTGGGATGGGCAAGCTAACAACAATCCCTATTTCTTCGTGGTCAATTCGAATGACTATATTCAAGATCGCTGGTATCGGATTGATGGCTATATCCTGCCGACAGGTTCGCCGCTGATCGGTAATGATGTTTATGGCGGCGTCTTTGATACAGTTACAGGCCAAAAGGTCGCAAATACGGCTACATACCGATTTGGACCCGGTGCTACCGATGCAATCGCGCGCTTCTTTAGCTATTATAACCAGACAAATGCGGGCTACAGCGCGCAATGGTATCAGCCAAGTATCGAGAGACTCGACTATAGCTATTCACTCATTGATAGCGCAGGCGGCCGTTTTGCAATCAACTCTATAACTGGCCTGATAACGGCAACGGGCGCAAATCTTGACCACGAAGCTGCGCAAACGCATAATATCACGATCCGGGTTACCGATAACTTTGGGCAATTTAAGGACCAGACTGTCGCGGTCTCGGTAACCAATTTGAACGAAGCGAACAGCCTGCCATTGACTTATGGTTTTGCCGTCAACGAGAATGTGGCCTTGGGTACAGTCGTCGGCAGCGTTGCGGCGAGCGATGCCGATAGCGGCGGCGCTTTTGCCGAACAGCGTTATTATTTCTGGAACGGTAGCAGTGCTACCTCGACATCAAGCGATGGCCGTTACGCCATCAATGCGACGACGGGTCAGATCACGACCAGTGCTGCGCTGAACTTTGAGGCTGGATCAACATCGGTTGCCTACACGGTGATCGCGCGCGATAATCAGGGTAATGCCGGTTATAACCAAGTCGAGACCACCGTCACGATCAGCATCAATGATCTGAACGAACAGAATAGCCTGCCATCCACATATAATTTTGGCGTGGCCGAAAATCTTGGTATTGGAACCGGCGTTGGCACCGTTGCAGCAACTGATCCCGACAGTTCGACACCTTTTGCCGAGCAGCGCTATTATTTCTGGGACGGAAGTGCGACGAGCGCATTCTCATGGGATGGTCGCTACCAGATCAATGCGACGTCCGGCGTTATCACCACCAATCAGGTATTTGACTTTGAAGCAGGTTCGCCCAATCGCAGCTATACGGTTATAGCACGCGACAATCAAGGCAGTGGAGGATATACGCAGTCGTCAACGACCGTGAACATTGGTATCACAAACCAGAATGAAACGCCGAATGGACCCGGCAGTGGCACGCCCAGCGGCGGCGCCACCGTGTGGTCCTTCTTTGACGAAAGCGGCTTGGGTAGCAAGCCTGCAACGCCGGGCGCGGTCGTTGCGACTTTTGCAATGAGCGATGTCGATGGAACAACGCCCACGCTCCGCTTGGTATCTAATCCCGGGAACTGGTTCGAAATCGTTGGCAATCAGGTGCGCTGGGCCGCAGGTGTAAGCTTTGACTATGAGACGCTTCTTGCGCAAGGTTACGGCACGCACGATTGGAACGGCGATGGTCGGATCGACGCGCATATCGCTAATGTCTATGTTGACGCGTTCGACGGTCAGTATGATTCAGGCGAGACACTGCTTCAGGTCTTTATTAGCAATGTGAATGAAGCACCTTCGACGCCGACAGGCTCATGGGGTAATTATTTTACAGAAACCGGTCTGGGTACGAAGCCCGCTAATGCATATATTGTTGCCGCAACCTTTAGCCAATATGATGTTGATGGCACGACTCCAACGATGCAGTTTGCAATTGGTGGCAACCCCAATAACTGGTTCTATATTATCGGAAATGAAGTTCGCTTTAATCCGGGACTCAATTTTGACTTCGAATGGGCCCGTAATGTAGGATACACTGTCCATGACTGGAATGGCGATGGCCGTCTGGAGGCACATGTCGCGACGGTCAGTGTGCAATCGACCGATGGCCAGTTCACAACCGCCGCTGCTTCAACGCATATTTTCATTGAGGATGTGAACGAGGCCAACAGCCTCGCTGGAAGCTACGCCTTTGCCGTGAATGAGGAGCAAGCGGCGGGGACAGCGGTCGGAACGGTTGCGGCATCTGATGCTGATTCGGCTGCTTACGCCTTTGGCCAACAGCGTTATTATTTCTGGAACGGCAGTGCTGCAAGCTCGGTGAGTAACGACAATCGTTATGCAATAAACGCACTTACAGGACAGATCACCACGAACAATGTGCTCAATTTTGAAGCAGGGTCGCCATCGGTTGCGTATACGGTGATAGCCCGTGATAACCAAGGCAACACGGGATTCAATCAGGCAGCGACGACCGTAAACATCAACATCCAGAATGTAAACGAACCGCATGTTCTCAACGGTGCAATTGGTGCGTACAAAGAGGGGACATATGCCTCCTCCGCAAACTTCAATTTGCGTTCACTAATGTTGTCCGCAGTGGAACCAAGTGACGTGATACAATGGAGCTTTGCTGATGGTTCAAATACCAATGGAATATGGAAAATCGACGGCTCGACAGGGGTGTTGTCTTTAACAGCAGGTACGGTCGATTACGAGGCTCTTACGACCCGATATGAGACATATACCGAGTGGGATCAAAATGGAGAGCCTCACGAGGTTTCCTATCCCATCCGTGATTATTCGTTGGCCACACAGAATCTGTCCATAAAAGCTTTTGATGGCACACACTCCAGCGTGGCAACGTTCTCGGCGTCTATTACCGATGATAATGAAGGTCCATCTTTAGGCTACAAGCCGCGTCTTATTGTGCGCGACGATCAAAAGAATGGAGTCTTGGGGCGGCTTTATGGCTATGATCCCGAAACCGGTGCACTGGCGTCGAGTTACAGTATTCAGATGGTCGGCTCCGAAGAACAGCATATTTCATATGGCGGTAGTTCCGATATCGACAATTATGCAAATCCAAACGTGTGGGTAAGCTGGAACGGTCAGCTCTCATTCAACAACCCTGGAGACGGTGAGTGGGAAGGCGGCATCAAGTATCATCCAGCCTATGGCAACCAGCGTATGAGCTATCAACTCGTATACCAAATGACCGTCACCATGACAGATGCCTCTGGCGTGTCGAACACCGAGCCATTTGAAATCATCTTCCTCAAGCACGGCGTTTCGGGCGTGCTGCCTATCATCCTTGACCTTGACGGCGATGGCGTTGAGATGGTCGACTTGGAAAACTCGCAAGTGCTTTTTGACATGAACCTCGACGGCACCCGCGATCAGACAGGCTGGGTGGGGGCAGACGATGGCTTGCTGGTGCTTGATCGGAATGGAAATGGCATCATCGATGATGCCCGCGAAATTTCCTTTGCAGCAGATGATGAGCAGGCATTGACAGATCTTGAAGGCTTGCGCTTCTGGGACACGAACAAGAACGGCTTCCTCGAAGCAGGTGATGACGATTTTGGTCGCTTCCAAATTTGGCGCGACCTGAACCAAAACGGCATTAGCGAGACAAATGAGTTGTTTTCTCTAAGTGCGTTGGGGATCAAGAGCCTCAATTTGACATTGAACCTGACAGGCGATGAGCTGGTCAGTGATCGCAATGTCCTGTTTGCGACATCGCAGTTCCATCGCACCGATGGTACGACCGGCTTGATTGGTGATGTAAGTTTTGCATTTGATCCGGAAGATCCAATGATTGCGCCGCCAATTGTGTTTGATCTTGATAATGACGGGGCTGGCCTTGTGACGCTTGAGAGCAGCACCGCACGCTTCGACATGAACGGCGATGGTGTTGCTGACAAAACCGGTTGGATTGAATCCGGTGACGCATTCCTAGCACTGGATCGTAACGACAATGGCACCATCGATAACATTGATGAGATATCATTCGTGAAGGACAAGGAAGGTGCAAAGACCGATCTTGAAGGCCTCGCTGCGTTTGACAGTAATGATGATGGCATCCTCAATGGAGATGACGCGCGCTTCGTAGAATTCCGGGCTTGGGTTGATTCTAACGGTAACGGTACAACCGACGCAGGCGAGCTTCTCAGCCTCGCTGAAGCGGGCATCGCCTCGATTTCGCTGACCGGAACGCCAACTGGCGAAACCCCAACAACCGGTATTAATATTGTCTACAATACCGGCAGCTTTACACGGGTTGGCGGCGAGACAGGTCAGTTCCTTGACGCAGGTCTTGCCTTCAAGCCGTTGTCAAAACTGCCCGAAATCGAGTTTCAGCGCAGTGACTGGAACGGCAAGTACCGTAACTTCACCATTGGTGGTAATGGCAGTTCCGCTCGCGTTACCGCGCGTCATGCACAAGGGGTGGTTGATGCCGCTGCTGGGCAGATCGCGCCTGCGGCAATCTTGTCATTTAACAACCGCACCATCGGTATGCTCTCAACAATTCTTGTTGACCTTGATGGGGATGGGCTTGAAGCGCGTAACGCCAAACGCACCAACGCCAGTTTTGATATGGACGCAGACGGTATCGCAGACGACACTGGCTGGGTATCAGGTGGTGATGGGATGCTCGTCATTGACCGTGATGGAGATGGCGCGATAACCCATGCTTCCGAACTGTCGTTCTTGTCGGAAAAAGAAGATGCGACAAGCGCCTGGGATGGATTGTCGGTGCTTGATAATACACGCGATGGCAAGATTGATGCCCAAGATGCGCGTTTTGGGGAGCTTAAGATCTGGGCAGATCGCAACGGGGACGGCATCAGTCAGGCCGACGAGCTAAAGTCGTTGACCGACATGGGCATTACGGAAATTGCACTGCGTGCGACCGCAACCAATGAAAGCGCGCGACCTGGTAACAATATGCCGCTGTCGACTGCAACCTTCAAATGGGCCAATGGCGTGACCGCAACTATTGGGAATGTCGCGTTGGCGTTTGATCCAAGTTCAGCAGTAACAAAGACGGAGGAAGCTCCTGCCACACCAACCGTGCCAACGCCCGACGAGAATGCGGCCGCGCTTGCTGCCTCGCGTCTTATGCAGGCGATGAGTGCGTTTGGGAGCGGGGCAGGCGATGACAGTCTATCGTCACGCTGGACGGAGCGCGCCTCGGCTGCCAATGACTGGCTGACAGCAGCAGCATAAGAAAAGAGAATCATGAACCGTAAAACATCACGAGCGCAGGCAGCAGCTGGGGCGAAAGCTTCCGCCAAAGGGAAGGGCAAGTCTGCCACGCCCCCAGTACAAACGCCATTGACCGTCAGTCATTTTTTTGGCGAAATGGCTTGGCTGTTGACACAGTCGCCTCTCCATAAGGCGCTGGCGATCGGCGATATGGAATGGCTGGTTATGCCAGCGCTCATCCATGAACAGTTCTATTTGTTCCGCGACGGTGATCAGCCGGTCGGTCTGGCGCTTTGGGCCAAATGCACACCGCATGCCGCCGGGAAGCTTGATAGAGGTATGATCGAGCCTGAAAACCGCCTGACGCTCGAAGAATGGGCAAATGGCGACGAGGTGTGGCTGGTTGACCTGATTGCGCCGTTCGCCAACGCCGAGAATCAGCAGCGCGAATTAATGATAGCAGATCTGATATCTCAGCCCCTCCGAGGCGTATCATTCAAAATGCATGTCACAGATCCCAACACAGGCAACCGCACTGTCCAAACGGTCGATGCCAATGCAGGCGATCAACTAAAGGCAGCGATTGAGGCGGCGGCGAAAGAGATGGGGCCGAATTAGAATTTGGATGCGGCGTGTGATCATTTGAGTTGCAGATTAGCGACCCTACCGGATGAATTGGCGATATCTGTCATTATGGAAATGACTTTACGGCTGCAGGATGCCAATCTGATAGCTAAACAATAGTAAAGAGACATATTCTAGGCGAGCACGCCAGATGGTTTAGACAGTTGCCAACTACCCCTGCCGCTTTTGTCTACAAACCGCTCGTTTAAGAGACAGTCTTCCAAGCTAATTCGCAATGACATTTAAGACCGTTGTTCCATTTTCCAAAATATGACATAATTGAAATTGGGACAATAGCAAAAAGGAGCTAGTTTCGTGGGAATGTCGATCGATGTACGCGTTGCGCAAAATGGGCGAATGGTTCTCCCGCGCGCGGTGCGTAAGGCCTTGGGCATGACCGACGGCGGAACCGTTGTCGTTTCAATCGAAGGTGACGAGGTGACGCTCAGTTCGATTCGGCACAGCGTCAGGCATGCACAAGAACTGTATCGTCAACATGTACAAAACGATATGACCAGCGATGATTTTATTGCCGAGCGTCGCGCAGAAGCCGATCGCGACAAGGGGGCCTGAGTATGGCAGGCATTGTGCTCGACGCCTCAGCCCTGATAGCTTTGTTCCGCGACGAGCCTGGTGCTGATGTTGTTGCAAACCACATCGGTGATGCTCTCATTTCTGCGGTAAACCTGCAAGAAGTCGTAAAGGCCTTGTTGCGGCGGGGTATTACTTTGGAAATTGCGCGCGAAATGATTGCAGGGCTGCACCTTGAAGTTCGTTCGCACGATGCACAGAGCGCTTTTGCCGCAGCCGCTTTATGGCCCGCGACAGAAAAATTCGGCAGCGGCCTTGGTGATCGTAGCTGCATGGCGTTAGCAATTGCTGAAGGTCTACCAGTTCTGACGACGGACAAGGCTTGGGCAAAGCTTACTGTCAACGGCTTGGAGGTCCGGTTGGCGCGATGAGCGACATTCTGGGTTGCGCTCGTGTCAGTGCCTGTGATCAGGATGATCGCTGGCCAGACCAGACAGTCATGAGTCTCGCAAAGCTAACAAACAGACTAACCCATTTTAATTGCAGGGCATGTTGAATCGCGCGTAAAGACAATTAGCAAAAAATCCGCTATTTTCGCTACCGTTACTTTGGGCGGGAATGGTACAGAAATCCCGAGCGGGAATATTATTATATCTCTAGTCGTAAAGGCCGCATTTATTACTGATCGGTAATAATTACCTTGCAATTGACCGCCAACCCTAATAATGTCCCGCTCGGTAATATGAATAGTAAATCACTCGGACTGATCGTTCTGCGCGAACGCAAAGCGCAAAAGCTGCGGCAGGCGGAGCTTGCTGCGGCAGCTGGCGTTGGAATCCGATTCATCGTCGATCTCGAGGCCGGCAAGCCCACGCTCCAACTTGAAAAGGTACTGCATGTTCTGGCGACGCTTGGTTGCGATGTGACGATCGTGCCACCTGCGGGCGACATATGACCGACCGCCTGTCTGTCTGGTGGGAGGGCCGTATTTCCGGCTGCCTCTATCTTGGCCCAGATGGTGAAACGCTTTTTGCCTATGACGCTGATTGGCTGGCTGATTCCAAAGCACCCGCACTGTCCTTTTCGCTCCCCAAGCAAGCCGAACCTTTCAAACGCAGCACGGTCCAAGCCTTTTTTGGCGGCATATTGCCAGAGGAAGGCCAGCGCACCGCGATTGCGCGCGCGCTCGGCGTGTCTGCGGACAATGAGTTCCGGCTGCTCGAATATCTCGGAGGCGAAGTCGCGGGCGCACTGACTTTATTGCCCGAAGGGGAAACGCCCGCGTCGCCAAGCGACGCCGCGCCAAAACTGCTCGATGACGATGCGCTCGTCCAATTGCTCGATCATCTCCCGCTCCGCCCGATGCTGGCGGGTGAAGACGGATTGAGGCTCTCGCTGGCGGGCGCGCAATCCAAATTGCCAGTGCTCCTGATCGACGGGCAAATCGCGCTGCCTGCGCCGGGACAACCGACAAGCCATATCCTCAAACCGCCCATATCGCGGTTTGAAGGCACCACGGAGAATGAATATTTCTGTATGTCACTGGCAAGCGCAATTGGGCTGGATGTTGCGCCTGTTGAAATGCGCAGCGTTGCAGACCGGTCTTTCCTGCTCGTCACTCGCTATGACCGTGCCGTTGGTACAGACGGAAGCATTAGCCGTCTCCATCAGGAAGACTTTGCGCAAGCCCTTGGTGTTCCTTCGCACCGCAAATATGCCAGCGAAGGCGGGCCCATCTTCCCAGACTGTTTTGCACTGCTGCGCCGCGCAGCAACGCGCCCTGCGCGCGAAATTCTGAAGCTTCTCGATGCTGCGATCTTCAATCTGATTATTGGCAATGCCGATGCCCATGCCAAGAATTTCAGCTTGCTGCATAGCGGCGCTAGCGGGGGCGGTGCGATCACCCTAGCACCGCTTTATGATCTGCTATCAACGGTCATCTACCCCAATCTGCATGTGAAGCTGGCAATGAAAATCGGCGGAAAAGCTGTGCTTGAAGACATCGAGCCGCGCCACTGGGAACGGTTTGCCGCCGATGCCCAACTTGGCGCGCCATATGTGCGAACGCGGGTCGGGCAATTGTGCAGCGCCGTCATTGCCGCAATTGATGGCGGATTTGCGAG